>NZ_JAAFKG010000109.1 GCF_013299185.1 Microcoleus sp. bin48.metabat.b7b8b9.023 | reverse complement strand
GAGATTTGTTTGCAGCAGTTCGTTCGGTTGTTAATACTGGCAAGCGTCAGGGTTTAACTGCTTATCAATCTATTCAACAAGCTCTCTCTATTGATGGCTCCATTTTTTCCCCTAGTTGAGCAATTACCAAATAACAAATAACTAATGACTAAATTATTGTTTGTCTGCCTTGGCAACATCTGCCGATCGCCCTCAGCAGAAAATATTATGAATCACTTAATTAAACAAGCTGGTTTGAGCGATCGCATCACCTGCGATTCAGCCGGAACTGGCGGCTATCACATTGGCAGCCCCCCTGACAACCGCATGGCGTTGGCGGCGAGGAAGCGCAAGATTGAATTGTTAGGCGAAGCCCGCCAATTTAACAGGAAAGATTTTGAAAATTTTGATTTGATTTTGGCGATGGATCGCGACAATTATCGCAATATTCTTGCTGTTGATACTGCGGGAAAATATAAAGATAAAGTACGCTTGATGTGCGAATTTTGCCGATCGCACGACTTGAAGGAAGTTCCCGATCCTTACTACGGTGGGCCGGAGGGATTCGATCGGGTAATTGATTTGCTGCTGGACGCTTCGGAGGGTTTGTTGGAATACGTTATCAGTCAGGAACAATTAACAATTACCAATTAACAATTACCAATTACCAGAAAGAAGTGGTTTAAAGCCCGCCCGCCCAGGCGAAATTAAAATCAGACTATTTATTACTCAAATCCTCTTCATTTCTTTATCAAGTGCCCTCAAGCGGTCAACTGTCAACTGTCAACTGTCAACTGTCAACTGAACAATTACCAATTACCGACCAAATGGTGTTCCATCGCAAAGCGAACCAGTTCTGCCCGGTTGTTGCTTTCAGTTTTTCTGAACAAGCTGCTGACGTGCTTTTCGATGGTGCGAGGACTGAGGTGGAGCCGATCGCCGATTTGAACATTAGAAAGACCTTCTGTCACCAAATCTAGCACTTCCTGCTCTCGTTGCGTCAAATTCGGAGCATCGCCAGTGCCATATACCCGCGCGAACGAGCTATCCCGTAGGGAATCGCGCGTTTCTGGTTTTTGAGTTAAAAAATCAGTTTGAGGCTGGTCATTGGCGATGATACCTGTCGCTGTTGGCATCTGTTCGGGTTCGGGGGAACGAGACGGTGCCTGAGCAATTAGAGCGTAGCGATCGAGCAAAGAGCGAATTACCGCCCCCAATTCCGGGAGTTCAAAAGGCTTAGCCAGATAATTGTCGCACCCCATCTGATAGCCCCGAATCCGTTCCTGCGTGCTCGTGCGTTCCGTCAAAAAAATCACCGGTAGCAATCGGAAGGCGGGACGAGTCCGAACTCGACGCACGAATTCGTAGCCATCCATCTCGGGCATTGTAATGTCGGTAACAATCAAATGTGGCTGAAATTCCTCTACCAAGCCTAAAGCATCTTTGCCGTTCTCAGCAGCGATTACAGAGTATCCCGTAATTTCCAGATAATCGGTAATCGACAAGCGCGTCGCGAAATCGTCGTCAGCAACCAGAATCGTCAAGGGCATGGGCGGACATTAAAAATTAAACATTAAAAATCAAAAGTGAAATTAATCACTTTTAATTTTTAATTCTACTGTTTAATTCTGTTGTTGACACTCCCCGAATATCAAGGTACGGGGATTTTTAAGACATTTCTGTCAAAATATCCCTATTGTTAGGGTTCCTTTCGCTGACTGCGTTTACACGATTAAGTGCGTAGTCATGTCTCCTCAAAATGTTTTGGGCGTAGACTTTCCCACCGGGAGGGGGTAGGTTTTTAAATCTTGTCTGATGTGTTTATTTTACCATATTCATTTGTGAAGATGGATTTGTTATTTTACTGAACAATGGCGAAAAGCCGGCCACTCAAGAAGGGGTTTTAGACCCATCTCTCTGATAAGTTGCAGTTAAAGTACCAGGTTGCGCTAATGTTCCCTGCAAAGCTACGCCGCGCCCGTTGGCTGCCAAATGCCGCAGAGTTTTGTAAATTGTCTCGATTTGCTCTGGTCTTCCGGCTTTTTTTGCTATTTCTGATACAGACAGAGGTGTTGGAGCGTCTTTGATAACTTGCAGCACCAGTTGCTGCAAATCCAACACAGCAGCGGCCGCTTTTTTACCGGCTTCAACCCCTGGCTGGTGATAGGCATTGACATTTACCAAGGAACCGTAAAAACCTACGGCTCTTTCGTAGAGGGCGATTAATGCTCCTACTGTCCGAGGGTTGACTTGGGGAATTGTGACGGTGATTGAATCTCGATGATTTTCGTACAAAGCTTGTCGAGTTCCCTGCAACAAACCAGATAAATAATCTCCCGAGGTGACGCCCGGTTCTACTTCTGGAGAAATTCCTTGCCTGTCTTCCAAAACTTCGATAAATGTTAGGAAGAAATTCGGCACGCCTTCTCGGAGTTGCTGGACGTAGGCGTGTTGGTCGGTACTGCCTTTGTTGCCGTAGACTGAGATTCCTTGATAAACTGTGTTGCCGTCTAAATCTTTTTCTTTGCCGATCGATTCCATGACTAATTGCTGCAAATAGCGGCTGAACAATAGCAGGGAATCTTTGTAAGGCAAAACTACCATGTCTTTCTCGCCGCGTCCGTTGCAGGCAAAATACCAGGAGAGGGCTAAAAGGGCAGCGGGATTGTTTTTAATGTCGGGAATTCTGGTAGCTTCGTCCATGACTTTAGCGCCATCGAGCATCGCCCGAATGTCTATGCCTTGCAAAGCTGCTGGCAAAAGTCCTACGGCTGAGAGTTCCGAAGTGCGTCCTCCCACCCAGTCTGACATGGGGAAGCTGGCAATCCAGCCTTCGGATTTGGCTAATTTGTCTAGTTGGCTGTCTGTGCCGGTGATGGCAATTGCCTGTTTGGCGAAGTCGAGTTTTTGGGCGGCGAAGGCTTTTTGAACTTCGATCATGCCGTTGCGGGGCTCGGGGGTGCCGCCGGATTTGGAGATAGTAATTACTAAGGTGCTGCTGAGTTTGTCTTTGATTTTGTTGAGGATGCGATCGATCCCAGCCGGATCTGTGTTGTCGATAAAATGAATTGCTAGGGGCCCAATATCTGGGGATAACGCTTCGGCGACGAATTGAGGGCCGAGGGCAGAACCGCCAATGCCGATCGAGATAATATCGGTAAATTGCGGAGCAAATGGCGGTTTAATATCGCGACTTTGAACTTTTTTGACAAATTCTTCGACTTGTGATACGCCTTCGACTATTTCTTGTTTTAATTCTGGAGTGGGAGCTAAATCGGGGTTTCGCAGCCAGTAGTGGCCCACCATGCGGTTTTCGTCGGGATTGGCGATCGCGCCTGCTTCCAAAGTTGCCATGTCTTTGAAAGCTTTGTCAAATTTGGGTTTCATTGTGGCGACGAAAGCGTCGTCAAATCCCATGCGACTGATGTCGAGGTAAAGCCCCAATCCAGAGTGATAGTAAAGCCAGTCTTGGTAGCGTTGCCAGAGTGCTGTGGCATCCATAGGAATTCTCTACAATTTTTATAATGTGCGATCGGGCTAGTCGGGAATCAACCAATTGTAGTTTAAAACGATGTTATGTATGGCTTTTGCAGAATCCCAATAAATTTAAGCATTACTCGTCTGAAGGCGGAACCCTCCGACAGGCAGAAGACTGTGGCAGAATTAAGGAATAAAAAAGTGACTTGCGCGACAGTTTTAGTAGGTAGATCGCCCATTGGTGGCAACGCCCCATAGATAGCTCAAAAGTCAAGCGACAGCGAGAAATAGATTTAAATGTTGTCCGGGTTCGGCTTTGGGTTTTAGTTTGACAACAGTTAAATTTTGGGAAGTCCCTTTCAAATAGGCATTGCAGTCTGGTTAAATATACTTTTAGCTGTCACTCAATCATCGGCTAAAAATATAATGAACAACTGTCAAATACCAAAATTGTAGTATAATATACAGCAATACGGTTCACTTAAGACTGATCCCCCCTTAGCTTGCCCCCTACTCCCCCTTGTTAAGGGGGGGACAAGAGTATTTTCAAAGTCCCCCTTCTTAAGGGGGATGCGAGGGGGATCTCCGGGCAATAAACAGCGCTAAGAGAAACGTATTGGAATATACAGATATTATAATTAAAAGTGCGATCGACTATGCTTACCCTATCTCCAGAATTAAAAGAAAGATTAGCAACTCCGCTGAAAATCGGCGACTTAGAAGTCAAAAGTCGCGTCCTGCAATCGCCCTTATCCGGCGTAACCGATTTGGTATTTCGCCGCCTGGTGCGCCGCTATGCCCCGGATTCGATGATGTACACCGAAATGGTCAACGCTACAGGTTTGCACTACGTGAAGCAACTGCCGCGAATTATGGAAATCGATCCAAACGAGCGCCCGATTAGCATTCAATTGTTTGACTGTCGGCCGAATTTCTTGGCGGAAGCGGCGCAGAAAGCTGTGGCAGAAGGAGCGGATACAGTTGATATTAATATGGGCTGTCCCGTTAACAAAATTACTAAAAACGGCGGCGGTTCTTCGCTGCTGCGAGATCCGGAAAATGCCGAAGCAATTGTGCGGGCGGTTGTGGATGCTGTAGATGTTCCTGTGACGGTGAAAACTCGCATCGGTTGGACTGACAAAGAAATTAATATTTTGGAATTTGCTAAGCGGATGGAGGATGCGGGAGCAAAAATGATTACCGTCCACGGCCGCACGCGATCGCAAGGTTACACCGGCCCGGCAAAATGGGAGTGGATTCGCCGCGTTAAGGAAGTTTTATCGATTCCCGTGATTGGTAACGGAGACATTTTTTCAGTGGAAGCAGCGGTGCGCTGTCTCGAAGAAACTGGCGCCGACGGAGTGATGTGTTCGCGGGGAACTTTGGGCTATCCATTCTTGGTGGGAGAAGTCGATTATTTCTTGAAAACAGGTGTAGAAAAGATACCTCCGACACCAATTGAACTTCTCGAATGTGCTAAGGAACATCTGCGGGCTTTGTGGGAATACAAAGGTGAAAGCGGTGTCTCTCAAGCGCGCAAGCACTTAACCTGGTATGCTAAGGGCTTCCCCGGTGCTGCGGAATTGCGGGGTGTGTTGGCTGTAGTAGAAACGGTTGAGCAAGGTTGTGATTCGATCGATCGCGCGATCGAGCAATTGCCCGCAGTTTAAAACCCTGGGAGAGGGGCTCGCCAAAAGCCCGCTGTTGCGAGTCCAATCGCTCGCAAAAAGTAAGGTTCGTAGTGAGGACTTTAGTCCTCTGAATTAGAGGACTAAAGTCCTCACTACGAACCGTTTTTATTAACAGTTGAAAATTTGTGTGTAGGGGAAAGCATGGACTCATTAAAAGGGCGAGATTTATTAAGTCTGGCCGATTTAAGCATTGACGAATTAAATTATTTACTGGATCTCGCAACCAGTTTAAAATCGGGAATGGTCAAGCTGAAACGCAACAAAGTTCTCGGCTTGTTATTTTCCAAAGCTTCGACACGAACCCGGGTGAGTTTTACGGTGGCAATGTATAAATTGGGAGGGCAAGTAATCGACCTCAATCCCAATGTAACACAAGTCAGCCGTGGCGAACCTTTGGTAGATACAGCCAGGGTTTTAGACCGATATTTAGATATTTTGGCAATTCGGACTTTTGAGCAAAAGGATTTAGTAACCTTTGCCAATTATGCCAAAATTCCTGTAATTAATGCTCTGACAGATGACGAACATCCATGTCAAGTGCTGGCTGATTTAATGACAGTCAAAGAGTGTTTTGGAAAGCTGGAAGGACTGACGCTGACTTATTTTGGGGACGGCAACAACATGGCAAATTCGCTGATGTTGGGGTGTGCAATGATGGGGATGAATGTCAGAATTGCTTGTCCTGAAGATTTCCTCCCAAATCCTGAGATAGTGGCAAAAGCTCAGGCGATCGCGAATGGCAAAACAGAAGTTACTGTGACTGCTGATGCGGAAGCTGCTGCTAAGAATACTCAAGTCATTTACACTGATGTTTGGGCAAGTATGGGACAGGAAGAGGAAGCTAAACTCAGGATTCCTTTGTTTGAGCCTTATCAGGTAAACGAGCGACTGGTAGAAATGGCCGATCGCAATGCTATCGTACTACACTGTTTGCCGGCACACCGAGATGAAGAGATTACCGATGCGGTGATTGAAGGTTCGCGATCGCGCGTTTGGGATCAAGCGGAAAATCGGATGCACGCCCAGCAAGCTTTGCTGGCTAGCATCCTCGAAAGCGATTAGGTTAATAAGATAAGATAAGACGGCGGTTGAAACCGCGTCTACACAGACAAAACCCACCTCCGTGGGTTGAAGAGTAGATAAGACGGCGGTTGAAACCGCGTCTACACAGACAAAACCCACCTCCGTGGGTTGAAGAGTAGATAAGACGGCGGTTGAAACCGCGTCTACACAGACAAAACCCACCTCCGTGGGTTGAAGAGTAGGCGGTTAAAATTACGTGATATTCTGAGTCTTCCGTTATTTCAACCGCCGTTTTATCTGAACCGTATTGGATCAAAACCGACGGCAATTATTGGATTAGTTTGATATCGGTTTTCAATTTGATATAATAGGTGGCAGCATTTCCCCAATTGCGATATTAACAGCGGGAAATTGGAGCGGTGAAATGCTGGCAGTTTCCTCAAGAATGACTTCGCTTTGATATCCATCTTCAGTGGGTTCTCGGAAAACGTGCAGTTGTCTCTCATTCACATTTAATACCCAATAGTCGGCAATTCGCGATCGCGCGTAGATTTTGGATTTAACTTCGCGATCGTAAGCCAAACTGCTATCTGCTACTTCGATAATTAGATATACTTCTGAGGGAATCGGATGGTGAGTAGCGTAGTCAAACGGATCTATTATTACTACAGCGATATCCGGTTCAGGTTCAGAATTGTCGTCAAGGGCGATCGGGCTTTTGTAATAAACATCAATCTGATTTCCCAGAATATCTCGCAGTACATTAGCAGTGCGTCTCGTGGCGGAAGTGTTAGCAGTTCCTTTATCACTGATTGTGATGATATTTCCTGAAAGTAGTTCAACTCGCTCCTCTGGGTGAAAAAATCCCATCTCTCCCAGCTTGTGATATTCTTTAACTGTCCATTTGCGGAGCGTAAAAGGGGCTTCTGTTATCAGCATAGCTTCACCAAAAATATCGCAATTCCATCCAGGATAATATGATTGTAGCTGACGTAAAGTATGCAGCGGTAATCCGAGCGGGATTGTGCAGCCTCTCTATTCCAACTCTCTGCGCCCTCTGCGCTCTCTGCGGTTAATAAAAAAACAATAAATTTTTCAAATGATTCAGGTGGCGATCGCAGAATTAGCGTAAATTGCCAACTGCGATCGATTTCGCAAATTCAACCGATTCAGTAAATGAGTGACATGGGTTTTCACCGTTCCCTCAGAAATAAATAACTGCTGGGCAATATCTCGATTGGTTAAACCCTTACCAATCAACCGCAATACCTCTTGTTCCCGCGGGGTTAATTGTGCCAGATCAGGAAGTTTCGAGGGTTGAGTAGTAGGTGTTGGAGTCGTAGGTGCAGCACCAAATCCTGTCATTAGCTTGTCCATTAAACCAGGCGCCAGTTGAGTGTAACCCGATCGCACCAAACGAATTGCCTGTGCTAACTCTTCCGACGGCATATCTTTCAATAAATAGCCCTTAGCCCCGGCCCGCATCGCATCAACAATGTATCCATCGTCATCAAAGGTAGTTAAAACCAAGACACTCGTGTTGGGAAACGACTGGCAGATCAGGCGAGTTGCTTCTCTACCATCCATCACGGGCATTTTCAAATCCATTAATACAACATCGGGTTGGAGAGCTTCGACTTGCTCTAGGGCAGCTTTACCGTTATGGGCAATTCCAACCACTTCTAAATCTGATTCTAGGCTTAACATAGCCTTGAGCCCTTGGCAGATAAGCTGCTGATCGTCCACTAACAACAGACTAATCATGGGATATTCCTCAATCTCTCATCCCATGATAGTTCTTAATTACACAGACAAAGAAAAAACACGGAAAGGCGTTAGGTGAGTTTTACATTTTGTTACATCGAGTAATACTAGGTCTGAATTACTCATCCCTTTTATTTGTACCTACTCAAATCTTGCAGCAATCTCAATCTTAGGGGGGTATTTGGGGGTTATTTGTGGGGTGGGGGCGGGTTTATTTAAGCTATCTGCAAGCTTCAAAGACCTTGGCGAACCCGCCCCTTGTATCTTAAAAGAGTGAGTCAGTCGATCGCCACGTCATTGATTCAATCATACGAACAATCAGGCGATCGAGCCGACAAGCAGGCGATCGAGCTGACAAGCAGGCGATCGAGCT
>NZ_JAAFKG010000108.1 GCF_013299185.1 Microcoleus sp. bin48.metabat.b7b8b9.023 | reverse complement strand
TGAAGCTTATAATAGTCATTCATCGCCCGAGACATTCGTGTTTTCCATGACCTCTTATAAACGCCGTGAATTCAATAGGCATATACTTTACACCTTTATTGATAAGTTAGATTTAGACCGGAATTTATAGCGGTTATCAGAAAGATTCGCGGACGTTGTTGGGATGCGAGCCCTCTGAGTTTACTGGTTTTGCAAACTGTCTGTTATACCTCATCTTTTTGAGAAAGGCTATAATTTTAAATCACCCTAACCTTCCATCAGTCCTATCCTATGGTACTCTCGCGGCTTAAAAACTGTCCGAAGTATTGCCCTAGGTTAGATTGATTGTTCCTTTAGGTGGAGCCACTTTAACTACTGGATTCCCTGGACTCTTGCCGATATCATCCTATTATTCGGCGGGAATAAACTCCAGTGAAGTCGGAATTAATGGTCTGTGTCCCGCTCAGAGGTAAGTTACTTTTCTAGGCTCTATTTCACCGTTGGAACTCCCCATTAACGCCAGTGTCACCTCACATTAGATGTCTGGTTGCGTCCTGTTAAGAGCTTCACTCTCCAAGAATCGAGCTTGGTCGGTGTGGGCAGATAGGGAGTCATACCTGAGTCTGGCAGAAGGGACTTGCACCCTTATCAGACCGAGAGTTCAGCCTTGTGGCTGGAAACGTTATGTACGGACTGATTACCGTGATTCACGTTTCAACGAATCGCACTAGGATTCCTCTTGCTCTATTACCTTTATTCCGACCAATTCAGCTTTGTATTTCAACATTTCAATTAGCCGAGCATGAGGAATGCTGACAAAGTTTTGATTGTTTTTTTGCCTATATTAATCTCGTTTTGACCTTGTAAGTTTTTACCAATTACTAGCGTCATAATCTCTTGTGATGCCAGCAGATTGATAATCTGCCGACTCGTGTGGTGCAAGTAATTATCAACTTTTTGATGGCGGCAACGAGTCAGGCGTTGAATCCGTGATGAAGTTTGGCGGTTTCCTTTTAATTGAGATTGCAGTTGTGCCTTGCGCTTGTTGTAGAATTGATTAATTGATTTCAGTGGTCGCCCGTTAATCAGTAATGGGACAAATCCCGGCTGATTTGAAGTTAGCGCGACTAAGTTATTCAATCCTAAATCTATACTAGCTACTAATTCTTTCTGGTTTTCGACGGTGGACTCCGGCTGGGTACAGGCATTGTAAATTACCTCAATTACACAGGAATCACATTTTGGCACTAATCTAATTTGACAAATTTGCTCTGGTTTGACCCCGGTTTTAATTAAAATATTAGTACCGGACAGCTTGATAATTCCTTTCTTTAGTTGCTTGCTACTAATGGCTTGAATCGTATAAACTAGAATATTCCGACCCTTGACTTTATCTTTGTACTTTGGTAATTTCGGGCGGCCGCTGAATCTAGTGGGGTTATTTTTGTAAGCTTTGACTGCTTCAAAAAAGACTTCCAATTTTTGTCTAATATCATTAATATTTGTTGACTTACCTTGGCTGGTAATTCTTTTTATGCTTGATGAGATTTCATCAAACGGTTCATTTCGTTGTAATTGATATAACCCCATCCGTAGACAAAACTCTGACGGATAATATAGTTAGCAGCATTATACAAATTTTTGGATTTAAAGGCTAGTACATCTATTTCAATAAAACGGTGTTCGGTGGATTTAATGATATGCCTCTCTGCTAGTTGCATTTAGACTCTCCATTTTTTAACGCTCGCAATAATTCTCACTTGTTGACTTTCTGACTAGATGATACTACCATTGCTTACTCTTGCTTAGAAACTTAATGAAGTTTTATAACACTGAGCGAAAGCTAAGTCTAAACTTTACTAAGACATTGAATTTTCCACAATCATTAATAATGTTTAATAATTTTGACACGATCGAGCTACGACTGTTTGTAGGATCAATGATATTCTACATGACTTGTCCGGAACTGTGCAGGAGCCGTAGCTTGCGGGGCGGGACGCCATCGCCCTCACCCAACTGCCCCAATTTAGACCCCCGAGTTCCCTAAACAGTTGTCAAACCTTGCTTTATCTTCGTTTCGAGCCGGGGCGCCCTCACGCAGGCGGATTTTTCCACTGTGGCGGCGGGTGCAGCGAGCTCGCGTACAGCATTGTAGAATGCTCTGCGCCCCCGATCGACTTCCAGCTCCCAAATTCAATCCTGCAAGTAAATCTAAAAATCTAAAATCTAAAATCTAAAATCTAAAATCGACTGACTGATGAAGCTCGTGGTTTCGAGGTTGTTTGCAGTTGCTTTTTTCGAGCAAAAGTGGTATAAGCACCATCAAGAGTGAACTCTCCCCTAGGATTGATTTTTAGCGGCTCGAACTGTAAATTAAAATTAGTCGATCGACTAGCCTTCGGTTCTTGAATCTAATCAGCAGAGAGAGTTGACTCCTCAAGCGTTAAGTGGCAATCTAGGAACAACACAACTCATATTTGTGTCATTTTTCAGCAAAGGTCTCAACTAGAGCCCTCAAACACTTACACTTTTAACACACCATTCATTGAGGAGTGTCTTATGAATAGTCTATTTTCCAAGTCTACTTTTGCGTTAATAAATCTTGCAGCTTTAGCAGTTTGTTGCAGTACCATGTCAGCGAAAGCTGAAACTGGCAACTTGCCCGATATCGCTACAACCGCAAATGCGACAGCTCAAAATATTGACCAAATTTCTGAGCCTGCGGCAACTTCAGCAGTGAAAGCTGATGCGGAAACAACAGCTAGCAATACAAAAATTGATTCTATCAGTTCGATCGAACTAACACCAGCAGCAGAGCCAGCAGCCTCCGCACCGGCAGCCAACTCGGAAGCATCTGCGACAGCACCAGCAGAATCCACAGCAGCAACATCACAAGTTGCTGTCCCAGCAACTGAGCAAAATACACCTACATCCATTGCTGCTGAAACCGAAAAATCCGCAGAAACAGCTAAAATTGCTGAGAATAGCGTTGAAACTCCGCAAAAATCCCAGATTGTTGCCGAAAAGATCGATCGACCTACCTCAATTATTGCCGATCGACCTAATTCGGAACTGACAGCATCAAAGGAAGAAAAAGAAGTCAAAACAACACAAGAAGTGTTGAGCAACCCTGTCAGCACTTCCGCCTCAGCCCTGACGAACCAACCGAAAGTTGCCCAGAAACCGGCAACAGCCTCAGACAAACCTCAGATATTGGCTCAACCGGGCGGTACAACCGTCAGACCGGGCAGAGCTACCCGTTCAGGGCCCAGCTACATTGGTATTGGCGGTAACATCGGTTTTGGCGGAGATTCAGCCCTAGGCGACACTTCTTTTGCGATTCTTAGCAAAATTGGTTTGACGAACAATTTCTCGGTGAGACCGAGTGTTTTGTTCCGCGACAATGTAACTGTTCTAGTTCCAGTCACCTACGATTTTGTATCTAAAGAGGCCGTCGAAGTCAGCGATGATTTTGTGATTACGGCTGCTCCTTATTTAGGTGCTGGCGTAGCATTTTCTACCGGCGATGACGGTAATTTTGGCTTCCTGATTTCGGGAGGTATAGATGTGCCACTGTCGAGCAATTTTACAGCCACAGCAGGACTGAATATTGGTTTTCTCGACGGAACTGACGTGGGATTGTTACTAGGTGTTGGCTATACGTTCCCGAATATTGCCAGATAGTTTTGCTGTTTGAGCAAACGCAGAACAATTAAATAAGTGCGGGGTTGGCTGTAGGAATACAGTCAACCTTTTTTGATGGTAAAAAATCTCAAGCAACCAAGGATATGGCAATTTGGAGGACATGACAATACCGTTTCCTTACCTTCGGAGGGCGTGGCAATTTGGAGGAGACTTAAGAAATGAGAGTTAAATAACTTACAAATTAATGGTGATTGTGGGATGGGCGTCCCGCCCGTCCAGAAAGAACGGGTTCTTTGGGCCCATCCCACTTTCAAGAGTGTAAATTATTTAATTTGCGATCCATACTTGAAAATCTCAAGGGTGCATCTGGTTTTTGAAGAGGGCGAAGCATGACCGCATATAAGTTATTAGTTATCATCTTATATTCATAGCGGTCATGCTTCGCCCCTACGGATATATTTGCTCGATCGCAGATGCACCCAATCTCAACAACTATCCGTAAAGTCGAGGGTGCATCTCATTTTTGAAAATATACTCGTAGGGGCTCTCGCATTTCGGCAGTAAATCTCTGATTATCACTCATAAATTATGTGCCGAAATGCTTCGCCCTTGCCACAATGAGATGCACCCAAGGTCGATCGCACTTACAAGAAAAAGCTATTCGGAGGACACGGAAATTCGCAGGACGAGATGAAAATTGAAGTGCGGTCGCCGAGATGGATTTTCCTCAAAGATATAATGATGCTTAGATCGTAGTTTCTCACCAAACACCCGAAAAAATCATGACCAAAACAGAAATCTTAGCAGCACTCAAAAATCTGACAGCAGAAGAACGCCTAGAAATCATCGAAACAGCTTCGCGGATGATGCGTGAAGAAATAGAACAAAAAGCCCAGCGCAAAGCTGAGAGAAAGCTCAGACTCAGAGCCGCAGCAGAAGCAGCCGTCAAGGATTATATGCCGGGAGGTGCTTTACATGATTTGTGGTCGCCAGACAGCGAACCATATTTTGAATCCGAGGAAGAATACCTAAACGCTGGGATAAAAACTAATGCGTAGAGGCGAAATCTGGCTGGTTACACTTGAGCCTACTGTTGGCGCAGAAATCGGCAAAACCCGTCCCGCAGTTATTGTCAGCGATGAGACGGTGGGAATTTTACTGCTTGAAGTTATTGTCCCCATCACTGACTGGAAAGACCGATATGCAGAGAGAAATTGGATGGTTCGACTAGAACCAAGCGGCGAAAATGGCTTGATTAAAGTCTCAGCAGCCGACACTTTTCAAGTCCGTTCCGTTTCCCAACAAAGATTTGTCCGACAACTCGGAAGCCTTTCGGAGACATTTATGGAAGAAATTGCAGATGCACTCACAATTGTTTTGGATCTGGATTGAATAACTAGCCAACAGCACACAAATAGTGTTATTTATAGATAGATTGTCTGGCGCGATGGCCTAAATGATTCCGATACAACTTACACTCAAAAATTTTCTCAGCTATCGCGAAGCTGCTTTAGACTTTCGCGGCTTGCACACTGCTTGCATTTGCGGGCCTAACGGTGCTGGTAAATCTTCTCTCCTAGAGGCGATCGCCTGGTCGCTGTGGGGCAGTTGTCGCAGCGATACAGAAGACGATATCATCCATATCGGCGAAATTGATGTCCGAGTTGATTTCACTTTCTCCACGGGCGGCCAAATCTACCGGGTGATTCGCAACCGCCGGCGCGGACAATCGGGAAGTTTGGAATTTCAAGTTAGCTTGAATTCTGCTGCAACTCAGGATGGACTGAGTTTTCGGACTCTCACTGACAAGGGGCTGAGAAATACTCAGCAGAAAATTCTCGAACATATCAAGCTAGATTACGATACTTTTATTAACTCGGCCTATTTGCGGCAGGGGCGTGCTGATGAGTTTATGCTCAAAAAGCCGATCGAGCGCAAGCAAGTTTTAGCCAACCTCCTCAAGCTCGATCGATACGACACTTTATCCGAACAAGCCAAGGAAAAAGCCAGAGATTTTAAAGCCAAAGTCGAAGTCCTCAAACACGGCTTGCAGACAACCCAAGAGCAACTGCAACAAAGTCAAGCGATCGCATCCGAACAAATTCAATTGCAGCAAGCAACCGATTTGCTTCAACAGCAGCAGCAAGCCGATACAGCAAGTTTGCAGCAACTGCAACTCCAGCACCACAACCGCCAAACTTGGCAAAAACTCCTCGCCGGCCACCAGCAACAACACTACAATATCTCTCAAGAATGCCGCCGCTTGCAGCAAGAACTCGCAGCCGCCAAGCAGCAGCAACACGAGCTGCAAGCCCTGCTCGCCCAAGAAAATGAAATAACAGCAGGAATTGCCTATTTTCAGAGTTTACAAGCCACAGAAGAGACGCAGGCTGGAAAATTCAAAGCTCACCAACAAGCGCAAAATCAGCGCCAAAACTTGCAAGAACAGCAACGGCAAGAATTGAGCCTTTTGCAAAACAAAATTCAGCAGTTGCAAGCTCAATTAGATGTCTTAGAACAAGATGAAAAAGATGTTTTAGATGTTCTCAAGCAGCAGCCGGAGGTTGACAAAGGACTCGCACAGTTGCAAGCAGCCCGATCGCGCCTTAACGAACTAGAACAACTCCAACTGCAAGTTTCGCCGCTACTCCAACAGCAGCAGCAGGCACAAACTAAGCTCGATCGCGCCCATGCCGGTTTAACCGCCCGCTTAGCCGAAATCAACCGACAGGTGCAAGTTCAGCAAAAGCATCGACAGCCACAATTGCAGCAGGAAATCTCGGCCATCGCCCATCAAATTGTCCAGTTGGAAAACAAGCGAGTTTATCAGGAACGAGTCCGCGAAAAAGGCCAAGAAAGGCACAGCTTTCTAGAAAATCTGCAAGCTAAAAGCCGCGACTATCAAACCCGACTCGCCGAAATTGACCAAAAACTGCAACTGTTGCGGAAAAATGAAGCAGAAACCAGCGCGGGGGAAGGTAAAGCTGCCGAGTTTGCCGAAACTCAGGAAGTTAATTCGCCTTTGATTGTGCGGGATGCAAATTTTGGAAATTGTCCTTTGTGCGATCGACCTTTAGACGAACACTACTGGAATTTGGTAGTCACCAAACACCACTCCCAACAGCAGGAAATCTGGAATCAACTGTGGGTTGTTCGCGAACAGTTAGCAGTTTCCGAGCGCGAAATTCAAGTCCTCAGACACGAATACCGCGAACTAGAACAGGAATTAGCACCTTACCAAGAATTGCGGGAACGCCGCAGCCATTTGCAAGCTCAATTGGATGGCCTGGGCCAAGATGAAACTCGACTGCAAAGTATGCGTCAAGATGCTGCCCAAATCGAGCGGTTGTTGCGTACTGGCGAGTATGGATCTGATGATTTGAGGGAACTTCAGCAAATTGAACAGCAACTGCAACAGCTCAATTATAGCGATCGCAGTCACTCCCTCGCCCGCAGCGATGAAAAGCGTTTGCGCTGGGCGGAAATTAAGCAAGCTCAAATCAAAGACGCTCAGCAGAAACTTAATAAAATTAACAGCCGCCGCCCGGATTTGCAGGCTCAATTAGCCGCCGTACAGCAACAGTTTGAACAGCAAAAAAATAGCTCGGAAATTCAGCAGCAAATTCTGTCTTTAAATAGATATATCGCGGAAGTTGGCTATAACTTGGAACAGCACGAACACGTCCGTAGCGAAATGCGTAAAACGCAATTTTGGATCGCCCGTGCTGAAAAATTGCGATCGGCAACTCAGCAATTCCCGCAAGTGCAGCAGCGGGTTAATGAAATCGCCAATTCGATCGCCGTGCGCGATCGCGATTTGCAAGCTGTCACCGCTCAAACTGCCGCGATGAACCAGCAGTTGCAAGAACATCCAGATCCGACTACTCAAATAAGTGCGATCGAACAACAAATGAGCCGCCGCCGCCAGCAGCTAGACCAACATTTGGGAAATCTCGGACGCCTCCAACAACAGCAGCAAAATCTGGAAGCTTTGCAAGTTCACCTTGTCGCTCAAAAAGAGCAAATTCAGGTTGCTAAACGCCAATACAAAGTTTATCAAGAGTTGGGTCAAGCCTTTGGCAAGAACGGGATTCAAGCTTTAATGATTGAAAATGTTTTGCCTCAATTGGAAGCTGAAACTAATCAGATATTGTCGAGATTGAGCGCCAATCAGTTGCACGTACAATTTATTACTCAGCGGGCGGCGGCTTCTAAAAAAGCTACTAAATTGATTGACACTTTAGACATTCTCATTGCTGATGCTCGCGGTACTCGTCCCTATGAAACTTACTCGGGTGGCGAAGCTTTTCGGATTAACTTTGCGATTCGGCTGGCGCTGGCGAGATTGCTGTCTCAGCGGGCGGGTACGGCTTTGCAAATGTTGATTATTGATGAGGGGTTTGGGACTCAGGATGCGGAGGGGTGCGATCGCCTAATTGCTGCCATTAATGCGATCGCCTCTGACTTCGCCTGCATCCTCACCGTTACCCATATGCCGCACCTTAAAGAAGCTTTTCAAGCCAGGATTGAAGTAACCAAAACTGCTCAGGGTTCTAGCCTGGCCTTGTCAATCTAGATAGATTATTCGATTTTCGATTTTTGTTCGTAGTGCGGACTTCAGTCCGCTTTCCGGTGGCGGACTTTAGTCCGCACTACAAACCGTTTTTGTTCGTAGTGCGGACTTCAGTCCGCTTTCCGGTGGCGGACTTTAGTCCGCACTACAAACCGTTTTTGTTCGTAGTGCGGACTTCAGTCCGCTTTCCGGTGGCGGACTTTAGTCCGCACTAC
>NZ_JAAFKG010000107.1 GCF_013299185.1 Microcoleus sp. bin48.metabat.b7b8b9.023 | reverse complement strand
TGCAGTAGTATATTGCAGGGTGACTTGTCTCGTGAAATAATATGAAGCGTCATGTCTCCTATTTTATAACACTTTTTTTACTCTGCTTACTTTTTTTCTCGGCTACCCCGAATTATTGAGCGGATACGAATTATTTTTGCCATGATTACCCAACGATTATTCTCTGATAATTGTCCCTCGAAAGGTAGGTCAAAGTTGGAGGGTGCTTTTGGGGTTGGGTCAATTTTTCGGTACATGAACGAAAGTGCTGCTGTGCATGGCTTTTGACTAATTTTACCTCATAGTCTTACACTTGATGGGCACCGAACACAAGTCAAAGCCTTTTCAGGTAAGGGTTCTAGGCTTATTCAGCAAGCCCTAGCTAGCGTGAAATACAAGATGAGCGCAAAATCAGTAGAAACCGTTAATCGAGGATCGAGACTGCTCAATGGCATAGCCATAAGTCTTAGAAAGCGATGCGGATAAAAGGACTTGAATTAATTCTTGGCTCTTAATTTACGATTTTCCGCCATCCTGACCTTTTTTTCTGCCTGCTCTGAAAGTCCTGTCTTGCGTTTGAGCGAAGACTGAGCTACTTGGTTTATAGTCTATGCAACAAGCAAACTCAAGAACGTTAGGCGCAAGAGCGAAAAATGAGCGAAAAATCCAATTCAGTTACGGCAACCACCACTGCTGACTACCTTATTGGCTACGAGCGGATTTTGGACTATTTCAAGCAAGCTCAGAAGGAATGTCCTAAAGGAGTGGGGCTGAAAAGAGACAGCAAAGCTAGTGGGGGCTACATAACACTTCAGTTCAAGTTGGGTAACAAGCGGGTTAACAAAACTTGCGGGTGCTATCTGACGATGCAGGGGATTACTGACGCCACGAGAAAAGCTCATTTAGTTGCCAATGCTTTGGACTCGTTTTCTAGCGAGTCTCAGTTTTTGGCGTGGTACGATGATGCGATTTTAGACAAAAACATTATCAAAAATGACTTGATGACGTTTGGTGATGCCATAGCAAAAGTAGAGAAAGATTATTGGGACGGACGTACTAAACGCCGTCAACAGCGTGATAGAAGTAGCATTAGCCAACAGAATACTTGGGATGCAGTCTACGGTCATGACTACAAACTATTGCCGAGAAACGCGGTTGTCAACTTAGCAGATATTCTGTTGGTAGTCAATAGCAAAAGGAAGGGCAGTAAATGTTTTAAAAACTGCTTGTGTGCCATGAAAAAGCTAGCTGAGATTATCGGGAATACTGATATACTCGCTTATCTCAAAGAGATTGACGGGACACAGACCGAGTTTAGGAAAGACTTGCAATCAGTATCTATTGATGGATTTCTTAAATTCCGTGAAGACGTTTTAAATGTTCCTTGTGACAATAAACGATATGACTTAGAGCAGAGGCGCAGTTGGTTGTGGGTATTTTCAATGCAGGTGGTGTATGGTTTTCGGGTACATGAAGTTTTTGCTATCCAAAATATTGACAAACCATTCAAGACAGAGGATGGCATTATTATTCAGGCGCTGACCGAACCAGACAACATGAAAATGATTGCTGTGGTAGGTGATAAAACATTACTAGATACGACAACTAAGACGGGCTACAGATTGTGTGTGCCGATGTTGGCGCCGACTCACCCTGATTTAATAGATTGCTTAGGGATTAAGTTGGGCAAACTACCTAAAATCTGTTTGTTGTCGGATAGTCAGAAAACAATTGCTGGGATATATAGTCGCCGTGCTTGGGCTACCTTGAAAAGATGGAATAAAGGTTTTACTCAGTCTCACGCCTTGCGTCATTTGGCTAATTTAAACGGTCAAATGGCGGGGATGTCTCAAGAGACGAGAGCTAAAAATTTAGGACATTCAACGCAGATGAATGAAGGCACTTATAAGAAACGAGCTAATACCAAGACAACAATTGATTTGCTGACTCGGTTTACAAAGGAAGCTATTCCTTTAAGTAGTGCAATTGAGGTACTTAAGCAAATCGGAAGTAACGCACAATGTATTCGGTTACTGGCTTCTATCTATGGCATTACACACGACGAAGTGATGGAACTGCTCGCCGAATAATTATTTACAAAACTTTACAGTCCGTGTGTTGACAGATGCCTGTGAAACTGCGATCGTATGTAACTAAGGAAGATTGATGCGCGACTGACTAGCGTACCACCGCTAACCAAGTCACGACTTCCCCAAACCGTTATCAAACAACGTTTGGAGCCGATAAATTATGACATCTTTAGACGATTGTCCCAATGGGCGATCGCAATTCTTAACGCTTGAGTCAAAAGACAAAATTGTTATTGACAGAGAAACGTTCAGGCGCATATTTTTGTCGCTGGGACATTCGGTAGATATTTTGTCGTTCTCGTGCAACTGCGACATTTTTCTGACATCTCTGGACAATTATCTTGTCCAAACCAATACCCCTGAGGCTTCTAAGTCACTTTTACTTCTCAATCACTGGCTTGACGTGGTTCCATCACAGCTTGAAGAGACTTTAGGTGAACTAGAAGAAACTTGGCAGGTAATGAGTTTTATTTTGGCGGCTAGCAATACGGGGGTTAGTCATGACTGAACCCCCTACTCACTACCGCCGCATTGACAAACTAAAGGCGATCGCTTTTGAGAACGGTTTCACCAACGAAGACGCCAAACAGTTCGGAAAACTTTCCAAAACTGCCACGTGGGAGTCGCTACTAGAACTGTATTTCGTTGACGGCGAATCGCCTGACACAGTGAATGTAGACACTGTAGACACAACACTAGACATTGTAGGCAAAGCGCCTGAACCGCTTTACACATCGTATGTAGACAGTGTAGACACTGTTGACCGGACTAACGATGTTTCCTTTTTTGATTACGGAGACTTCCCTGCCTGCAACTTTACCCGCCAGCATTCCACCAACTTTTTAGACTGGGTTGACTTTGGGCAACTCATCGCACTCATACTCGCATCGGCGGGGGTGTTCGTGCTGGCAATGTCCATGTGGCGACAAATCAACCCCCTCAACTTATTTCCTCCAGTCCGCATCAACATTCAAATCGGAGCAGCAACACCATGGGAGCAATGACAACTTTATTTGGTGGCGGCAACAGCGACGCCATCACCGCCAAAAGCGAGAAGCTGACAGCGCCGACCGACGCCAGTGTTATCACGCCGCTTAACCCCGGCAAATTCAGCAGCATCCGCACCACCCCCATCTGCGACACCCCGCGCTACTTCACCAAAGACGAAGCCGACGCACTCAAGGACTTAGCCAAGGAAAAAACTGAGGACGCGGGTCACGCTAAACGCGCTTACAAGGCAATGGGCAAAATTGAGGAAGCCGACGCCAAAGTCCATAAACTACACCGGGGATACGAGAAAAGCGTTGCCACCAACGAACTAAAAAAAAAGCGCGCCGACGCAGGTCTAGCTAAACACCTGCACGGACTTCGCCCCGGTTACGCGCGACTGGGTTTTGGGCTGGAGAAGGCAGAAACCAACGCTACGGCAAGGATTGAGGAAATCAAAACAAAACTGCTGGGAGGAAATAAGTAAATGAGAGCGATCGCACTTGGCAACAACTTTCTGCTAACTGCGATTGCCTCCAGCTTCCTGTGCTGGCTGGCGTCGCTCCATCCCAACCTGTTGCTCTTGGTACAGGCACTTTTCGCGCTCAAGCTGATTGTTTCTGCGTCTGCGTGGTTGTTAGACGACTTTATCGTCCGAGTTCTCAAAATTGACTTACTCGAACTCAGAGGTCGGCTGATTGCGAGTACGATCGCGTCCTTAATAGGTTTGGGGGTGATACTATGTCGGGCTTAAAAGCAACTATCCTCACGGTCTCGGGTGTCGCTTTATGGTTGGCGCCGCCATTCCTTCTATCCCGTAAAGTACCGCTGCACAATCTAACCACAGGAGCAGCATTGATAGCCGGATTTGCCTGCTGCTTTGAATCCCGGAAATTAGCTTTAAAGGTTGCTGAAGAGGAAGAATTTGAGGCTCTGAAAAAAGCGGCAATCAATGCGGACATGGTGGATGAAGTTAGCACTTCCGTGTACATTTCCGAGCAGCAACGCAGGCAGGAAGCAGAATCTATCCTGAACCCGGTGGAACATCTAGAACGCGCTTTGGCACTGACTTCTGACGATGACAACGAACCCGAAGCGGAACGTTCCAATCCACTAGCTGAACTCGGCACAGAACGTTCCGAGAACGGCGATGCGGAACGCTTGGAACGCATCTTGCAACTCAAGGCAAAAGGTTACAGCAAGGCTAAAATTATTCTTGAGATTTGGGGGGTCAACAAAGGTGGCTCTCAAAAATACAAGGACGCTGAGGTTGAGTATAAACGCTTAGTAGGAGAGTCGTAGAATGAAAAACGTGGGCCGGGGGGGGAGCCGGCTTATGGCCCGCCCCCCCGGCCGCGACACTCAGAATTTTGGGCGCCGCAGGCATCAAATAAGTCCCAAAAAATAACCGGGACGAGTAATACCCGGTATAACCAAAAGAAAAAAGTAAAAAGTAGTAAGCTAGAAGTGTTGTGGGTGCGTGGATACAGACAATTTTGATTGTGCAATTTAATTGACTAAAATTTTGATTGTGTAGCGAAATTATGGCAAAAGGTAGAACCCACATTCCGCAGATATTTGATCTGGTTTAATTTCAAAAGAATTAAGAATTTTTAAAACCTCAAATGATTGCTATGCAATCATTTGAGGTTTTTTCAAGGTATAATGATTTGTGCAAGTAGAGCAACCCTTAAAACCATGAAAAAGCCCTCTGAAGCTATAAATATCGTAAATTTAGACCCTGCAAGGAATAGTAGCAGGGATAATAGATGAAATGGAATTGGTAGAATTCGTCAACAAAAAAGTGGGAATAAGAATCAAAGAAACCCTCAGCCCAGGACAAGTAATGAAAGCAATGATTTTGAACGGATTGGGATTTTTGAGCGCCCCAATCTACCTGTTTGACACATTTTTTGTGGGAAAAGCACTACTAACACCTAATCGGAAAAAGAGTAACACCAGAACAATTAAATGATGACAGAATCGGGAGGGCTTTAGACAAATATTACCAAGCTGGAACGACAAAGTTATTCACAGCAATTGCCATGAAAGCGGCTCTGAAATTTCAAGTAGAAATGAAAAGCGTTCACCTAGACAGCAGTTCAATATCAGTAGAAGGAGCATACAAAAACAGTCAGGAAAAGAGCCAGGAAGTTGAGACAGAATCTGAGGATACAGAATCTTCCATGAAAACCATAAAAATCGTTCACGGCTATTCAAGAGATAAAAGACCAGACCTCAAACAATTTATCATTGATACGATCGTAAGTGGGGATGGAGATGTACCATTGTATCTCAAAATAGATGACGGAAACGCCGATGATAAAAGTGTCTTTGTGTCAAGATTGAAAGAATTTAAAAATCAGTGGACATTTGACGGAATCTGTGTAGCAGACAGTGCCTTATACACAGCAGAAAATTTGTCAGCAATGGCAGGAATGAAATGGATAACCAGAGTGGCATTAAGCATAAAAGAAGCTCAAGATAAAATCTGCAACATAGAAGATAGTGACTGGGAGGACTCTCAAATAAAAGGCTATAAAATAGCAACCAGAACCAGTGAGTATGCCAACATCAAACAAAGATGGCTAGTAATAGAAAGTGAAACCAGAAAACAAGCTGATCTTAAAAAAATAGTCAAGCAAGTAGAGAAACAGTTAGAATCAGCCAAAGCCTCACTGCGTAAGCTATCCATACAGAACTTTGCTTGTATTGCCGATGCAGAAGCTGCAATAAAAAAGTCATCAGACTCATGGAAATATCACCAAATCATAGAAATTAAATCCCAAAAAAAGCCAGTTAAAACAACAACAAAAAAGCTCAAAGAATCGAGCGAAACACAGGCAATAGCCTATCAAGTAATGGGTGAAATAGAACCCCGAAATTCAGCAATCGAAGCGGAAAAAATCAAAGCTGGGAGATTTATATTGGCCACAAATATCTTAGATACTGAAGCAATCAGCAATTCAGAGGTATTATCAGAATACAAAGCGCAGCAAAGTAATGAGAGAGGATTTAGATTTATCAAAGATCCGTTATTTTTTACTTCCAGCGTATTCGTAAAAAAGCCGGAGCGAGTAGAAGCAATTGGAATGATAATGGGACTGTGTTTGTTGGTGTATAACCTAGCGCAAAGGAAATTGAGACAACAATTATCAGCTACCAATGAGCAAGTGAAAAATCAGGCAAAGAAATTGACCGATAAACCGACAATGCGCTGGATATTTCAGGTGTTTCAGGCGGTACACTTAGTGACGATAAATGAAACGAAGCAGGTCAGCAATTTAACCCAAGAACGCCAAGATATTTTGTTGCATTTAGGAAAGTATTGCTGTCAATACTATTTAATATAGTCAAGTGAATAGCGATCGATAACTAGGTGTACATATTTGTGAATAATTTTCATTGATTAGTCAAGACAATGTGCTCTTGGCAGAAGTTGTTTTGCTTAAAAATATGATCAATCGCGATAAAACAGCAGCATGAATATATTAGAAAAAGTCAATTATTTGAACCTACTTAGTTTAGGTAAATTTGACAAGCTTCTGTAATGCTAAAACCGCATAAGTTCAGCCAAAAAGCATTTAGCTTACAAGTTTTCACAACTGATAAAAAAATCCGACCCACATCTGCGGAATGTGGGGTAGAACACAAAAAAGAGGTGGTTTGCGCGTTGGCGCGGGTCGTCCTTTTAAATGGCAGAAGTCTGGTAAAACAAAATCAGTACGCATACCTGCTGATTATGTAGACAGGATTTTGCGAGTAGTTTCCTATATGGATCAAAATGATGGACAGCTTCCTCCTGGCGTAGCTTTTTTTACTGAGGAAAATTTTCCTTCTCCTAAATTCAGTCCTCAGTTTAAGGAATTTCCATATCCCAGGAACTACAGTGACATCAAATAACAACTTTGTAGACACTGTAGACAATGCTGTCCACACCCGAGTTTGAGCAACTGGCAAAAATTTCGAGTGGCGGGCGTTCCCCCAAGTTGAGTTTGTTGTGGAGGTTTGTGATTGGGAACGTCCGACGCCGAAATTTAACGCAGTGGTTGCCAGTTGCGGTTGGGTAAGTCTTAGAATAAAAATCGGTGGAACTTCAGCCCTGAGCAATTAGGGTGCATCCGGTAGGCAGCCCATGAAATGCTTTGCCAGAGAAAGAGTAGGCGCGATTTGTACCAGTTTGGCTGTATAAATCCGGGAATCTTCCAAAGTAGGTTGCTAGGAGGAGCGGGTTATCGCCCGATAGACAGGCAGCCCTGTGATAAGCGCTGTGAGTGCATACGACCCACTGAACATTAAGCTGGACTCTCATTTGCACGAGGATGACTGGTTTTTATCGCAAAAACGCATTGTTTTGATGCGCTGTTTTGCATGGCGATAGAAGCGGTTCCTCTTGTTTAGCTTTAAAATTTCGGCGTTGCTGATTTACGGTATGAAAGGCTAAATAGGGCTTGCTGAAAAAGTCAGAAAACAGCATTTAGAAAGATGAGTGGATTTGAACTCGCCTCGGTAATATAATTTTTATTAATTTTTCGATGGCGAAACATAGCTTTTGCCAATGATTTAAGCCAAAAAACATGACAAAAGGTTTTTGTTGTGAAATAGACCGAAAAAAAGCCAAAAAGCCTGCCTTAGCAGGGCAGAAAGATTCATCACCAGAAAAGTTATTGCGATGCTTGTTTCCGAAGTATTATTAAGTTTAGCCATCACTCTAGCGAGGCTGAATCTTCTTTTGGCTTCTCCAAATTTCCCCTCAATTAAGTTACGAATTCTCTCATCTGATTGAGCTTGTTTTTTTAGTGATTTGCTCAGATTTTTGGGAGATTTTCTTAGGCGAACACCGCTCATTCTTATGCCGAGTTCTTTGCACAAAATGCTATTTTCTTCTGTTCGATATATCTGGTCTACATGAATTGATTCAGGGTAATATCCGGTAAATTTTTTAAATGCTTCTACTTGTCTTTTAAGGTCTCCTGATTCGTTGAAGTTATCCCAACTAATTCGGTCTAAAAATACGTAACCCTGGAGACAACTGGCTGACAGTTTTGCCCCAAATTCAACGGATTTCCCGGCTTTTCCTCTGATTATAGGGCGGATATGTGGTTGTTTTAAACTTACTATTCTGTCGGGAATACTATGTTCTTTATTTTCATACATTGACAACTGTTGGCGGTAGACTTCTGTCACTACTAATAGCATTCTATAATGAGATTTGCTTAATAACTGTAGCTCACCCATTTGCTCTATACTTCCCAAATTTCGTAATTGCTCAACCCCCTTGACAAGAAGACAAGATAGACATTAGATAAAGGAATGGAAAAACTCCCCGACCTAAAACAACTATCGAACGAGGCAAAAGAAGCCTTGATAGTAGAGCTATGGGAGAAAATCCAAAAACTCAGCGCAATATTAGCCACCTACGAACCAAAACCAGAGCCAGAGCCATCTCCAAAAAAAACTAGCAAGAATTCTAGCACTCCGCCGTCCAAGGGATTCAAGCCCAACATTAAGAAGTCGAAAATTGAGGGGAGCAAAAGACAAAGAAGCGTAGGAAGAGCAGGCGGGGGAAGAGAACTACATCCTCATCCTGACCAAATAATCATCGCCCAAGTTAAAAATTGCCCCCAGTGTGGAGAGAAAGTCACCGACACCACCCAAAAATTGCAATCCGTCTACGAAAAAATCGAACTACCTCCAATTCGCCCCATCGTCACCCGAATTGAACGTTATGGTGGTCAGTGTGCCTGCTGTCAAACCGAATATCTTGCACCTGTACCACTGTCCATGGAACCAGGTTCACCGTTTGGTAGTTCAATTCAAAGCCTGGTTACGTATC
>NZ_JAAFKG010000106.1 GCF_013299185.1 Microcoleus sp. bin48.metabat.b7b8b9.023 | reverse complement strand
CTCGGCGCAAAAAGTCTTCAAGATTAGCTATTTAATCTTCTACTTTTTGAATTTTTGAGCAACAGCTTGCCTGAGATTCAAAGGTGGCTACTTTTAGCTGCGCTCATTTTTTAGTCTAAACTACAGTAATTAATAGCGAGGTAAAAGATGACTCAACTAAATGTAACCGTAACCAATGACAGATTTCCCGAACTCATCGCCCGTGTCGAGGATACTGGAGAACGAATCGTCATAGAACAGGAAGGAAGGGCGATCGCTGCTATTATTACTTATGCTGACCTAAAGCGACTGGAAGCATTAGAAGCTGCCCTAATTCACAAAGCAAAACTAGAAGAATATCAATGGCTAAAAGCTGCGATCTGCAATCGGGCCTTTGATTCTATGAGAGACTCAGCGGAAGATATCTACACTTTAGCTGATGGCTTCCCATTCCACGACTCAGAATGGATTAAAACAGTAGCGATCGATCCTAACTTTGGTTCGATTCTCAACCCAGAAGAAGATATTTATACCATAGCTGACGGTAAACCATTCCATGACCAAGGGTAAGATTTTTCTAGTACCGTTTCCCTATGATGATTTATCGGCAAACAAGCTACGTCCAGCAGTTGGTTTGACTAACCCTTTGGGAGCGAGGCGTCATGTTATTATTGCTTATATTACAAGTCGCGTGCCAACAAATCTACTGGAAACAGATGTCGTATTAGATGCTTCTCATCCCGACTTTCTTGCTTCGGGGTTGCGCGTGCCATCTGCGATCAGGCTGCATCAATTGGTGACTGTTTCTACAGTGGTTGTTCAGCGTGAGTTGGGTGAATTGTCATTAGATACACAAGCTCAAATTGCTGAAAAGCTTTGCAATTTTCTAAGTCACTGATGGCAGATATGAGTAAGTCCTGAATTAGATACTTCTCGGAGACAACCGCTATGCAAGTCACAACCGCAGAAATAATTTATCCATCCAGCGACGGTCAACCAATGGCAGAAAGCACAATTCAATACGAATTAATTGTCAAAATCAAAGAAGGTTGCGAATCGCTGTTTAAGGATGACCCAAATGTCTTTGTAGCCGCCGATTTACTATGGTATCCTGTTGAGGGGAGAATAGATATTTCTCAAGCACCTGATACGATGGTGGTGTTTGGCAGGCCAAAGGGCGATCGCCCTTCCTACATACAACATCGAGAAGATAATATTTGCCCTCAAGTCGTCTTTGAGATTCGCTCCCACAACGACAGAAACACTAAAATGAATAAGAAACTTTCATTTTACCAGCGTCATGGAGTTGAGGAGTATTATCTTTACGATCCAGAAAGAAATGAGTTGGAAGGTTGGCAAAGAATTGAGGGAGATTTAGAAGTTATTGAGCCGATGGAGGGATGGATTAGTCCGAGATTAGGTGTGAGATTTGAGTTGGGAGAAGATGGGTTAGAAATTTATAAACCGAATGGAGAAAAGTTTCTTTCCTATGGGGAATTAGAAGCAGAGAGGTTATTGGATCGTCAGCGCTTACAACAAGAGTCTCAAAGGGCTGAACAAGAGTCTCAAAGGGCCCAACAAGAAGCTCAAAGAGCTGAACAAGAGTCTCAAAGAGCCGAACAAGCAAATCAAAGGGCCGAACAAGCAGAGCAAATTGCTCAGCGTTTAGCTGCCAAACTGCGTGAATTAAACATCGATCCAGATAGCATTTAACTCCGAATAAATGCTCAAAAACCCGGTTTGTTTGAAAAATCGGGTTTCTGCCGATCGCAGTCATTTATGCTTTTAACATACAGTCAACTGTCAATTAAGAGAAGAGGGCGGGCACGGGGGCACCGCCCCTACTGTCCCAGGTCAACTGTCAACTGCCGATCGCCCTTTCCACTCTTCTACGCAATTCCCGAACAATTTTAGTAAAAATCCATACATCCAAATCAACACCGCCGACAAAATTACTTAGAATTCAACGATAAAAAATTGCAAAAGTTCTCCAATTTAGGTAAGATTGTCAACAATAACAAAATTAAGGTACAATCGCCACCATTAGATGGCAGATGGCGAAAAACATCGCATATAAAAGAAAAAGCCACAATTTTACATACTGAGGTGAAAACCCTTGCAAAAATTAGCTAACAGAGAAAAAGCGATCGACTCTGAGGAAAAATCCATATCAGCCAACGCTCAAAACGCTCAAACATTGTACGATCGCGGCAACGCCCTAGAAGCAATGGGACGCTTGTCCGCAGCACTCGAATCTTGGTCTAAGGCGATCGAACTCGAACCAAAATTTCACGAAGCTTGGTACAACAAAGGCGTAGCCTTCAGAAAGTTGGGACAGCTACCCGAAGCGATCTCGGCTTACAACAAATCATTAAAAATTCAACCAAAAAATGCAGAGGCGTGGTACAATCGCGCGAACGTGTTGCGGAAGCTCAACAGACTCTCAGAAGCGATCGCTTCCTACGAACAGGCGATCGAACTCAAGCCAGACTATCACGAAGCTTGGACGAACCGCGGCAACACCCTCGTTAACTTAGAAAAATTCTCAGAAGCCCTCGCATCCTACGACAAGGCGATCGCCATTCAAGCAGACTACTCGGAAGCTTGGTACAACAAGGCATTTGCGCTGAAACACTCCGGGCAAAATGCAGCCGCGATCGCTTCCTACGACAAAGCGATCGAACTAAAACCAGACTTGCATCAAGCTTGGTACAACCGGGGCTTAGCCCTAGCCGACGAAAAACTCTACTCCGAAGCGGTTGCTTCCTACGACAAAACTCTGCAACTGCGCCCGAATTCCCCCGAAGTCTGGAACAAACGCGGCACGGCGCTCGCCCAAATGGGAAAATTTAAAGACGCGATCGCATCCTGGGACAAAGCAATCGAACTCAAGCCAGATGATAGCGAAACTTGGTACAACCGCGGCTTAGCTTTAGTCAACTTAAAACGCTTTAAAGAAGCAATCGCTTCCTGGGACAAAACCTTAGAGTTGCAGCCCAACAACATCGAAGCATTGTACAACCGCGCTGTCGCCCTCAAAAAAATCGAACGCTTTACCGAAGCGATCGCTTCCTACGATCGCATTATCGCCATCACACCCGACGATCCAAATCTTTACTATCAAAAAGCTTGCGTCTACGCCCTAGAAAAAGCAGCAGGCGATCGCAAAAACAGCCCCAAAGCTGTAGCAACCAGCATTCAGAAAGCGATCCAAAACTTATCAAAGGCGATCGAACTAAATCCGGAAAAATACCGAAAACTATGCCAGAATGACTCTAAATTGCGTACAATACGGGAAGAAGTGCGGTTTTTAGCTTGATTTCAGGGTAGCAATGATTGATGGATATCGATGCCGCACTGCAACCTTTGTAGGCAAAACAGCACCACAAACCCCAATCATGCAAACCCTAGACAAAACTCAAGCAAAATTCGCTCAACTCGCAGCGCATCTCAGCGAAGTTACCGACATCGAATCAGCCTCGTCACTGTTGCATTGGGATCAGGCGACTTATATGCCCGTTAAAGGTGCAACTGCTAGAGGGCGTCAGTTGGCAACTCTCAAACAAATATCCCACGAAAAATTTACCGATCCCAAAATTGGTGAACTCCTAGAAGACTTGCGTTTCTACGAACAAACCCTCCCCTATGACTCTACCCCAGCTAGCCTGATCCGCATCGCCCGCAGAGATTACGATCGTGCCGCCAGAGTCCCCGCCACCTTCATGTCCGCACTCTGCCGCCACCAAGCCGACTGCTACGAAGTTTGGGCTACAGCCAAAGCAGCCAACAACTTCGCAGCCGTCGAGCCATATCTCGAAAAAACCTTAGAATTAAGCAGGCAGTACGCCGACTTTTTCCCCGGATACGAACACATTGCCGATCCTTTGATCGATCGCAGCGACTACGGCATGAAAGTATCCCTGCTGCGCCCGCTGTTCGCCCAACTGCGTCAAGAATTAGTACCCGTAGTCGAAGCCATCACCTCACAACCTCCCGCTGACGACTCCTGCTTGCACCAAAACTTCTCCGAAGCTCAACAGCTAGAATTCACCCGCACAGTCGTACAACTCATGGGGTATGACTTCCAGCGCGGACGGCAGGACACCACCCTGCACCCCTTCATGACCAACTTCTCCATAGACGACGTGCGCATCACCACCCGCGTCTACAAAGATCACCTCGATCAAGCCCTCTTCAGCAGCATCCACGAAGCCGGACACGGCCTCTACGAACTCGGAAATTCCCCGGAATTTGAAGGTACACTACTCGCTGGTGGCATTTCCTCCGGCGTGCACGAAAGCCAGTCGCGGCTTTGGGAAAATCTAGTCGGGCGCAGCCGCGGTTTTTGGCAGTATTTTTACCCGCAATTGCAAAGCCTGTTTCCGCAGCAGTTGGGCGCGGTATCCACAGACGCATTTTACCGTGCCATTAACAAAGTCTCGCGATCGCTCGTCCGCACCGATGCTGACGAAGTAACCTACAACCTCCACGTCGCGATCCGCTTTGACCTAGAATTGGCAATGGTAGAAGGCAAATTAGCAGTGCGAGACCTCCCCGAAGCCTGGAACGATCGCTATAAAACAGACCTCGGCGTTGTCCCCGCTACCGACAGCGACGGCGCGATGCAGGATGTTCACTGGTATGTTGGGACGATCGGCGGAATGTTTCAAGGTTACACCCTCGGCAACTTGATGAGCGCTCAATTCTATGAAACTGCACTCAAAAACCATCCCGAAATCCCCGCACAAATAGAACAGGGAAACTTTAGCGTACTCCACGACTGGCTCAAACAAAACATCTACGACCACGGCCGCAAATACACTGCCGTCGAATTGATCGATCGCGTCACCGGTTCACCTTTAACTATCGATCCGTTTGTGCGCTACATTCGCCACAAATACGGAGAATTTTATGTCATTTGAGGGAGAGTAATTTCCGATTGCAGACTTTAAAATGAGATTAAAAAAAGTAGGCGCCTAAAAAAAGGGCGGTACTAATACAGTATCGCCCTTTTTTAGAGCGAAAATCAAAAATCTCAAAAAAGGGAGTATCTATGTCTGAACTCTTTGAGGCTGTTATTGGCAGCGACGAAAAAACCGACTTGCGGCAATTTGCCAGCGATTTGCGGGCTTTGGGAAACAAATATTTACTGCGAAACGATATAGTTAGCGCTTTTGCCGCCTACTGCACCAAATACGAAAAGCCCCAACAGTTTCATCAATCCTCTCATTTGAGCAAACTGATTTACTACGTTCAGGAAATTATTCTCGAACCAGGCAGTCTTTGCGTCCTGCTGCGACCCAAAATTGCGACAATGGAAATAGTGCGAGTTGGAGATGACTTGACACTGGAACCGATGACAGTGCAAGAATTGCTCGACGTGCGCGATCGCTTTGTCAACCACTTTCACCCCCAAGAAGGCGACATCCTCGAACTAGATTTCGGCCCTTTTTACGACTATTCCCCCTCCATTCGCGACCCCAAAAACATCGGCAAAGGAGTGCAATTCCTCAACCGCTACCTCTCCAGCAAACTGTTTCAAGACTCCAAACAGTGGCAGGAAACTCTATTTGATTTCTTGCGGATTCACCGCTACAACGGCGTACAATTACTAATTAACGATCGCATAAAATCTCAAGAACAACTTTCAGAACAAGTCAAAAAAGCCCTCACCTTTGTCAGCGAACTTTCTGAAGATGAACCCTACGAGAGATTTAAATTCGTCCTGCAAATGATGGGTTTGGATGCAGGTTGGGGAAATACCGCAGCCCGCGTGCAGGAAACTCTAGGAATTCTCGACGAATTAATTGATTCCCCCGATCCCCAAACCCTAGAAGCATTTATTTCTCGGATTCCGATGATTTTCAAAATCGTCCTAGTTTCTCCTCACGGCTGGTTCGGTCAAGAAGGAGTTTTGGGGCGTCCGGATACGGGCGGTCAAGTAGTTTACGTGCTCGATCAAGCGAAGAATTTAGAGAGACAACTGCAAGAAGACATTCATCTTGCCGGTCTCGATAGTTTAGGTGTAAAACCAAAAGTAATTATTCTCACCAGGTTAATTCCCAACAGTGATGGCACGCGCTGCAACGAACGTTTGGAAAAAGTTCACGGCACAGAAAATGCTTGGATTTTGCGGGTTCCCTTCCGGGAGTTCAATCCTAAATTGACTCAAAATTGGATTTCTAGGTTCGAGATTTGGCCTTATTTGGAAACTTACGCGATCGATGCTGAAAAAGAACTACTGGCAGAGTTTCAGGGCAAGCCAGATTTCATAATTGGCAACTATTCTGACGGCAATTTAGTGGCTTTTTTGCTGTCGCGAAAACTCAAAATTACTCAGTGCAATATTGCCCACGCCCTGGAAAAATCTAAATATTTGTTCAGCAATCTGTACTGGCAAGAATCTGAAGATAAATACCATTTTGCGCTGCAATTTACTGCCGATATCCTTGCCATGAATGCGGCTAATTGTATTGTCAGCAGCACCTATCAAGAGATTGTCGGCAAACCGGATAGTGTCGGGCAATACGAATCTTACAATTGTTTTACCATGCCGGATTTGTACCACGTCGTCAACGGCATTGAGCTGTTCAGCCCTAAATTTAACGTCGTGCCACCGGGAGTCAACGAAAGTGTATACTTTCCTTACACGCGCAACGAAGATAGGGTGCAGGGCGATCGCGATCGGCTCAACGAACTGCTGTTTACCCTAGAAGACCCGGAACAGGTGTTCGGAACACTCGACGACCCGCAAAAGCGCCCTCTGTTTTCGATGGCCAGGCTCGATCGCATTAAAAACCTGACAGGCTTAGCAGAATTGTTTGGCAAAAGCCAGGAATTGCAAGCAAAATGCAACTTAATTTTAGTAGCCGGCAAGCTGAGAGTCGAAGAAACCGAAGACTACGAAGAAGCCGAAGAAATTAAAAAACTTTACGCAATTATCGAGCAATACAAGCTGCACGGTAAAATTCGCTGGCTGGGAGTGCGGCTGTCCAAAAGCCTGTCCGGCGAAATCTACCGGGTAATCGCCGACGGCCAAGGTATATTTGTACAGCCAGCCTTATTTGAAGCTTTCGGCTTGACAATTCTCGAAGCAATGATTACCGGGATTCCGACTTTCGGGACGCAGTTTGGCGGTCCGCTGGAAATCATTCAAGATGGGGTAAATGGATTTTATATCAACCCGACCCACCACGAGGAAACCGCCCAAGAAATTCTCGATTTTTTATCGAAATGCGAACAGAATCCCAACTATTGGTACGAAATTTCAACGCGAGGAATTGACAGAGTTTACAGCACGTATACTTGGAAAATTCACACTACCAAGCTGCTGACTCTGGCCCGGACTTACGGTTTTTGGAATTACTCGTCCAAGGAAAACCGCGAAGATATGCTCCGCTACATAGAAGCGCTGTTTTATCTGATTTACAAGCCGAGAGCGAAGGCTTTACTGGAGGAGCACGCACAGCGATAAGTGGGGAGTTTTGGTTTGTAGGGGCCGGTTGAGACAAAAAAGTGTGCTTCCGAGCGATTAGGTATGTAGTTGCGCTTCAGCGCTCCGATCTATAAGAAAGAGCGCTAAAGCGCAACTACATACCTTGACTTCGGTTAGATGCTAAGAAACCGATTAGGTACGTTGTTGCGCTTTAGCGCTCTTCTAATAGATCGGAGCGCTGAAGCGCAACTACATACCTTGATTTCAGGTGGATCCTCAGAAACTGTTAGGACTTTCTTCCTTTCTTCTTCTATCCGTTACATCCTTTACTGGCATCTGCTGCCGAACTTCCTTTGTGTCGTTTGCCTCTTCGGGGTTAATCAAAAAATCACCTTCAAACCATCCGTTAAATCGGTTACAGAATCGGTGGCCGAACTTGCTTCGGCATTCTACTATATTTCTCAGAAAGCTATCCGGGTAATACAATGAGATTGAGAAACATAGAAAACAGGGAAACCTTGTCAAACCTCACCAACAGGATAAAACTTATGCGTGTAACTACTGTTACGATTTTCAGCGTGCTCGCTCTGCTCGCTCCAGGGCTGACTAAAAAGGCAAATGCAGCCTTCGAGTCTAAACCCTTTGTGCAGGAACAGTACCGCAGAGACTTTACAGCTCCCGCCGATCCGGGTGCGTCAGTACAGCCCGAGGCAACTACCCAAGGAGATATGTTTAACAAGCCTTTTTATGCAGGGGAGCAAAAGCCTGTGAGAAAGGAAAAAACTATCTCAGCAGGAGCAGACGGCCCAGAAGTTGCAGCCATACAGCAGCGGTTGCTGGTTCACGGTTTCGCGATCGGGACGATCGACGGTTCCTATGGTTCTCGCACCACATCTGCTGTCAGTGCCTTTCAGCAGTCTAAGCGGTTGAACTCCGACGGCATCGTGGACAAAGAAACTTGGACAGCTTTAGCCGCAGATCCGGCGCCAGCTTCTGAAAATTTGCAGGGCAATGCTACCACTCAGAACAGCGATCCAGTTGCCGGCAATCCTGCAACTGCTCTGACTAAAGGTGCTGCCGGTTCCAAGGTGAAGACGCTACAGGTGCGTTTGGAAATGCAGGGTTACGATCCGGGCCCCATCGACGGCATTTTTGGCGCTCGCACTGCTACGGCTGTGAGGAAATTTCAGGAGTATAAGGGTTTGACTGCTGACGGCGTGGTTGACGAAATCACCTGGAAGGCGATCGGGCAAAACTAAGTAATGAGTTAAAAATACGGAAAATTGCTGTGCCTATAACTCAATAAACCCGGCGTGCAAAAATGACCGGGTTTTTGGATGTTGACTAATCGCTATGTTGTGTGTTATAATGTTGAAATGTCAAAATGCGGATATGGCGAAATTGGCAGACGCGCCAGATTTAGGTTCTGGTTCCGAAAGGAGTGAAGGTTCAAGTCCTTTTATCCGCACTACACTCAATGCTTTGCACATAAAAGGTTTCAGGTTTGTTGCGCCCTTAAAACTTACGTTTTCCGCTCATCTTTCGCTCTTTTAGGTGCTGAGGATTTCCAAAACAGTCTCTATATCAGCCAAGTCAGCCCTCGACTTTTTACGTCGCGCTTTCAACTGGTTGAGCACATCGGCCGGCTCTGGAAATTCTGCGATGGTCGGAACAGATTTTTTATTTTCATGGCGATCGCTCTTGGCTTCCCTAAGTTCTTCCTTCAAATTCTGAACTTCCAAACCCAAGTCACCATTGCGCTCGTGTAACTGATTGAGTTCCTTGTCCCATTCCGCTAGCTGCTTGTTGGCCGCTTTCAATTCCTGCCTGAGAGATTCATCGCCCACATCTCTCAGGCACTCAATTTTCCCAGGCGTTCCTCAATGGCGGCCATCCGCTCCATCACGGGGTCAAGACTTGAACTTACAGTTTTGTCTACAATGTCTACAATATTTGTAGACGCGACGCTATCATTGCTTCGTGTAGACGAATCTGTAGACACTGTAGACGTGCCTGATATTTCTTTGAGAATGCGTTGCGCGGCTTGACTAACCGACTCACCGTCTAGGGCGTCGGTTCAGTATTAAGAGTTGACAAGAAAACAGATATATGGAATTACCCGGTCAATGAGTTAGACTCTACGCCCGGTTTAATTGGCAGAACCTTATCCATTCGAGCAATGACATGAAGATTATGGACAACAGCGACTCGCCGTAGATCGAAAAGATTTTTCCGCTGC
>NZ_JAAFKG010000105.1 GCF_013299185.1 Microcoleus sp. bin48.metabat.b7b8b9.023 | reverse complement strand
GCGACATACTTGAGAACACTAGCAAATTGACCGTGAGCAGCATCAAGCATTGATTTATTCAAGCCACTTTTAGCTGACTGACCGTTCGGCAAGTAAACTAAATTGCCATCCTCGATATCAGTCTTAGATTTGGCACGTCTAGTTAGATTCTTGAGACTCAAGTCTTCAACCACCAAAACATCGCATTTGCCAAACAGCTCATGTGCAACTTTGAATTGAAAGTCAAGTCTCGCCCTAGCTACAAATTGATGCAGCCTAGAAATCCTGTCCTTGATAATTTTCCAGGGTTTAGAACCTTTAACTCTCGACGCTAGTTTTGCTTGAAGCCTTGCTAATTTCTGAGCCGACTTCCTCAAGAATCTAGGATTCTCAACTCTTTCAACCTTAGAAAAATAGACGTAATTGGTTATCCCCAAGTCGATACCAAGAGTGTTTTTATCAGTCGGTTGAATTTCTGCAACCGCTACGGGAACTGTCTTATCTTCTAGCGTCAGGGCAATATACCACCCGTCTGCTTCCCTGATAACTGTCCCCGTCTTAACTTTAAATCCTGCTGGTATTGGACGATGGAAAACCATCGGCACTTGACCTATCTTCGCTAGGTCAACACAAATTCTATTTTGCTCATCCTTGATAATATCTAAATTATCTAATTGAGGATAAGTAAAAGATTTGTAGTAATGGAATCCCTTGAATTTAGGTTTGCCTCTGCGATTGCCATTTTTGTCAGGCGTGGTGAAGTTTGAAAAGGAAGTTTCCACTCGGTTAACCACATCCTGTAAAACCTGGGAATTCAAGGCTTTGTAATCAGAAAACAGTTTTTTAGTGTTTTTCAGATCCGCTAACTGAATGGTTTGCCACTGCACCTAACCACTCTCAATGTTTGAAAAAACATCACCTTTCCTGGTCAAAGAATTGCCTGATTCATCCTTCTTTCTACCATCTCTAGTTTGCACTCTAGTCAAAGGAATATTTTGATAAATCTCCTCGACAGAAACTATGGATGCAGTTAAGGGGCAGGCGTTAACAGGTGTTCTCGTCGCTTCCCACCATCTAAATCTTTCACTCAATCGGTAGTTGTACTGACGGCGACAGAGTTCTAGGTGAGTAGTGATTGTTCCTAATTGGGCTTTTGTGGGTTTGAGGCGGTATTTGTACGTGAGTTGCATTGGAAATTTTCTTTTTTCGACCTGCCCACAGTATATTTGGTGTATGCCCGAAATTCAACACCGATATCAAAAGAAATATGAAAAACGACTTTGTGTTCTTCAGACAAGCTGTCAACTATCAACTGTCAGAAGGAAGAGATAAGAGGGAAAAAGTTAGCGACGGAAAATTTATTGATGAAATTTAGCCGATCGCTTTTTTATTTTAATTTCTCCCCCAACCAAAGTCGTCGGTTTCCTCTGTTATTCCTCGTCCCAACCTTCTACAGCTATCAACTCGCTCACGGGGTCTTGCATGGAAAAATCAAACTCTAGGAGCTGCTGTTTCCAGTAAGGCCATTCATCTCCATAAAGTAGAGCTATTTTCCAAATGCTGTCTGTTGGCTGGATAATGCCAGACGTGACGAGAGAATGCACCTGACGTTGGAACTTAACCATCGGCTGTATAACCTGCTGGCTCATAATACCTCTTGAATTGTTTAAATCTTGTGTAATTACCACTTCCCAGCGCACACTTATTACCGCAGTTTCGCCAAGAACAGTCTCGCCAAGATACGTGTAGATTTTTGTCGGGAAGCTACATATTCAACTTGTATCTTAACACAGTTCATTTTGACAAGGGGCTATAAGCAGGACTGAAGAGTCAAGACCGACTGCAAAGAATTAATCATCTTTGGAATGTCCCGCTATATGCTGTCGATCGGCAGTAGGAGGTCTGCCTCCTTGATTATTTCCACATAATAGCAGATGCAATGGCTGCTGAAGGCTGGTTTTTGACAAGGCTGAGGTTCCGAGAAACTGCAATTACTGCTTGAGCGCTACTACAGCTTAATTTCCGCTTTCGGGCGAGTAAACTAAACCCCACGCACTTGTTTCAGCTTCAAGGCTGGCTTTGCTGTGAGAGGGGAGTCCGATCCGCCATCTACTAATTATAACTCTACTGACGGCAAAGGTGGTCAAAAATTGTTGGATACTGTTGATCGGCATCCCCGCGACTGTCGATCGAACATTGTAGACCGCCCGACACAGGCGTGCAATTCAACAGTTGACAGTTGACCTGGGACAGTTGACCTGGGACAGTTTGAGAGCGACCTCTACCCTTAAGTCCGAGTATTGGAGTAATGAATAGTCTGATTTTAATTTCTCCCTCAAAGACTTGGGGCTTTCAACCAATTCTTTCTGGTAAGTTCCCAACCCATCATCCTAAATCTCAAATCTCAAATCTCAAATCTCAAATCTAAAATTGTATGACTTGGAAAAGGCGACACATTCTCACTCTGGCTGATTTTACCTCCGACGAATACGACACGGTGCTGCAAACTGCCGCCAGTTTTCGGGAAGTGCTCGGCCGCCGCACCAAGAAAGTGCCGGCCCTGCAGGGTCAAGTGGTCGCGAATTTGTTTTTTGAACCTTCTACCCGGACTCGCAACAGTTTTGAGTTGGCGGCGAAGCGGCTGTCGGCGGATACGCTGAATTTTACACCGGGAAGTTCTTCTCTGACGAAGGGGGAGACTATTCTAGATACGGCTAAGACTTATCTGGCGATGGGAACAGATTTGATGGTGATCCGGCACGAACAGGCTGGAGTTCCCAGTACAATTGCTTCAGAAATGGATCGTTTGGGTTCGAGAGTCAGCGTTCTCAATGCTGGAGACGGCCAGCACGAACACCCGTCGCAAGGTTTGCTAGACTTATTTACTATTTGTTCTTTGTTAGATGCCGAACGTCCGCGACTAGAACTTTTAGCGGGCAAAAAAATTGCTGTGGTGGGGGATATCTTGCATTCCCGGGTAGCGAGGTCTAATATTTGGAGTTTAACGGCTTCGGGGGCTGAGGTTCATTTAGCCGGGCCGCCGACTTTATTGCCGCTGTTGTTTGCTGAGTGCGGCGATGGTAGGGAAGGTAAGTTATTTTTGCACTGGCAGCTTGAACCTGCTTTGGCCGATGCTGATTTTGTGATGACTTTGCGGCTGCAAAAGGAACGGATGAGCCAGCATTTGCTGCCGAGTTTACGAGAGTATCATGCTTTGTATGGAGTTACGCGCGATCGGCTGAAACTCTGCAAACCGGACGTGAAGGTGTTGCACCCGGGCCCGGTCAACCGCGGCGTCGAAATTAGCTCGGATTTGATGGACGATCCCCAATTTAGCCTGATTTCTCAGCAAGTTACCAGCGGCGTAGCAGTGCGGATGGCCTTACTGTATTTGATCGGTGGCGGTAAAGCTTAGGTTATCAGTTGTTAACTATTAACTTCGGATCTTCGATTATTTGTCACCCGAAAGAATTGGTTGAAAGCCTCTCCCTTTGAGGGAGAAATTAAAATCAGACTATTCATTACTCCAATACTCGGACTTATAGTTAGAGGTCGCTCTCAAACTGTCAACTGTCAACTGTTGAACATCAAGCGCCTCTTGAAAAATAATCGTTACCAAGACCAGCTTGGTAACGATTCAAACTCTTTCTAGAAATGTAAATTGCTCTAGTTAAGAATTAGTCAAGCCACGCAGTAGAAACCCAGCCGCCACCTTTGAGCTGTGCCCAGCCGTGTCTGTAATGACCGGTCAATTTCACATTGTCTCCATCATATAACTTGCCGATGATATGAGAACAGCGACTGGCCCGGTGGCGGATATTCAGTCTGCCACCATTGGTGGCAACTTCGGCGTAGCTGTGATGACGGTGACCGCCCCCGCAGCGCTTGTAGTGGCAACCTGCCTGCGCTTCGCCACTCACACTCAGAATAGACAGGGCTACTGCCAGACCTGCAACGCCTACCACGGCAGATTTAGGAATTTTCAATTCCAGTTGGAGCTCGGACTCTGGAGATTCATAAGCAACAAAAGAGTGGCTCAATGCTAGTGCTTCCATAGTTTCCTCGTGATTGTGATTAACGTTTTTTCGTGCAAACTCACTTTATACTCCCCATGCCTAAAGGCGAAGGGATTCTTGATAAATCCGAATCTGGATTTTCACTCGTGGCTATCAAATCGCCCCTACCCACTCAGTTTAGATTTCTCCAAACATTGCGTATAGTTTTTTGACGCTTTCAGACCATCGCTAGCCAAAAGATATTGTACGCTCTACAACCTGCCATTATTTGCTCTTTAACTATTCCGAATCTTCTTGCGTCGGATATGTCAGTTGCCGGGATTTCTCCGTACTAGGATGTTTCAAGACGTAGATGGTTTCTTCTACTTGCTTTGGTGACTTTAACACAACTATTTCGATTAGTGTGTAAAGAAATATTCAAGAGGGTTGAAACCGCAACGGACTTTTTCCGGTGTCGGTAGCCCAAGGCTTGCGTCTGGTTCTTTGGTCAGAACAGGCGCAAGAGGGAGGTTGTTACCGTCTTGCTTTTGCCGAGTATAGGCCAATTTGGCTCAACTCTGCACAGGTATATCATGTCATTTAAGTAGCTTGGTGGAGCAAAAAATAAATAAAGTTTACATTTTCTGCTGAAAATTTGGACTGCGCCGATCGCAATCGGGGTTAAATTAAACTTAACTGTATCATTCAAAAGGGAATAGAGTCATCGCTTTGAGTTGAAGATGGCTGGCAGTGAGTTGGGCATGATACTGCTTATTTTTGCGTGCTTACTGATTGAGTTGCTACAGCCCGATCGACTGTTCGATCGCACAAGTCTCCTACTCATCTTCGGGCACCGTGTGAATTTGGTTCGGGCGAGTTATATTGACCCGATCGCACTGTTACAGCCGTTCGGGGCCATAGACATCTTGCTAAAGATTGACTTTTATGTATCCATGACAAAGATGCAAGATCGATCGCTCGCGACTTGATTTGTGTCAAGATCGATCGAGTTCTCCCGCACCATTTCTTCCGCAATGAACTATAGCGCTGCACTTTCGATCGGCACAATTCCTCAACGGAATAGTAAAGACAGTTTCGCCATTACCTTAGCTCCTTTGTCTGTGGAGGAAATCTACACTTTGGCAGATGACCCAGCAAACGGAGCCGTGGTAATGATGAGCGGTACAGTCCGCAATCAAACTGACGGTCAAGCTGTAGTTTCGCTAGAATATCAAGCCTACGAACCGATGGCCGTGCGAGTATTCCAGCAAATCGCTACAGAAATCCGCCGCCAGTGGGTCGATGTCAATCGGGTCGCCATTCACCACCGTGTCGGACACTTGCAGGTGGGGGAAATTAGTGTAGTAGTCGCTGTTGGCTGTCCCCACCGGGGGGAAGCCTTTGCAGCTTGCCAGTACGCCATAGATACGCTCAAACACAATGTACCGATTTGGAAAAAGGAACATTGGGCCGATGGTTCTAGCAGTTGGGTTAGTATTGGAGCGTGCGAAGTTACCGGTCATTAGTCAGAAGTCGATCGCAGTTTCCGAGTCCAGGAACCAATCGCGATCGGGCAGCGTCAAACACAGTGGAATGTTCGATGAGCCAATTCCACACATGAGCGAATTTATTTCCGTGTCCTGGTCTGCGGTTGTGGCGACCGTTCAAAGAGTGCAATTGCCATCCGAAAAACTCTCTAATTATGACTTAGTGTTGCGGTGTCAGGAAGGAAATCGACCTGAGAGCACTGCCTTTTCAGAACTTTTGAAGCGGTATCAGTCCCACGTAGACAGGGTTCTGTATCACCTAGCCCCTGACTGGCAAGACCGAGCAGACTTGGCTCAGGAAGTCTGGATTCGAGTTTATCGCAATATTAACCGCTTGCAAGAGCCAGTTAAATTTCGGGGCTGGCTGAGTCGCATCGCCACTAATTTGTTTTACGATGAGTTACGCAAGCGCAAGCGGGTGCGAACTCCGCTGTCGTTAGACGTACCCCGTGCTCTGGAAGATGGGGAGATTGATTGGGAACTTCCGGCCGACAGTCCGGGGCCGGATGAAGATTTGACAACCAGAGAATTTTACGATCAGTTGCGAGTGGCGATCGCAGATTTGCCGGAAGTATTCCGCACGACAATTGTGTTGAGAGAAATTGAAGGTTTAGCCTATGAAGAAATAGCGGAAATGACCGGAGTTTCTCTCGGAACGGTCAAGTCAAGAATTGCTAGAGCTCGCCAAAGGTTGCAGTTACAATTGCAAAAATATCTCGACGGTCATTAACAAGGGTGATTTCCGAGGCGGGTTAAGAAGATTTGGTGAAGTTTGCTGTGACATCAAAGCTTCTATTTTACAATATAAATAAGCAGTAAATCATTCTAATAGCGAACAGATGCTTCCGCTAATTTTACAAGTGGTGTGAAATATGAATTCTAAATTTGAATCGGATAAAAATCAGAATCATCAAGATATTGGGGATTCGCTCGCCCAAAGTCAAGGTAACAAAAGTTATCCCCAAGGGAATGTAACTACTATGATGCGGGATCGCTTTGAATTGTTGAGTGCCTACATCGATGGCGAAGTGACGGCGGCAGAACGCCGGGAAGTTGAGGAATTGCTGACAAACGACCCCACGACGAAGCGTTTGTACTCGCGACTAATGATGATGCAACAGGCTTTTGGGTCAATGCCCGTACCTGCTGCGGAACAATCTGCACAGGATTTGGCTGCAAAGATTGTGCAGCGCGAGAAACGCCAGACGAAACGGATTTGGGTTTTGGGTGGAGGTGCGATCGCAGCTTTGTTGATTGCAGCAGTGGCTGGTGTCGCTGGCAGCCGTCAATTGTTTTCTCCCCAGTTTGCTACATCCCCCGTTCTTCCTGAATCTGACGGTTTGATTGTCGCTTTAAACGAGCCTGTAGTCGAGATTGTTAATCCCAACGATTTGATGCTTGGGGTGAATGCACCGGTGATGGATATTCCGAAAGCTGTAGTAAGCCCTCACAAGTCATCGCCCAAGGCGCAGTAAAATTTCTGTTTTGATCGATAACGGAATATTTTTTAAGAATACCGGGCGGTTGAAACCGCTTCTATACAAATAAAACCCACTCCAAGCGGGTTGAATACCTGGCGGTTTGAAACCGCGTCTATACAAACTCTCACCCACTCCAAGCGGGTTGAATACCCGGCGGTTTCTTCATTCCGCAGAGGCGGAATTCGTTTGTGCAGTCGCGGTTTTAAACCGCCGTCTTATTTTTTGGACTTGGGCTTCATTGAATTGATTGCGATCGGGTTTTAGAGTAATGTGCACGATCTTTAGTTCTACAGTCCTGGACGCACGGATGGTCAAAAACCGGGTTTTTTTACGAAAAGACGCCTTATAGGCTATAGATTACGCAAAAAACCCGGTTTCTTTGGTCTTAATGCGATCGCCAACTGTTCTAAAAACTTTTGGCTATTATATCATTTCTACTGGGTCTCCAGTCTAAAGGTGAACGGGAGGGCGATCGATCGCAATTAAACTCGATCGCCAACGCCCCTAAGTAGGCAGCCAGAGGCCATCGGCATAGGGCCTGACTTCTGTCCAAGAGCGATCGCGCTCTAACTCTTGACTCGCTTCTACCAGCCATCAGAGTTCTTCTATAGTGCATCCCCTCTCACTTCTAGCTTGCTTAATTCTTTCTCGTCCCTCCTCAGAGGCTTTGAGGGTCGTCATTGTATAATTTACTTATTTATTTGTCAATGTCAGTTTTCGATCGGTTTAGCGATCGCCAACTGAGTTTGTCAAGACGCGAGCAACCAAGAGACAATGATAAGGACTACAACGGGAGCATCCCTATTTCGTAAAAACCGTTCGTTTTTTGTGCTTGAGTGCGATCGTCCCCCACAGCTAAGCCTGTATATGCCAAATTGGCTCTATATTTCCAGGGATCCAGATGTTCGCACTCCAGTCTAAGAAAGCCACTCCTTTTTTAACTAAAAAATTACCCATTAAATAATGACAAAGGATAGCAATCTAATGAGAGATAACATGGATGAAATTCCGTCAGGTGGGATAGGCATAAAAGTCCTTGGGAAAATAGCCGATGAGCTAACATATACCCGCACTTATGACAGTCGAAACTGTTTGTTCCTGATGAAACATTATCAGCCCCAAGACAGCACTCAAGTTAGTGGTGTTAAGCGACCGATCGATGTTTTAAATAAATGGTTTCAAAAACAACGAGATACCGAATCCGAGGTCAGTTCAAACCAGCCACTTCAAAAAATCAGCCTTACAAGCAATTCTGATATCAAGGCTGTTGATAAAGTTTTATCTTGGGTCGATCAATTAGAGCATCTACCGATTCCAGAACCAGTTTTTCACCAATGGAGACTTGCCACAATCGAAGGATTTACAAATGCTGTTCGCCATGCTCACAAAGACCTGCCATTAGCAACTCCAATCGAGTTAGAAATAACAGTATTTCCAGAACGCCTAGAAATTAAAATTTGGGATTGTGGGAAGCCCTTTGACTTGGAAGCAAAATTGCAAGGAGAATTGGCAGAAACAAGTCCGTTTACCTGGAACGAGCTGGGATTTACCCTTCGCTAACATGACTGTACGCACGGGTGGCAACAAACCGGGCTTTTTACGAAAAAATGCCTTGTAACCTGCATATTAAGGAAAAAACCCGGTTTCTTTGGTCTATGCCTAAGTTTTAAATTTACCCTAAATAAAGTTTTTTGTCTTGACTGCTAATGCACATGGGGAGACTGCTTCAGCAGTATTGTTGAATCAGAAATATGAGGTACATTCGGCCGCAGATGGCGAGACTCATTTAGCATTATTTGAGGAATTCAACCCGATGATAGTAATTCTCGGGCTCTCCTGGGTATTCGGTGATAAGTGAAGCCTATATGACTCCTGGTATGAGTTTCAACACTTGCACTTAGCAAATTTTGTAGCTTGAGATACAGTTTGCACCACAAGCCCAGGAGAGCCATTCTCGATTGGAATTTGCCGGATACTACACGCTATGATCTGTGCCAGGAAATGCAGCGCCGTATTAATGTTTTTGTGGTCATGGTTAGCAGCCGTACAGACGAAGCCGATCGACTTAAAGTTCTGTCCGCAGGTGCTGATGATTATATCTGCAAACCATTTGGTCTGGCGGAGTTGGCAATTCGGATCGAAGTTGTGTTGAGACGCATGAGGTGTGTGACTCCATCACGGATTGTATTCGATCGATTTGCGATCGATCCAGCGCGTCGGGAAGTAACACTGAACGACACAGTTATCAGGTTAACAGCGATGGAATTTAAGATATTGCATTTTTTGGCAAGTCATCCGGGTGAATCTTGGAGCCGCCAACAAATAATCGAAAAAATCTGGGGTTGGAAATCGATGTACGCATCAGAAGAGAGAGTGGTGGACGTGCATATAGCGGTTTTCACAAAGATTCGCGGACGTTGTTGGGCTTCAGCCCTCTTGATTTCAGCGGTTATGTAAGCTGTCAGCCATACCTCATCTTTTTGAGAAAGGCTATATCAGCCAGATTCGCAAGAAAATGGCTAAAGTCGATCGGGCTGTGCCGCAGTTGATTCAAACTGTTGATACAAAGTAAATGATTTTCTAGAAACTTCTTGAATAATTAGGTAAAAGCTGGTAGTGTAGACTGAGAAAAAAAAATGCTTTAGCGACTAAAACCCACATTCCGCATCCCAACTGGCACATAGGCGAATTGAGGGCGTAAAAGTGAATTATCCGAGACCAAGCGTGAGTAAAAACACCCAAAAATCTGTGCAACTATCGCATCACCAGTTAGGCAT
>NZ_JAAFKG010000104.1 GCF_013299185.1 Microcoleus sp. bin48.metabat.b7b8b9.023 | reverse complement strand
TAGTTATGCAACTCAAACTATTGAGGGTACTCAGGCATGGGATACTTTTATGTCTCTTGTTGCTACTACACGTCAGTTGGGAATCAGTTTTTTTGATTATGTGCGCGACCGAATTTCTCAACTTGGAGTTATTCCCTCTCTGTCCACTATTATTCGCGAAAAATCTGCTCTTTATCCGTTGGGATTGTCTTGGCAGCCAGATTAACTGCTACCCCTACTTATTGAGCCGATACGAAAATTAGTTAGGGTGCGTCTCAGTTTTGACAGTCGATTCATCTCACCGCTTTCCTGAGTACAGTATGGCGGGAGCCTTCTCTCCGAATTAGGTAACAAGCGCGATCGATGTCTCCAGGCGGTAACGGGGAGGTGTCCGGGGGGAGCATTTTCGCTGAATGAGAGCTCGCTGTAATATTTCCAATTTTCCTTGACTCGCCAGCCGACTCGATCGCACAATTGGGTATAATTTCCGGCGGTACTTTCCCAAATCTGTTGTTGTACGGTGAATCCAAACCGCCCGCTGCTGTGTTGTTGCCAAAGTTTGTCGATCGTGCGAAGGTCTGTAGGAGGAAAACAATCAATATCGGCTGCACTCAGCCAGCCTTCGTCTTCCCTCACAGCGATTTGCAGCAAAATTTCCCAAGTATGTTCGTCTGCTTTGCGCCATTTTCCCGTTTCTAACAGCTTTGTCAGTTGTCGGTAATCCATCCCCACTTCAGAGATAGCCGGAGTTTGGTCAGGTAAGGCGCCGATTTTCTCTTCCAACCGCAGTAGAGTGGTGGCAATGAATTCGGGATTGAGTTGTTCGAGGCGGTAAAGAACCCATTCTAATTGAGATTGCAGGTACGCGCGGGCGATCGCACCTTGCTGCAATTCCTGTTCCAACTCGTCAAATCTGGCCGACCAATTTTGTTGGTGGCGGGCCGATTCCCACATTTGTTTTGCCCACTGCAATCGAACTTGTTCTTGTTTTAAATAAGTTTTGGAAGGCTTGCTTCGCTGCGGGTAGGGAGTCAAATTCCAACCACAAATCGAGCAAAAATCTGCTTTTTTTTCTATGTACTCAGCACCGCACACTGGACAGTCAAACATATTGAAATAAATTCAGTTGCCAAGTAATTATATGACATCTGCCTAATAATTTTCCGATTGTATTCCAAACCCAGACATCGCACGATATCATGCAGTGTCAAACAGGTTTGTAGTGCGGACTTTAGTCCGAGCAGGTTTGTAGTGCGGACTTTAGTCCGAGCCAAAGAAGGACTAAAGTCCTGACTGCGAACCTATTTTTCTGACTCGTGATTGACTGGTTTGTAGTGCGGACTTTAGTCCGAGCCAAAGAAGGACTAAAGTCCTGACTACGAACCTATTTTTCTGACTCGTGATTGACTGGTTTGTAGTGCGGACTTTAGTCAGAGCCAAAGAAGGACTAAAGTCCTGACTACGAACCTATTTTTCTGACTCGTAATTGACCTAATTTAATATGAGACATAATAGATTCCGGGCGTCAGTGTTGAGATTGTAAATTTTGCCGGAAAAGGGCTTTCCCTATCACTCTAACAAGGCAAGCGAATAGTAAACAAGCTGCCTTTACCCAAATCGGATTTGACCACGATCGTGCCGCGGTGAGCTTCGACTATTTGGCGGCAGAGGTGCAGTCCCAAACCTGTGCTGGATTTCTTGTGAGTTCCCGAGCCAAACCTTTCAAATAACTTCGTTTGTTCGGCGGGAGAAATGCCAGCGCCGGTGTCTTGGATTTCCATAATTACCCATGCCAGAGGTTGGTTTTTGAAGCTCGTATAAACAGGTGAATTGGCAGCTTTTAAGCGGACATCTATTGAGCCGCTGTCGGTGAATTTTATCGCATTTCCGATTAAGTTTGTCAGCAAGCGGTGCAGCTCGAGACGATCGCCCGGATACTTGGCAATCGGAGCACTTTCTGCACTTTCACTCAAGTCTAAATTCACCGACAAATTTTTAGCATCGGCTAGGGGAGCGAGTTCTTCGGCTACTTCGGTAATAAGCTGGCGCAAGTCAACCGGAGCGAAACTGAGGGATTTGCGCCCTGCTTCGTAGCGGTAGACTTCGAGGAGCATATTTACCATCGCGATCAGGTTTTTGTTACTGCGAACCATTGTCCCGAAAGCGTCGCGCATGGGGAGCGAGATTTCTCCCAAAGCTCCCTGCTGCATTAAAGTTAGCATTCGATCGGCTGCTACGAGGGGCGTCCGCAAGTCGTGAGCGAGTCTGGAGACAAAATCTTCGCGCTGGAGGGCGATCGAATTTCGTTCGTCTACGCTGTGTTTGAGCCGCAAGAGCGATCGCACCCTCGCCAGCAGTTCGTCCATTTCCACGGGTTTGCGGATAAAATCGTCTGCGCCCATGTCGAGTCCCTGGACTACACTGGCGCTGTCGTGAGCTGTGATCAGCAAAATTGGGATAAAGGGCAATTCCTTATTTTGTCGCATTCGCTGGGTGACTTCGTAACCGTCCATTCCTGGCATCATTACGTCTAGCAATACCAAATCGGGGGTTGACTTGTCGATTTGGCTTAAGGCCGAAAAGCCGTTCTCGGCCGTGCTAATTTCGTAACCTTCTTCTTCCAGGATTGTCTGCACCAGCAAAACATTATCTGGTGCGTCATCTACAACCAGAATGCGATCGGCTTTTGTGGCATTCGGAACAGATAAATAGTTCATTTAATTGTCGGTATGAAAATAAATACTAACTTTAATGTGGCATCCGATTCATGTTTTCACATTTTTCCACTTCTTAACTCTGTCATAAGGAAGATCTCAAAACTTTATCCAATCTTTTTACATTTAGGCTCTCGGATATGATAGTATATGCTACTTTTTTGTCATAGTATGCACGCCGTCCCATTCGTCGGGCGGGGGTATTTCCAAATAGCTGAGGGATCGCTCGATCTGAACTTCCACAGGTCGATCGCTCGGTCGCATAGCTAAAGCCGCCTCAAAATAATTAATAGCTTGCTGAAAATTTCTAGCAATATAAGCATGGCGGCCGTTGTTGTAAAGTTCCAAAAACCTTTCGGTTTCCCCATCGAGGGGCTCGGAATTAATTTGCAGCAACTCGTAAATGCCGACCGGCTGATTTTTGCCCTTAACCCGCACCTTGTCCAACTCTCGCACCCAAATCCGTTCGCGGCACAAATTGTAGGTAAATTCGCTCAAAATTATATCGCAGCCGTACTCCTTTGTAAGCTGTTCCAAGCGGGAACTCAAATTCACCGCATCCCCGATTACGGTGTAATCCATCCGCTTTTCCGAGCCAATATTTCCCGAAACCACCTCTCCAGAACTAATCCCAATTCCGAAGCGAAACGGATCGGCACCTGGGCGAGAATCGTTAAACTCTTTCAAGCGCCGGCGCATATCTAAAGCCGACTGCACCGCCATCCAACCGTGACTTTCCGGGGGATTGAGCGGCAGGGGCGCACCGAACACCGCCATTAAAGCATCGCCGATAAACTTGTCTAAAGTGCCTTCGTAGTGGAAAACGGCCTCCACCATCGTCTCAAAATACTGGTTCAATAGGGCCACAACTTCCGAGGCTCCCAAATTTTCGGTCAGAGTGGTGTAGCCGCGAATGTCGGAAAATAAAATAGTAACTTCTTTGCGTTCGCCCACCATCAGGGAGCCTTCGCCCAAGGCCATGATTTTATCTACGACTCCGGGAGTCATGTAGCGAGACATTGTGGTTTTCATCCGCTTTTCGCGGCTGATGTCTTCGAGTACCACTAAACCGCCGCGCACGCCACCTTCTGGATTAATCAGCGGGTTGACAGTTAAATTCAAACTGCGTTCAATTACTTTAATTCGAGAAGCTGGGATGGGTAGGGGACAATAAGGGTGATAGAGGTCAGCATTCCGCAGCGAAAATAGAGATTGGGAATTAGCTAATTCTGCCTGCGCTACTTCCTCAGTCCAGGCGCTGTTTTCACCCCAAGCGTAATATAAAGTGGGGTCATTGCGATCGGGCACGGCCAAAATGTAACTTTCTGCTTCTGTGTCTGCTGCTGCGGAACTACCAAGGGTTGTTTCCACCAACTGTCCCACAGTTAAACTTTGTTCGGGAACGTAAGATCTGGCAGCAGTGTGAAGACTGTCTTCGACTCGAAATTTCAAATTTTCGATCGGCACAACTTCCCAAACATAGCGATCGATCAGTTTATCTTCCCAAATCGCGAGATTGTGTTTGCTTTTATCTTGATTTACCGGGCAGCCCAACAATTCCAGCGCGGCTTCGTTAATCGTGACTATTCGCCCCTGTAAATCGGTCGAAATGACTGCATCTGAAAGACTTTGCAGCATATCTTTTTGATACTGCTTTTCCACCATCACGTTCTGAAACAGTTGAGAATTTTGCAGCGCCATTCCGGCTTGGGAATTAAATGCTCGCAAAAACTCTTCGTCGGAAGTTGTGAAAGTGCCTTGAGTCTTATTAATTAGCTGAGTCACCCCAATCAGCTCACCTTTGGCGTTATGCACCGGCATACACAAGACAGTGCGAGTGCGATATCCCGTTTGCTGGTCTGTAGATGGGTCAAAGCGGGGATCGTCGTAAGCATCTGTAATATTTAGAGTTTGACCGGTTGAAGCCACGTAGCCTGCAATTCCCTTGTTAGCAGGAATGCGGATTTCGACCATAGTTTTGCCGTCGGCCTTGGCGACTTTTGTCCAGAGTTCGTTGGTTTCCCTATTTAATAAAAATAGCGTGCTGCGATCGGCTTGCATCAAGTCCCGAGCTTGATCCATGACAGAGCGCAAAGTTGTTTCCAAGTCAAGGCTTTGACCCAACGTCGTGGTAGCTCTCAAAAGTGCGGCCACCCCTCGCTGGTTGCGGGCCACGACGTAGAAAGATTGACAGCTTTCGAGAATAATCCCGATCGAATCTGCAAAAGCCTGGAACTGCTGTTCGTCTTCCTCGGTAAAGGGGGCATTGCCAGCTTTGTTTAACAGTCTCACCACCGCTACGGGTTCGTGCTGGCTCTTGCTGCTAAAAATCGGCATACAGAGGATGGTCTCAACCCGGTAGTTCGGCGGTTCGTCTACTTCCACATTAAAATGCTCGTGTTCTCTACCATGCAAGACATTGAGCGATTTTCCAGTAGTTGCTACGTAGCCTAAAATGCCTGCATCCATCGGCAAGCGAATTTCTATATCTTCGCCCGTGAGTCCATCGACTGTTTTGTGCCACAGTTGATTTTTGTTGGCATCTACCAAAAAAATTGTTGTCCGGTCTGCTTGCAAAATTTGACCAATTTTGACAGTGAAGGCATCTAACAGTTGCTCTAAGAGAGTTTCGAGTGCTTCATTGTTAATCAGGTCCATTGCCCTGATAAATTGCTGAAATTCAGCCGTTACAAAGTCGAGCAGGCACACTAATTCAGTAACTGGCAAGCTCTTAACACGAGAGGTCAATGCCCCCATAAAATTGACTTGAGTCAGTGTAGCCAGAACGCTACCAGCATTGGAGAATGTCATGATTAACTGCTTGCTCGGAGGGGTAGATTGACCGGCTGGTCGATCGGTGCTAGATGCTGGGGTGCAAACTGTTTGAGTTGTTTGCTTTTCAACTCAGCATTCGATTGTCGCTTCGATCAATAATGGCTTCATTGTTTGGCGGATGAAAGTTCAGTTTGCTTGTTACAGATGCTCGATCTTTTTTGTTACAACCTTGATACTGATGAGGGTTCGCCAGTTAAAGTTGAACTTGACTTGTGAACCCTGCCAGTCTGAAAATTAGCTAGCAGGCTGTCGATCGCGGGCAATGTAGATTTGACACTCTGTGCTCGGCTGCTGCGCGGTGTAAATGTTTTAGCGCGATCGGCGACCGGTATTTGGTCTGTTGAAGGCGCTACTCTCCCCACCCGCGAAGCATTGCAAAGCTACTCATGGTTTAATGGTAAACGCAACAGATACATTTCACCCGCCACAAGCTGCTAATCAACCTCTACTGTGTATAGCACAGCCTGGGGAGCTTACGTCCACCCTGGATGCGGAGGTATCTCTCAAAGCCTTTAACACAATGTTAAAAGCGCTATTGAAATGTGGATGTCTCCACATTTGTGTATCTACACCAACGTCACCAACGATCGACACATCCATAGATGGTTGATGCTTCAACGCTTGTTTAAAAGGGTATGCAGTTCATCTTTCCGTTCTGAAAAAATTACCCAGAGCTACCCAAATCTAGACTTAACTGGAGATGAGTAATTTTGGTGTTAACTTCCTGTTTCACAGTAGCGACAACATGGCTATTGTCGGGTTTGTCTACTCCGCAGGCTGACGCGGTGGAACTCACCGCCATATCCGAACGTTCTGGAATAAAAATTCCATCAAACCAACGTTCTATGTTTCTCGCCGCATTTAAATCTCTGTCTTGAACATTGCCGCAATCAGGACAGAGGTAGACACGATTCTTTAAGGGCATTTTGTGTCGATGTTTTCCACAATTGTAACAGCAAGTTCTGCGAGCTAGGAAATAATCTATCTACGACTGTTAGTTTAGATAAAAACTTAATCGTTTTGTATTCTAATTGCCGCTTAAATTCGTACATCCCACAATCAGAAATCGCTCCGGCTAATTTGTGATTCTTCAAAAACGCTTTAATATTCAAGTCCTCAATCTTAATCTCGCTGTGGTTTTTGGCAAGATAATTAGTCAGCTTGTGTATGGCGTCTTTTCGGATATTTGCTACTTTAGCATAGAGTTTGCTCAGTTTCTCGATTGATTTAGCACGATTAATAGAGCCTTTGACTTTACGACTTACGTCCCGCTGTTTTCGCTTGATATTTTTGCTCATCCGTCGGTAAGCTTTGGGATTCGCAAAGACTTTGCCGTCGGAGCAGACAGCAAGTTCTTTAATCCCGATATCAACACCAACAACGGGACGACTTGTTGCAACTTCTGGTAATTCAACTTCGTATTTGATGGCAATAAACCACCTATTGGCGGTGCGACCAATTACGCAATTGTGAACTGCTGTCAGCGGCAATGGTTCGGTAAGTTTTACCCATCCGATCGATGGCAATTTGACTCGCTTGCCATCGTTATTAATTCCTGGCTTTGCTTTGGTTCCTGATTCTAGGTAAAAGGAATCTTTTTGTCCCTTTTTCTTGAATCTCGGTTGCTTTGATGTTTTTTTGAAACACCTTTCCCAGGCTTGACGCAAGTCTCCTAATGCTTTTTGTGGGACATTTTTATTGGTTTCATAGTACCAGTTATTTGCTGATTTTACTTCGGCAACCAACCGTTTGTGCAAGTCAATGGCTGATGGTATTTTGAGTGTTTTGTCGAATTCGCGTTGTTTGAGCAAATCTTGAATCAGGGCGTTCCCCCAGTTGTAACTGTGTCTGGCAACGCCTGATGCTTTTTTGAAAGCTGTAATTTGCTTGTTGTTCGGGATTAATGCGCTTCGGAAACTTAAAAGCATTGATTCGACCTTTCAATGTTTGGTACAAGTGGATTAACCTACCTACATATGCAGGTGGTGTTAATGCCTTTTCAAGCACACACATACGGCGCTCTCAAACGACTTGCGGAACCAACAGACAAGGCGGTTATTGCGTTTAGGGGGTATGAAGGACAGAAAGAGAAACTCAAAGCTATCCCCGATCGGCAAGAAAGGCTGAGATTGTTTGTTGACCAATTAATTGGGGAAGAGGGACAAACTGGGTAGTTTTGGGTAGACATGGGTAGAAATTAACTTTCAGTCCACAACTCTGATATTTTACCGTGTTTTGTTAAGACATTCCACCAACTCAACTACTTTACCAATACAGCAGGATAGCTACGGCGATCCGATCGCCAAAAAAGTTCGATCGATCTTTGAGGACATCCCTCCTCGCTAGAAACTGCCTCGGGACGGAACCTAAGCTGTTGGTAATGTTTGGCCTACATTCGGCACCCTCAACTGTCACAATCGGTTTTTACTTATTTTTATCGACCAATTAAGTAATAAATTATACTTTTCTACCGTATGTTGGCCGATATAAATTGGAAAAAAGCATAATTTATCACTTGAAAAAGCGATTTTTCTGAGTAATTATACTGTGTGACACCATAAGGTGCCGAATGCAGAGTTTAAAAGCGCGACAGCTTGTGAAATTTAAGCAGCAGAGGCCATGGACTGGGCAAATACGACCGATCGATAGTAGCCTCGTAGTTGGTTAGTCGCCGCCGCCCAACCCCAGCGTTCGGCTTCAGAGCGAGCGTTTTGGCGGAGGGTTTCCCGTTCTTCGGGATTCGCAAACAGGCGCTGGGTGGCAGCCACTGCTCCGGCTTCATCGGCGGGGTCAAATAAATAGCCGTTAACACCGTCTGTCACAATATCGGGAATTCCGCCACTGCGAGCCGCCACTACGGGCGTCCCCGCAGCCATAGCTTCGAGGAGCACTAAGCCCAAGGTTTCGGTACGGGACGGAAAAATGAAGGCATCAGCAGATGCGTAAGCAGAAGCCAATTCTTGCCCCTTGAGGTAGCCAACAAAATTTGTGGGGGTGCCGGCAAAATATTGTTCGAGGGTTTGGCGGTGCGGGCCGTCTCCCACTAGGGCGAGGCGGGCGCCGGGAATGGCGGCGAGGACTGGTTTGATCGATTCGATTTCTTTTTCGGCACCGAGGCGACCGACGTAGAGGAGTAAGGGGCTATCTGGGTTATTTTCAGAAAGGCGCGATCGCATTTCTCGACTCGTCAATTCGGGGACAAACATTTCGGTATCTACACCGCGCTGCCACAAGTCTACTCGCTCAATGCCATGAGTTCTCAACTCATCCACCATTGCTGTAGAAGTGCACAGATTTAATTCAGCTTGATTGTGCGCCCCTTTGAGCAATTCCCACAGCAATGGTTCGAGCATTCCAAAACCGTAATGGTGCAAGTATTTCGGTAAATGCGTGTGGTAAGAAGCCAAAATCGGAATATTGAACTTTTTGCCGTAATATATCCCGCCCAATCCCAAAATAGCGGGATTGACAACATGAATAAGATCCGGTTGAAACTTCTGTAATTGTTGACCTATAGCCGGACTGGGCAGTGCCATTTTCAGTTCCGGGTACATCGGTAAAGGCAAACCCTCAACACCGTAAACTCGGGCACCTTTGTATTCTGTAATTCCGTAATCTGGAGAAAATATCAGAACTTGTTCGCCCGATCGCTGCAAGTGATCTACAGTGTGAATTAGGCGCGTCACAATGCCGTCTATTTTCGGCCAAAATGTTTCAGTGAACAGAGCAATTTTCATAAAAAGAAGGAAGAAGGAAGAAGGAAGAAGGAAGAGGGAAGTCGGAAGAGGGAAGAAGAAAGTCGGAAGAAAGCTGTAGTTATACAAGTTCTCATAAACATGAGGTATGCCAAATTCTGCTACTCTCAGTAGAGAGAACACACACTGCGGGCGAGCGTCTTTACCGGAGAGAAACCTCAGAAAGCTTAGAGAAACTATCAATTACCAATTCCCGATCGCCCATTACCAGACATACCTCATCTTTTTGACAAAGGCTATATTCTTTATATATTGTTTAGGAAATCGATACTCCCAGTCTTTCGCAAATGTCGGGGTGAGTAACAGGATATACTGCCTCGCGAGGAGTAAGTAATTGGGCAACATCGTCCGTATTATATTGATGCTGTTGCTGTACAAATTCTGGGCGTTGCTGAGTTAGAGTATGAATAGGAGGAATAATTTATGCAATGCCCTGAATGTAAATCAACCCATATCCGTAAAAACGGCAAGAAGAAAGGAAAACAAAATCACATTTGTGTCCAATGCAGT
>NZ_JAAFKG010000103.1:3486-9918 GCF_013299185.1 Microcoleus sp. bin48.metabat.b7b8b9.023 | reverse complement strand
CGCTTTCAATATTTTGTTGAAAGCTTTGAGAGATACCTCCCTGACAGGAGAGCTTGCTGCTTTTTCTGTTTTGCCATACACGGCTATTCTGGGCTTAGTCCGGGATTTACCGGGTTAAATGTATCTGATTCTCAGGTTCGATCGAGAAAGTTGTTCTAGGGAGAATTGTGTCACTTTTAGGGGCTAGAGTTCAGGAGATAGCTGATTTACCCGCGATGAGTTGGGCAGAGGTGCTGTCGCGGTTGCTGTCAGTGCTGCTGCTGATTGCGATCAATGCTTTTTTCGTGACGGCTGAGTTTTCGATGGTGACGGTACGCCGATCGCGGATTAATCAATTAGTCGAGGCCGGCGATGTTCCGGCAATAACTGTTCAATCTTTGATACACAGTATCGAGCGATTGCTCTCGACAATGCAGTTGGGAATTACTCTTTCTAGTTTAGCTCTCGGCTGGATTGGAGAAGATACGATCGCCGTTCTCATCCGAATGTCGATCGGCTATTTGCCGCTACCAATTTATATCAAATCGGCGATCGCCCATTCTGCCAGCATTTCAATAGTAACTTTTTTCCTGCTAGCTTACCTGCAAATCGTACTCGGCGAAATCCTGCCCAAATCTGTAGCCTTAGTTTATTCCGAACAGCTAGCCAGAAGTTTAGGGCCTCCGAGTTTATTGATTTCCCGCTTGTTCAATCCCTTTGTGTCGTTTCTCAATCAATCCACTCGATCGCTATTGCAGCTTGCGGGAATCGAATACGAGCGCACGCACCAGCCAGTTACGCCCCAAGAACTGCAATTAATTATAGCGACTTCCAGCGAATCTAGCGGCTTGGAAGCAGAAGAGCGAGAATTGCTGAATAACGTGTTTGAATTTGGCGAAGTTTGCGTAGAAGAAGTGATGGTGCCCAGGCCCAGCATTGTGGTACTTCCCAGTACGGCTACGTTTCAAACTTTGCTTGACGAAATGGCGATTTCCAACCATTCCCGCTATCCCGTCACGGGAGATTCTTTAGACGATATTATCGGGATTATTGGCTTCAAACAACTGGCGAAACCCTTAGCTGAAGGTTTGCTATCTCCCGACACGCCGATTGTAACTTGGATTAGTTCGGTGAGATTTGTGCCGGAAATGATGGTGCTGGGGGAATTACTGCCTTTGATGCAGAGTTCGTCGGAAGAAATTGCGATCGTCGTCGATGAATTTGGCGGCATTTCCGGGTTGGTGACGCTGAGGGATTTGATCGCTGAAATTATCGGCCGCACTTACGAGTCGCCCGACAACAAAGAGATTGCTTTACAAGTATTGGACGATCGCACTTTTTTAGCGCAAGCACAGTTAAATGTAGATGATATCAATCAAATATTGAATTTGGACTTGCAGGTGACAGACGAATATCAGACAATCGGAGGTTTTCTGAGTTATCAGTTGCAAAGAATGCCGGCAGTAGGGGAAGTTTGGCGCTGCGAAAATGCGGAACTTACAGTGGTTTCTGCGTGCGGGCCGCGGTTGGATCAAATTCAAATTCAGTTGCTGGATGGGGCGGCGGAGGATGCCGTTGGGGATAGCTTCGCCGCGCGCGATTTCCCAGAAGTTGCAGCGGCTGATGGGGAAGTTGGGGGAAAAGGGCGATCGAATAGCGGATTGAGAGGTGCGGCGAAGTTTTCGAGTTAAGAGTATTTTAGTTAACGCCGATATAATCTACTCGCTCGAAGTCGCTGCGTACTAAATCATCTAACGTCGGGCCTTTGGGGCGTAAATTAAGGCGATCGCCAGCCCTCACATTTTCGTAATATACGTAGGGAATATAGATATCTTGCTCCTCCATAAAAGCGTCAGTAAATCTAAAACCACTCTCAATGTCCTCAGCTTTAACCTCACGAAAGTTAGAGAGGAATAGGAGATCCATCTCTTCCTCAAAGTACAGCATCTCTGCAAATGCACCTCCGTCGTAGCAGTTATAACCAATATAACCGCAAGTATCGCTGCATTTGTAGTAGATGGCACGAGTGGATAGGAACCAGGAAAGGGTGATCGCATCTCCTTCTCCAAATACAAGGCTACCGGGCCTATAAGTCAGTTTTTCAACGATCGTCCAAGGGTGTCCTCGGAACTGAAATACAATATAGCTCTCGGTGGTGATTTCGATTTCGCGATCGTATATATCTCGTTCCCAAACATCCGCACGTCTCGCCCTACTAAATTTTTCCGCCACTGACTCAATAGGAGCGCGAACGAGAAGTAGATTTTGGTTTCTGTCAATTGTTTCAATACCTCGGCGCTGTTCAATAGACATATATTTTACCATTGAGTAAAGTATGAAATAGCAGATAATTAACCTTGAATTAACGATTCAAAATTCGGGTTTATGGCCTCTTTATTCTTTAGCCAGCGGAGGCGGGATTCCTTTGTGTAATTGGGGGTAAAAATCGAATAACTTGCTATCGCTAGATTCGATTTTCCAGCCCCAAAATGGTTTCAACCGCCCAGTCATAAACGGGGTAAGCTGTTCGACATTCAAACTGCACTATTTGTGCGCCAGACCCCATACTGCAAGGGGTTGAGGCAATAAATTTAAATGACTAACAGCTTATTTAAGTCGGATTTGGTATGAAAATTCTTCCAGGGATTCCAGGGCCTATTGATTCTGGAATCGTTAACTGGAGAAAGTAGACTGCGGGATTTCTCAGGGAGGCTTGACCTAGTTGGAGCTGATTAGAGCTGCCTGGAATTTCGCAACCTATAGCGTGCCAGACAGCTACACCATTGAATAAAGCTTCTGTTATTGTTGCAAAACTAATCTCCCTTATATCCGCGCTAGTGAGAAAAATGATTGCTGGTATTCTGCCTGCTGTCTTTGCAGGGCTGTTACCGAGCGCATCAATGAAACCGAGAATTTGATATTTTTGGTAACTCGGGGGGAGGAGATCTCCCTTTAGCGCCTTTACCTCATAAAAAACGCTATCAGCATATGTTTCAGTTGGGCCTGCTGGAAAATTCACAAATACAAGTGGAAGAACTCCATCAGGTTGTACATTTTTGATCTCACCATCCGTTTTATCTTCCCTTTTCTTTGAAGGAAATAACCTGGTATTCTCTGGAATTGGAGTACCTGGTCTGATGGTAGCTAGTGCAAAGTTTTGAAAAGCTCGTCCAACTTGATTGATTGGAATCCCTTGACTCAGGGCAATTTGATCGAGTCTAGCTTTAGTTGCTGCTGTATGAGAAGGGTCTGCACAAAACTGAGCCTGAGCTGCAAAAGTAAGCCCATTAATAGCAGTTGCTACCCCCATAAATAATGCGGTCTTTTGAAAGTAGTTCATAGCTGAAGCCCCAATGATACTTACAAAATGATGCTTGCGAAATTTATTGCAGAGCATGATTGATAGGATGTTACGAGCCGAGCCATTTCACTGTAAGTGATATAAATCATTTATTGCCATGATCGATGTCACACTTGGAACGATACAGGTATGGTATTTTTATACATCAATAATATTTAAACAGTACCTGTAATGCTGAAACAGCCCTACTTAATTTATGCTTTTTCTTCTGTCCTTATAGCGTCTCTACCTCTTTTTCAAATTGTAGCGAATGCTCAGGAAGAACCAGGGTGTTTTATACTTGATTCATCAGGTCAAGTAAATAGACTCGATCCTTTATGCAAGCGTGATGAGCAGCAGAAATTAAGGAATGCTATGAAAGCTAAAGAACTTTATCAACAAGGATTCGACCTCGGTCGCAGAGGACTGTACAAGGAAGCATCTGAAGCTTTTACTCAAGCAATTAATCTCAATCCTGATTTTGTAGAAGCTTATATGGTTCGTGCTCATGCTCGAGGTGTAACGGGAGACAAACAGGGGGGAGTTGAAGATTTTCAGAAAGCTATAGATATTTACAGGGCTAGAGGACAATCGCAAATGGCTGATATGCTTTTAGTTCCATTGAATTCGCTGCAAAATGAAATGCGATTTGAACAGGAAAACAAGAGTAAACCGGAAGTTGAGGATGAGCCGAAAGCTAAATAAGACAATATTTGATCGAACCAATCTCAAAAAGATGAGGTATGACTGACAGCTTATAATCACTAATTTAAGAGGGCTTAAGCCCAACAACGTACCTCACTTTTTTGATAACTGCTATATATAGGGATTTTGATGGGGAGGACGATCGCAAATATGTCATATGTCGATCGCCTTTTAGATTAAAAGCAAAACGAAATTCAAAATAAACAGGACAATAGCTAATATTGGAGAAACCAGCTAAAGTCCTTTAATATCAAGCTTTGTGCTGTTCGTCAGAGTTTTTGGCGTATCAAGCATTCGGGAAAACTTCCTCTGAAAACATACGGCGCAGAATCTCGTAGAAGGGTTCACAATACACCGCTTGTTGGGGTGACAGATATGCCCCAATCTCCTTACGCAGTAGGTGAGTCATCTGGCTGACGAGCTCCCAACTCACATTCAGTCGAGGGTAAATCATCACGCAGAGGGGAAACAGTTCGGTTTCTAGCGCGTGCAAATTGCCTTCTAGCAAACAAACCCACATATAAACCTGAAACATCTCGACATCACGAATACTCGATGTACGGATGCGTTCGCTGCTGAGGGGCCCAGAATAACAGCGATACCGTGGGTACAGTTCATTTACTCGATCGACTACCCGTTCAGCAATCTCGGTCATCTTCGACATTAGCAGGCGCACAGATTGCAGCGCAACTGAATCCGATGGATGGTTTGCAGCAGCTTCGTAGGCGCGTGGCAGTGGCATATACAGATGATCGTCTAGGATTTTGACGTAGTTACCAAAATTTTCCTGTTCTCCCTCGGGAAGCAATTCCATCAACTGCATTCCCGTGTAGTGATATTGCATCGCCACAAAGCCAATCACGCGAGGATCAATTTCTGTTACCTGCTGTCGGACTTGTCCGAGAATTGGACTCACCTTGTTGACTATACGATAGGGCGACAATTGCTCGCTATATGCTTCGATCGCCAACTTATAAACTTGATGGATGCCACCAGAAATATACCAAGGATCGATCAGATCCGTATCTATACCGTGTTCAACTAACGTTTCTGACAATAGATAGTCAGTTTTCGTCCATGATTTTGCACTCACTGAACGCAGCGATGTCAACATTTGTTTTGCCATACTGATACGCCGTCGTTCGATAAATTTATCCTCACCCACAACCGCAGGGGCACCGCTTTTCATCTGTTGTAGATACTTTTGGGCGAAGGAAACAGATAAGTCTACCGATGGTGACAGCGGATTGAATGATGTGGAACTGAGAAAGGAAGGATTAGTAGTCATAGATTTAGTATTTACTCTGTCAAGGTTAGATGCTGCTGATGGTTTTCAACTCACACATTCATTTTTTGTGAGATACAATTGCGCGAATGCTTGAGTAGATTTAATCTAGAATTTGGTAGCAAAATGATGGCGATAATAGCGATCGCTATTGTTTGTTGAAGCATTCGATCTTAACTATAATCTCCTAAAACTCCAGAATTCAATCGTATAAATACTGATAAATATCATAAATTTCCCAGCCATTTGCGAGTCAATACCGTACTTGTAAGTAGACTTTCAAATGAAATAGCTGGCTGACGTTGTGCAATGCCTATATACCAAGCTGGTAAAGTCAAAAAACGGCAATTGTCGCTGTAACAGAACTCCTTATTTTGCCGAAATACCGAAGCTAGAGACTATTATTGTTCAAAATTAGCCTAAAATTGCTTGATTTAACGATCGTGCTACAAAATTCTGGTTGTTTGTACCCAAAACTGTTCGGCAGACTAAATTTTAACTGCACAAAAAGCAGAAAATCGCGATTTTACTTTATATTTTATTAATATTTCAATCAAATAAAATTCATCAAGGTTTGTAGTGAGGACTTTAGTCCTCTGAATATGCGGACTGAAGTCCGCACTACAAACACTTTTATGGTCAGGTTTGTAGTGAGGACTTTAGTCCTCTGAATATGCGGACTGAAGTCCGCACTACAAACACTTTTATGGTCAGGTTTGTAGTGAGGACTTTAGTCCTCTGAATATGCGGACTGAAGTCCGCACTACAAACACTTTTATGGTCAGGTTTGTAGTGAGGACTTTAGTCCTCTGAATATGCGGACTGAAGTCCGCACTACAAACACTTTTATGGTCAGGTTTGTAGTGAGGACTTTAGTCCTCTGAATATGCGGACTGAAGTCCGCACTACAAACACTTTTATGGTCAGGTTTGTAGTGAGGACTTTAGTCCTCTGAATATGCGGACTGAAGTCCGCACTACAAACACTTTTATGGTCAGGTTTGTAGTGAGGACTTTAGTCCTCTGAATATGCGGACTGAAGTCCGCACTACAAACACTTTTATTGTAAGGTTTGTAGTGAGGACTTTAGTCCTCTGAATATGCGGACTGAAGTCCGCACTACA
>NZ_JAAFKG010000103.1:0-3476 GCF_013299185.1 Microcoleus sp. bin48.metabat.b7b8b9.023 | reverse complement strand
AGGTTTGTAGTGAGGACTTTAGTCCTCTGAATATGCGGACTGAAGTCCGCACTACAAACACTTTTATTGTAAGGTTTGTAGTGAGGACTTTAGTCCTCTGAATATGCGGACTGAAGTCCGCACTACAAACACTTTTATTATAGGTAATTGACGGGAGATGATATGAGATCTTGTTGAAAATCAAAACACTGAAAGTTGACGAGACTGGTGGGGAGTGGGGTGTTCGCAATCAACCTGTCTGCATTTCCAACCCTATAAATTGGTTAATTTCAGTGAATTAAACAATCAATTAGTGCGGCTCGCAAACCTGCACTATTAAGCGTAAGGCACCGGATCTTTCAATCCCAATTCGTCAAAAGCAGCCAGCCGCAGCCGACAAGAATCGCAAACGCCGCAGGCACTTTCGCCACCTGAATAACAAGACCAAGTTTTCTCCCAAGGCACTCCCAACTTGTTGCCCAATTCAATAATTTCGGTTTTTTTCAGTTCGATCAAAGGTGTGATAATCTTAATAGCTTCTCCTTCCCTTCCTTGCTTTGTTCCCAACCGAAATACTTCCTGCATGGCTTGGATGTAATCGAGGCGGCAGTCGGGATAGCCGGAATAATCTAAAGCGTTGACACCGATGTAAATTCGCTGGGCTTCTAGAGTTTCGGCGTAGGCGAGGGCAAAGCTGAGAAAAATGGTATTTCTAGCTGGAACGTAGGTAACGGGGATGTTTTGCGACATTTCTGCTAGATTGCGATCTTTGGGCAATTCTATCTGATTGTCCGTCAAAGCCGAACCGCCCCACAGCGTCAAGTCAAAGTTTACCACCTGATGTGCCTTAACCTGTGCTGAAAGTGCGATCGCCCGTGCAGATTCTAACTCTCGCCGGTGTCTTTGCTTGTAGTCAAAGGATATCGCATAACATTCGCAGCCGTCGGCTTTCGCTTGATACAAAACTGTTGAGGAATCCAGCCCTCCCGACAATAAAATAACTGCTTTCACTTAAAACATCCTCGATTGCATCAGGTTTTATATTTTATATCAAATTATGTTGTCACTTGACAAGATAGGACGGCGGTTGAAACCGCGTCTACAAAAACTTTCGTCCGCCTCCGCGGACTGAAGAAGATAAAATAATTTTAACCGCATAGGACGGCGGTTGAAACCGCGTCTACAAAAACTTTCGTCCGCCTCCGCGGACTGAAGAAGATAAAATAATTTTAACCGCATAGGACGGCGGTTGAAACCGCGTCTACAAAAACTTTCGTCCGCCTCCGCGGACTGAAGAAGATAAAATAATTTTAACCGCATAGGACGGCGGTTGAAACCGCGTCTACAAAAACTTTCGTCCGCCTCCGCGGACTGAAGAAGATAAAATAATTTTAACCGTCGAGTTTTCTTCAACCCGCGGAGGCGGGTTTTGTTTGTATAGAAGCGGTTTCAACCGCCGAGTTTTCATGCAACAAGTCGTCTAGTTCGCGGTAATCGGGCAAAGTTGTATCAATTGCTTTACCCTGCCGCAAAACTGTGCGATCGCGCTGCGATCTAGATAACAATTCGCTAAAATTTCGCGCCTTAAACAAAATCAAATCTGCTGGCCAATCAACTCCGATTCGTCCTAAATTCGGCAATCCCATTAAGTCGGCTGGTGTGGTTGTGACTGTGCGCGGCCAATTTTCCCAAGGCCGATCTAAATGGGCGATCCGGGCTGCCATATTCAATACTTCCAAAACATCGTGATCGCCAAATCCATAAAACGGATCGCGACAATTGTCGCTAGCAACTGCGACGGGAATTCCTGCTGCTTTTAGTTCGTGCAGCAGCGTGACTCCCCGCCAGCGCGGTGTACGCCCAGATTGTCTGTCTTGCAGGTAAAGGTTGCACATCGGTAAGCTGACAATGCCAATATTTGCTTCCTTGACTAATGTCAAAGTTTCTGTTACTAAATCTGGCGGTTGTACGGCTAAACTACAGCAATGCCCGCAAATTATTTGACCTGCAAATTCATGGCGAATGGCGGTTTTTGCGACTTCTCGCAGTGTGGTTGATTCTGGATCGTCGGTTTCGTCGGTGTGGAAGTCGAGGTTTAAACCGCGTTCTTGGGCTAAGCTAAATACGCGATCGAGTTGTTTGTCTAAATCGGGATTCATGTAGGCGACGCCGCCGAGAATCCCGCCGATTTCGGCAATTTTGTCTGCTAATTTTTCACCCTCGGGTGTCAGGAAATAGTCTAGGGAAACTAGGGAAACTGCTTGCAAAATTAGCCGATCGCGCCATTCGGCCTGCAAGGCTGTAAATACTGCTAAACTAACGGTTCCCTGTTCTCCTGCGCTGTCGATGTGAGTGCGGATCGCCTTGGTTCCGTGGGCGTAGCTGCATTGGAGGCCGAACTGCATCCGCCGGTAAACATCCTCTGCATTCCAGTGTTTTTGGGCATCAGCCTGTACTGTGTCGATCGCGCTAGCAAACGTTCCATCGGGATTGGGCGATCGTTCCCAGATATGTCCTTTGTCTAAATGCGCGTGCATATCGACAAAACACGGGAAAATTAAGCCGCCTTGCAAGTCTACAATGGGGATATCTGCAAGTTGGGATAAAGGTTCCGTACCTGTGGGGATGATTTGGGCGATCGCGCCGCTGGCAATTTCCAGATCCACCAGACAAAAATTGCGATCGGCTGTTGTGGCGATAGTAGACGCTGAATTGGCGATCGATTTCATCTCTAGAAGAGATTCGGGTACGCGAGCATTTTTTAGTAAATAATTAGATTTATCTGGCACCATGAAATTTTCTCGTTAATATGTTATTGACTTGAAAGTTATTGAAGATGTCTGTTGGAGGCGCGCGTATCTGGTAATAATTCATGAAACAATCCCATGTATCATATCAAATCAGGTAGCCTCGTCCTGTATTAATCTCTTTCTTCTCTCTCTGTGTCCTCTGCGCCCTCTGCGGTCAAATCATTCCGATACAACCGGAAACGATATCAATGCTCTCATCAGCCCTCTTGTACTTAAATGATTGTGGATTATACAATAACATTATAGCAGCTTTAATAAACATAATATCTGTCAAATCCTGCTACAGGGATAAGCCCGTCACCGATAGCAAAATCAATTTAAAAATAGACACGGAGATTGCTTTGATAAAAGATCGCCTTCATGTATTGCGTTACTCTCTTCGGACAATACTAACCCCAGGATATCGCTCGATCTAAAATCCCCAATCCCCAATCCCCAAATCTAAAATCTAAAATCAACGGAACCGTATTGGTTTATATTCTTGGCAAAGTCGTGGATATTTCTAACTCACGGAAGCAGTTGGCGGTACGGGTAGACAATGAATGCAACGGTTCTAACGTGGTATCCGCTCAATAATTCGGGGTAGCCGAGAAAAAAAGTAAGCAGAGTAAAAAAAGTGTTATAAAATAGGAGACATGACGCTTCATATTATTTCACGAGACAAGTCACCCTGCAATATACTACTGC
>NZ_JAAFKG010000102.1 GCF_013299185.1 Microcoleus sp. bin48.metabat.b7b8b9.023 | reverse complement strand
TCGCAAGACTCTTTGTTATTCTAAATGTGAGGAAATGCTCAAGCATTCTATTAAATTATTAATACATTACTTGAAGTTTGACGATATTCCCATTCCTGGAGCATTCATACCTTGATTCAGCAACGCCAAAATTTTAACAAAAATGTCAATCTTATCGTACTTCCTAACTAAATCAAAGAATTCTCGCTGGAAAGTGCGATCGAGGCCATAACTTTTTATGGCTAGTTGAGGTTACTGAGTATTTGTGTGATAACGATCACTAATTAATGTTAGTAGTATCACATAGAAGCAACGTTTTCGATCACGACAGGCAGGCGAAAATAGCCGATAGTGGTACTGTGATGTTGAAAATTTGACAATCCCACGGTAGACGTGTTTTACTCAACTGGCGATCGAGCAAGTAATTTCACAGAGGCCTGCCCGCGTACCGTGAAAGTTGGTTGCACCGTCACTCGGCGCGATCCGCTTCGGCCCATCAGAGTGCTAATGTCTCAGGATTTCTCACAAAGGGAAAGCCAGAAATACACTTCTGGGAGCAGTAGAATCTGTGTCTAAATGTGCTTATAGCTAGCGTACAGACCAAGGTTATATGCTAGCTATAAATTGCCAAGACATTCGCAAAAATTACCCAAAAACACCAGGAAAACCATGATATATGTTTAACAAAAAGAGAATAAATGGTATTCCTTAAAAGTCAACTATTGCAGCTAATGTTGCGGTCGATCAGTTAACTGATATCAGTATTAGCAATGATGCTTGTGCCATCCAATACCAAACTGACTCATAAACCGGGTCTTTCACCAAAAGACGCGTTCCAGCCCTTGCTCCAGGTAAAAAAAACAAGCTTCTGAGCATCTGAGTAAGTCCAGGCATGAAAAAGTTTAATTGAGATAGCTTGTCTATTCCTTTCTTGGCAAGCAAAAGGCGAGCATTTAGGAGGGGAGAAGATTTTTCTCCCCAGTCAAAAAAACAATTGTATAGTGCGAATCCTCGTGAGGTAATTGATATGGCTGGAGTATGTAAACTTAGCATCACAGAGACCACAGAAGAACTAAAAAGCCTGTTAACCGAACAAAAAACGGCAAGCGGCTTTCAAAAAATTCAAGCACTTTACCTGTTCAAAATTTGTCACGTTAAGACAGTTAAAGAATTGGCAATGACGATCGGCGTAAACCGCATTACTGTGCAGCGGTGGCTGAGAAAGTACAGATCTGATGGACTTGAAGGACTCCTGGAAACCAAGCACAGCGGTGGCAGGAAGCCGGCGATTCCTCCTCTGGCCCGCGCTAGTTTGGCAATGCGCCTCAGCGATCCCCAAAAAGGCTTTAAAAGCTATGGAGAAATTCAAGAGTGGTTGCAGCAGGAATACAGCATAGACGCTTCCTATAAGGCCGTTTACGCAACAGTCAGATACCAGCTCAAAGGCAAGTTGACGAAAGTTTAAATAGACAGTTCATCCCAAGTCTGGTTAATCACCCTCCTATTGTTGATACTCAGAGTTTAAAGCTGTTGATGACTTTGGTTGTCACTAAAAACTCACTACTTCTTTTTGAACTAAGATCGCTCTCACCAACTGCCGATCGTATAAATTATCTGTTGTGCCGATTGGGTTGAGGGGGAAATATTTGATGGTTTTCCCTGGTTGGTGAAAGATTCTTAAGCAATGCGCCCGAACTCATAACTTGCAAGTTGTTGTCTGATTTGCAGGTTTTGTTATAGAAGAAGGAAGTTCGGCAACGGATGTAACGGATGTAAAAGATAGAAGGAAGAAGGAAGAGGGAAGAAGGAAGAGGGAAGAAGGAAGAGGGAAGAAGGAAGAGGGAAGAGGGAAGAGGGAAGAAGTCATCAATAACGGCTTACCTCAGAATGAAAAGAAGGAATAAGGCAGCTTTTAGTTATCTATAGTCGCGAGAGACTTTTATTTGCAATTAATCCCATGAAGAAAGCGATCGCTCGCCAGAACTTCCTAACCCTCAGTCATCACATCAATAACGGCTTACCTCAGGATAAAAAGAAGGAAGAAGGCAGCCTTTAGTTATCGTCGCGAGAGACTTTTATTTGCAATTAATCGGATGAAGAAAGCGATCGCCAGAAATTCCTAACCATCTGATGGGGGTGGTATATGTAAGAAAATGGCAGCGACTAAGGCAAAAACCGATCCAAAGCAGCTTTCAACTCTTCTATTTCGGTATCGATATTGCCTTCTTTAGCGGCCCTGGCAATGCACTGAGTTAAATGTTCGTCAAGAATGATTCTTGCTACGCGATCGAGCGCGCCTCGAACTGCTGCAACTTGCACGAGAACTTCGGGACAGGGACGGTTTTCTTGCACCATTGTTTTGATGCCCCGGACGTGTCCCTCAATCCGAGATAAGCGATTAACCAGCCGCCGCCTCGATTCTTCATCGTGATGGTGAGGGTGGACTGATTGATTGTCGTGATGGTGGTGGTGGGAATTTGAGGGTACGGATTTGTCAGTAGAAGTGTCAGATATAATCATCAGGGTTGTGCCATTTGAGATTTGAGATTTGAGATTTGAGATTTGAGATTGGGGATTTGGGAATAAGTTGTTCCGTAGTGGTTTAGAGCGCTGGACTACAGTTTAATTGTTTTTTTGAAACTGGTATTACTAGGGAAAATTTTCACGTTAGAATTGAGAATATGTTGAGTTTGTGCTGGCTCCAGACTCGTGTATTGTAGCTGTGTGAACGACCCAACACTCTACCCGAAGCGGGTAGAGTGTGGGCTTCCAAGTTCAAGGGCAACAGCCTCGGCGACAGTGGATTTTTGCCCATATCGTTTTGGTCTTACATTGCCTCCCTTGGCAGTAACGCTGGTTCCCAACGTCAATAACCGTAAGCCTTCATTTTTAATATTGATTGCCGCGTTAATGTCTCTGTCGTGTCGATTGCCACAGTGGGCACAGTCAAATTCACGCACAGATAGATCCATTTTTGGCAGCGACAGTAAAGTATTAGAACACAGATGAGATGATGGAAAAAATCGACCTACTTCTAGATAGACTTTGCCTTCTGCTTCTGCCTTATATTTAAGCATGGTGCAGAATATTCCCCAGCCAGCATCACTGATAGATAAGGCAAGATTGTGATTTTTGACCATGTTCTTTACTGCCAGATTCTCGACCACAATCACTTGGTTTTCGTTAACTATCTTACGGGATAGTTTGTGTCGGAAATCTTCACGCACTCTAGCTATTTTTCCGTGGACTTTGGCTACAGCTAGTTTAGCCTTTCGTCGTCTGTTGGTAGTTCGATCCTTTTTCCTGGATAACTTACGCTGTTTGCGTTTGAGGTTACGTTCGTGCTTCTTCAAATGTCGAGGGTTCTGGTATTTCGAGCCATTAGATGTAACTACAAAGTCTAGTAAACCGAGGTCAATACCAATGGCTCTACCATCTTCATTAGCGACTGGGTTTTCTATACCATCATCCATCAGTAGGGAGGCGTAATAACGACCATCAGGCATTCTAGATACCGTCACAGTCCTTAATTTACCAACAAGAGCGCGATGAATTTTAGCCTCAACCACTCCAAGATTACCAGGGAATTTAATCTCAGTATCGCTCAGAATTTTAACGTTCTGAGGGTACTGCATTGATTGTCTACCTTGACGTTTCTTGAAGGTCGGATATCCTGTTCGGCCATCAAAGAAATTGATAAAAGCTTGGGACAGATTAAGTACAGAGGACTGGAGGCATTGCGAATAACACTCTTTGAGCCATTCATGCTCAGTCTTCCATACTGGAATCTGTTTCTTCATCATCAAAGCCGATATACCTTTCCCAGTCTCCTTATAGGTTTGGGACATGGTAGCCAGAGATTGATTCCACACCCATCGAACACAGCCAAAAGCCCCTGCCAAATGACTCTGCTGTTCTTGGGTAGGATAGATTCTGACTTTGACTGCTTTTAACACGATGCTTTTATCACAAAATGCTTACATATGATAACACAGATACAGACCAATCAAGGGATTTTGTTCGCCTGCTCATACACCCGCGCATCTCCCGCTGGCTGTGACGAGAGCGCCTTGTGCGCGGGTGCAATCGGCGGACGATCGCGCATTCATCCCGTCGCTCACGGATTGTACAGGTAGAGCGCGGGGATGAATGCTGTTTCAGCTAAATATATTTAGGATCTTGATAGCGGGCGATTATTGAGTCCGATCGCACGCACGCCTTTACTAGAATAACCCAGACTACCCAATATTGACGCTATGCGACTATTTAAGTTTTTTGGATCCGCACCCCGCACCGATCGCCCTTTCGCCCTCATTTTAGCAATGACGATCGCCCTGAGTGCTCTCTTCATCAATGCTGCATCCGTCTGGGCCGCTGGCAAAAATCAGCCCAACTGGCCCGAAGAGACAGAAACAGCCGTGCAGAAAGTACCTTTGAGTTCCAGGGCAACTTCCCAAAATCCGCAAATGCTCGCACTGCGGAGTCCGGAACTCCCGGCGCAGGTGGCTGCAGATACCAGCAGTTTTGTGACGGCGGCAGTCGATCGAGTCGGGCCTGCTGTTGTCCGGATTGATACCGAGCGCACTGTCAGCCGCAACCTCGACCCCTTAATGGAAGACCCCTTCTTCCGCAGATTTTTGGGAGAAGATTTGCGGAGCATGACGCCCAGACAAGAACGCTTGCGGGGTCAAGGTTCTGGCTTCATCATTGACAAAAACGGGATTGTGTTAACCAATGCTCACGTGGTAGATAAAGCCGATCGAGTAACTGTCACCTTAAATGACGGCCGGACTTTTCCAGGAGAAGTCCAAGGTACTGACGAAGTAACAGATTTGGCTGTTGTCAAAATTAATACTAAAGGTGTTAACTTGCCCGTGGCACCACTGGGAGATTCCGATGCGGTGAAAGTGGGTGATTGGGCGATCGCCGTGGGAAACCCCCTCGGATTTGACAACACCGTCACTTTGGGAATTATCAGCACTTTGAAGCGATCGAGCGCAGCCGTCGGCATTCCCGACAAACGTCTCGATTTCATTCAAACAGACGCCGCCATCAATCCCGGCAATTCCGGCGGGCCGCTGTTAAACAGCAGAGGAGAAGTGATTGGCATCAACACGGCGATTCGGGCGGATGCAATGGGTATTGGGTTTGCAATTCCGATCGACAAAGCTAAGGCCATCTACGCCCAGTTAGCCAAGGGAGAACAAGTCAGCCATCCGTTTTTGGGGATTCAGATGATTGCTTTGACTCCGGAAATGGCCAGAGAGAATAATTCTGACCCCAATGCTCCTTTGATTGTGCCGGAAGTTACAGGGGTGTTAGTGATGCGAGTGATGCCAAATACGCCTGCTGAGAAAGCGGGGATTCGGAAGGGAGATGCGATCGTTCAAATTGAGGGCGAGAAAGTGACTCAACCCGAACAGTTGCAAAATTTGGTGGAAAATAGCCAAATCGGTCAAATTTTGAAACTGAAAGTGCGGCGGGGTTCTCTGACGAAAGATGTGACTGTTCAAACTGCTCAACTGAGAGATTTTTAAAGGATAAGTGGAAGGGGGAGGAATTGTTAAAAATCTCCATAAATAAAGTTTGTAGTGAGGACTTTAGTCCTTCTCTCTTCCTTCTTCCTTCTTCCTTATTCCTTTATATGACACGAATTCAGCTTGCTTATCCCAAAATTCCCAATAGTAAAAATTGCCCTAATAAACAATGTATAGCTTTTGAGAAATACGATGGTACTAACTTGCATTGGGTGTGGTAAGTTGAACTCAGTTGGTATGCTTTTGGTACGCGCCGAAGTAGATTTGACTTGGATGACATGGGAATTTCAGAATTTAATGCTGCACATCCAGGTTTAGAGGAAGCACCTGAAATATTTAGGAGAGATTTTGCTAGTCCTTTAGAGTCTATTTTTCGAGAGAACGAACAGTATCACTGTGCTGAAATTACTGTGTTTACAGAGTTTTTGGGAGATCGATCGTTTGCGGGAATGCACAAACAGGGCGATCGGAAACAATTGGTGCTTTTTGATGTGCAAACCGATCGCGGTATGGTTGCTCCCGATCGCCTTATTAAGGATTTTCGCGGATTAAATATTGCGCGAGCGATTTATCGCGGCAAACTGACTGGCAAATTTATGGATGATATTCGCTCTGGGAAATACAGTGTAAATGAAGGTGTTGTGTGCAAGGGAGGCGGCAGTACGAATAATCCGTGGATGGTGAAGATTAAGACTGATGCGTATATGCAGAGATTGCAGGAAGCTTTTCAGGATGATTGGGAAAATTACTGGGAGTAATATCAAATCTGAAGACTAACATTGCGCATTACTTGTCAGGTTGAAACCGATATCCCATACCCCTAACCGTTTCAATATAATCACCCCCCAACTTCTTACGCAAGTTTTTGATATAAACATCCACAATATTAGAACCAGGGGCATAGTCATATCCCCAAACACGATCCAACAACTGTTCTCGACTCATCACTTGCATCGGGTGACGTAAAAACACCTCAGCTAGGATAAATTCACGAGCTGTCAAGTTCACTAAGCTTCCTTCCACCCAAATCTGGCGGGTAATCATATCCAAGGTAATATTGCTAACTCTAAGCTTCGTTTCCTCCTTCATTTTGGGTAGATGTTGGTTTCGCAACTGGACCCGAATTCGAGCTAACAGTTCTTCAAAGCGAAAGGGCTTGGTAATGTAATCATCAGCGCCGCCTTCTAGGGCTGTAACAGTATCTTCTACCCCATCACGAGCAGTCAAAACAATTACAGGCAAATATTCTCCTCGCCCTCTTAGTTCTCTGATTACTGCCAACCCATCGATATCGGGAAGGCCTAGGTCAAGGAGCAACAGGTCAAAATCTTGACTATCAGACATCTCAATGGCTGCGCGGCCACTTTTAATAATCACCGTCGTGAACCCGTGAGCCTGTAGCCCGGTCTCTAAAAAATCCGTAATACGGGGGTTGTCCTCGACAATCAGAATCCGATTCATGAGAAACAATTTCCTGTGTAGAAATCAGGGGAATCACAATTGTGAAAGTAGATCCGTAATTCAGGCGACTGGATAGTTCAACTCGGCCGCCGTGAGCGCGAGCGATCGCCTCGACGATGGACAGCCCCAAACCAGCCCCCTCCGAGCCGGAATCATTGTTAGAAGCGCGGATAAAACGTTTAAAAATCCGTTCTCGATCTTCAGGAGCAATTCCCTTTCCAGTATCGCGTACCCAGAAATGGATGTAGCCACCAGTCGAAGTCGAGCCAAGAGCAATAGTATCCCCCTCTTGCGTGTGCCAGACAGCGTTCTGAACCAAATTCATAATTGCTTGGGTGAGGCGCTGGCGATCGACCATCACAAAACTCAAGCCCTTAGACTCCAATTGCCAGTTCCGATTCGCCAGAGTTTTTGTTTTGAGATATAGCTCTTCCGTCAACCAGTCTAAATCTTCGAGCTTCGGCTCAAGGAAATCTGGTCGCTCCGATCGTGCCAGAAGTAGCAGGTCATTGACAAGGCGAGTCATCCGGCTCAACTCATCCATAACCAACTCAATCGTCTCATCTTGCCGATCGGGTCTGTATTTCAACATTTCTATTTGACCCTGAATAACCGTAATCGGCGTCCTCAATTCGTGACTGGCGTCTTTCAGAAACTCTAGCTGGTCATCAAAGGCAAACTGGAGCCGATCGAGCATCTCGTTGAAAGTAGCAGTCAGATCGGCAATTTCGTCTTTTCCTTCGACAGAAATGCGTTGAGTCATATCCGACTCTGTGATTGAGCGAGCAGTCTGAGTAAGTAGGCGCAAGGGAGATAACACCCGTCCAGCGGTAATCCAGGCTAGTAAGGAGAATACGGCCAAAGTTAACAGAGTCACCTTGATTACCAGAATAATTGTCTTTGTCCCAACTTGATAGCGATCGGTCGCATCGTAAACAGCCACAATGACACCATGATTTTTTCCGTCAATCCGGATAGGTTCTGCCAATTGGTAAATAGGGCCATTTGGCGTCAATATCGTGCTTTGCTGGCGTCTATCGAGTTGAGCGAACTTATCGATCTGGTTTGGATTGCGCTTAAGAAAGTCTGGCAATGGATAATGACTAGGCAGATAGATTTGACCATCTATGATTGCGAAAAAGAAATGATTATTCGTGGGAATATAGCTAGACCATAACAGATTGAAACTAGAAGTGATATCTGACTTTTTAGATAACTGAGGATTCATTTCATTCAATGATTTTTGAAACCATGTTACCTCCTGAAGCAAAGAAGTTTGAACCTGTTCTTCTAGTAATTTACAGAAAATCTGACGAGTCACCAAGATAGAAACCGTTATCGTGCAGGATGTTATCAGGAAATACCAAACTAGAATTCGGAACCGGACTCCAGAGAAAACTCGACGCCATCCACTGGGTCGATTAGTCCTTGCAGTTCCACTACTGGTTTTACTAGCGATTGAAAAATATTTGGCTTTCATAGACTATTATTAACATCTATTTCTTTGACTTTACTCTTTTTTGAAACACGCCGCCAAAATCCTTGAACAAACTTCCATTGCTGCACGGTGTGCAGGATAATAAAAGCTAGAAATGCGTAAGCCAACCAAAAGTGTAAACTTCTACCCATGTCAACCATTGCTGCATTCTCAGGGAAAATATCTGGCATGGTGATACAAAAAAAACGCACATTATTACTTTTGAAAGAATTAGAGAAGAAAAAACCCGTAACAGGGGTCACTAACATGAAAAGATATAGGAATGTGTGCAACGCAAATGTCCGAATCCAATCCCCAGTCATCTTTGGTTGACGCCGCGTATATTTACTCCAATAAACGCGGAGAAGGTAAAAAATCCTCCATGTCAATAAAGCCATAGTTAGCACTCCCATACTCTTGTGAAAGTCGTAGAGAGGGTTGCGAATAAATAGCTCTCTTGGCAAGCGAGCCATAAAAGACCCACCTATAAAGATCGCTAGATAGCAAGCTGCCATAATCCAGTGCATAGACCACAGTTGCTTGTAGGCAGATGTCTTTTTAGGTTTAGCTACTTCCTTTGATGAGCTCATCGCATTACTCCTTAGTACAAGATTTACTTTCGCAATACCAAGTAATATGGACGACCTTCGTGAATCGCTAATGAAGCCTTCATGAAACTTTTTTCATCTTTGAGGTCGATCCAGTATTACCTGGTTAAGTGAAGCAAGGTATGACAAGGATTTAAAGCTCTTGACTGTACGGAGAATAACAGATGAAGTTTTATTATAGCTAATTTATAGTTGACTCTGTTTGATATTTAGGCTTGGTGCAATCGGCTTCTGTTTTGCATTAGCCTAATCTTCAAGCTCTAAATATAGATCCAAAATCAGTTTAATTTCGGATATTTGTTGCAAATCCGATTGCCCAAATACAGCGAACAAGTCTACGTTTTTTAAACGTCATCGGATCCACGCAAACGATAAATCTTTCGCTATTAAGACCATTGAGAGTCGAAGCAATTACAGGCAAAATAACAGTTCGCAAACCCTCGTCTGGAACCGCAGAAGTAATGGGTAGAACAGTTACCTTTCTGCGTTGATTAAAAGCAGTTCCTGAAATAATTACCGCTGGTCGCAATACGGTTTATTTAAGATGGTCATTGCGAGGAACGAAGCAATCTCCGTATCTATTTTTCATAGGGTTTTACCCCCAGGGCGGTCTTAAGTAAACGGTATTGCCGCTGGTCGAGTCGGGAGCATCTCAGTTATGCAATAAGTATTTTTACTCAGACAGAAACTATGAGATAATAGGACAAAATATATCAGGAAAAATAGATGACAGCCGAAGAAACTAAAATCTTACAACAACATTTGCAATCTGCTGCCGCCATACTTCTCAAGAATACACCAAAAGAACAACTCCAAAATTTTGCTAGCATTGAACTAGCAGTCAGAGACCATTTACTAACACAAGTAGCACCAGAAATCGGAAATTTTTTTAAACAGCAACAGCCAAACAAGAGCAGGGAGACTCATAGAGATTCAAACCTGTCTGGGAGTATGGCAAGTCAGTGAGAAACAGAGCCAGAAACTGGGATTGAAGAAACGAACCCGATTGAGTCCACAACTCGAAGCAAGTTGCTTATTGCTGAGCGCAAATGTTTCCTACGCGAATGCAGCAAGAGATTTAAAGCAACTGACGGGAATATATGTTGACCATAGCACCCAACAACGTCTCGTCCATCGGCAAGAATTCGCTGAAGTCGTCGCAGAACAAACCGTCACAGATCTAAGTATAGACGGCGGTAAAGCAAGATTGAGGACAGATAAAGGAAAACCTAGTGAGTGGCGAGACTATAAAGCGGTGACTTTACACCAACAAGCCCATGCTGCATTCTTTCAGGAAAATGAAGCTTTGGTAGAATGGGTCAATCGTCAGCCTTTGTCAGAAACGATTACTTGTTTGGGGGATGGTCATCCAGGGGTGTGGAATTTAATGGCGGACATCTCCACACCAGAACAAAGACGCGAAATTCTTGACTGGTATCATCTGAAAGAAAATCTCTACAAGCTCGCTGGTTCTGTGAAGCAGTTAAGAAAAGTTGAAACTAGCCTATGGCATGGCAGAATTAAGAAAGCTATCGCTACTTTTGCAGATTGGGATGCTCAGAAAGTAAAAAACTTTCTAGCTTATCTTGAAGGACATCGACAACGCATACCTGACTACCATTCATTTCAATCTCAAGGAATTACGATTGGCAGCGGTACGGTCGAATCGACAATTAAGCAGATTGGGCGTAGAATTAAAATATCGGGTGCTCAATGGAACCGCAACAATATCTCTCAAGTTCTCAAGCATCGCTGCTCTTATCTTAATCTGGCTTTTGCCTAAGTATTTCTACTTATTTCATAACTGAGATGCTCCCGGTCGAGTCTTACGGATTTCTGTACCAACTGACGGATCGAAATTTACAAGCCAGATGCTTCCCAGTCGGTAATCCCTGCTTGCTGCCATGCTTCATCCTCATCGGTTAATTCATCGCTCAGTTCATCCAACAATAAACAGGCTTCTACCATTGCCTGTTGTTCTTGTTGTTTGCGCCACGCTTGCAATAAAACCTCAACTAGCCGACTGCGATTTCTACACGCTGGCCAATGTAACGCACTAACTCATCTGGCAAAGAGATATAGCAATCCTAAATCATTATCAAGGTTATGATATAATTATATGCAATACTTGATTGTCACAAAAATATGAATAAATTACAACCACAAAAAGACATAGAAAAACAAAAAACTTTATTAGAATATTTTATTGAAAGTGATATTGATGCAAGAGAACTCAAACGAGCAATAGCTGTAAGGATGGCAATGATCGGCCAGTCATACAATGAAATCAGCAAAATATTAGGGTATCGGCTCAATAAGTAGGGGTAGCAGTTAATCTGGCTGCCAAGATAATCCCAACGGATAAAGAGCAGATTTTTCGCGAATAATAGTGGACAGAGAGGGAATAATTCCAAGTTGAGAAATTCGGTCGCGCACATAATCAAAAAAACTGATTCCCAACTGACGTGTAGTAGCAACAAGAGACATAAAAGTATCCCATGCCTGAGTACCCTCAATAGTTTGAGTTGCATAACT
>NZ_JAAFKG010000101.1 GCF_013299185.1 Microcoleus sp. bin48.metabat.b7b8b9.023 | reverse complement strand
CCAAATCTGATGAGATTGGAGCCTTTCCCAATGAAACCAGTTGTCTCACAGTTTTTTGCCTCGTCGTAGAGCGAGATCATGCCAAACATGACCGTGGAACCCCCCGCGAATAATTCATGACACTAACGAATTCGTGTTTTTGGTTTGCGCGAGGCTCGTTACATGGGTCTTGCCAAAACTCGTCTGCAACATATTGTGACTGCTGCTGCGATGAATTTGTCTAGAATGTGGGCATTTTGGCGCGACATTCCGATTGGTAAGACTCGTATCTCTCGTTTTGCGGCTCTTTTTCCCTCTGCCTCATCATAGTTTTTTTTCCACGATTGTGGGATGTTTGGTTTCACCCTTTTTTAATTCGCCAACAGTCTCTTGAAACCGCCGAGTCTTCTGGGATACTTTCAACCTGCGAAGGCAGGTTTCGTCTGTGTAGACGCGGTTTCAACCGCCGAGTCTTCTGGGATACATGATTCTTTCAACCTGCGAAGGCAGGTTTTGTCTGTGTAGGCGCGGTTTCTAACCGCCGAGTCCCTTCTGATTTCAACCAAATGCAAAAATACCTAACAATCAAACAACTTACGGAAGCCGTAAAAGGCACAATTACGCCTCGGATGGTGCGACACTATCATGCTTTAGGGCTGCTATCTCCGGCCGTGCGATCGACTTCTAACTACAGACTGTACACCCGCAGCGACGTGCAAAGACTCCAAAGAATCGTCGCACTCAAACAGCAAGGCTTTCAACTTTCTCACATCCGCAAACTCTTAGAAACAGACGCGGAGGCTTCCTCAGACGCGGTGATGGCGACTCTCCAACGGCAATATCTGTCGGTAATTCAGCAGATTGTGCGCCTCCGAGAAACGGCATCAGCCCTTGAAGGATTGTTGGGGCGGGATCTTTCGTGTCAAGCGGTGCAAGCGGGCGCCCTGGCTCAATTGAGGCTGTTGGAGGCGGAAACTGAGGGTGGGTTGGGACAGTTGGAACAACTTTGGGATGCTTGGGATGCGGGGGCGCACACTCACCCGGAGGCGTTTGGGGAGTCGTTGCAGCATTTGTTGCCGGATTTGGCCGATCGCTCGGAAATTGAGGTAGACTTGCTGTCTAAACTGGTGTTAGCATCCGGTGATTGTTCGCTGCTGCCGTTTGTGAAGTTGAGCGAAACGGCGATTAAATCGGCGCGGGAAGCTTTGAAAAATCAGTGTCAAATTGTAGCTGACGTGCCTCCTGTTTTTGCTGCTTTGGATGGCACAAGATTGGCGCATTTGGGAACAAGTATTACAACTTTAATTGACGAACCGCATATCAATGCTGCGGCGGAAGCTGAACAAGAATTCTGGCACGAGCGCGAGTGGTTTGAAAAATTATTGAAATTGGAAAAAGGCTGTATAATAGTAGTAGGATATGCGCCTTCTGTGCTGATGGCGATTTGTGAGGCGATCGCCAACGGGCAACTACAACCGGCTTTGGTAATTGGAATGCCGATCGGCTTCAGTCATTCTCCAGTAGCGAAACGTCGCTTACTGCGATCGGGAATTCCTTATATTACGACGGTGGGGACTTTTGGCGGCGGGTTGTTGGCGGCGGTTGCTTTGAATTCTCTGGTTGAGTCTTTGATAGAAAAGCCGAATTGTCACTGTCATCTTAAGTAAAAAGATGCAATTATCTCAAGCAGGACTTACTCAACTGACGCAAAATAGGAATGAATTATTAGGTACGTAGTTGCGCTTTAGCGCTCTTACTTATATATTGAAAGAGCGCTGAAGCGCAACTACATACCTTAGATTCGATCGCGATCGCAACTAGAATCGAAAAAAAACAAATTGAAGCCTTAAATCAAATCACCACTTGCCCAGAGCCCCCCAAACAGCACCCGAAATTACCCCCCAAATTGCTCCCAAACCAGCCCCGACGATCGCACCTACGACAGGGGCAAACTGCACCGGCACCCCACCGCTGAGGGCCGGAAACACCGCACACACGCCCGCCCCCAACACCGTACCTGCAAAAGTCCCCAAAAAACTGCCCCAAATCGCACCCAAAGCCGCACCCCGAATTCCCGAAGGCTGAAACGACACCGGTAGCTTTGGTGCAAACCCGCAAACACCCAAAAAACTCCCAGAAATTAAACCTCCAATCGCACCCACACCCGCCGCCACAATTGCCACACCCAGCAACAAACCCCCAAACTCGATCGCCGGCCGCATCTGCCCGTTATATTGCTGCCAAACCACCAACCCAGCCCCCAGCAAAACACCAGCCCAAGTCCCCAAAAACGTTCCCCAAACCGCCCCCAAAAAGCCTCCCCGCCGGCCCCACACCCTCCCCACCGGCAGTGCCAGAGGAGGCGAAAAAGCTGCCCAAACACAGCCCCAGAGAGTCCCAACCCCGGCGCCAGACAAAATCCCCTGCCCGATCGCCCGATTATCACTAATCGCCCCAAACACCACACCGCTGATCGCAGCCAAAAAGAAAGCCCCCCAGAGAGTCCCCAGCAAAACTCCCCCCCACTTCCGCCAAATCTGATTCGGCGACAAAGTAAAAATGCCCCACATCATCCCAAAAAAACTGCCCCAAATCGAACCAACAAAAATCGCCCCCAAAATCGCGCCGCCGCCCTCCGCGATCGCCGAAAAAATCCCCGCCACCGCCGCCAAACACAAAGTACCCCAAACACCACCCCAAGCAGCATCCTGAACAATTCGCTCAAACTTGGTAAGGGGAACCTGAGGCGCCGGAGTCCGACTCCGAGAAGGAATCGGTAGCATCGGCAATTGATAGTTGCCCAGTTGCCGCGGCAGCCCCGTCGAGGGTTGTTGCCGGCGCACTGCGGTCTCCCTCACGACGGGAGGTGGTTGGGGCTTTTTACGCTTGGTTTTCGCGGGCTGCAAGTGCAATCCGTTGCTGACTGCCTGCCGCGAAGGAAACGGATCTCGGCCTTTGAGGAGTTTTGCCCGATCGCACCAAGGGCACCGACTCAGATGATTTCCGTATTTGTGCTGAGTGTTTTTGCTGCAAGTAAGTAGAGAATCTTCCGCTTCCCGAATCGCATTCACCCAAGTTTTCGCATCCGGGCGCGCCGACGGATTCCTGTGCCCTTCCTCAAAACAGCGGACAAACATCTGTCGCAGTCGGGGATGCAGCATCTCGAAGGGGGGCGCTGCGGGCATCGGGCGGTAGGGTATTCGCTTGGTACCGCTGGGGAAATGGCCCGATCGAATTCTCGCTTCCAGAGACGGCGGTTCGTCGCTACCCAGATATACTCCCGAAAACGGGTGCGTACCTTCCATTAATAATTGAAAAATTAATACCCCCAAACCGAACAAATCGTGCTCGGGAGCTCGATCGATATCGCGGAAAGTCTGGCCCTGCAATTCCGGCGGTGTAAACTCGGGTTTCCCCACGGGACACCGATAAACGTAACCTGTATAAGGATCGCGCACTTGAAACGAATCCGTATCTACCAGCGTTACTAAAGCCGTATCCGTGACAAGAATATTCGACTCGTTGACATCGCCGATGACGTAACCCCTGACGTGGAGGGCATTTACAGCCGAGGCGAGGTTTCTGGCGGTGCGGTGGAGGTAAAGATAATTAAATAGGGGTTTTTGTTCGCGCCTGGTTTTGGGAGTGTAGAAAGTGTGTACCGGCAGCACTTTCTTGACGCGCGGCATCACAAAACCGACGATTTTTTCGCGCCCGCCGACAGTATGCAGCAAATCGAGAGGCCAAGCAATTGAGGCGTGTCCCGGTTCCGCGATCGGCGCATCCGGCGGCATACTGAACATGACTGTGAGTTTGTCGCCGTCTTCGTCTGTCGGTTTGTGGTAGATTTTTGCTACCAGGGACGAGTCTTTGGCGATCGGATAGATGCGACCTTGACCGCCACTGGCGATCGCGCTGTTGGTGTCGATCGCAATCAGTTGTCCGCTAAATTGGCGTTGCAACTGCATAGAATTCCGTTAGGGGATAGAGGATTAGTCATCAGTTGACAGTTGACAGTTGACAGTTGACAGTTGACAGCTATCTGTTCCGTCGATAGAAGAGGATTGGAGTGTTGACAGTTGACAGCTACCCATAGCCGTCCATAGAAGAGGATTTGATTTCCCCCTAAACGGGAAGGCTTCAGACCAAATTTTCATGCGTGAATTTTAGATCTTAGATTTTAGATTAAAGAAAGCGACCCCACTGATAAACCGGTAATTCTATTTTATTGTGGGATGGGCATCCTGCCCGTCCTGAAAAACTCAGCAACAGGCAAGATGCCTGTTCCACGATAGTTCAATTTTGCAATTGTGGTTAGAGTCGATCGGCATCGATTCCCATGTCTCGGAGTCTTAATTCTAAGGCTTGCGATCGCGATCGCTCTTGTTCCAGCAGCATTTCTGCCTGTTCGGCCCGCGCCTCGGCTTGCTGTCGCAGTCGATCGAGTTCCACAAAATTCATAAACGGTTCTTGGTTAGCCCCGAACATTTCGAGTCCTGTTTGAGATAATTGAAACCGCACTCCCAGTCTCGGACTTACCCAGCCGTCCATTTGTTCGATCGCTTCAAATTGTGATTCTCGCCGCAACCATCCTGTCAGTTCTAAAGTTTGCGGGTTGTACAAATAATATTCTTCCACACCGTAGCGTTCGTAAAATTGGAATTTTTGAATCATCGGAGTCAGACGATTTCCCGGCGACCAAATTTCAAAGGCGACTTGCGGTGCAATATTACCTTCGTTCCACTGTTGGTAAGAACCTCGGTATCCTTTTGGTATGCCAAAAACTGCCATCACATCTGGTGCTTGGGATAGTTTATTATTTCCTTCCACCGGATACCACAGCAAGTCACCCGCTACAAAAACATTCTGGTCATTTGCAAACAGCAATTCTAAGTTTTCTTTAATCCAAACAATTAATCGAAACTGATCGGTATTGTTTGACATCGGTTCGCCGTTATCGTCGGGGTAGATGACATTTGATTTTTCGGGAGATTGCAGTTGTGTAACCATTGCTGTTTTCCCAATTTTTTTTATGAGTTGATTTTAGTTTACCGAGATAATCGCGTCTGAAGCCTCCCCGTTTAGGGGGAAATCAAACAAATAGTTAGCTGTCAACTGTCAACTGTCAACTGTCAACTGTCAACTGTCAACTGTCAACTGTCAACTGTCAACTGTCAACTGTCAACTGTCAACTGATGAACCGCCTATTTCCTCTTCCAGTTCGTCAACTGCGGTTTTGATAAAGTTATCCACCAACCAGTCGCGGGTGCGCGAGAAATTGCTCTCCAATTCCAGGTAATGACTGCCTAATTTTGCCTTAAAGTCTTTGGGGAAAATCTCTTGGGCGGCTAACAGATTTTTCCAGCGGGTTAACTGGCTGCTGTTGCGATCGGGAAAGCGGTTGTACAAATAGTCGATCGCGATCGCCTCTAGAATGTCCGCACCCAAGATTTCCCGGCGTTTTAGCTCGTTTAAGAGCGTACTTTTCGACTGCTGAGTTAGATCGAAGTGTTCGCCGATCGTTCCTTCGATCGACTGCTGGATCAGCCAGTTACCCGCACGCAAAAAATCGCGATCGAATTCCAAGTAAATCGCCCCCGACAAAGCCTCAAAAATCTGGGCTAAAAATCTATTGTACTCGCTTGGTTTTGTTGCTTTCCCGCTGACGGCTCCCCGACAGAGTTCGTTCAATTTCAGATTTTCCGCAAATTCCGAGAGTTTTTGACTGTCTGCTAAACGAGCTTTTAAGGTTGAAATCGCATCGCAATCGAGTTCGGGATATTCGCGGTACAGGTAATCGGTAACAACAGCACCGAAAATCGCTCCGCCTAAGAGTGAAAGCCGTTTTTGCTTCACATCTTCCCCAGCCGGATACTCCTCCGGGCGATCGCAGCGGCTGCTCAAGGCCGTTTCCAGCAGTTCGGTTTGCCCAAAGTCGTCCAGGCCGATCGCTACTTTGACTGCTTCAATATCTACCTGTTTATTTTTGATCTGCTCTAATTCTTCTTCACATTTTGCCCACCTTTCTAACCAATCACCGCCAGCATTTTCCACATACAAATCAACAAAATCAACCCCGTGGTGCATCCAATCATCCTGCATTTTTCGGGCAGCTTCTAGTTCTTCAAAGACTTTTTGTAAATTGCTTTCAACGGTGCTTGTACCTTTTACTGTCATAGTATTGATTTTGATGTAATTTGATTTTATTTCCAACAATTTCAGCGCACTTCAATCTAATCTCAATTCAATTTATACCCAGTTGCTAGTTATTTTACCTGAAAGAATTGGTTTAAAGCTGGAACCCCGATCGGGAGGAATTAAGAGAAGACTATTCATTACTCCAATCCTCTTCCTTATGATTGTCAAATGCCCTCAAGCGGTCAACTGTCAATTGTCAACTGAATGAATAGATTGATTGTTTCGGTAAATTTTCCCATTTCTCAGCCAAGAATTCCGGAGAACCTCTATCTTTCACAGGCAGCCATCGGGCCGTGCACCTTACGGCTATTGATTGCTGCGGTAAATCTTCCCGTTGCTGGGCCAGGAATTACGCAGAACCTCTATCTTTCGTAAAGTGCGAATTCCGCACCTTACCGCTATTGATTGCAGCCCTGAATTTTCTCGTTGCTTAACACATTCGTATCTATTACCGATTACCAGAAAGAATTGGTTGAAAGCCCCAATGCCGATCGGGAGAAATTAAAATCAGACTATTCATTACTCCAATCCTCGGACTTAAGGGTAGAGTTCCCTCTCAAACTGTCAACTGTCAACTGTCAACTGTCAACTGTCAACTGTTGAACGCACTTTGCCATATCCCCCCGGGAAACAGAGAATGGGAGGAAAAATCTTGGCGTAGCCTTCGGGCCCAAGGGAAGCGGGCTGATGATTAAGTTGGTGGCATTGTCTAAAATTCTGCAATATGCGAGTTATTCAAAATTTCTTGTTCACCGAATTTTGAGCAGTCGAACTATTCTCAGCAGCAGATCGGGTGAATTTATGGGAATTTAAGGTAACGACCTGCGGGCAAATTATCACTATTATATAATGCAATGTTAACTAACTGGTTCAGGAAATTTGCATCTTTTGTATCATAACTTAAAAATAGTCCTCTGTCAATCCCCCAGCCTTGAAGAGTTTGTTGCCATTTTTGATATTTTTGTTCCGAAAACTCATCAGAAAGAGTGGTGACTTGAATGCAGAGGGGCTGCTGTTGGCGGTTGCTGACGATCGAATCGGTAGCCATAGAAAGATCTGCTACATAGCGATACAAAACACTGCCTTGACGTTCGACTATCCGGGCGGCGATCGCACGAATGACGCCATCGTCAGCCGGATCGAATTTACCCGCCTTGAGTTTTTGTTTCCAGATGTAAAATTTGCGATCGTTTTCACTCAGCCATTTAGGAAATAAATAACTGTACCAATACCTTTCACCCGGAGTCATTAACTCAAACGCCGCTTGTCGTTCTCCTTCCGAGGGTAGAGATTGAACCGCCAGCCAAACCTGAGAATCTCGCATAAGCTGTAGCAAAAAAGCCAGCACAAATTTCTTAGCAGTTAGCGAACCGGGTTTAACATCTTTCACCCAGCGATTGATTTCATCCAATCTTCTCGCCAAACTCGGATCTATGAGATCTGCTTCGCTAATTAGGGAGTTGAGCTTATCCTTAATCTCTTGTGCTTGCAAGTGACGACCTACTCTACAGATTAAACCAGAATTGTTGACACCTCGATTTTATTATAGAACCGCACCAAATTTTCGCCACTCATTAAACATCTCGAACAATTGTTGTGGGGCAGGTATCGTGCAAGCCCTTGACTTTATTTGAGGAGATGTCTATTTCATAGTTGTTGCCGATTCCCGCAGGCGCTGGTATAATAAAACAAAATAAACACTCATCAACGGTGCCACTAAAAATCCCAGTACATTAGCCGTAAGCTTAGATGCTAAAGATTTCGCCGTCGGATCGATTAATAGGGAAATCAATATTGTTGGTACAATAACTACAAAAAATATCAGAAAAGTCGATCGAAATATCAACCACCAGCGCCCTTTGGTTAATTCCCAACTGCTGCTAAGACTGTCAAGCGCCGAAGAGTTATCAATGACGGTAGCGTAAAGTGGAAATATTAAGCGATATGATACATACAATCCGGGAATGATTAGTGCAATGAAGCCTGCAAAAATTAGCACAAAAGATATAATATAAACCAAAATAAGTGGCAGCAATCTCCTGTTTGCTTGATGGAAAGCCTCACTCACAGTTACTTGATTTCCTGTCAAACTTCGGTAAGTGTAGAAAATAAGAGATCCCGACAAGAAAGGAATTGCCACGAACCAGTAGATAATATTCAAAGGAATAGCTGCCGAACCCAGACCAACACTATTGAGTACAGCAAATATTAAACTGGGAGAGTTGATAGTCAACTGGGGAGCGTATATAGCTCCCGCAGCGGCAAATGTTTCTCGCAACAAGCTAATTGCACTAATTCGTTGAGCTGTCATAATTTTTGAGCCGGATTTTTTAAGGGGATTTAAACAGATTGGACATTCCTTGAAAAACTTGCTAACAATAATGTTAAGTCATCATCGGTGCGATCGCACACGCGGGGCGATCGCAAAAACGACTCTAATTGCTCTTTTGCATCCGCATCTTCCTTCGCCGTGCCCGAAAACCGAAACAAAGGCGCAAAAAACGGCCCGTGGGGCGTACCTTCCGGGATTTTGAGAGCGAGCATTTGCAAGCCGTCGGAAAACACAGCCAAGTGACGCAGTTGTTGCCGCATTACCTGAAATTGTGCTGTTTCGATCGCATTTGGCGAAATCAAAAACACGGTTTCGTTGATGTATTCACCGCAGGGAGGTACAGTAAGGGCGATCGCATTTCCCGCACTATCACCCGCCACCGCCGCACCATCGCCAATTTGAGCAACAGCGATCAATTCCGGCGTAGCCACAACCGCAATTAAAGTGCAAGCTAAATCCCTCGCCGCCACTTCCCGGGTTGCGGCTTCCGCTTCCACAGCCGCCCGCGCAACTTGCAGGGATGCGGTAAAAAATACCTGCCATTCCTCGTCACTTTCAGGCTGCAAATCCTGTTGGCAAATCGTTTCCACAACCGCTTCCACAGCAATTTTTGCCCCCACTTCAGCCAGTGCAGCCGAACCCGCGCCGTCAGCTACCGCTGCTACCAAAACACCGTTAGACAAGACGCGCCAACAGTGGGCATCTTGACAGGGTTGCGATCGTTTTTCGTGGCTCGTACCAGTCACCGATGCGGCTACAACTTGCCAATTAAATAATGAATTATCCATTAATAACTCTTGTATTCAAAACTTAGTAAATTCAAAACTATGGAAATTGATTGGGAGCATCTCATTGTTGTAAAAAGCATTTTTATGTAGTGCTGTCCCCGCTCGCTTCTATAGCCAAGCGAGCCGGGACAGCACTTTTAAAGCAAAATTGAGATTCTCCCAATTCATTGTAAGCACTTCGCACCTTACCAATGACTAATGCCAACTGCCAACTGTCAACTGTCAACTGTCAACTGTCAACTGACTAAACAGTTCCCCATCCGGGCGGCGGTAATGCGACTTGTTCGTCAATTTTTGAGTGAGAAACTCTCTGCATACTAGCCGACAGCCAAATGAACATCTCTCGAAAGTCTAATCCTTTCAATTTTACAGGAGTGCGCTCAACAATTTCCGCGAGACGGGAGATATTCGCACCTTCCACACCGACTGCAAAAAAAGCCACGCGCTTGTTAGTTTCTTCCTCTTTGATCCGCTGTGCTGCGATTTCCACAACATCGTCCGATTCGCCTTGAGGTTCGCCGTCGGTAATCATAAATACCCACGGGCGGTAATAGGTAATGCCGTTGTTGCGGTATTCGGATTTGCGGGCGGCGATGGTGTCTAGTGCTAGCTGAATGCCGGCGCCCATGTGGGTTTGTCCTTGGGCTGTCAGCAGCGGTGTCTCGAACTGATCGGCGGTCACGAAGTCTTGCACGACTTTGATATTATTGTCAAAGGAAATAATCGCGACTTCGACTCGCTTTTTAGCTAGTTCATCTTTAATTAGGTCATTCCTAAAGACTTCCAGCCCCTCATTCAAGGCATCTATGGGTGCGCCTTGCATGGAGCCAGAGGTGTCCAGCAGGAGGACGCAGGGACACCGTGGCTCTGGGTTTTCGGCAAATTCTACGGCTTCGTCTAGTCTCATGGTTCAGGATTGACCTTGGAGTGGCTCGGTTTTTAGCATTGTCACTTTACTGTATCAACTCAGTAACATATTTAAATGCAACTTGCTAGGGCGATCGCATTTTACCATTTTCGTGAAATATCAGCGTCAAATATTTAGTGTCAAATATCAGAAGGGTGATTCACGCTCCCGATAGCTTCGCTTCACGATCTTTTGTTCGTCCCCGCTCATCCGCCTCGATCTGCGGTCAAAAAACGAATTCATTCCTGTCTGTGGTAATATAGACTAATAGTATTTATGCAAAACAAGGGTAAATCTTATGATTGAAAAAGTCACACAAAAACTGACATTCGATCAATTCCTTGTAGAATGTCCCGAAGATGGACTCTATGAACTGGTAAATGGAGAAATTGTCGAAATAATTTCAACCCGAAATCATATTGATGTTGCCGACTACATCCATGACTCTTTTCACACTCAAATCAAAAATCTGAGCTTAAATTATGTAGTAACAAGCCAAACAGCTATCAGAACTGTAAACAAAGCCGGAATTGAACAAGGGCGAAGACCTGATGTCAGTGTAATCGATCGCGATTTGTGGCGATATGACCGCTCGGCCTATGCTGCCTTGCGCGAACCAATTCAGTTGGCGGTGGAGGTAACATCAATGAATTGGAATGTCGATTATATTCACAAATTTGATGAGTATCAGCGTCTCGGGATTTCCGAATATTGGGTTGTGGATTATTTGGGAATTGCTAGCTCAAAATTCATCGGAAAGCCGAAAGTTGCGACTGTATTTGTCCACCTTTTGGATGCAGAAGGCAATTATCAAACAACTGCGTTTAAGGGCAGCGATCGAATTGTGTCTCGGACTTTTCCCGAATTAACGCTGACAGCCGAACAGGTGATGAATAGTTAAATTAGGTTAATGGAGCTAACTGGGTTATTATATATGAAAAATCACTAAAAACATGAAATCTATTTCCGAACAAAAAGCTGTTAGTCCTTGGAATTACAAACCCTGGTGGTGTCAGCCTTGGTCGATTCTTTTGACAGGGACAAGTCTAATTTCTGGTAGTTGGTTTTTGCTAAAAACTGTTTGGATAACTGTTTTAGTCGCGATTCCTTTATTGGCTTGGATGGGATTTTTCTTGTTGGTTTGGCCGAGGTTGATGCTGTCTAGCGGTGCTTTGGATTCTCATTCAGATTAGGTTTTGGGCGGTACGCAGTTTGTATGGTGTGCCATAAGTATCGTAGGTTTATAGCCGAGTCTAGATCCCCCTAAATCCCCCTTAAAAAGCAGGGTGGATTAATTGTCGAGAGGTTAAATCAAGGCTATGAAGGCTATTGACTGACATCATGCGAGGCATTTAACAGGTTTATCTGAACTAGATAAATCAAAAAGTAACTCACTCAAATCTTCAA
>NZ_JAAFKG010000100.1:5840-13187 GCF_013299185.1 Microcoleus sp. bin48.metabat.b7b8b9.023 | reverse complement strand
CTTGATTTAAGATTGAAATATGACTGTAAAACAACCAATACAAAAAAAATATTGAAGGCGGTTGAAACCGCTACCGACTTCCTCCTCATGTCTAAAAGCCAGAGGCTTCCGTCTCGTTTCTCGGTGAGAAAGAATCGCCCAATGCCCAATCCCTCCGCTACGCTCCGCCCAATGCCCTGTTTGGCCTTCTTCCCAATGCCCAATGCCCAATGCCCAATGACTAATAAACCTTTTTGCGAGTAGCCCAGCGAGACAGAATACTCGTCAACAAAACCATGAACACCAAAATTAAAGATGCAGCCCAAGCCAACTCTTTCTGTGCCTTAAAAGGAACCGTTGCAAAGTTGTACACCAACACCGAAAGTGACGGAGTTGGCTTATCAAATCCTCCCGGCCAAAAAGGGGAATTCAGCGCCGTAAAAATCAAAGGAGCAGTTTCTCCCGCAGCGCGAGCAATTGCCAGCGTCACGCCGGTTAAAATAGCCGGAATAGCAGCAGGCAAAACCACCTGCAATACCGTTTGATAATTAGATGCACCCACACCAACCGACGCCCATCGAATATCTTGCGGGACGATTTGTAGAGCTTCGTCAGTAGTCCGCACAATCGTCGGCAACATCAGCACGGCCAGCGCCGCACCGCCTGCAATTGCCGAAAAGCCTCCCATATTTACCACAAACAAACCGTAGGCAAATACACCAGCAATAATCGAAGGAACTCCGCTGAGGACATTCGTAGCAAAGCGTACCCAACGTGCGATCGAGCCTTTGCTAAATTCCGACAAATAAACGGCGGCCAGTATACCAAAAGGCACAGCAATTAAAGAAGCAATTCCTACCGTCATCAATGTACCGAGAATTGCATTCGCGATACCGCCTCCCGAAAGTCCAGGCGGGGGTGGAAGTTTGGTAAACAAATCTAAATTTAGGCGATTGAAACCTTGGACTGTAACGTAAGAAAGCACTGCAAACAAAGGCAACAAAGTAATTGTCAAACAGGCTCCTGCTAATACCGTCATCGCGGTATTGAACAGCGATTGCGGACTGCCTTTAACCTTTTTGAAACTGCCTGGATTCGAGGTCAAAGAACTTCGATCTTCCGACGGGATATTTGACATAAATCAAAACTGTATGGGAAATTGCAGCAAACTTTTAGTTGTACTTGGCTCTGACTCTAGAAACAATCCACTCTGCCAAGATATTCACAATCAGCGTCAGAATAAACAGAATTAGCCCCGTGTACATCAGAGCTGCTACTTGCAAACCTGAAGCTTCGGCAAATTGATTTGCCATCAGAGAAGCAATAGTATTTGCTGGAGCTAGCAGAGAAGCACTTAACTGATTGGAATTGCCAATTAACAGGGTGGCTGCCATTGTTTCTCCCATCGCGCGGCCCAGGCCGAGCATGATTCCGCCGACTATGCCGGAGAAAGCAGCAGGTACTAGCACTCTAAAAATTGTCGTCCACCGGGTAGCTCCTAAACCTAAAGATGCTTGTCGCAAATCGGGAGGAAGACTTGCCAAAGAGTCGCGAGAAATAGCAGTAATAATGGGCAAAGTCATAATCCCCAAGATTACTCCGGCGGGTAACATTCCCGGGCCAACTGGCGGAGTGCTAAAAATTGGCAGCCATCCGAAGTTACCGTTGAGAAACTTTCCGATGCTGGTAATAATGGGAATCAATACAGCAATTCCCCACAAACCGTAGACTACGCTGGGAATGGCGGCTAAAAGTTCTACTAAAAAAACTAAAGCTGTGCGTACTGGGAGCGGCAGAAAGTCCTCGCTCAGGAAGATTGCAGTCCCTACTCCTAATGGTACCGCAATTAGAAGCGCGATCGCCGAACTGACGATCGTCCCATAAATCATCGGCAGCGCGCCGTACTCTTCTTTAACCGGATTCCAGCTACTGCTAAATAGAAATCCCAAACCGTACTGTTGCATAGCAGGTAAGGCTCTGTAAGCAACCGTCACGGCGATTACCAGCAAGATTACGCCTACTCCGATGCCCAAAATGCGCGTCAGCCAGATAAAGGCTTGGTCTAACGACTTTTCTGCTGCTGAGCGCGATCGGCTCTCTAATTGAGGGCTATTATTATCTGAAACCATAAACAAAAAACCCAAATAATAGTAAATAAAAAGAGCAATTTGAGGCAAAAGCTAGCTGTTCGGGAGTAGAAAGAAAGAGAATAAAAAACCAAAGGGGCGGGTTGATTAATCCCGTGACTTTTCAACAAATATTTCTGGTTCAACCCGCCCGTTGTAGGGTGCGTCGCTGCGAGATTTTCTCTTCTGAAGCCCGTAGATTGTTGGTGGCGACGCACCCTACGGTATCTACTCAATAAAACAAAAGAGGGGCGGGTTGATTAATCCCTGACTTTTTAACAAATATTCCTGGTACCCGCCCCACAGAAATATCTCTCTTCCCTCTTCTTTCTGCCAACTGTCAACTGTCAACTGTCAACTGTCAACTGTCAACTGTCAACTGACTTCAATCCCTATTTGGCAACTTCAATTTTGTAGTCGGGGCTGATGCCGTCGGCCGCTGCGGCTACTTTTTCTTTAACACTTGCAGGCAAAGGAACGTAGCCCAATTCAGAACTAACTTTTTGACCTTCATTCAAGCCGTATTCAACCATTGCTTCAATGGCTTTGGCTTTGTTGGGGTCAGCAACTGTTTTAGGAACTAGCATCCAAGTGTAGGTGACAATTGGATAGGAAGTAGCGCCTTCTGGGTCTTCGATAAATGCTCGCAGATTTTCCGGTAAGGGCACTGTCGCTAAAGCTGCTGAAGCTGATTCGTCGTTAGGTACTACAAATGTACCTGCTTTGTTTTGCAAAGATGCAAATTTGAGATTGTTGTTTTTGGCGTAGCCGTATTCTACATAGCCAACTGCGCCTGCGGTTTGCAGGACTTGGGCTGTGACGCCTTCGTTGCCTTTTGCACCGACAAAGGTACCAGTTTTGGACCACTCTACTGTTTTGCCGTCGCCTACTGCTGTTTTCCAGTCGGGGCTGATGGCACTCAGGTGTTTTGTGAAGACGGCGGTGGTGCCGCTACCGTCGGAACGGTGGACGACGGTGATGGCTTGGTCTGGCAATTTAGCGCCCGGATTGGCTGCTGCAATTTTGGGGTCGTTCCACTTGGTAATTTTACCTTGGAAGATTTCTGTGTAAACGTCTCTGGGCAGTTTGAGTTCGGGTACGTCTGGCAGGTTGTAGCCGATGACGATGCTGCCGGCTGTCATGGGCAACAAAATCACGCCTTTGTCTGCTGGAACTTTGGCGATTTCGTCGTCTTTCATGGCGGTGTCGCTAGCGCCAAAGTCTACAGTGCCTTTGGTGAATTGTTCGACTCCGGCGCCGCTGCCTACTGATTGGTAGTTAATTTGTACTTTGGGGTTGATTTTGTTGAAGTCTTGAAACCAACGCTGGTACAGGGGGGCGGGGAATGATGCGCCTGCTGCTGTGATTGCTACGTCTGAGGCGAGGGCGAGTTTGGTGTTGGCGGCTGGGGCTGCCACGGGGGAAGCGCCGGGGGTTGCTGCGGTGTCGCTGCCGGGGCTGGGGCTGCTGCTGGTGGTTGTGCTGCCGCCGCCGCACGCTGCTAAGCTGAGGGCGATCGCCATAGCAGAAATTGCTGTGGTAACACGATTCGGATTAATCAAGTTGAGACGAAAAAGCATAGGTAAAGAAAATTTACGATCGTTATACAGGTATTCACCACCACCATATCGTGCGAAAGTAAAGGTTAGGTTAAAAATCTTTACATTTAATCACATCTTAGTATTATTTTAGTATTAATATTATTAATCAATAGACCTCCTGCGAAAGTATTTTATCGATCCTTTAACAGTAGCCATTTCAGCCATTATTAACTAATAATAAAAGATTGGCCAGACATACTGGTAATTATCGGTTCTGTCGATTAGGTGAGGACTTTCGCAGGAGGTCTATTAAAATAGCCTTGATGAGCTTGACAGGCGTAATCAGATAACATATCGGATGATAAATTGGTAGGAAAATAAGTATGCGATCGCCCGATCGCGAAAAATCCGCCATTAAGCGATCGGACTATCCAGGCTTAAGAACCAGAAAACCATACAATGGTGGTTGTTTTGACAGTAGTGCTAGTATAAAGAACTGAAAAGCTGCGGGCATTCCAGCTTGCATCTTCCTTCTTCCGTCTTCCTTCTTCCTTCTTCCTTCTGCTATAATGCCTGCTCCTATCGAATTAATCTGGGCTGTTATTGGTTTGCTCCTAACCATAGGAGGCACTTTTTTGCCTGCATCTGTGACAATGCCGATCGGGTTTTGGGACGATCGCGGACTTCAGGCGTACTCTTTAGGTGTTACTTATCAAATTGGAGCAGTATTGCTAGTAGGCTGCATGGGCGGCAAAAATGCGGCTGCTCTCTCGCAAATTGCCTATTTGGTATTAGGATTGACTTTGTGGCCAGTTTTTGCTCAAGGTGGCGGCATCGGCTATATTAAAGAAGCGAGTTTTGGGTATTTGTTGGGTTTTGTTCCTGGTGCTTGGGTGTGCGGCTGGGTTGCTTTTAAGGTGGCTTCGCGGTTGGAATCGATCGCTTTTAGTTGTTTGTGCGGTTTATTTACAGTTCACGCGATCGGCTTAATTTATCTAATTTTTAGTTACTTGCTGATTCCGGGCAAAAAAACACCTTTATTCAATGAGATTCTAAAATATTCAGTTTATCCTCTACCAGGACAATTGGCTGTAGTTTGTGCGATCGCACTTTTGTCATTTACTTTGCGCCGCTTGATGTTTTATTAATTCTGAAGGAAGAAGGAAGAAGGAAGAAGGAATTGTTGGTAATTATGTCAAATCAGGTTATACTATCATTGCAAAACCCGAAGATTATCTCGCTGCGGCTGGGATTGCTTTGCTACACTGCATTCTGCTCGCCATGAAACGCGAGATTTCAATAAATTATATCGTGTCCAATTCCCCATGTTCTATTACGGAATAGCAAGGGTTTGAAGCCCTTACTCAGGTCGGCAGATTGTGATAAGAACGGAGTTTAAATCTCCGTTCTTATCACTTCGCTGTCACAGGTCAACTGTCAACTGTCAACTGTTTAACTAATCCATGCGTTTTAAAAGAAATCCGTTATTCTGGGTTGCTGCTGTTATCAGTTTAATTTTAGACCACCTGACTAAGTTTTGGGTGGTGCAAAATTTTGACTTGACGGTTCCTCCGCAGACTCAGCCGCTGTTACCGGGGATATTTCACTTCACTTATGTTGTTAATACCGGTGCGGCTTTTAGTTTGTTTAGCAACGGCGGGGCGAGTTGGTTGCGCTGGCTGTCTTTGGGCGTGAGTGTGGGATTGATTGTATTGGCTTGGTTCGGGCCGCGAATTAACCGCTGGGAACAAGCTGGCTACGGTTTGATTTTGGGGGGCGCACTGGGTAATGGGATCGATCGATTTATTTTGGGCCACGTTGTAGATTTTATCGATTTTCGGATCATTCGGTTCCCGGTATTTAATCTGGCAGATGTGTTTATTAATGCTGGGATTATCTGTTTGTTGATTGCAACTTTTCACGGTGCACCGCCGCCGAGAAACCGAGACGATAGCGATTCTATTTCAGAGTAATAGCATTTTTCTCAAGTCTTTGTACGACATAATTGTTGGCGGAGTAAAACGAATGTTGTTTGCACTCTGCTGGCGATAACACAGGTGCGTCGCTACTCGAAAAGTCGATTTTTTTCAGAGATTGTGAATGACGACGCACCCTACAGCTTTCTCAATGTCAACTGTCAACTGTCAACTGTTGACACCAACCCAACGATTCGATTTGATTTGTAACCGGGAAAAACTCGATCGACCTTTTCCCCATCCAGTCGTAAATGACTCTGCAACACAGTCGCAATTACATCTCGAAAATCTGTCGTCACGGCTAAATCGCGCTTTTGATACAACTGACTTTCATCCAATCCCGGCCACTCGCCATAAACTTTGCCGCCCTTAATTTTACCACCCAAAAGCCAGATCGCATTTCCGTGTCCGTGATCCGTGCCGCCGTTGCCATTTTCGCGCACTGTGCGGCCGAATTCTGAGATAACTACGATCGCGCTTTCTGAGTAAACATTACCCAATCCCTGCACCAAATTGGCTAAACCCTGTCCCAGAGGCCGCAATCTTGCGGCTAATTGGCCTTGGGAACTTCCTTGATTGATGTGGGTATCCCAGCCTCCGAGGGCGAGGAAAGCTAGCTGAATGCTGGAGTCTCTCGCCATCAGCCGCCCCAATTGTGTCGCGTCGCCGGGGAAACCATCGGCTAAGGGTGCGCCGTTATTGGCGGCTTTCATTTCTGCATCCAAGTTAGCCAGCAGGGTTTGGCGGGCGGCGCGACTTTCTCGGTATGCTTGACCTAGTTGGTCGCTATCGCTGTAAAGTCGATCGAATGCGCTACCGATTTGGGGTTTGTCAATGGCGATCGGGCGACCAGCATTTTTACCTAGTCTAAAGCTGGCAACTGCCATTTTTCCCGACAGGATGCGGGGTGTGGAGGTGCCACCATTCAGGGCTTGGACGGGGGAATTGGCGGATATGACTGACAGCAGGCGGTTCATCCAGCCGTCGGGGGTCTTGTTTTTGCCGGGAGTGCCACTTTCCATGTAGTCTTGCGCCTCGAAGTGCGATCGGGTGGGATCGGGAGAACCGCAAGCGTGGACAAATGCGAGGGTTCCTTGCTGCCACAGCGGGGCGATCGCGCTGAGTGCGGGGTGGAGTCCAAAACGGCCGTCAAGGTCGATCGCACCGCCTTGCAGCCCCGGTTTTGGGATAGCTATTTTGGGTCGAGATTGATAGTAATTCGCTTCTTGGTAGGGAACAATTACGTTTAAGCCATCGACTGCGCCGCGCAAAAATATCACAATTAATCGTTTGCTGTTCTTGGGTGCGGCGGCTTTCACGGCTAAACCGTGGAGTCCAACAGACATAATTGTCGAAGTTGAAAGCAGTCCAGTTTGGATTAAAAATTGGCGTCTGTTCATGGTAATTGGTGATTGGTAATTTGCGCTCGAAAAGGTTGGTAGTGAGGACTTTAGTCCTCAGAAAAGAAAGGACTAAAGTCCTCACTACGAACCAATCTCATACACTTGTTTCATAATTGTCTAAATTGAAAGCAGTCCAGTTTGGATTAAAAATTGGCGTCTGTTCATGGTAGTTTGTGATTGGTAATTTGCGCTCGAAAAGGTTCGTAGTGAGGACTTTAGTCCTCAGAAAAGAAAGGACTAAAGTCCTCACTACGAACCAATCTCATACACTTGTTTCATAATTGTCGAAGTTGAAAGCAGTCCAGTTTGGATTAAAAATTGG
>NZ_JAAFKG010000100.1:0-5830 GCF_013299185.1 Microcoleus sp. bin48.metabat.b7b8b9.023 | reverse complement strand
AAAGAAAGGACTAAAGTCCTCACTACGAACCAATCTCATACACTTGTTTCATAATTGTCGAAGTTGAAAGCAGTCCAGTTTGGATTAAAAATTGGCGTCTGTTCATGGTAATTGGTGATTGGTAATTTGCGCTCGAAAAGGTTCGTAGTGAGGACTTTAGTCCTCAGAAAAGAAAGGACTAAAGTCCTCACTACGAACCAATCTCATACACTTGTTTCATAATTGTCGAAGTTGAAAGCAGTCCAGTTTGGATTAAAAATTGGTGTCTGTTCATCGTAGTTTATGATTGGTGATTTGCGTTGCGCTCGAAAAGGTTCGTAGTGAGGACTTTAGTCCTCAGGAAAGAAAGGACTAAAGTCCTCACTACGAACCAATCTTAAACACTTCTTTTATCGGCGCATAAATTCTGGACTGCCCAAAATCAAAGCGGTGCGTAAATTAGCCGGACTGGAGGCGATCGCACTTTTGGTATTCGCGGAGAAATCATTCCCCAAAATATTAGCTAACTGCGACGGATCTATTAACTGGTTGCTATTTTTCGGGCCCATTGGCAAAGAGGAGTTAGAAGTAGTTGCGATCGCAGGTAACATCCATCCCGACTGATTGTTGTCAGCGGGAGGAGAGTTTAAATACAAGGGATTGGTAGCCAAAGCAGTGACAAAACTTAACCGACGGGCGATCGCATCTGGATTCAGCCAAGCATCTTGAGTATTCTTGTAACCGTCGGGAGTTGGGCAGCCATAAGGTGCCATTCCTAGCTGTAGCAACGTTGTGTAAAGCGGTTGAAAATTTTCTACTGTCTTATTTGTCGATCGCACCGCCGATATCACGTATTGGTAGGGAGTTTTCAACTTAGCGCGGTAATTTTTTTTATCCCAGAATTCTCGGCTGCGGAACAAAGTATTTAAGACTTCGCGGATATCTCCATCAGTTTCTAGAAAGCGCTGGCTGAGGCGCTCGACTAAGGCATTTGGCGGGCTGTCAGCTACAAAATATTGAGCTAATTTATAACTGACGTGTTTGGCTGTGGCTGGGCTTTTGGCTAAAATAGTTAAAGCTTGTTTTCCCTCGATTTCGCCCGAACCTTTGATAGTTTGCCCGAGAAATACTTTATCGCTAAAATCATGGCGTTTGGAATCAAAATAAAAGCTGTAACCGTCTTTTTGAGATGGTTGCGGCCCAAATCCCCAGCCTGTAAAAATGCGAGCTAAGGCGATGACATCTTGTTGCGTATAACCGCCCTTGACACCTAAGGTATGCAGCTCCATTAACTCGCGCGCATAATTCTCATTTAATCCCCGAAATCCGCCTTTGGCTCCGATACTTTTTGGGTCGGTATTTTGCCAATTATCTAAATAATACAACATGGCAGGATGGCGGGAAGTTGCACCTAGTAAGTCCCGGAATTTTCCCAGAGCGTAGGGTCTAATTGCTTCTTGTTCGTAGGCTCCTACCCAGAGTTTATTTAAGGATCCTTTATCTGAGTAAACATTAAAGTGATTGTACCAAAAATCGACCATAACTTCTTGCAATTGGCGGGGACTTTCTGCCGATCGCAATATACGAGCTTTCACTGCTTCTTGGAGAATGATGCGAGCCTTAATGCTAGTGGCTCTGATTGCTTCTGGCGTTGGTCTTTGACCGTTTTGCGATCGGCGGACACCGTATTCGGCAAAGAGTTCTGCTGGTGTTTTTTGCAGGGTTTCTAAGCTGTTGATGCGAGAGGTAAGATGCTGAGGTTCGGGGATGGTTTCTGGGGAGAGTTGCTGTTGGATGTAATTTTCTGTCCCGAGCGATCGCACTTTCTCGATATCGCCCAATCGCGGGCCAAAACTAATACGGTTGAGGAGATGCAGGCTTTTGGAATTATCGGGGGGACTGGCGGCGCTGCTGGAGGCGATCGCACACAGCCACAAGTAGAGAAATAAGGCCCCATGTTTGAGTGTCTGTTTCATGCTAAGTGCTGGGAGAACAGTTGGTTAACTCTGTATGCTCTAGACTGGTTTGGTGACAAAAAGGTTCAATAGTTTACGATTTCGGCACTGGCGATGGGAAACCGGATTGTTTAACCAAATACTTGCGTGAACGAACCTGACGGTCAACTGGGTACAGTTAGACCGCAGGCTTCTTTTTCCTTTTTTGCAAAGGCTTTTTTGAGTGACGGAGTTCCCCCGCCACTTTCGCAACTCAGGCCAATCTTTTTGATAAGTTTGGCTGAATTTTCATCTCGATCTAAGGACTCACCGCATTGACAAGAATGCCACCGTTCCGACAATTCTTTCGGCACTTTGTTGAGGCAGTTCCAACAATGCTGAGAAGTTCCCTTTGGATCGACGAATAAAACATTTTTACCCAATTTCCAAGCGACATACTTGAGAACACTAGCAAATTGACCGTGAGCAGCATCAAGCATTGATTTATTCAAGCCACTTTTAGCTGACTGACCGTTCGGCAAGTAAACTAAATTGCCATCCTCGATATCAGTCTTAGGCTTGGCACGTCTAGTTAGATTCTTGACACTCAAGTCTTCAGCTACCAAAACATCACATTTGCCGCATAATTCATGTGCTGTTTTAAACTGAAAATCCAATCTAGCTCTAGCTACGAACTGGTGGAGTTTGGAAATCTTGTCCTTGATAATTCTCCAAGGCTTAGAACCTTTAGCTCTACTAGCTAGTTTCACTTGAAGCCTTGCTAATTTCTGGGCCGACTTCCTCAAAAATTTAGGATTCTCAACTCTTTCGCCATTGGAAAGATAGACGTAATTGGTTATCCCAAGTCGATACCAAGAGTGTTTTTATCAGTCGGTTGAATTTCTGCAACCGTTACGGGAACCGTTTGATCTTCTAGCGTCAGGGAAATATACCACCCATCTGCTTTTCTGATAACTGTACCCGTCTTAACTTTGAATCCTTTTGGTATGGGACGGTGAAATACCATAGGCACTTGACCTATTTTTGTGAGGCTAATACAAATCCTGTTTTGTTGATCTTTGACAATATCTAAGTTGTCTAATTGAGGGTAAGTGAAGGATTTGTAGTAGGGTCGCCCTTTGAATCTTGGCTTGCCTCTACGATTGCCGTTTTTGTCGGGCGTGGTGAAGTTTGAAAAGGAAGTTTCAACTCGGTTGACGACATCTTGCAAAACCTGGGAATCTAACACTTTATAATCAGGGAATAATTTTTTAGTGTTTTTCAGGTCAGCTAATTGTATCGTCTGCCACTGTACATATCCGCCTTCAATGTTTGAGAAAACCTCACCTTTCCTGGTTAGAGGATTGCCTGACTCATCCTTTTTTCTACCATCCCTGGTTTGCACTCTAGTCAAGGGAATATTTTGATAAATCTCCTCAACAGGGACTATCGAAACAATCAATGGGCTGGCGTTGATAGGTGTTCTCGTGGATTCCCACCACCTAAATCTTTCGCCAAGTCGGTAGTTGTACTGCCGACGGCAGAGTTCTAAATGAGCCACAATAGTTGCTAGTTGGGGCTTGGTTGGTTTGAGGCGGTATTTGTAAGTGAGTTGCATTTTTAGCTTCTTTTTTCGACCTACCTTAATATACCATTTATTTTGTTTTAATATCTAGGAAGTACATCAAAGTTAAAGGTACTCGCAATGTCTAATTGTCGGTTTCCGTACCTACACCCGACGAGCCTTTCATCAAGCGCGGTAATTCAAGGGCGGGGTACTTCGCGCAGCAATTGAGATTAATCCCCTCTAAATATACCCTTAGACTTCCCGGCTGGTAGTTAAAAAAACCCGGTTTCTTTGTGGGCGATCGCGCAAATCCTATGGCTGTTAGTCATTAGCGCCCAACACGGATACCTACGGATACGCGGAGGAAACAAATTTATTATCCGTATCTCCGTGGCGATCGCTGTCCGACGGTCAGTCAATAGCATAAAATTAGAAAAGAAAGAGATATTATTTTCCTAAAGCTAAACTTGCCCGTGACTCCCAATCCATTTGCCGAAGAACGCCTGCTATTTGCCCCAGCAACCCCCGATGCTGACGCTATTCCGACTATTTTTGCATTTCCCAACGAGTACACGGTTGGGATTACCAGTCTCGGCTATCAGATAGTGTGGGCAACTTTAGCCGTGCGATCGGATATTGAAGTCAGCCGTTTATTTACTGATATCAGCGAACCACTTCCCCGACATCCAGAATTGCTGGGATTTTCGCTTTCTTGGGAACTCGATTATGTAAATATCCTCAATTTATTGGAATCTCTAGAAATTCCGATTTGGGCTTCAAAAAGAACTGAAAATCATCCAATAGTATTTGGTGGCGGCCCGGTTCTTACGGCGAATCCTGAACCTTTTGCAGATTTTTTGGATGTAATTTTGCTGGGAGATGGCGAACATCTCATTGATAATTTTATTGATGCTTGTAAAGAAGTTCGTAGCGCCGACAGACAAACTAAATTGCGGCATTTAGCCCAAGTTCCTGGGGTTTACGTTCCTAGTTTGTACGAAGTAACTTATTTGGATGCCACTGAGGGGATTAAATCCATTCATCCTGTGGATTCTGAAATTCCTAGTATGGTGGAAAAACAGACTTATCGCGGCAATACTTTGTCTGCTTCTACTGTGGTGACAGAAAAAGCGGCTTGGGAAAATATTTATATGGTAGAAGTGGTGCGGAGTTGCCCAGAAATGTGCCGTTTCTGTTTGGCAAGTTATCTCACTTTACCATTTAGAACTGCGAGTTTGGAGGATTCGCTAATTCCGGCGATCGATCGCGGTTTAGCTGTGACTAATCGTTTGGGTTTGTTGGGTGCTTCTGTGACTCAGCACCCAGAATTTGAAGCATTGCTGGAGCATTTAAACCATCCGAAATACGACGGAGTGCGGCTGAGTCTATCTTCGGTACGCACTAACACGGTGACAGTTAAGTTAGCGGAAATATTGACAAACAGAGATAGCAAGTCTGTGACGATTGCGGTGGAAAGTGGTAGCGAACGAGTTCGCAAGATTGTGAATAAAAAACTCACTAACGATGAAATTATTCAAGCTGCTATTAATGCTAAGGCTGGCGGGTTAAAAGGGATTAAGCTTTACGGTATGGCGGGAATACCTGGCGAAGAGATGGAGGATTTGGAGGAGACAGTGGCGATGATGAAGGCGATTAGAAAAGCCGCTCCGGGTTTGCGCTTGACTCTGGGATGCAGCACTTTTGTCCCGAAATCTCATACTCCTTTTCAGTGGTTTGGTGTGAATAAAGATGCGGAGAAGAGGCTGAAGTTTTTAGATAAAGAATTGCGGAAGTTGGGATTGGAATTTAGACCTGAAAGCTATAACTGGTCTGTGATTCAGGGTTTGCTATCGAAGGGCGATCGCAGGTTGTCCAAGCTGTTGGAATTAGTGCGACACTATGGAGATACTTTGGGAAGTTATCGGCGGGCTTTTAAGGAGTTGCGGGGAGAGTTACCGGAAATGAATTTCTATGTGTTCCAACAGTGGGATTTAAATCAGGTTTTGCCTTGGAGTCATTTAAAAGGGCCCTTACCAGAAGCGACTTTGAAGAAGCATTTGGCTGAGGCTATGAGTCATTCGATTTGAGATTTTGGATTTTAGATTTGGAATCAATATTTCTGGTTATCGATATTTCAATCGATTGCATTTGTCATGGAAAAATGTAGATTTTAAGACAATAAAGGTACGTAGTTGCGCTTCAGCGCTCTTTCTTATATATAAAGCAATACGGTTTACTTAACGCTTTTGATGAATTTCATCTGACGATTTTTGGATTATAAAGAGGTGAAGTAGATATTAAGAAGATTTTACCGCAGAGAACACAGAGAACACAGAGAGGGGAGGGATAA
>NZ_JAAFKG010000010.1:125271-152094 GCF_013299185.1 Microcoleus sp. bin48.metabat.b7b8b9.023 | reverse complement strand
CTTTGAGGCTTCACTACACAAGAATTCTCAGACTGCTTTTAAGTCTTTGTCTGGACTAATTAGATTTTGCTGGCATCCATACATTCTGTTTCCCTCCTTGGTTTATATTAGCATAGTATTCTTGATTTAAGATTGAAATATGACTGTAAAACAACCAATACAAAAAAAATATTGAAGGCGGTTGAAACCGCTACCGACTTCCTCCTCATGTCTAAAAGCCAGAGGCTTCCGTCTCGTTTCTCGGTGAAATCATTGTCTAACAAAATAGAAACATTTATGTAGCATGACTTTGCCAACAGCATCATAGATTTGGTGGACGATTGCCATGGACGCGAATGTACTCATCTTGCAGCTCTTGAAAGTAATCCATCAAACATTGTCCTGTTTCGCACCAATAAAGATCTTGCCGAAGGATATAATCATTACATCCACAACAAAATGTATATTCGCTATATAGAAATGGGTTGACTAAGTAGCTACGGATAATTTCCTCTGGCATTCTTGTTGAAACTTTAAAAAGTGCATGAAAGTAAGTTGCTGGCACTTTATTAAGAGTTCCTTGATAGCGCCGTTCAGGAGGAACAGTAATATGGTCTGTCATTTGACCATCTGGTAGAAGTTTTGTGTGTTCCTCCTGGTGACTAGCGTACAGCGGAAGAAAGACGATCTCGTGGCAAAATGCACAGCGAACAAAAGGTATGGGGTACAGCCCTGGTTTCTTTGTCTGAATATAATTAAGCCCTACTTCAAGTTGCTGCCATTCCCATTCTGGTATACTCTGAAAGACTCTTTCTATATCAGTTTGATTGTCAGTTACACAGTTTACCACTACTGGATGAAAGTCCTCCCAGAATGCTTTTTCGGTGCTTCGTTCATACAAAGCAACAGTAGCAAGTCTTGTACCAACTGGAGGGATGCCATTCTTCATCCATCGAAGGGGTTGAGGCAAAATCTTGATTGCATGGTGTGGTTCTATACCTGTAGTAAGATCGGTGAATACTGCAACTAAAGGTGGCTTTGATGCAATAACAATACCAGGATTAACACAGCCATGAATGAATTGTTCGCGCACATGATTAGCCAGCCATATCATTTGGTTTAGTAATCGTGATATACCAAACCAAAAGAAGACATTAAATATAATAAGACCACACAATGCAAAGGGTAAGCTCTTTAAACTTTGACCTTGGCGGATAACTTCAATTACTGCTGATGCAAAAATGCGGTTGATGAAAAAAGCTACTCCAACTACCAAAATGAGTGGAAGTAGGAGCTTCACTGGTTCATGGGGAAATGAACGCAGCCAGTAAAGATAATTGACGCGGAGCATTCCAGGATTTGATGCCTGTGTACGATCGTCCAATGTGAAAGAACGGTTGAGATTATCTGACATTGCTTTTCGTACTCGTATATCTCTTAATAACTGTGCTCTAATTGAGGAAAAGCCTGAGGAGGATTGGGATAACCATCGCGCAGTTGGCGTAGGATGGAAATCAAAGCTTGGTCTTGTAATGCCTCAATTTCCAGCGACAGCATTACTGCCCTGTGTTGTCAGTTCTCGGTGAGTTGCTTGGCTAAAGCCAGCATGGCGGTGGTTTTACCAACTTGTCGGGGGTGCATGGATGACGAAATAGTTGCGTTGAGCAATTAATCCCTCCAAGCTGGGTAAGCGGAGTGTTGGGGGCAGCGTATAGAACCCATTTGAGATCTATTGCCGTAACCCTAACCCCCCCCCAACCTATGGATTCTATAGGTTCAGCAAGCATCCCAACGCGCGATCGCTCTCCTGTCTTGTCCCTTGTCTTGTGTTCCCAGCAGCAACAATTATGCCATCCCCAAATCTAAAATATGCTTACTTTCCCGGTTGCGTCGCCCAAGGGGCCGCCCGCGAACTTTACCTGTCTACTCAAGCGCTGACTCAAGCCTTGGGCATCGAACTGGTGGAACTCAAAAAAGCTTCCTGCTGCGGTTCTGGCACTTTCAAGGAAGATTCGCAGTTGCTGGAAGATACTGTCAATGCCCGCAATATTGCTTTGGCTGAGCAACTAAATCTGCCTTTGCTGACGCATTGCAGCACTTGTCAAGGGGTAATCGGTCATGTGGACGATCGCCTCAAGGAATCGCAAAAGACCGATCGACCTTACCTCGAAAAAGTCAACGGTTTGCTGGAAAAACAAGGCTGTTCCCCCTACCAAGGCAGTACGGAGGTGAAACATCTCCTCTGGGCGATCGTTGCAGATTACGGTTTGGAGGAAGTACAGAAGCGAGTCACTCGAAAGCTTTCGGGTTTGAAGTGCGCGGCTTTTTACGGCTGTTACCTGCTGCGAGCTCAGGATAACTTGGTTTACGACGACCCGCACCAACCGGAATCGATGGAAAATGTGTTTCGGGCGATCGGGGCAACTCCGGTTTATTATCGAGGGCGGACGCAGTGTTGCGGGTGGCCTCTGGCGAGTTATGCCACTAACCAATCTTTTCAGATGGCGGGCAAACATATTGTAGATGCTCTTGACAATGGAGCTGATTGCATGGTGACTCCTTGTCCGCTTTGTCATTTAAATTTGGATTCGCGGCAGCCGGAGGTGGAAAAAGTCATCGATCGCAAATTGGGTTTGCCTGTGCTGCACTTGCCACAATTGATGGCTTTGGCTTTGGGTGTCGAGCCGAAAAAACTAGGACTCGACAGACATATTGTTTCCACAAAGCCCGTATTGGAAAAGTTAGGCTTTTAGTCGTTTATAAAAGTTCGTAGTAAGGACTTCAGTCCTTTCTAACTCGGATAGGACTAAAGTCCTTACTACGAACCTAGTTACAAAGCACTCCAAGTGCGATCGACTGTGAAGTTTTGTCGCTTTTTCGCGAAGTGCTTCCAAGCACTGCGGTAGACTAGCCTTTGATTCTCTGTGCAGGCTATAGCGGTGGCACCTCGCCGTCAAATCTGTTAATTCGCAGAGCCAGCAAATTTTTAGTGACTCGTTGGGAGCCTTTATTCAATGTCTCATTCAGTCAAAATTTACGATACCTGCATCGGCTGCACTCAATGCGTCCGCGCTTGTCCGACTGACGTTTTGGAGATGGTGCCCTGGGATGGCTGCAAAGCAGCTCAGATTGCCTCTTCTCCCCGCACCGAAGACTGCGTAGGTTGCAAGCGTTGCGAAACAGCTTGCCCTACCGATTTTCTGAGCATCCGGGTTTACCTGGGAGCAGAAACCACTCGCAGTATGGGTCTAGCTTACTAAATATCGATCGAACTGTCGATCGAGTTACGAGCACAGGAGAGGGGGCGATTAAATTGCCCCCTCTCTTTTTGTCGCGGAATCTGCATTCTGCGACAGGAAGAAGCTAATACAATTTTGGATTTTGGATTTTGGATTTTCGATGACCGGCAACAAACAGGCGCAAGCCCCCGACGCGAGCGTCAGGATCGGAATCAAAATTTTAGATCTTAGTTCCAGCTTCCAAATTCAAAGCTGCAAGTCAAATCTAAAATCTCAAATTTAAAATCGACTGAGTATCATGGTTGAGAGCTTCCCTACAGTTGCATTCTTTTTTGCAACTGGTGTAAAAATGATAAAAATTGGGTTTTATCGCGATCGCTAAGCAGGAGTAGTACCTTAAATGTGCGGAATCGTTGGTTATATCGGCACGCAAGCAGCAAGCGAGATTTTGCTATCAGGATTGGAGAAACTGGAATACCGGGGTTACGATTCATCAGGCCTCGCCACCATCTCCGAAGGAAAAATTACCTGCATCCGAGCAAAAGGCAAATTGCACAACCTCCGGGAAAAGCTAGCAGAGATAGACTCTCCCGCTCCCATCGGTATCGGACACACCCGCTGGGCAACTCACGGCAAACCAGAGGAATATAACGCTCACCCTCACCTAGATAATAGCGGGCGAATTGCCGTAGTTCAAAATGGAATTGTCGAAAATTATCGCGAGTTGCGCGAAGAATTGAAAGCCAAGGGACATAAATTTGTCTCGGATACGGATACAGAAGTTATCCCTCATTTAATAGCTGAAATTTTCCAAGAAGGAAGAACGAAGAACGAAGAAGGAAGAAGGAAGAAGGAAGAAGGACAAGATCCAACAGCAGAGGAAATTACTGAGTTGTCGTTTTTGGACGTGGTTTCAAAGGCGGTAAATCGGTTAGAAGGAGCTTTTGCGATCGCCGCGATTTGTGCAGATTTTCCAGACGAAATAATTGTCGCCAGACAGCAAGCTCCTTTGGTGATTGGCTTTGGTGCAGGTGAATTTTTCTGTGCTTCCGACACGCCAGCGTTAATATCTCACACCCGCGCTGTTTTGTCCCTCGAAAATGGCGAATTGGCAAGACTAACTCCGATGGGAGTAGAAGTTTACAGCTTTGCAGGGCAAAGGCTGAAAAAAACTCCGCGCCTACTCGGCTGGAATCCTGTTTCTGTCGAGAAACAGGGCTTCAAGCACTTCATGCACAAGGAAATTTACGAACAGCCGGCAGTCGTTCGAGCTTGTTTGGAGACTTATTTAGACAGCGATTGGCAGCCCGGAAATCCAGGCTCTCCAATCAATCTCAACTTGCCGAAAGAACTTTGCGCCGATGTCGAACAAATTTCCATTCTCGCCTGCGGAACGAGCTGGCACGCATCGCTAATTGGCAAATATTTGTTGGAACAGTTAGCTAATATTCCCACGGCTGTGCAGTACGCTTCTGAGTACCGTTACGCGCCCGCACCGCTGACAGCAAATACTTTAATTATTGGGGTAACTCAGTCGGGAGAAACGGCGGACACGCTGGCTGCTTTGGGGATGGAACAGCAGCGTCGCGCGGCTTTTACCGATAAATTTCGATCGCGAATGTTGGGCATTACTAACAGGACTGAAAGCTCGATCGCCCACATGATGCCGCACATTATCCACACCCACGCTGGGATAGAAGTTGGCGTTGCCGCAACTAAAACTTTTGTAACTCAGTTGATGGCTTTCTATTTCTTAGCTTTGGATTTGGCGCACCAGCGGCAAACTATAAGTAACGAGAGATTGGCAGAAATTATTACTGGTTTGCGCCAGTTACCAGCCCAAATCGAGAAGTTTTTGGAGATTCAAGAACAGTATGTGGAGGAATTATCGCACCAGTTTACTGAAACCCAAGATTTTATCTTTTTAGGGCGGGGAATTAACTTTCCGATTGCTTTGGAAGGGGCGCTGAAACTGAAGGAAATTAGCTACATTCACGCTGAAGGATATCCGGCGGGAGAGATGAAACACGGCCCGATCGCCCTTTTGGATGCTAAAGTGCCTGTAGTGGCGATCGCAATGCCCGGAAGCGTCTACGAAAAAGTCCTTTCCAACGCTCAGGAAGCCAAGGCCCGCGACGCCCGTTTAATTGGCGTTACGCCAAAGCAAGGCGCGGCGGAAGCTGATATTTTTGACCACGTTTTGCCGGTGCCTTTGGTGGATGAATTGTTGTCACCGATTGTGACAGTAATTCCGCTGCAATTGTTGGCTTATCACATTGCCGCGCGTCGAGGTTTGGATGTGGATCAGCCGCGGAATTTGGCGAAGTCGGTGACGGTGGAATAATAATTGACAGTTGACAGTTGTCATTAGTCATTAGTCATTAGTTATTAGTTATTAGTTATTAGTTGTTCGCTCTAATAACCAACAACCAATAATATCAAGCCCGGTCGATTACCATAATAAAAAAGGTTCGTAGTGAGGACTTTAGTCCGCATCCATAGAAGGACTAAAGTCCTCACTACAAACTCCGAGAGCGTTCGATCGGACATGATATAATTACTCATGCCCGATGCCCGATGCCCGATTCCCTATTCCGCAAATAGCCGCCAACAGCACCCAACTTATCGTATTAACCCGCAAATCAAACAGCGTCACGTCTACAGTGTTAAACAGCGTACACGCAGCGAAGGCTAATAAATAACTGAAGAAAATTAGGCGATCGGCATTTGCGACATCTTGACAAATCACCTGATTAGTGCTGGTAGACATTGAACTTTGATCCAGAACTAAATTATTTTCTGGTACTTCGAGAGTTGCTATTTGCTCCAGTTTAATATCCACAGCAGAAACCTGCCAATTCGCCAACAGCAAAACACCTCTAGCCAAAACCCAGCCAACTAAACCAAATAACAAAAGCGTTGTCGGCAATCCCGTTTCCGCAGCCAACATCAACATCAAACTGTGAGGATGACCCAGCCATTCGTGCATTCTATCTTGATAGAGAGGCGTAAAATTTCGCAGTCCCCAACCAGTCCAAGGACGCTGCTGAGCCATCGACCAAGCAAATTCCCATTGAGTAGTTCTCAAAGTAGCAGTCGGGCGATTTGGAAACATTTCATCCGTGAGTCTCGCCCAGAAAAAAGCCGGGATAATTATTCGTAAATATTGCCGCAGCGGTTCCGGGCCAAACGCCGACAAAAACACTGCACCCACCGCACTAAAAACCGCAGCTAATATTTTTTTATAACCCGCATAAAATGCAAAAGCCAAAACTGCCAAAACTGCCAATCCCCAAGCATTCCGAGAATTAGTGAAAATCAAACAAACAGCATTTCCTGCTACTCCAAAACTTAAAAATAGGAATTGGGCATTGGGAATTGGGCATTGGGAATTGGGCATTGGGAATTGGGCATTGGGCAATTTTCCCAATCTCCCCGTCTCCCCGTCTTCCAATCTCCCCGTTTCCCCGTCTCCCTTCTTCCTTCTTCCTTCTTCCTTCTTCCTTCTTCCTTCTTCCTTCTTCCCTCTTCCTTCTTCCTTCTTCCTTCTTCCTTCTTCCATCCACAATCCGAGTGTTAAAATAAAAGCAATTGTTAAATAGCAGGCTAAAATATTAGCGTACATGAATACAGAAGCCATGCGGCCGGGGGGATTGCCTTTTGGTTCCAGTACCCAGCCAAAAACAGGCTGCAATTGATCGATGCCGCTCCAACCTAAAAATTGCTGTCCCAAACCCAAAATTATTACGGGAATTGCACTAATTGCTATTATCCAAGACAACTGTCGCAACTGAGCCGGAGTTTGAATTAAACTGCTGAAAGCAGCAAACAATATAAAGAATGGCCAAAAATTGCACAGGCCTAAAACAGCCTCGATGCGGTTGTTGGCAAAAATCGTCGTGATGACTAGCAGCACACTCAAAATTGCGAATCCTCGATTCAGCGGGCTGCGGCAGATTTGCCGGAACTTTTGCTGACAGGTGCCGGCCAATCCCAGGAATATTCCTAAAGCTCCCAAAATCGGAATTGTCGGAAAAATTAGAATTCCGATTTGAGCGAAATTCCAAGGGATTTGCAGGCGGCGATCGGGATGTTTTTGCAGGTGAGAATTGAGATTTTTGGCTGTCTGTTTTGCAGCTAATTTCCACATTTTTTTGATATTCACCCCAACTCCCAATTATTCAATTCTTCCATCCAAAATCCAACATCGCTATGCTAGTTCCCAAACGCATTCCGATCGCGTTAAGCGAATTTGAGCCAAGGCAAAAATGGTCGGGATAATGCGCCCGTAGTTCGTAGAAATCGATCGCCAACCCAAATCTGCTAAAAACCAAGTCCACATCACCGGGCCGAGCAATGAAAACACGCTCCGCGTTGCACCGTAACGAGCAGCACTTACTGCCATACCTCGCCGCGCCGTCTGAATAGCGACATAATTTTGAAACTGGGTTGCTGCGGTTGCAGTCCCTGCGATCGCTGCTTGTGTGGCCATTTGATAGGTAGCAAAGTGCAGCGCAAATTGATTGGCCATCAATTTCAGCAACATGGGTTTTAAAATTGAACTAACGGCTAAAGCGCTGCCACCTTTGAACAGCAAACCGAGCGGGTCTTTTTCAGCAGAAATTGGCAACGGTTCAGAAAGTTTAGCATCGACAATTGCTCGCTGTACGCGGACTGTCAGGGCTTGCTGTTCGTCTTTGGGTAAACGCTTCCAGGTGCGGCCCATTAAATGCAGAAATACTTCTGCCTCTAAGTCGGTGGTTGACAACTGTTTGGGATAAGGGATTTTGAGATAGCGGCAAACTTGAATTAGTGCTTGTCTGTAAGTTACTTGTTCGGTTCGCCCTCTCAGTACCGTCAACCCGTCGGCTGCAAGGTAGCGAAACCTTTGTTCTACGGCGTCTAGCCATGCTTCGCGATCGCGACTTTGTACGTCTATGGGTGCGGGAGTTTGCACGTAATCTAAAGGGTTAAACTTGCGACTGAACAGAAGTTCGGTTAGTTGCTGCAATTCTTCTTCTGTTGTCAATTCTAGTGCTGCTCTGAGTTCGTCCAAGATTTTGCCCTCCCGTATACCATTTTAGATTGTAGATTTTAGATTTTAGATTGTCCCTGAGTTGCGCGCTTTGGAAGTTGCCGATCGCTACATTTTTTTTAACTAATCTTACCTGTCGATTATTTTACTACCTGGCGGAGGGCGATGGCTTACGCCCCGCTACGGCTTTGGGCTTTTATGTTTGTGGTGCAGAGCATCTTTTGACCCGCAGCCTTTATGCTGATTGGTAAATCAAAAATACCTGACAGTTTAACTATGTTCGATGTTGTGGCGATCGGTGCGGGGATGGCGGGGCTGATTTGTGCTCGACAGTTGCGTCTGGCTGGCTATTCTGTGGCGGTTGTTGAGAAATCTCGCGGCCCCGGCGGACGAGTCGCTACTCGCCGCGTACATGGCACGAGGGCCGATCACGGGGCCCGCTATTTGGAGCCGCAGGGGGATGCAGTGCAGGCGTTAATTGATGTTTTGGTCGATCGCCAGATCTTGCAACTCTGGACGGATAGCGTGGGAGAATTCCGACAAGGAGAAATATTATCTATCCCTAGTTCTTGTTATGTCGCACCTGCTGGGATGAATGCTGTCGGTAAATATATCGCAGAGGGTTTAGACGTTTGGTACGGCCGCCGAGTCAAAGCGATTTCTCGTACTGAGAGTGAAATGTGGCATCTTGCTCTGGAAGTTACCGACGACAATTTAGAGCTACCTCAAGAATTAATTGCTAGGGCTGTGGTGGTGGCAATTCCTGCTCCTCAAGCTTTAATGTTTTTGGATGCAGAACTTGGTTTGTCCTCTGATTTTCTTGACAAATTGCGCTCTGTAGAATACGACGCTTGCATTACAGTTATGGCTGGCTATTCTGCTGCAAAACAGCAAGATTTAAGCAATTTAAATCCGCAGTGGAAATCGGTTGCTTTTCCCGATGATGCTGATTTAGGTTGGATTGGTTTGGACAGCAGCAAGCGGCTAGACTCCCAGCAGCCGGTGTTTGTGGTTCACAGTAGCGGTGATTTTGCCGATCGCCATCTCGAATCAGTTGATTTGCCAACCGTAGGACAGCAATTGCTCGATCGGGCTTCCGAACATCTAATCCCTTGGCTGAATCAGCCGGAATGGTTGCAGGTTCACCGCTGGCGCTATGCTTTTTGTCGGAATCCTTTACCTGTTTCTTGTTTGGTAGCCCAAGAAACTTTGCCGTTGGTGTGTGCGGGGGATTTGTGCGGGGAAGGTCAAATTGAAGCTGCTTTGCGATCGGGAGTTGCTGCGGCTGTTTGGGTTGATTCTCAGTTGCAAGATTTGCCCTTAGATTTCAGTGTGAATTCGTAAGCCCAAGTGCATTTAACTTGTAGGGTAAAGTTTAACAAAAGTCCTGTGGGGTGGGCGTCTCGCCCGCCCTAAACATACAATTTAAGTATGCGACAGCTTAGTGAAGATTTACAGCAAAGCAAATGGTTGAGATTAAACGAATCGGGCAGCATCAAATTGAACAAGCTAAGCAAGTAGTTAAGGCGGTATCTCTAGAAATTTGGCAGGGCGTATTAACCGAGGATGAGTTGAGTCGCTACGATTCCATGTCTGATATTGACAATGTGCGATCGCACTATTTCGACAATAACGGCACATTTTTGGTATTGGTCGATCGCGAAAAGGTTGTAGGCACCGGAGCAATCCGAAAACTCGATCGTGAAATCTGCGAACTCAAGCGGATGTGGTTTCTCAAACAGTATCGAGGACAGGGATTAGGCTCGAAAATGGCTCAAATACTCTTTGATTTCGCACTCGCAGCAGGTTATGGAAAGATTAGGCTTGACTTAGCAAACGAAGAGCGACAACCAGAGGCACTCAAATTTTATAGGAAGCTGGGCTTTTATCCAATTGATAGATACAACGATAGTTCATGTCTTGTATTTATGGAGAAGTTGTTGCCATAGACTTCTGGCAAAAAATACAGTCAAGAACAGGCATCCTGCCTGTTCCACAACAATTATGCCAGAGATCTAATAGTAAGGACAAAGAAGCAGAGCTTTATCCCAAACGCTGCACATCCTCGACTGACAGCGAAAGCGCTTGGGCAACTTGTTCGACAGTCAAACCCATTCCCAGCAGTTGGGGAATCGCATCTCGTTGTGTTTGCTCAGCGCGCTCGGCCCGCTGACTTTCAGCTTCAGCCCGCTGACTTTCAACTTCAGCCCGCTGTCGTTCCTGTTCGGTATGGAGGCGTTCGAGTCGAGCTTGCTCGCTCCCCGTCAGCAACAAATTTCCTTCGTTATCCCACCAACGCAACCACCGCTGTGTCTGATTTTGATAGCTGCCTTCCCATAGGCCTAACTCTACACCCATGCGGTCGATCGGGTAATGTCCGCGATCGTTCGGTTCCAATCGCTGATAGCAGCCGTTCACCCAATTGTAAACTTCGAGTTGGCTAGTTTTAATTACATAGATGGCGTAGTAGGGAATGCGGATAATCTGTTCGTATACCCAAAATTTCCCTGGTTTCTGAGTAGTGCCTTCTGGTAAACGAGATAAAGGCGTATTGTCTCGCTCTTCAGAACCATTTCCACTGGCAAACTCGATCGCAATTATTGGCACCATATACTCGCGCCAAATCACGTAAGAGCGACGAATTTCGCCGTCCACGAGGGGCCCAACGTTAGGGACGTAGAACCAGTCAGGCGCTTCGGCACCCTTTTCTGGTGGGTCGGTTTCGCGCCAGTAGATGCCACAATCTTGCCCGATCGCATATTGTCCGTCAGGATGAAGAGTTTGCAGCGTGCTTTCTAGGGAGTCCGTGAGCAAAATGCTCTGGGGATGCTCTTGGAAATTTTTCACAAAAGTACCGTCAGATTCTGGGAGTTGAGTGTGATCGGGGAAGGCGGGGGGTATGCCTGTCGCACTGAGACGTTGGGTCATGGCTGATACGCGATCGACAAGTGCGATCGGACTGGTGCTCTATTACAACAGCATAGCGACTGTCGATCGATTTGTGCAGGGGAATAAGGAATAACGAAAAAGGGAAATGGAATTAAAGCAATCAAGAACCATATAGTAACCGGGCGCAGTAGGTTTGTAGTGAGGACTTTAGTCCTTTCTTCTATGAGGGGTAAAGTCCTCACTACGAACATATCAGTAGGTTTGTAGTGAGGACTTTAGTCCTTTCTTCTATGAGGGGTAAAGTCCTCACTACGAACATATCAGTAGGTTTGTAGTGAGGACTTTAGTCCTTTCTTCTATGAGGGGTAAAGTCCTCACTACGAACATATCAGTAGGTTTGTAGTGAGGACTTTAGTCCTTTCTTCTATGAGGGGTAAAGTCCTCACTACGAACATATCAGTAGGTTTGTAGTGAGGACTTTAGTCCTTTCTTCTATGAGGGGTAAAGTCCTCACTACGAACATATCAGTAGGTTTGTAGTGAGGACTTTAGTCCTTTCTTCTATGAGAACTAAGGTTATTTAATTGTGATGGATATATCGATTTGTCAAAAATGGAAAAATGGTGATTAATTCCACTATCCCATGTTTTTATTTTTGTGCTGTCTCCTGCTTATTTAAAACTTGTTCTTGCATCCGCAATAACTCTGGAACTGTTACAAATTTGTACCCTTCCTTTCTGAGTTTAGCAATAATATCCGGCAAAGCTTGCACAGTTCTCGAACGATTGCCGCCACCGTCGTGCATCAACACAATGCCACCAGAATTTGCCTGCCGCATCACGTTGTCCATCAAGGATTGCGTCGCAGTCCGCCAATCTAAAGAATCAGCAGACCACATGATAACTGCATAATTTTTCTTCTGTGCGTAAGCTGCCAATCCATTATTTAAAATGCCTCCTGGCGGCCGGAACATTGATGTTTTGACGCCTGTTACTTCCTCAATTAATGATGACGTGCGATCGATCTCGCGAGCCGCACCGTCTTCGTTATACTTAATGTATTGGTGGTTCCAAGTGTGGTTGCCGATCGCGTGACCGGCTGACGCAACTTGTTTGCCAAGTTCGGGATATGTTTGCAGGTATCTTCCTACCCAAAAAAATGTAGCCTTAATATTGTTTTTCTTCAGAATCTCTAGGATTTGTCTAGTAGTTGTCGGCCAGGGCCCGTCGTCAAATGTCAGGGCGATCGCCTTGTGCTGTTCGTCCAGTTTTGCCTGACGCAGCATGGTACCTTTAAACTGGGATGGTAGGGATGATTGAAAACGAGTTTCCTGCTGTTGAGCTAGGGCTTGTTGGGAAACTTCAACTCGATGGGCGATCGCTCCTGCGATTCCACTAACATTAGATATCAGTTTTGGTTCTGGCGAGGATACTGCCAAGACTTGTGGCTGTCTCGGTGGCGCTGGTTGATTGGCGCGCAAGTTCATCGGCAACGTTACACCCAGCAAAAAACTGCCCGCAGCAGCCAGAAAAGCAACGATTAATTTTTTTCGCCGCCTCAAAAGCCGTTTGATATTTGTCACGTCATTAATCTCCTTCACACCTTCGACAATTAATTCTAGATTTTATGTTGATATTAGTTAGTTCACCTTAGAGGATAATCTTAAATCAGATTGTCCCTAGCAATGTTACTCCAACTAACCGATCGCGGGGAAGTCCGGCAGGATGGGAGCATCTCATTTTTGCAAAAAAACATTTCTTTTGACAGTCACATTTGTAGTAGGGTGCGTCAGCCACTTCTGGCTCCCCCACCAAAAAATTCGGCTCCTCGCTGACGCACCCTACAATATCTACTCGCACGGCATTAAAAGCAAAACACAGATGCACTCGGCAGGATTAACAAGTTTAAGAATTTTCAGCGAGAGTTCCCCTAACCGATCAAAACGGGGAATAGTGGCAATCTTCCGGAAGGTAGTTACCAGAAAGAATTGGTTGAAAGCCCCAAGTCTTTGAGGGAGAAATTAAAATCCGACTATTCATTACTCCAATCCTCGGACTTAATGGTAGAGGTCGCTCTTCTTCGGTCAACTGTTAGCTGTCAACTGTCAACTGTCAACTGTCAACTGTCAACCGCCCCAGCGCCTTCAAATTAACTTTTAGGGCCGGTTCTCTCTTGATACAAGCCGACAATCCGATCGATAACTTCGTCAACAGTCAGATTATCTGTTTGAATTTCCACAGCATCAGCAGCTTTCCGTAAAGGTGCGATCGGGCGAGTGCTGTCCTTGGAGTCCCGCAGAGCGATGTCTTGTTCTAACTGGGTCAAACTAATATTAGCCCGATCGGCGTCTTTAAGTTCTAACATCCGCCGGCGCGATCGCTCTTGTACCGAAGCCGTCAAATAAATCTTCAATTCCGCATCGGGAAAAACATTAGTTCCTATATCGCGGCCTTCTGCCACAATCCCACCTTTTGTACCGCAGCGCCGCTGTTCATCTACTAGAAACTGGCGCACAGCGGGAATTGCCGCCATTTCCGAGACGCGAGATGTCACTTCCAAACTGCGAATTTCCTGGGTTATGTCTTCGCCGTTAATCTTCAGCATAAAAGATGCCGGATCGAGATTGTATTCCAAATAGCTGTAACTAATTAATTCGGCGATCGCACATTCGTCGGACATCGGCGTGTTTGTTTTCAAAGCCAGCCAAGTCAGCGCCCGGTACATCGCGCCGGTATCGAGATAAAACAAGCCCAAAGCTTTTGCTGCTTGGCGAGTTACGGTAGATTTGCCAGCGCCCGCCGGGCCGTCGATCGCCACAATTGGCCTGCGGTTCCTCAGAATTATATTGTCAATCAACCGAGTAGAGCCGACTCTGGCTGCTACGGCTAAAAGTCCCGCTGTTTCCACCACCTCCAACGGCATCAGAGTATCGGGATCGACGAGTTCGGCGTATTCGAGCTTAACTTCTGGTTCTCTTGCCACTTCTGCGCGGGCGGCAGCGAGTGTGGCGACCGAAGTGCGGTCGCCTGAAGCAAAAGTTTTTGAGGCTTGTTGCAGCGCGCGGAAGAGGGCGCAGGATTGCTGTTTTTGCTCTGTTGTTAAATACTGATTTCGAGAACTCATTGCTAGTCCTGATTCTTCGCGGACGATCGGGCAAGCAACAATCTCTACAGGCAAGTTAAAATCCCAGGCCAGTTGGCGGATAATTGCTAGCTGCTGGGCGTCTTTCTGACCAAAATAAGCTTTTGTCGGCTGCACCAAACTCAAAAGTTTGGTAACAATTGTCGCGACGCCTTGAAAATGACCGGGCCGAGACTTGCCGCACAACACCGATGTCATCGCCGGTGGCGGCACTACTTGAGTTAAGGATGAAACTTGAATTTGTGTTTGGACGGTTTTGTCGGTTGCTGCGCGATCGCCCCCTGGATTCCCAAACATTTCTGTGGCTGGGGGAGCAAAAATGGCATCAACGCCAGCTTGTTCGCACAGCAGCCGGTCTCGATCCAAATTTCGGGGATAATCTTGAAAATCTTCTGTCGGGCCAAATTGCAGCGGGTTGACAAAAATGCTGACAAGGACGATCGCATTGTCTTGTCTTGCCCGCTGGATCAAGCTGAGATGTCCGGCGTGCAAAGCTCCCATCGTCGGCACCAAACCGACTGTCACGTGAGGTGCAGCAGACTTTTGTGAATTTAAGTAGCAGCGAAGTGCTGCAATGCTAGTAAACAGGCGCACCGGTAGACTCTCCTGAAGGCATTCGGCAGAATGCAGAATTTTGTTTGTCGGAATTTGTTCGATCGGACATCTTGCACGGATGTTAGCAACTTGCCTCGCCCGCATCGGGACTCGACGAGTCCAAGATGTCAGTTTTATTCTACTTTCTGCCTTCTACACTTCCGATAACTTATTTATTGTGCTGCCTTTTCAGAAAGAATTGGTTTAAAGCCTCCACCCTTATAGGGAGAAATTAAAACAAGACTATTCATTACTCCCATCGTCTTCATTCCCAGTAGAGGTGACTGTCAACTGTCAACTGTCAACTGTCAACTGTCAACTGTCAACTGTTCACCGTCCTACACTTGTTTACTGTTTGGATTCGATTACTTGGATTTCCACTCTCGCAACGCCGCTGCTCATCATTCCGAGCACGTTGGCTGCGCCGGCAGACAAGTCAATCAGCCGATCGCCCACGTAGGGGCCGCGATCGTTAATCCGAACGACGACGGAGCGGCCGTTGTCAAGATTTCGCACCATGACTAGAGTGCCGAAGGGCAAGTGGCGGTGTGCAGCAGTCAAGGCATTTTGGTTGAAACGCTCGCCGCTGGCGCTGAGGTTGCCATCAAATCCGGGGCCGTACCAGGAAGCCCAGCCGCTGAGCCGCACTTGAAGTGGGCCCAAAGATAGCACGGGGGCTTCTGGTTCGGGTTGGGGTTGGCCTGCGACTGCTTCTAAGGGAGGGGCGTTGCCCAGGAGTCGGCGGAGGCGATTGGTTACTTGCAGCGCATCTCGGCTGAAGTTGCTCGTGGTGTCGGGGAGGATGTTTTGAGCGTTGATGCTTACCAAATCCTCGCCGTTTGCCTGGATTATGTAGCGATCGCCTTTTTCCCACTTAACGGTAATGCTGTTGGGATCGATGTTGTTGCGGTTTAGCTGGTTGAGTCTTGCTGCTAAGCTAGATGCCCGCCACATTGGATCTGGTTCTTGATTGGTGGAATTGCTGGCAGTGTTTCCGGCTTTGGGATTTTCTTTTGTGCCGGCTACTTTCAACTGACTGCTACCACTGGCTTTGCTATCGCCAGTTTCTCCAATTTTGGTGTTGGTTTCCTGGCTTGGGTTCAGAAAGGTGATGACTGGAATGTTTCGCACGTAGACTGTCACTGCTTGTCGCCCGTCCAAGTCGTGGGGCTGAATTTTGACGATCGAGTCTTGGTCAATGTCAGCTCTTGCTTGGTACTGATACTGTCCAACTTTTTGTGCTTCCACCCGAGTTGCGTTTAACTGCGGGGACGGTTGGGTGGCAATTACTTGCTGCTTGGAACCCTGAGAGTCTGGCTTCAGAGCGTCTGTCGCTTGTGCGTGACAAGAAGATGCCGTTCCTACCACAGGAACTAACAGGACAGCGAGTAAACCACCAACAAATTTTTCCTTCATACGTCCATTTTTGTGAAGAGCCATTGCCAACCGAGATTGGAGGATTGGCCATTTGGCGGCAGGCGTCAAGGATTTTTCTCGATCCCTTCGCCATTCCCCCGTGAGTCAAAGCAAAGTATCCGGGTGCATTTTTGCTGTAATGCTTCAGCCCCAAAAAAAATTGGCTGAAACTTCCCCGATCTTTGACAACTCATACTCGATCCGCAATTTGTGTTTTGGTAACGAACTGCAACAGACTACCACAAACTTTTGCGCTTGGGGATCGCTGTTTCGATACATTTGAGCAATATTGCTCAAATTTTCTCAGAACTCTGTCTGATAAAGTCCTTTAATTGCAGTGGTTACAGCCATTTTCAGGATTCCAGAAATTTTTACAAAAATTTACAAAAAATTCGCGTATTTTATGGTTGCCGAAGGATTAGCCTGAAAAAATCTGTTTGTCAAGTATTTAAGGTTGAGTTCGCAACCAAACGGATACTTGCTGTGAGCCCAAAATTTTAGACTCTATTCGAGATCCGAGATCCACGGTTCGTTCAACGTTGGCGCTTAGCTGGAAGTCTAAAATCCCCAATCCCCAATCCAAAATCTAAAATCCAAAATCCAAAATCCAAAATCGACTGACGGTTCCGAATAAACTAAAACGTACAAATCGATTTGGCAGACTTATGGATTATCGAGCAGCAGGTGTGGATGTTGAGGCGGGCAGAGCTTTTGTCGATCGCATCAAGAATACAGTCAAAAGTACCCACCGATCGGGAGTTTTGGGCGGATTCGGCGGATTTAGCGGATTTTTCAGCGTTCCGGAGGGTTTAAAAGAGCCGGTGATGGTTTCGGGCACTGACGGCGTGGGAACTAAGTTGAAATTGGCCCACGATCTCGATCGACACGACACGGTAGGTATCGACTTGGTGGCGATGTGCGTCAACGACGTGCTGACATCCGGCGCCGAGCCCCTCTTTTTTCTCGATTATTTAGCGACAGGAAAGTTAAATTCCGAACAATTAGCTGGGGTGGTGACAGGAATTGCTGACGGTTGCAAGCAAGCGGGCTGTGCTTTACTCGGAGGGGAAACCGCAGAAATGCCCGGTTTTTACCAAGCCGGTGAGTACGATTTGGCTGGTTTTTGCGTGGGTATTGTCGAAAAGAGCAAATTGCTCGACGGTTCGCAGGTACGGGTGGGAGATGTGGCTGTGGGGCTGGCTAGTTCCGGCGTGCACAGCAATGGTTTTAGTTTGGTGAGAAAAATTGCTGGCGATTTGGGTTTTGATTGGAATTCCCAACCAGAAAAGTTAGGCGGAAAAAGTTTAGGAGAAGTGCTGCTGACTCCGACTACAATTTATGTGAAACCAGTCCTCGAAGCCATTAAGAGCGGTTTAGAAATTCACGGCATGGCTCACATTACTGGCGGCGGTTTGCCGGAAAATTTGCCCCGCTGTTTGGCAGCAGATCAATCTGTGAAAATTGACTGCAATAGCTGGCCGAGTTTGCCAATTTTTGACTGGATTGCTGAGGCTGGCTCTGTGGCGACTGCCGATATGTTCAATACTTTTAATATGGGTATTGGCTTTGTGCTGTTGCTCGATCGCCGGGAAGTTGAGCAGGCTGTGAAGTGGTTTGAGTCTCAGGGAATTGGTGCGTTTGCGATCGGCGAAGTAATTGAGGGGAACGGCGAATTAGTCATGGGCGTCGATTAATTTTAGTTGCATGAATTAAAAAAAAAATCGCCTTTTTTTTAGGGTCAAACGCTTGACTTTGACCATTCAATAAAGTATTATTTAATAATGGGAGTGGTGGCAATTTTAAAATGTAAGTCACCATTCCCATTATCTAAAATATACCACAAGAATTCTGCAAAAATCAATAGGTAATCCGGTTTTTTTAAAGTAAAGTTTTTAACAACATTAATCGCATTAACTCTCATTATAATCAAGACAACCTAAAGGAGGTAATACTATGTTGACAAGCGATCTCAATGCTCTACTTGACCAACAAGCACTCCAACGCCAAGATTCCGAATGCCGCTATATTACCGATCGCGTTAACTGGGAGCAATATGAAACTTTACTCACCAGAAATGGGGATAGTTCGGCATATCGAGTCACTTATTTAGATGGAGCTTTAGAAATTATGTCACCTTCCCGTCGCCATGAAAGCAAAAAAACGCGCATTAGATATAGAATTGCTGGCGGAATATGTCCGATATCCCAATTCCCTCGCAGCAGTTAAGAAATTTCGACAACGACTGATTTCTGGTTATAAATTATACCAAGAGATGGTCAAATAATTAAACACGATCGATGACGAATGTTGAGTCTCATATTGATTAGGAGAAACCGAAGCAGGCTTAGCCGCTTTTGCCGATCTGCTTGAAGCTGCAAAAACACAAAAACAACGGGAACGCGACAAAGATTTATCTACAATAGCCATAGGATATGCAGAAGTAGGGGAATTTCCCACTGCTATTGAAATTATCAACGAGATTGAAGATGGAGCGCATAAAATAAGCGCACTTTGGGCGATCGCCTGGGAGGAGTTCAAAAAAGGAGAACAAGTTACAACTCTTGATATCGCCCTTGCAGCTAAAGAAAAAATTAAGGATGAAAAAAAACGCCTACAAGAGGATTGCTCAAATACAAGCAATTGTAGGACAAGGTGAGGAGGCAGTAACGACTGTAGAGGCGATTATTTCAGACCATAATAAGCACTTACCTGACATCGCCTCATGGTTTGCTGAAACAGGCGATCGAGTAAATTTTAAACGCTTGTTAATTCCTTGTGCCTACTACTTGGATTCTGCTTATGAAATGTGTGGATATTTAGCGCGGCTGTATCCAGAGCAAGCATCAGCAGTGGCAAAAGTTTTGAGCGAGTTGAATGGAAAGGAGCGGTAGTTTGCGATCGCCCCTCAACCAACCAATATAACTGAAGGGCGATCGCAACACTCTAAGGAATGAAAATTGAATAACTTAAGCAGCTTTGCTTCCCCATTTTTTTTCCAGTAAGGGCGAAGGGGGGATAGTCGCCTAGGTTATTAAATTTTCATTCCTAAGCAACTCCATAGCTCGTAAATGGTCTTGCATAGGGAGGCTGAAGTCCCAAAACAATATCCTCCCGCGCCACACCCATCAGCACTAACTCCTCAGCAATCAGTTCATCAGTTTGATTGCGTTGAATCCAGACTTTTTCATTGCGGATGTCTAAGTGGATCGGGCAACTATAAATCCGGTTGTGACCGTCCCAACCTAAATCTAATATCTGATAATGGTCATGTTCGGTGTCAAATAATACCTGAACTTCAATGTCGCCATTGATGGGTTTAGTCTTACTATATTCCATCAGGAAAGTGCGAACAATCTGCCGATATTTAGCTAATCGATCCATTCCAAAATCACCTCATTAGTAGGGTCGTATACCAACAACTTCAGATCGTACTCAGCGATAGCCGCTTGGGGTAAAGCACGAGAGAAAAATGAATTATAGGCTGCGATCGGAACTGCCAAATAGAGCGATCGATCTGGCTCCAGACTCCTGAGTGCTAGTCGATAATTCAGAAATTGACCGAGGGCTAAGTGGAAATCAAACATGGCTGATTCACTCAGAAAGCTTTTAACCTCGACTGCAATCTTCTGTAAACCTCGCTCTGCAACTAGAAGCTTTTCCGCCCCCAAGTCAATCCTGAGTCGATCGTCTTTGCTAAACTTTAGCTTCAGCGGATCGTGGGTAATCACCCAATTATCCTTCAGAAGAGCGGATTTGACAGACTCATGGAAAACATCCCTAGCCGACATAGACTTTACTCAAAGACTTTGTTTTTATTCTATCCCAACCCAATCTTCTCATACCTAAAAGCGATGCCACTTACAACAACCCCTTAGCTCGCATTTTCACGAAAAATGGTGAAGGCGAAAGCAGAGATTTTTCCTGTTGTACCTGCTCCCATTCTGCACGAATCTCCTGCTCAATTTCAGCTTGAAAGTCGAAGTAATAAGCCATCGCTGCATGAGCCTCCGACTGCACCAAATAAGGATGCTGGCGGCACATTTCTTCCACTGACCAACCGTAAGCTAGATAATCCATCACAATGTGAACAACCCGCACGCGGGGTATCCGCTGGAACCGTGCGGGTTGACCCGCTACTTTCTCGATATGAGGATAAATTATTGATAGCATAATGATATCCCAAACTAAAATCGCTCAATAGTTAAGTTGAAACAGAAACCACATTGTACAATCTTGTTTGATTATAGCCTAAGAAATTAGGAGACGGCATTGCCGTGTCCCTACAATATTATTTTGGATACAGGAGACGGCATTGCCGTGTCCTGTATCCTGACGGTGCAACCTGAATTGATATCATTCACCATCCACCGCCCCTACAGAAATCGATCGCGCCTCCTATCAATTTTCGCCAAAACAGCACCGGAAACATCCGCCAGAATGCTGATAATCCGATACAAAGCGACGGCACTCAAAATTATACCCACAGAAAAGCGATCGTCCAGGAGGGCGATCGCCGTTGCTTCAAATACTCCCATCCCTCCAGGCGCACCCGGCACAACTAAACCCACCACAAACGCAAAACCAAAAGCACCGAACAAGTTGGGAATATCGATAAAATTCACCGGATTTAAAGCCATTACCGTTAGCAAAAAACCGCTGCCCCGCAATCCGATAAAACAGATTTGTCCGATTAACGGCACTAAAGGATAGCGTTTTATTGGCAAATTATTTTTGCGTTCAGGCTTGACATTAGATATTTTTTTAGTTAGATTGGAGCTAGACTCTAAAGGCGAAATTAGTCGATCGCCCCCAGCATCTCCAACCTCGGAATTTTCGCCCTTGTTCTTGGATAACTTCAAGCGCTCTACAAATAGGACGATCGGATTTAAAATTCGCGGATGAATGGCTATTAAAATAGCAGCACAGCCGACAATTCGCAAAAAACTATCGGTGCCCTCAAAACAAATCAACCCAACCAGCACGCCCGCAGAAGCCATCAGCAACGGTTCCAGCAAAACGCTGAGAGTAGCAGCTTTGGGCGCAATCCCTGCCTTTTTGGCGTCCGAGATGCGACCCCAAAAATGCCAAATATTCCCCGGTAAATACTTGGCAATATTAGTTTTGAGAAAAACTTGAATCGCCCAGGCGGCATTGACAGGTTGGCGGAATTCGCGCAAAATCAACATCCACACCCAGCCGACAAAAATTAGAGACAGTAATGTGACACCAACCGCGATCGCCAATAACGGAAAACTTTCGGCTCTAATTCGGATATTAGCGACTTCTTGCCAGTGAGTTACAAAAGCTTTGGCAATAAATAAAAAGGTGCCGCCCAAAATCGCATAGCGCAAATAAGGCTTGAAACGCGCTTTCGCTAGGTTGAAAAAATTCTGAATTCGATGCAAGTGTTGTTTTCCCATTTTCCGATCCTGATTAATGAATTTGGGATTGTAGATTTCTTAAGGACAATTTCATGTTTTGAATCTAAAATTTAGATTGATTTTATCTAAGGAGTAAACTTCTATGCCCGGCCCGAGCCCTGACGGATTTTCCTATCTTTTAGATGATAGCCCCAATAGTTTCGCATTAACTCCGGGCTTTTTGACTCCTTATCCTAACGGACTTTTTGCCCTCGGAGGTAATGATTTTATTGTCGGTGCCTCGGATGCCGATCGCCTCAGCGGTGATAATGGTAACGACAGACTCCTCGGCGGTGGCAATTCCGATACTCTCTTCGGTGGTGTCGGGAATGACTTGCTTAACGGCGGTGCCGGCAATGACTTCCTGTTTGGCGGGAAGGGCAGCGATACCTTGCAAGGAGGTAGGGGAGACGATAACCTCAACGGCGGCAACGGTAGTGACGTTTTAACAGGCGATGGAGGCAAAGATACGCTGATAGGGGGTTTGGGCCCAGATACCTTTGTCCTTCGCAGCAACTCTCCAGTCTCAGATCCGGCGGTTGCAGACTTGATCGCTGACTTTAACAGTGTTGAGGATGCGATCGGACTAACTGACAATCTTACCGAAGCAGACCTCACTTTAGAAACAGTTTCCGGCACTCCCAATACAGTAATTAAAATTCGCCAATCCGGTGCTATTTTAGGCTTAGTCGCCAACACATCACCACAAAACCTCAGCGGTAAGTTCATCTCTGCAAATCCCGTATTGGGTAACCAACTCAGCCAAGCCCGAGATTTAGGCGTTTTGAGCAGCAATCAAACCATCGCCGACTCGGTTAGCAACGCCCGCCCAGACAACCTTTACCGCTTTACTTTGCCTGCAACTAACGACTTTAAATTAACTGTCAGCGGTTTTAGTGCCGATGTTGACGTGGCTGTGATTAAAGATATTAACGGCGACAATTCTATTGACTTTACCGATATTATTGCTTCTGCTAAAGAATCCGGTTTATCGCCAGAGTCGATCGATCTCAAAAATTTGGCAGCCGGAACATACTTTGTCCGAGTTTATCAAAATCAAGGTAATACAAATTTTACCCTAAATTTATCTGCAACTCCTGCAACTATTGTTCCTGACAATCCCAGCAACTCACCTGGTTTTGACTCTCGTTTTGGGTTTGGTTTAGTTAATGCGGCGGCGGCAGTTGCTAAAGCTCAAGGTGTGCCCACTTTTCCTGATGTTCCAGACTTGGGCGGTGACGAGTGGGGCAGAGACTTAATTAAAGCTCCAGAAGTTTGGACGAAGGGTTTGACTGGAGATGGCATTGTCGTAGCAGTTATCGACAGCGGCATTGACTACAATCACCCGGATTTAATCGGGAATGTTTGGAGCAATGGAGGAGAAAATGGCGTTGATGCCGCAGGTAGAAATAAAGCTAGCAACGGCGTAGATGATGATGGCAATGGCTTTGTAGATGATGTGCGGGGATGGGATTTTGCCAACAACGATAACGATCCGATGGATGATAACGGCCACGGCACTCATATCTCGGGTTTAGTTGCTGCCAAAAAGGATGGAGTGGGAATAACTGGAACTGCTCCGACTGCCAAAGTTATGCCTTTAAAAATACTCAATAGCACAGGAGTAGGCAAAATTAGCGATGAAATTAACGCAATTAATTACGCGGTGGCAAATGGTGCGAAAATAATTAATGTGAGTTTTGGCGGTCAACAGTTCAACGATCGCGAATTGAGCGCGATTCGAGCGGCGGAAGCTAAGGGCGTGGTGGTGATTTCGGCGGCAGGAAATGAAGCTCGCCCGGATGTAGATTATCCGGCTAAGTTTGCGAATGAGGTAGGAATTGCTGTCGGTGGTGTTACCCGCAACGGCTTGTTTGGTGATTATTCTAACCGGGCGGGATCTAACACAATTAGTTATTTTGTCGCTCCGGGCGGCGACGGCGGTAGGGCCGATGCTGGGGACGTTTATTCAACTGTGCCGCTGTCTCAACCGGGGATTCCCTATCGATATTTTGCGGGTACTTCCATGGGAGTGCCGCACGTATCCGGGGTGATAGCTTTGATGTTGCAAGCCAATCCCAGTCTGACTCCTGCTCAAATTAAGCAGATTCTGGCGGAAACGGCGAGTCGATCTGTTTAAAAAGGCACGTTGTTGCGCTTAAGCGCTCTTTCAAAGGTACGTAGTTGCGCTTCAGCGCTCTTTCAAAGGTACGTAGTTGCGCTTCAGCGCTCTTTCAATATATATATCAGAGCGCCTAAATATATATACCCTTTCTCAAAAAGATGAGGTATAACTGACAGCTTATATAACCCTTAAACCAAGAGGGCTGAAGCCCAACAACATACCTCATCTTTCTGATAACCGCTATAAGAGCGCTCAAGCGCAACAACGTACCTCAAAACTTAATAATTGGCGGCGTAAGTCAAGTCAAATTGACGGCACAGAGTGATGCAGCAGTAGCCTGGTCGATCGAATATTAACTCGTAATTCATCTCGCCATCTATTTTGGTAATCGGCTGCTTTAGGGGGATGCCGTGAATGTCGTATTGGCGGCGTTCCAAGGCACTCCAGTCGATAATTTTGATATCGATTTGGTTCTGCAACTCACTAGCGATCAGATATAAGTGCATCTTGTCTTGAACTTTCCCAGTCAGGGGAATTTTCATTAACACTGACTGAGTGACAAGGGGTTTTTGGTCGTTGGGATGCTTTTGAGTGTGGCAGTTGTTGAGTTCGATATCGTAAGGTTCTACCTTAAATTTCTCTCCGTTGGCGATCGCAGACGAGTGTAAGTCTTTCAGGGATTTTTCTAGATGAGGAATCAGCCCTAAATCTGGATCGCACAGCAGTCTGCGAATATTGGAGGCTTCAGTTACTGTCATTTTAGATTTTTGATGTTATGTTTGTGATCCTTAAATTATAGCTTACCGCGAAAAGTAATTCTGTTCTACTATACTTGCGACATACTTCCAAAGACCAGGTTTCTGGGCAGTATTTGCCGGGAAACTAGATTTTGATTCGTTAATGTTTTTATAGCCTTTATCAGAAAGATGAGGTATGACTATAAATGGAGTTTTTTATGCGACCTCGCTTACTATATAATAAATATAAGAGGGCTAAAGCCCAACAACGTACCTCACTTTTTTGAGAACCGCTATAAATTATTTTTTGGTAATTTTCCACAGATTGAGTTCGCCATTACCGCCCACCGGATCTATTTGATAGTTTTGTTGCCCAATTGCCGATCGCAAATTTGAGGAAGGCCTGTATAAAAACAACTCGCCCAAACCGCCGGGAACTTTCGGAGGTTCGGGTTTTTTCCTTGCCAACTCTCGATTTGCGTAGCAAGAAGTGTAACAGCGCGGTTCGATTAGCAGTTTGACTTTTGGTTGCAGGCGATAACTTAAAGGCATGATGTATGCTATGTTCGCATCGCTGATGATGAGGGGATTGCTGGCTTGATTGACAATCGCTGCGACTTCTAATTCGGCACGCAGCCAGCCGCTGCCTTTATTCCACCAACTATCAGCTTGAGAACTAACTCCACCGGAGATGATGCCTGCACAAAACAGTGCAACTATAACTATTTTCCACAGTCTTTGCGGTTTTAAGTTATCAAAATTGTTGCTAATTTTCGCAGACAGCAGGTAAGCAACTGCTAGCTGAATTCCCACATAACAAGGAACTAAATATCGCGGATTTGCCGATCGCCTCCCACCTTTAAGTATATCGGGTACTGCCAAAAATAAGGCAGTTGTGGCAATTAACAATAATATCAATAACCAAACCCGTTTTGGTGTTTGCCGGCATAGAAAATAAAGGGAATAGCCGACTAAAGCTAGAATCATGATGCCAACGGGAATTAGCAAGGCTAGTTGTGTGGCGTTGGCAGTCCCATCAATGCCAATATCAAAAAATCCTATGCTGACGGCGCCCACCCACCTGGTGACTAATCTGAAGAGATTTGTCTGTTCTGCCCATACTGTGGTACTTCTAACTTGATTGAATTTTTCGACAGTATTTACGAGGGAAGGCATGAAGCCAATTAAGGCGACCATTGCGGCTGCATAATAGGCAATAAATGTTTTAACATCGCGCCAGTTGGCAATCACTGCGACGTAGATTGCGTGGGCTGCGGCTACCCAGATAAATAACAAGTGGGTGTACAATCCCATTGCTGCTGTGACTGCGTATAGTGTCCAGTGAGAAACCAGCAACATTGGATTTTGATTGACATCCGGGCGCATTGCTCGCAACAAGGATGCACTGGATAAAATGGTCGTTAATGTCCACAAACTGTACTGTCTGGCTTCTTGGGCAAACAGGATGTGGTAGGGAGAAATGGCAAAAATTGCGATCGCCATCCAAGCCACAGCAGAGGATTCAAATAACTCCCAAGCCAGCCAATAAATGGCGGGAAATACTAGCAAGCTAATGACGGCGGCCAAACTTCTCATTGTTGCAACGGAACTGCCGAACCATTGCGCCCAAAATCGCGCTAGTATGTAATAGAGTGGCGGGTGTTGGGGGTCTTCGGTTGCTAAGGAATTGAGGGTGTCGCTGAGAGTTTTTTGAGAATTTATCTGCTGGTATTTTTGTAAATCTGAGGGCGAAGTTATTTTCTGGTATGAAATTTCTTTGAGAATTTCCGCTTCGGTGTAGCCGGAAACTCTTAAGGAAGTATAGTTTTCGTCGATCCAGTAGAATTTGCGATCGAGATTGACAAATCGAAATAAAATGCCGATCGCTAATACGGCTATAATTAAAAATCGCAACCACTTCTCAAGGGGAGGGTTGTGAGAATTTAGTCGATCGCGATTTTTAGTAGATTCCATTTTATCACTAGCTAATCTCGCATAATTTTTTTGATGTCACCCTACAGACAACACGGTTCGTAGTGAGGACTTTAGTCCTTCTTTCTCAAAAACCAGAGAGAGGACTGAAGTCCTCACTACGAACCTGATTGAAAGGACAACACGGTTTGTAGTGAGGACTTTAGTCCTTCTTTCCTTCTTAATAGTCAGAGAGAGGACTGAAGTCCTTACTACGAACCTGATTGAAAGGACAACACGGTTTGTAGTGAGGACTTTAGTCCTTCTTTCCTTCTTAA
>NZ_JAAFKG010000010.1:0-125261 GCF_013299185.1 Microcoleus sp. bin48.metabat.b7b8b9.023 | reverse complement strand
GTAGTGAGGACTTTAGTCCTTCTTTCCTTCTTAATAGTCAGAGAGAGGACTGAAGTCCTTACTACGAACCTGATTGAAAGGACAACACGGTTTGTAGTGAGGACTTTAGTCCTTCTTTCCTTCTTAATAGTCAGAGAGAGGACTGAAGTCCTTACTACGAACCTGATTGAAAGGACAACACGGTTCGTAGTGAGGACTTTAGTCCTTCTTTCCTTCTTAATAGTCAGAGAGAGGACTGAAGTCCTTACTACGAACCTGATTGAAAGGACAACACGGTTTGTAGTGAGGACTTTAGTCCTTCTTTCCTTCTTAATAGTCAGAGAGAGGACTGAAGTCCTTACTACGAACCTGATTGAAAGGACTGAAGTCCTCACTACAAACCAAAGAATGATTAATCGTCTACTCCTTCAATCGGTGCAAAACCTTGCCGCTGAATATTTTCAGTTATAGTGCGAGGTTCGAGGAATTGTAGCAAATAATCCGGGCCGCCGGCTTTGGAACCAACTCCCGAAAGTTTGAATCCTCCGAAGGGTTGGCGCGATACCACAGCGCCGGTGGTTCCGCGATTGATGTACAGGTTTCCGACTTCAAAATCGGCTTGGGCGCGATCGATATGCGAAGGTGTGCGAGAATACAATCCGCCAGTTAAAGCGAAATTTGTACCGTTAGCAATTGCGATCGCCTCATCGAAATTACGAGCCCGAATCACCGACAAAACTGGGCCGAAAATTTCTTCTTGGGCGAGAGTTGCAGTCGGCGCAACTTCCGTCACAATCACTGGGCCGACAAAATAGCCTGTTTCCGGCGCCGCCATTTCTAAGGCTATCTTAGCTTCGGCGCGACCTTTTTCGATGTATTCGCGGATGCGCGACTGGGCGCTGGCATCAATTACAGGCCCGACTTGAGTGCCGGGATTTTCAGCAGGGCCGACATTGAGCGATCGCGCGGCTTCTACCAATCTTTGCACAAAAGTATCGTACACCGACTCGACCACAATCACTCGCGAACAAGCGGAACATTTTTGGCCGCTGTATCCAAAGGCAGAATAAACTACGCCAGCAACTGCTTGGTCTAAATCCGCACTTTCATCGACAATAATTGCATTCTTGCCGCCCATTTCTGCAATTACTCGCTTCAGGTGTTTTTGTCCTGGTTGCAAAATCGCAGCTTGGGCATAAATCTGACAGCCAACTTCCTGAGAACCGGTGAAGGTAATCATGTGAACGTCGGGATGTTTTACCATGTAAGCGCCGACGGTTGAACCTTTGCACGGTACGTATTGAAAAACGCCTTTGGGAATTCCAGCTTCTAGCAAAATTTCCGCTATCTTTGCAGCAATTACTGTGGAAAATTCCGCAGGTTTTAGTAAGGTACAGTTACCTGCAACTAGCGATGCAACTGTCATTCCGACGGGAATTGCTAGCGGGAAATTCCAAGGGGAAATAATCAGAGAAATGCCGCGCGGCTGATAGCTGTAGCGGTTAGTTTCTCCTGGTATGTCGTAATTTTGTCCTTGTTCCAACCGTTCCATTTCGTCGGCGTAGTAGCGACAAAAATCAATTGCTTCGGAGACTTCGACATCGCATTCTCTGACTGGTTTGCCGACTTCAAACACCATCCAAGCTGACAGTTCGTGGCGCCGTTGTTCCATCAATTCGGCTGCTTTGCGGAGGACTCCGGCGCGCTGGCGGACGGGGGTTTTGCGCCAACTTGTGGAGGCTGCTTTGGCTGCTTCTAGGGCTTGTTTGGCTTGTTCTTCAGACAGTAATCCGATTTTTCCGACTACTTCTGCGGGATTGGAAGGGTTGAGGGAGTTAACTGTTGTTTCGGTGTTTTGGTACTCGCCGTCGATTAGCGGCAAATAAGTTTTACCTAAGCTAGCCCGCACTAATTTGATGGCTGCTTCTGCTTGTTGTCGCAGTTTGGTATTGGCGTAGTCGGTATCGGCGACGTTGGGGAAAACTTTGCTGTAAGCTATCTGGTCATTGCCATTAGCGACTGGTGCGGCTAATAATTGTTCGATCGGCATTTCTTCGGAACTTTGCCGGATAAACGAACTGTTGGCGGTATTTTCCAGCAAACGGCGGATCAAATAAGCCATACCTGGGAGCAAATCGCCGTAGGGACAGTATACTCGGACGCGATAACCGCGATCGACCAAAAGCTTGGCCAGTTTGTCGCCCATGCCGTAGAGCACTTGCATCTCAAAGCGGCGGCGCGGTATATTGAGAGTCTCGGCAATTGCGATCGCCCGGGCTTGCGATCGGACGTTATGACTTGCGATCGCAGCATACAAATATTCGTGATTTTCCAGCAGTAACTGAGTCATCTGCTCAAAATTTGCATCCGTAGCAACTTTGTCATTGTAGACAGGCTGCGGCCAATCCTTCTGCATCGCCTTAATTGTTTCCTGATCCCAGTAAGCGCCTTTCACCACACGCACCGTTACCGGATTTTCGCGTTTTTTGGCCCAAGCAATAATGCCTTGCAAATCTTGTTTGCTGTCGCGCAAATATGCTTGCAATGTGATACCAATATCCGTGCGGCTGCGAAACTCTTCCTCTAACAATAAGTCTTTGAGAATGCTGAGAGTTAAACTCTTGTAGGCGTACTGTTCCATATCGAAGTGAACCGCCGCACCCAACTCTTTAGCGCGCCGCAATAACAGGCGAATTCTCTCGCTAACTTTTTCCTCGCTGCCTTTCGCATCCAGCGGATCGAACTGAGAATAAAAAGCCGTTAACTTGACAGATACTTGCACTCGCGGCAGAGTTTCGCCGTCAGCTTTGTCGATGGCATCTACCTGCGACCAATTCTTAGCTGCACTGCTCAATTCCGCCATCAATTCCAAATAGCGGTTAAGATAAACTTCCGCCTCAGTTTCAGTAATCACAGCTTCCCCCAAAAGGTCAACTGTAAAACCCATTTTATCTTTGCGAAGCCGTTCTAAGGTTTTAATTACCTGCTTGATATTTTCCCCAGAAATATACTTGTGCGCCAAAGTTTCTACAGCAGGTGCAACCGTCGTCGCAGCCAATTGGCCCGGAACCGAATCAGCGTTAGCAAAGCTGAGCAATTTTTTCAAAGCTTCCGGCAATTCTACCTCTTCCACAGTCAAGTATTCTTGCAAGTGGCGGGCAATTTCCGGCTTGCTGCGGAGGGCGGGCAAACAGTCAATAAATCGAAACAATTGCACCCGCAATCCGGGGCTGGCCATTGCCCAATCCATCAGCTTGTCGTCCCAGCGCATTTGGTCTTGCAGTTGACCGAAAAACGATCGCTTTTTGTCTTGAGTTGCCTTAAGGATTTCTTTAGCAATTTCCTGAGTCTTTGCTTCGTAGATGCTTGGAGATACTTGTGCGACCATTGGTAATTAGTAATTGGTAATGGGTAATTGGCAACCAGGGCGGGTTGATGTATTTTGCAACTACCCCCTGATAAAATTATACTGGCTATTTGACTTCAATTTTCACTCCGTAGTTTGCTTGGCGATCGCCCGAAATTTCAATAGTATAATCGCCGCTGCTGGCTAGTTGACCTTGCCACTGACCTGTGCTATCAACAGTACCTACTTTTTCACCGTTAGGAGCAATAATATCTGCACTAACTTGACCTTCTTGAACCTTTACTGTCATGCTTTGGCCGCTATTGCATTCTAGCAAGTAGCGCTTCGATTTGTTGGCTGGCAAGCTATTGCTGAGAGTCGTTCCGATAGCACCCGCTGGAAAGCTAACTCGCTCAGTTACAGGGGTTTCCAGGGCAGCGGGAGATGCAGCAGGAGAAGGTGATGGCGAGGCGGAAGCAAGTTGCGGAACCCCAGACAGCGATGGTACTTGAGTCGGAGTCGGCGAAGGTGCGATCGTGGCGGGCAGTGTCTGCTGGGGTGCGGGGGGGACACCGGGCAGGCGGTTGGCGCGCGCTGCTGGAACAGGGGGAGGGCTTTCAGGCAAGGGTACGTCGGAAGGCAATCTGATTTGAAGGTTCGCTCTTTCTTGATACATTCTCCACGCGACCAAACTGCCGAGACTGAGTACGGAACCGACTAACATTCCACTCAGAAAAATTGCCAATATTTGCCAGATTGGAGTTGATTTGCGATCGGAATTTGCGGTGTAATTTGTGATAGGTAAATCACCGATATTTTGACTGGTTTTCGGCGCATTTTCGGCGGTGATTGGAATTGTTTCTGTTTCGTCCATTGCCGTTGAAATATTTTCGGGTGCGGCAATTTCATCGGAAGTTTCTGGGAGTTCGGAAGTTGCTGCTAAAACATTTTCACTGGGGAGATTTTCGTCGGAAGTTTCTGGGGGTTCGGAAGTTGCTGTTAAAACATTGTCACTGGGGAGATTTTCTGTAGGAGTTTCTGGGGGTTCGGAAGTTGTATGGGGATTGGTAATGACAGTATTCGCGAACTCATCGCTGTCAGTAGCAATTGTTTCCGGTTGCTGAGTCAAAATTTGATTTTTTTCCTGTTCGTTACTCATGGGACTAAATTTTTTGTACAAATACTGCTTTTAGACAATCTTACCAAAAAGCTGGGTCTAAAGCCCCGTCCTTATAGGACGGATTTAATTCGAGTGTAAAGATTCTTGAAATAGTCAATTTGTAGCAACACCTGCTCGTAAATGTGATAGAATTATCCCATGATTGTACTAGAGTTCAAGTTAAAAGGCAAGCCACAGCAATACCGGGTCATAGACGAAATGATCCGCACAGCTCAATTTGTCCGAAACCAAGCTCTCAGATACTGGATCGACAATCAGGGAGTTAAGTTAATCGATCTCTACAAACAATGCGCCATTATGGCAAAAGAGTTTGAATGGGCCCGAAAACTTAACTCAATGGCACGTCAAGCTTCAGCGGAACGTGCCATTTTTGCTATTCAACGTTTCTTCTCTAATTGCAAAGCGTCAAAACCAGGAAAAAAAGGATACCCACAATTCAAAAAACACACTCGTTCCGTAGAATACAAAACATCAGGATGGGCACTTTCGGTCGATAAAAGATGTCTGACTTTCACGGACGGCTTTGCTGCTGGAACCTTCAGATTGCTTGGTAGTCGAGACTTGCAATTCTATGCGCCCAAGGAAATTAAGCGAGTCAGAGTAATTCGTCGCGCTGACGGTTACTACGCTCAGTTTTGTATTAATGTAGAGCGAACAGAAGAAATAGTTCCTACGGGGAAAACGATTGGCATAGATGTGGGGTTGAACCATTTCTACACCGATAGTACCGGGGAAATAGTTCCAAATCCTCGACATCTTCGCAAAAGTGAAAAAGCTTTGAAGCGGTTGCAGAAACGAGTTTCTCGAAAAAAGAAAGGTTCGGGCAATCGTAAGAAAGCTATCAATAAATTAGGCAGAAAACACTTAAAAGTTAGTAGGCAGCGTAAAGACTTCGCCATTAAAACAGCGTTGTGCGTAGTGAAATCTAACGATTTCGTAGCCTACGAAGACCTTCAGGTAAGAAATATGGTGAAAAACCATAAACTTGCGTTGGGAATTAGCGACGCAGCGTGGTCACAGTTTGCCCAATGGTTGCAATATTTTGGGAAAGTATACGGTAAAACAGTAGTTGCTGTAGCTCCTCATTACACTTCCCAAGATTGTTCAAGTTGCGGCAATCGCGTTCAGAAATCGGTATCAGTCAGAACTCATATTTGCCTGTGTGGTACGGTGTTAGACCGCGACCACAATGCAGCTTTGAATATTTTGGCTAAAGGATTGAAAGCCCGTGCAGGAATTAGTTTAAATACGGTGGGGCACACCGGAATTAACGCTTGGGGACAGACCGACCTCTACTCGTTGGTGGTGACATCAACGGGCAAGCCGACTGGTTGAACCAAGAATCCCCGCGCGTTCACGCCGGGGAGTGTCAATTTATATTAAATCCGGTGATGGTCGAATGATGCTGAGGGCGCGAGCGTCCCCTTCGCACTTAGGACTGAAGTCCTCACTACAAGCCAATTTTATGAGAAATTTGTCGGCTGGGGCGATCGCAAATTTACCAACTTTTAAAACCTGTATCTATAGCAACCACCACATCGGTATTGACAGAAATAAACTCATCAATAAAACCGACTATCCTTCTAGCATCAACGGTTTGATTCCCCTACTCTATAACTGTCAACTGTCAACTGTCAACTGTCAACTGCTATATATCGTTCAACTTAATTGCTGATTCAATTTCGTCATGAAATGCCTCAGCATAAGCCCAAGCATTTTTCAAATCGCTAGCACTAAGATGCGGATAATCTTCTAAAAGTTGAGCGTCAGTTGCACCTAATCGGCGAGACTCTACCAATCCCCAAACAGAAATTCTAGTTCCTGCAATCCTGGCATTACCGCCAACAGTACCGGGAGTTTTTTCAATGCCCTGCCAGGTGTTGGCTAAACTTTGAGCTAATATCTGTATTGCTTGAGCTTTCTCAGGCGGAGTCAGGGAAAGGAGTTGCGGTTCTAATTCTTTTAGTGTCATAGTTGAGCGCGGGTTTGGCTGCTGAGAATGTCGTATGTATATTATAGCGATCGGGCGGTTTCAACCGCTTTTTTTTGACCTCTAACTCTACCAACGAAGTCGAGGGCAAGTGAACTAAAAAATCGCGGTAGGTGCGTCGCTCATATATTGTCGTAAATTACCGGGATTATCGCAACGACGCACCCTACTTTCATATCAAATTCGGTTGCATAGGAATTATTAAGCTCTCTATATCTCTCTCTGTGTCCTCTGCGCTCTCTGCGGTTAAATCATTTCCATACAACCGGAAACAATATCACTTGTAGCTAATTAAAGCGGTACTATCTAATATCATCCCCATATTTGCCGGACGAGACTCGCGACGGCGGCTGATTTCGGCCAATAGTTCTGTTACAGATTTTTTACGTTGTTCTGAAAGAGGTTTTTTCTTTGTTGACAACTCGGCTTCTAAAATGGCGATCGTAAATGCACTAATCGAGCGGTTTTGAGCATCGGCCAACTCTTGCAGCCTTGTATACAATTCCTCTGGTATATTTTCTATTTGCAGGGTAGCCATCTCTTAAACTCCTAGCATAGTTTCCCTAAATATTAGCATAGGGAGGCAAGTTTATGGGGGATATTGAGATTTACGGTTGGGTGGGGGCGGGTTTACGAGATTGTTCGTTACAGGCGAGTATTGTTGGTGAACTAGCCCCTACAAAATTACGATTCCCGATTCCTGATTCCCAATTACTAATTATTAGGCAAAGATTGCCAAAAAGGAATAGGTTCTGGCTTCCTCACAGTATTCGTCGCCGACTGCACGTTTCCTTTCAATTCTTGATAATACCTATCATCCAGAAAACTCACGCTAACGCCAGCAGGAAGCAGCAATTGGCGCAATCTTTCTTGAGTGTAATCTAAACCATCAATCATTGCCCCGCGCGGATTGGAGACTAACAACTTACCGTTAACAGGCACCGAATTGACCATATTCGGCCACCAAGCATAACCGCTGTAGCCAAACATCGCTGGAACCTGAACGATTTGGTCGTCTGCGAGGGCAAACTCTCTTTTCAACTTCTCTAAAATCGGATTGAGTTTCTGCTTTTGCAGCTTGAGGTTGTGTTGAATTAAAGCAGGATTGTTCAAGGCAGCGCTGACTGTAGTTTCAGTGCTCAAGCCGCGATTGATTGTCACATCACCGTACCCTTTTTGGGCCAATTCTTCCAATAACTTAACTCCGGCTTCTGGACTGGCGATCGCCATTATAGACTTTCCGGGGATTTGACTGGGAATAAAATTGATAATTTCATCGACTTGGCGAGTCAAAAGCCAAGAAGTATCAATATCCACCGCTGGGCCTTGAATTCTTTGAGCTTGAATAAAATCTAGTACCTCAGGATTAAAACCAGCATTCCCCGAATTTCCGTAATAAGCTCGACCCATTGGGTATCCGGGAATCGGCGGCGTCACCTGCAAATTTCCGTATCCATCAGACCACTGATTTACAGGATCTAAAGAGCGAGGTTTGCCAATTTTAAATACTCTCAAATCCCGCTCTTGATTTGACTTGGCTGGCTTGTCTAACTCTGGATTGCTAGGGCTTTTAATCGCGACATTAACTTGACGCATATCGGATTTTTCGGGAACTTGAACGTAGCCATTTTTGTGACTGTCTTGCATCCAAGCATTATCGCCCTGGATGATTTTTACCTGAGCCCCTGTGGGTTCTACAGCTTGTTTGAGTTGGGAGATAAATTCACTGTTAGCTGAGCCTCGGTCGCTGACCTGAACTTGTGTTACTGGTGCTGTATTTGGTGCTATCATCCAAGGACTAACGCCCATTTGGATGGTCGCAGCGGCAATTTGTTGACCGTTATTTTCGGCGGTTGCTTTGAGATTAACAGTACCGTTCCAATTGCGATCGGCAAATTGTTTGGCTTCCACTCCTAAAACAATATTCGTGCTAAAATTTATTGGTTTAGTACCGGATATATCTACAGGTAGCCAGCCGTCGGCAGTTTTCTGAAAAACGCTGATGTGAGGGCTGCCAATGGTGTCAGCCGTGATAAATAATTGAGAATCTTTGAAGTTTTCCGACAGGATTAAGTTAACTTGAGAAAGCATTGCTGCGCGGCGAGGGACGCTAACCTTGGTTTCTTGCCAAGTCGGTATTTTGCTGCGGCGTTCGTTATTGCGATCGTTATACACAATCAGCGCGCCCCTGGACAATGACCATTTATCTTTTTCGGCTTCGTCTAGTTGATTAATTTTGCCGTCTCTATTAGTATCTCCGGCAAAGAAGAAGTTTGTCTGTGAGGTTGCGGGTGTAACTGGTGCTGGAGTTGCGGTTGCGGTTGATTCGGGAGTTGGTGTTGCAGTTGACTCGGGAGTTGGTTGAGGAGTTGGTTGTTGATTTAGTTCTAATTGTTGTCTTTGTTGTTCTTTTAGGGCGAGTTCTTGCTTTTCTAATTCTTGTCTTGTGAGTTCTTTTAGTGCTAATTCTTCTCTTTCTTTTGCTTGGCGGGCGAGTTCTTGTTTTTCTTGTTCTTTGCGGACTAATTCTTGCCTTGCAAATTCTTGTCTTTCTATTTCTCTGCGGGCGAGTTCTTTTTTCTCTTGTTCTTGTCTCTCTATTTCGCGGCGAGCAAATTCAATTTTCTCTTGCTCTTTTCGAGCGATTTCTCTTACTTGTTCTTCCTCGGCTTTAATTTTCTGTGTAGACCGTGCTACTTGCCATTCGTAGGTAGCGAGAGTAAGATTTCCTTGATATTCGATGGTTTTGTCGATCGCCCGTTCAGCCAACAAAGAACCGTGGGGAATGAGTCGGAGGTTATTGATAGCCAATTGCCAGAAGCGTTGCGACTGTTCCCAAGTAGCGGGATCTGCTTTAGAAGTGCGTCCAATGACAACGGCTTGCGAGGCCAATCTAGCAGCCTCATCCCAGTTATTTTTGGCTTGTTTTTCTATTTCAATCTGACTTTGAAGGTTTTGGAGTTGCTTCGTGAGAGTTTCGGATTGGTGGCGGGGGCTATCTGGTTGCCAATATTCGGGAGAAAACAGACTGCTGTCGGGAGTTTGGGCAAGCTTATCTAATTGTACTTTGAGGCGATCGCGCAATTTGTAGAGTTCAGGGAGGGATTGCGGAGTATCGCCGTCGGGCTGTCGCGGGGAGAGTGCGAGTTTGTAGTTTAGAGTAGGTTGAGCCATGGTTGTAGGGATGGCAACCCAAATTATACCGATGACGACACCGAAAGCATTGACAATGGCGATCGCAATATATTTAACCAAACGCATATAGTTTATCCACAGACACCCAAATGATTTTACCTAATATTGGTGCATTTAGTAAGATTTTAGGGTGGGTTTGGGCAAATAGGACTTAGCATGGGGCTCAGAAACCGGGTTTTTCGCGAAAATACTTTGTTGCTACCGACAGATTAGGTAAAAAACCCGGTTTCTTTGTCGGAGTCGGTAATTTCTGTTATGGGTAATTGCGCCATGTTTTATCCTGCTTCATTTCTAACTATTGCTGCTTCAATTTCCTCTGGGTAAGCATCAGCATAAGCCCAAGCATTGACTATATCTGCGGCACTCAAATGAGGAAAGTCTTGCAAAATTTGCCCATCATTTGCACCTAGAGTGCGATAATTTACTAACGACCAAACTGGTATGCGAGTATTGCCGATACAAGCATCGCCGCCGCACACACCAGGAGTTTTTTTGATGCCTAGAGAACCGTTGGTTAAAGTTTGAGTTAGGATGCTGATGAGTTTAGCTTTATCAACCGGATTTAAGGTTAAGACTTGAGTTTCTAATTCTTGTATAGTCATAAGTGCGATCGGATTTGATAATATTTAAATTATAGAGCATTCATCGCGTCAGGGCCGAGAAACCGGGTTGTTCAGCAAATCTGTGGCTGAGTACGAAGTATTTCCGAAAAACCCGGTTTCTGAACTCCGCGAGTAAGCCCTGTATTAATTTATTCTCTTTTTCGCTGACAGCAAGGTGAAAACCATGAAATTGCGCTGTTACTTCTTAATTTTTATCCTTCTTGGATTATCATTAACAAGCTGCGGACAGCCGCAGTCATTTCCAGAAATCGATCGCACATTGAAACATAGTAATCCGATCGCAGAACTTAGTTTGAAGCTGCAAACGGATGATGTAACTAAAAATAACATCCCAGCGAGTCCGAATAGTGGCAAGTTCGATCGAACCACCATGTCACCGGAAGAAAGTGCGATCGTGTTAGGGATATTCGGATTTTATTTGATATGTTATTTGTTAGTTTGGAAGTTTCGCGGGCGGGAAGAAGCGAACAAGATGGCTAGGGCTGCGAGAAATAGAATCAGGAAGTAGTAGATACTTGCTAAACCCTTATTTTTTCTTAGTACGGTTGCGTTTTCTCGATTCAGCCGCCATTTTTTTTGTTTTTTTTTGCTTTTCTTTACTTACTTTAGAGGGATGGAAACCACTACCACTTATCGGTGGGCTTGACCATCCAAACATATCGGAGTTTTTAGCTGCAAGCGTAGGGGCAATCTCAGCATTATATATCTCCTGAAATTGTTTTAGACCTTCCTCCGTAGTCATGTCAAACCCTGCTTTATGACCCATCGTTACAAAGGATTTGGCAATTCCGAATCTAGAGGAATCTTGCATAATTTCCTGAAATTCCGGCTCAATATCCCGCAGGTGTTTGATAATTGAAGTGGCATTTTGCAGCTTAAATTCTCGTTTCAAAAAATGCCAGAAAGCCAATAATTCTGGGATAGCATCTTCACTATCTTCCGGCGAAAGCAAAGTCAGTTTCCTGGGAAATAAGTCTTCGATTATAGTTTCCACATTTGCCACTTTCATGGAAGGTAGGGTACAACCTTCATAGCCGAAACCGTAATAAATGAGGTGCGAGATCCAAGCTCCAACGTCTGGATAAGCTTTACAGTATTCTTCTCCTTCGGGAGAATTGACAAATAGCTCGATTAGCGTTTCCTGATAATCATCCAGGAGCGGTTCTGCTTCGTCATAGTCTAGGCCGTCTAGTTGGCGGATGTTAAAAGGTTGATCTGACATAGTTGAAAATGTTGTAATTTAATTGACTTTATATCCAAGGTTAGTACAATTTTTGCAGTTCGATTAATTCTTTAGGATTTTATTATATTTAAAATCTTCTATTAGATAAATTCCTGCCATGTTTTAGGCTTCCTCATTTTCTTCGATTGCTTGTTCAATTTCTTCTGGGTAAGCATCAGCATAAGCCCAAGCATTGACTAAATCAGCCGCAGTCAAATGGGGATAGCACTTAAAAAGTTCAGCATCACTGCATCCGAGACGGCGATACCCGACAAGTACCCAAACTTGTATGCGAGTATTGCCAACACAAGCATCGCCGCCACACACGCCGGGAGTCTTTTTAATGCCTATAGCACCAGTGCTTAAGGTTTGAAGTAAAATTTCTATAGCCGCTGCTTTGTCGGCTGAATTTAAGGATGCTATATCGATTTTTAATTCGGTGAGTGTCATTATTTACTATCCCATTTTTACAGATAGAATATCCTATCTAGATTATAACGGAATAGGACTTAGCATGGGCCGAGAAACCGGGTTTTTACGAAAAGACTTCGTTGCTGTTGATAGATTAAGTGAGTCCACAAAATCTAGATCCCCCCTAGCCCCCCTTAAGAAGGGGGGGACAAGAGTGGAGTCAAAGTCGCCCTTGGACAAGAGTGCGCTCAAAGTCCCCCTTCTTAAGGGGGATTTAGGGGGATCTAGACTTGGCTACCAGCGAGAGATCGAGAGGTTTTTAATCTTAACTTATCATCGGCGATCGCTCCCATCTCCTTACCCGTAGCTACGATCGCAAAAAAATGATATACTTTCATATTAATCTCCTGCCTGGAAAACAACATATCACTGTTGTAGAAATTATTCATTTACTCCCTTATTCCCTAAAACTATCAGCAAAATTCATGAAATTCCGCTCTTGCTGGCTAATTTTTACCGTCATCGGACTATCCTTAACAAGCTGCTCCCAGCCGAAGTCATCTCAAGAAATTGCTGAAACAGTTAACAAGAGCCTCGTCCTGATTTACTACGAAAATCAAGCCGGACACGGTACCGGGTTTATTATACCGGGAAAAAAGGGAGTTTGCACTGTTCTCACGGCTGGTCATGTGGTTAAAGGCTATAGTTTGAAACTGCAAACTTATCAGGATAAACAAAGTCATACAACTGACAGTATTCAAACAAGTCCCAATTTCGATTTGGCAGTGGTGACGTTTAAGTCTGCCGGGGAAAATTGTCCTTATCCGAGTGTCAATTTTGGTGATTCTAACGAACTGAAAGTAGGACATAAAATCTATATTTCTGGTTTTCCTGTTCTTCAAAACGAAGATTTAGCGCCGGAATTTTTGGAAGGTTCAGTATCGAGGATTAATGTTTTCTTGACGGAGGGCTATGGAATTAATTATATAGCTGGAGTTTCTGTTGGGATAAGTGGTGCGCCTGTTTTAGATACTAGCGGTAAAGTGGTCGCGGTTCACGGTTTGTTGAAAGATGAAGTTCCGAGGGGAATTCCGATTAAAACTTATCTGGCAAATCAATCTTGGGAAAATCAACCGACTCCTAAAGCAGATTATAAAAAACAGGAAAATAAGTCGGATTTGCTAAATCAACCCGTTGCTAAAGCAAATTCGTTAAAAGACATCATAATATCTGTTGTTTGGGCGTTCTGGTCGTGGTTAGTGGATTTTGGTGTTTTGGGGGTTTTGGGGATTTATGTGTGTGTGGTGTTGGTGGTGAAGTATTTTAGGTTGGAGATGGGGGAGTTTGGTTTTGGTTTGGGGTGGATGAAGAAAAACTTTAAAAAATAATTTAAGCCTATAAAGGCTTCGATTTTTTATTAAAAATGGTGAGGAAAATAAAATCCACGAAGTCATGCGGTGTCTGGGTTTTCGATACCTGGCACTGCGACTTACCAGCCAGGATATTACCAGCAAGTTGAGGGTTATAACAATTAGCCAAAACGAATTTTTCAATGAATCAGGACTTACGCACTCCGACCAAAGAAACCGGGTTTTTTTCCAAATCTGCGAGATGTAACGAAGTATTTTCGTAAAAAACCCGGTTTCTGAACCCCATGCGTAATTCCTATAAATTTAATATCACTTAGCAGAATTAGAACCAGCAATCCGATCCTCCTCTGCCAAAAAAGGAGTTAAATCAATCTCTCGCGAAGACGGAGAAAACTTAGAAGTGGCCAACTTACCATCGCTATTTTGATAAACCGCATTACCACCATTCAACAAATTTTCAGTCATATCTCGCATTGCTTGATAAGCCTCCGTATCGCTACCGGGCTTCAACGTCACCACCAGCGGACAACCATCGTCGCTATTATTCAACTTAGTTTTAGCACAAATCACGTATTGATTCGGCGTCTTAGGCTCGTCTCTATACGCTAACCGAATTAAACCATCTTTTCGATAATCATTCAAGGTTTCAGAAATTATTTGGCAGCGTTTTAGAGGCGTATAATCACCGCCTAAAGTTGTCACCATTTTCAGCCAAGGTTGTTGACCTTTATCGTGACGGTACATAACAGTCCAAACATCACCTCCCCGCTGAGTATCTGGCTGAAGTTGGCAGGAAAAACGAGCATTTTGTCCAACCAACAGAGGCGGCCAACCTTGAACAACAGCAATTCCCGCACCGCCAACAGCAGCTAACAAACCTAGTACACCGATAGTCAGGTTTGCGACGTTAAAGAAATTTCCATTATTGCTCACGGTACTGAATCCTCGATTAAATTTTGATAGACAACAACAGCGATAATAATAGGACTTACAGGGAGTCAGAAACCGGGTTTTTTTCGATAATACTTCGTTTAAAACCGTAAAAACTGCGAAAAACCCGGTTTCTTTGGTCTCGACGCGCAAGTTCTAAATAAGTTGAGAATTTCTACATCAGCTAACTAACGTATTCCCGAAAACGGCTGGGGAATTAATTCCCTGCCGGAGTAGGCGGAGTTCCCGTAACTGACGTGCTAAACTCAGTATACGCCCAAAAGTCACAGGGAAAATGATCAACCATCATGCAATTAGAAGATTACTTTGAATTTTTAACACCAGAAGATATCCGCATCAAAGGAACCCGCGTCGGTATCGAACACATTCTCTACGAATACATCCACCGCGGCCAAACTCCTGAAGCCATAGCTCAAAAATTTCGGACAGTGACTATGGCTCAAGTTTATGCTACGATTCTCTACTATCTGGAAAATCCCAAAACTGTAGGTAAATATGTAGGAGATTGGTTAGAATATTGCCTAAAAGCTGAAGCTGAATACGATCGCAATCCATCACCTTTTGTCTTGAAAATGCGTCAGCTTAAAGAGCAAAATCAGAAATCTCAACAATTAGATAGAGTTTATTAATGACTGTTAAAATATTAGTATTCGATTCATTTAATGATATCATAGTATGAGTTCAAACTTATAATTGATCGCCTTTTGTTACCATGCAACCAGATAACAGTGATAGCAGTGAATCTACTAGCCAGCAGCCACGCAAAAGATGCGAATATAGTGGAGAATTCTTGTCTGCCGATCCTAATAGTGACTATAAAATTTGCGCTTATAAATGCAAGGGTTACGCAGCTTTAGCAACATTCCCTTGGCCCAAAGATCGCCCCTGTCCTCAATCTTTTAACGAAAACTTTCCAGGGCCGTAAAAGTTAACCTAAAAAACGGAGAACCAAAATGTCTGAATTAGAAAAAGGTCTAGCCGCTTTTAATACCCAAGATTATACCCAAGCCTTTACCTTGTTAAAACCACTAGCAGAACAAGGAAATGCCGAATCCCAGTGCATCATTGCTAGTATGTACCATTTAGGATTAGGTCGGGAAAAGATGATATTAGAAGCAATTAAATGGTACATCAAATCCGCAGATCAAGGTTACGCTGTTGCCTCAAACAACTTAGCAGGAATTTATCTGTGCGGTGCTGATGGTGTATCAGCCGATCGCACAGAAGCAGAAAAATGGTTTCAAACAGCCAGAGAACAAGGATTTTCACATACACCCATTTCCAGTGAATATGTGAACCAAGCTAGCATTGCATAAAAAAATCGCCCAAAACAAAAACCCGGTTTATTGGATAAACCGGGTTTAATCATCTGCGTTAATCCGCGTTAATCTGCCTTCATCAGCGGTTGCAAAATCCTACAACTGCTTCACCTCAGCAACCAACTTCGCAACCACATCCTTAGCGCTACCAAACAACATCATCGTCTTATCCTTATAAAACAACTCATTGTCAACACCCGAAAAACCAGCACTCATCCCGCGCTTAATTACGATCGTATGTTTAGCCTTATCAACCTCCAAAATCGGCATCCCGTAAATCGGGCTCGCCGTATCGTGACGCGCCGCCGGATTCACCACATCATTCGCACCGATTACCAAAGCAACATCGGTTTCCTCAAATTGCGGGTTGATATCGTCCATATCGTACAACTGCGGATAAGGCACGTTTGCTTCCGCTAGCAACACATTCATGTGCCCAGGCATCCGCCCAGCCACCGGGTGAATCGCGTATTTCACGTCAACACCCATTTTTTCCAAACCGTCGGCTAACTCGCGCACGGCGTGTTGTGCTTGCGCTACAGCCATCCCGTAGCCGGGAATGATCACAACCGATCGCGCATAGCCTAACATCATCGCACTTTCTTCGAGATTGATGCTGCGGACTGTTTTGTCGATCGCCCCACCAGCAGCCCCAGCCGCCGCAGCACTAGCACCACCGCTACCAAAGGCACTAAATAACACGCTAGAAAGCGATCGATTCATCCCCTTACACATGATTTGCGTCAAAATAATCCCCGACGCGCCCACCAATGCACCAGCGATAATCAGCATATTGTTCATCAAAATGAACCCAGCCACACTCGCCGCAATCCCCGAATAGGAGTTAAGCAGCGACACCACCACGGGCATATCGCCGCCGCCAATCGGTAGCACAAACATGATTCCCAGGATGTTGGAAATCGCCACCAAACCGAGGAATACCGGCACATTTTCGGGATTCATCAGCATATAACCGCTGCCGGCTAAAAGTGCGATCGCCAGCATGGCATTAAACGGCTGTTGCAGCGGAAACGTCATCGGCGCACCCGGTAGCAATTCTTGCAGCTTCGCAAACGCCACAAGGCTACCTGTGAAAGTAATCCCGCCAATCAACACGCCCAAAAGGATCGTGATTGTCGCGTCGGGAGTTGGCGATTGGGGGATGCTGAGATAGCGCCAGAATTCGCCCACAGCCACGAGTGCAGAAGCCGCACCCCCGAAACCGTTAAGCAAACCCACCATCTGCGGCATATCCGTCATCGCGACGGTTTTCGCCATAATTGTTCCCAAAATGGAACCGACGATAATTCCGACTGCAATCAATTCGTAGCTGACTACTTGTTTTTCCAGTAACGTACCAACGATCGCAATTAACATCCCGATCGCAGCTAACACATTCCCTTGACGCGCGGTTGCGGGCGATCCCAACTGTTTCAAACCGATAATAAACAAAGATGCGGCAACTAAATAACCTAGTTGAATGCCACTTGGCAGAAAATCGCTCACGCTTTAACCTCTTTTTTCTTGAACATTTGCAACATTCGATCGGTGACTAAGAAACCAGCGACAACGTTAATTGTGGCAAGGGCGATCGCGATCGTCCCTAAAATAGAAGTAACTGTCACATTACCTTGTCCTGAAATTAGAATTGCGCCTAAAACGGCAATTCCCGAAATCGCATTGGAACCCGACATCAAAGGTGTATGTAGCGTCGGTGGGACTTTGTTAATTACTTCAAATCCCACAAACGACGCTAGGGTAAACACCACTAAACCTGCAATCAATCCTTCTGCCATAACAATTGGTAATTTGGTAATTTGTAATTAGGTTCGTAGTGAGGACTTTAGTCCTTCTTTATTCAGATTTCAGACTTTAGTCTTTAATACGAATTTTTCAGACTAAAGTCCTTACTACAGGTTCGTAGTGAGGACTTTAGTCCTTCTTTATTCATTTTAAAGACTAAAGTCTTTAATACGAACCTTTAAGGACTGAAGTCCTTACTACGAGCCTTGAGGACTGAAGTCCTTACTACGAACCTTGAGGACTTCAGTCTTTAATACGAACCTTTAAGGACTGAAGTCCTTACTACGAACCTTGAGGACTGAAGTCCTTACTACGAACCTTTAAGGACTGAAGTCCTTACTACGAACCTTGAGGACTGAAGTCCTTACTACGAACCTTTAAGGACTGAAGTCCTTACTACGAACCATCATTATCTAACTAACTACTGAAGCCTGAGCAGCCAAAGCATCCCGCACCCGCTGATTGCTAATCTCGCCATCGCGAGCCACACAAGAACCAGCAATGATATCATCTTCAAAATTTAAATTGAGTTCCTTATCTTTCAACATCAACTGAAGCAAAGCCGAGACATTCTTCGAGTAAGTTTCGCTAGCGTGTACTGGCATCGACGACGGTAAATTAATCGGGCCGATGACATTAACTCCGTTCCATTCAACATCTTTGCCTGCTTCTGTACACTCACAATTGCCACCTTGTTCTGCCGCGAGGTCAACAATTATTGCTCCCGGTTTCATCTGAGAAACCATTTCTCTGGTAACTAAAATCGGGGCTTTTCTACCAGGAACTTGAGCGGTTGTAATTACTGCATCAGAAGCGCCGACGTGCTGGGTGAGCACTTGGCGAGTGTGTTCTTTAGCTGCTTCTGATAATTCTTTAGCATAGCCGCCTGCTGCTACAGTTTCTTCCTTAAGTTCGACATCAATAAATTTTGCGCCCAAACTTTGTACTTGTTCTTTTGTTTCCGGGCGGATGTCAAATGCTTCGACGACTGCGCCCAAACGGCGCGCCGTGGCGATCGCCTGTAAGCCCGCAACGCCCACGCCCATCACCAATATTTTCGCGGGGCGAATTGTACCCGCCGCCGTTGTCAACATCGGGAAATATTTCGGTAATGCACAGGCTGCGATCAGTACGGCTTTGTAACCCGCAACGTTGGCCTGGGATGACAGCGCGTCCATGCTTTGGGCGCGGCTGGTGCGCGGAATCATTTCCATGCTGAATGCTGTTATTTTGCGATCGGCCAACCGCTGTACTAACGCCGGATTTCCCAAGGGATTCAAAAATCCGATGAAAACTCCTCCTTCGCGAAGTTGGTGAACTTCTGATTCTTTGAGCTCCCCAATTTTGACGACGACATCGGCTTCGCCCCACAGCGTAGCGGTATCGGCGACAACACGAGCTCCGGCTTCTTCGTAAGCAAGATCCGAGAAAAAGGATTTTGCACCCGCACCCGCCTCAACCCAAACTTCGACGCCTTGTTTGACTAATCGGGCTACAGCGTCGGGTACTAAGGCTACCCGGCGTTCCCCTGCTTCGACTTCTTTGGCGATCGCTAATTTCATGGACTCTCCTTATACTCTAGACACAGACACAGACAGGGCGGTTGAAACCGCGTCTACACAGACAAAACCTGCCTCCGCAGGTTGAAATTCAAATTTCCTAGTCCGCCCAGAGGCGGACATCGTTTGTGTAGGCGCGATTTAATCGCTGGCTGGCTTGGACAGTCCGCGGAGGCGGACATCGTTTGTGTAAGCGCGATTTCAATCGCTGGCTGGCGTGGCGGTTGAAATCGATTCTGCTGGCTTCTCACGTTGATACTAAAGCCGATCCCCAAAATTACACTCGCTTCTTTAACTTGTCTTATAGATTCAATTTTGCTAAAGTCTTAAATTTGCAGCATGCCATGATACAATAAAACGCTGCCTAATTCTGTAGTTTGAATGTCAGTTGTCAGTATTACGCCAAAAATAATTGACCGAGGGCGGCCGATCGCACTCATCAAATTGTTGAGACATTCGATATATTAAAGGCATTCATCGCAAATTGCCCGCAGTAAATATTTAAGGTTCCATTGTAAATTTGATGAGAGGAGTGATTATGAAACGATTATTTTCAGCACTAGCAGTTACAGGTTGCTTGCTGACAGGCTTGCCAGCCCTCAGTTTAGCCCAGTCGATGCCGGGATTCACGATTTTCGGCGGCCCAGAACGCGGCAACCAGCTAAACTATCGCTTGGATTACGGCAAAGCCGGAATGGTTGGCGACAGATACCGGCTGCGAATTCCTTCCAAAAAAGTAAGTTTGGCGATCGCCCAACTCAACATTACTTATCCAGACTATTACAAAGGCGAATTCGACCAAAAAGACATTAAGGTGCGCGTCAAAGACAAAACAATAGCATTGCAAGAAGTAATCTGGGACAAAGAAAACCGATTCATAGAAATTTATCCCGCAGAGCCAATTCCTGCCGGCAACAACGTTGAAGTTGTCCTCTCCAACGTCAGAAACCCAATTCCGGGCGGAATGTACCATTTCAACGTCCGCATCCGCACTCCTGGGGACGTTCCATTGATGCGTTATTTAGGGACTTGGCTGTTAAGCATTGACTGAGGTTTGGGGAAGCAAATTTTAGCAAGAGTGGCGATCGCGACAGAAAAATTTAACTGTGGCGATCTTTTTGATATGGAAAAAAATAATGAGATAGTTCGCGATCGCACCCACGGCGAGAAACCGGGTTTTTTCTCCAAAATACTCGGTTGCAGCCCTAAAACAGGCAAAAAACCCGGTTTCTTTGCCAGGAGTGCATAAAGCCTGAATGCTCAAAAAATCGAACCAGAGGCTCATACCGCAATTGTATTTGATTCGTAAAATAAGTCTATGGTAATTCCCCGATGGTTGCCCCTAACTAATTAGACGTATGCCCCGGGGCGCTACTATAAAAAATATTGACGAAACTGATACATGAATTTACAAGCAAAAATCAAAAAAATCAAACTTCCGCCAGCACTGCGATCGCACAATTACCGCCTGTTTTTTGCGGGACAAGGCATCTCGCTGATTGGCAGTTGGATGACCCAAGTTGCGACAGTGTGGCTAGTCTACAATTTAAGCGATTCACCTTGGATGCTAGGCGTAGTCGGATTTACCAGTCAAATTCCCACATTAATCTTACTGCCTTTTGCCGGAGTTTTAATCGATCGCTGGAATCGGCACCGAGTGATAATTGCCACTCAAATCTTAGCGATGGTTCAATCCTTAGCCCTAGCATTTTTAGCGCTAACAGGAGTCATCAACATTTGGCAGATAATTGTACTGAGTTTGTGTCAAGGGGCAATTAACGCCTTTGACGCGCCCGCACGGCAAGCATTTGTCCCCGAACTCGTAGAAAAGAAAGAAGACTTAGCAAATGCGATCGCCCTCAACGCTTCCATGTTCAACGGAGCCCGACTCATCGGCCCAGCAATTGCCGGATTAGTGATAGGTACAGTCGGCCCGAGTTATTGTTTTCTCCTGGACGGAATCAGCTACATCGCTGTCATTGCAGGCTTATTAGCAATGCAGATCAAACCCCGTAAAATAGCAGCAACCAATACCAAACCCTTACAAAGACTAAAAGAAGGATTCGATTATGCCTTCGGATTTCCCCCGATTAGAGCCATCTTACTGCTATTAGCATTAGTCAGCTTCGCCGGAATGTCGCACACAGTATTAGTGCCAATTTTTGCCACAAAAATTCTCAACGGCGGCCCGCAAACCCTCGGATTTTTGATGGCAGCTTCTGGAGTTGGAGCATTTGCAGGCGCGATTTATTTAATCGGACGCAAAAGTGTCGTCGGCATCGGCAAACTGATTGCAATTTCCCCAGCAATCATGGGAGTTGGACTGATTGGTTTTGGTTTGTCCCGCATCTTGTGGCTGTCATTAATCATGATGTTGTTTGTAGGATTTGGTTTCATCATCCAATTTGCCGGAGGAAACACATTTTTGCAAACAATAGTAGAAGACGACAAACGCGGCAGAGTCATGAGTATTTACACGATGGCATTTTTTGGAGTCACACCGTTTGGCAACTTAGTAGCTGGTGGACTTGCCAATTATATCGGCTCTCCCAATACAGTCATACTTGGTGGTATAATTTGTATTTTAGGTTCAGCAATATTCACCAAACAACTGCCCGCATTAAAACATTTAGTTATCCCAATCTATCAAAAAATGGGCATAATTTCCTAAACAACTTGTAAAATACCCTCTTGCTTTCAAACCCTCTCAAACCCTCTCTTACTCTGCGCCCTCTGCGCCCTCTGCGGTTAAAAAATCCAAATTCAAAAAAAAGGCATAAATTCCCAAACAACTTGTAAAATACCATCTTTCTCTCTCTTACTCCGCGCCCTCTGCGCCCTCTGCGGTTAAAAAATCCAAATTCATTACACCAGAGGTAAAACCAATGGCAAATACCAGTGCAATTCCCCAACAGCAGAGCGACGATCGCGTTCCCTTAAAAACCTGGATCGGCGTCATGGGAACAATCCTCGGCGCATTCATGGCAGTTTTGGACATCCAAATCACCAACGCTTCTCTCCGAGATATCCAAGCAGCATTAGGCGCAACCTTAGAAGAAGGCTCTTGGATTTCCACCGCCTATCTAGTCGCAGAAATAGTCGTCATTCCGATTACAGGTTGGCTGTCGCAGGTATTCTCAGTGCGCCGCTACATCTTGGTAAATGCCGCATTCTTTGTCTTCTTTTCCATGTGCTGCGCTTGGGCGTGGAATTTGAATTCAATGATTGTATTTAGGGCATTACAAGGATTGAGCGGTGGGATTTTAATTCCGATGGCTTTTACGTTTCTGCTGACCAATTTGCCGCCCAAAAAGCAGCCGATTGGTATGGCGATGTTTGCCCTGACAGCGACTTTTGCACCATCCATCGGCCCGACATTGGGAGGTTGGCTGACGGAGAATTACGGCTGGCAATATGTCTTTTATTTGAACTTGTTGCCGGGGCTGATGCTGCTAGCTGCTGTGTGGTATGCCGTCGCCCCTGCACCGTTGCGGCTGGAATTGCTCAAAGGGGGCGACTGGTGGGGAATTGCCTCAATGGCGATCGGCCTGGGTTCCCTGCAAGTTGTGTTAGAAGAAGGCAGCCGCAAAGACTGGTTTAGTTCGGATTTTATTGTGCGTTTAAGCATAGTTGCTGCTATATTTCTCGGCGCTTTTTTCTGGATTGAACTAACTCGAAAAAACCCGTTTATTAATCTACGACTGCTAACTCGCCGCAATTTCGCCTTAGCAACTATTGTCAATGTTTCGTTAGGTGTAGGATTGTACGGTTCGGTGTTCATTCTACCACTGTATTTAGGTCAGATCCAGCAGTACAATGCCATGCAAATTGGCGAGGTAATTATGTGGGCGGGAGTACCGCAGTTATTCATCGTGCCGGTGGTACCGAAATTGATGCAGCGAATCGATATGCGGTTGCTAATTGCGATCGGTGTGAGTTTGTTTGCAGTGAGTTGTTTTATGAATGCTAGCATGACTAATCAAACGGGTATCGATCAGTTGCGTTGGTCGCAATTAGTGCGCGCTTTGGGGCAGCCTTTAATTATGATACCGCTGTCAACTATTGCCACTGCTGGTATGGAGAAACACGAGGCTGGTTCAGCTTCGGGTTTGTTTAATATGATGAGAAATATGGGAGGTTCGATGGGGATTGCGGCGCTAGCAACTTTGGTGACGCAGCGCGAGCAATTTCACTCAAATCGCTTGGGGGAATCTGTTTCGTTGTACAATCCAGCAACGCAGGAAAGACTCAATCAAATGACTCAGTATTTTGTGAGTCGCGGTGCTGATTTGAGTGTGGCGAAAGAACAGGCAATTAAGGCGATTGATGGTTTGGTTCGTCGGGAAGCTTATGTGATGGCTTTTAATGATTGTTTTTACTTTGTGGGAATTGCTTTGTTGTTAAGTGGAATTGCGATTTTGGGCTTTCAAAAGGTAAAACCGGGTGCTGGTGGTGGCGGTGCTCATTGAGATTCAGCGCTTTCTTCTATATAAAAAAGCGCTGAAGCGCAACAACGTACCTGAAGAGGTGAAACTGGGTGCTGGTGGTGGGGGAGCTCATTGAGATTCAGCGCTTTCTTCTATATAAAAAAGCGCTGAAGCGCAACAACGTACCTCAAGAAATGTTTTTTAATTTATTCACCATTCTTGTTGGGCTTCTGCTTCTGCTTGGATTAAATTTTGTCGTAGTTGCGCCCAATCTATTTGATTAGATGGCAAGTCGTCGATGAGTTTTCCGCGCTGTAAATGCAAAATTCTGGTGCTAAATTGCTCGGATAATTCTAATTGGTGATTGACCATTAAAATTGTAGTTTTGCCGTTAGTTAGCTGTGTCAATACTTCCAAAAGATTGGCGGCTTTTCCTACATCTAGGGCGGATGTTGGTTCGTCTAAAAGCAAGATTTTTGGTTGTAGAATTATGCCTCGGGCGATCGCCACTAACTGCTTTTGGCCAGTAGAAAGCTGCAATTCCGTGCGATCGAGTAATTCTTGGGGTATCCGCAGTTGTGCGATCGCCCCGCTAATTCTCTCAGCAATGTTTGATGCACTCACACCCCGCAGCTTCAAAGGATAAGCCAAAGCTTCCCGCACCGACATCCCCAACAGCTTCGATTCCTGTAGAATCAGGGTAATTTGTCGCCGTAGTTCGATCGCCCCAATTTGCCGGTAATCTGTATTTTCCAGATAAATCGAGCCACTTGTGGGGCTGCTGAGTCGGTTTAACAACCGCAACAGGGTAGTCTTCCCAGCCCCCGAAGGGCCGACAATTGCCACGCGATCGCCCTTTTGTACCTCAAACGAGATATTGTCCAATAAGTAGCTAGAGGCGATCGGAGTTTTCAAACTTACATTATCAACTCGCAATTGAGGAGTGGTTTCCGTAGGATTTTCAGAATAATTAAGCATTTAATTAATTAAAATTATCACATTCTTTGTGGAACGGGCATCTTGCCCGTTCTTAAAGCAGGCAAGATGCCCGCCCCACAATCAAATTCAAACTCAAACCTTCACAGCTTTTTCCAATGGAAAACCCAACTGTTCGCGCTGTTCCAAATAAAGCTGAGCCACCCGCCGCGCCAAATTCCGAATCTTGGTAATGTAGCGAGTTCTTTCCGTCACCGAAATCACACCTCTAGCATCCAGCAAATTGAAAGTATGGGAACATTTTAACACATAATCAAGACTCGGCAGAACCAATCCTTTCTTAGTCAATTGTTCCGCCTCTTGCTCGTACAATCCAAACAGCGTAAACAGCAATTCAGGATTAGAAGCTTCAAAGTTATAAGTACACTGTTCTATTTCCCCTTGCAGGTGAACATCGCCGTAAGTGACGCCATCTTTCCACTGAATTTTAGTCATCGCATCAACTTCTTGGAGATACATTGCGAGGCGTTCTAGCCCGTAGGTAATCTCAATCGAAACCGGGCGACAATCAATGCCACCGCACTGTTGAAAATAGGTAAATTGGGTAATTTCCATCCCATCAAGCCAAACTTCCCAACCAACGCCCCAAGCACCTAATGTGGGCGCTTCCCAGTTATCTTCTACGAAGCGAATGTCGTGGTCTTCTGGTTTAATTCCCAAAGCTCTCAGCGAGTCTAAATAGATTTCTTGGATATTAGGAGGAGATGGCTTAATTAGAACTTGATATTGATAGTAATGTTGAAATCGATTCGGATTTTCGCCGTAACGTCCGTCGGTGGGGCGGCGACAGGGTTCGACGTAAGCGACTGACCAAGGTTCCGGCCCGATCGCCCTGAGAAAGGTGTGGGGATTCATGGTTCCCGCCCCTTTTTCTGTGTCGTAGGATTGGGCGATCAGGCATCCTCGATCGCTCCAGAATTTGTTTAAGGTGGCAATGACTGATTGAAAGTTCACTGGTTTAAATCTGGTTGGTGAGTGTCTAAGCTTATTTAAGCATACTGAAGGCAGGGTTGATTTAAATAAACCCTGCCGAAATTAGATAAGAGATGCCGAAAGTATCGGTAGATATTTAAGTTTTTTTTCCGGTATCTTGTATCGATCGAGTTATGGCATCAATAATAGCAATGTTTTCTATATCGACAAGTGTTTGTAAGCGTGAGCTTTGGCTAAGCGCACCCAATGTTCTAAGAGCAAATATCGATCGAGTTCGACTTCTTCCGATCGCGAGAGAGTACCCGATTTATTGCGATCGAGCAATTCGCTCATCCGGGCTTGTAATGCAGGCGTGGGGCGGATGGCGAGAATAACTTCTGGGCTGGGTTGACTCGCAAGCAGTTCGACGATTTGGCGATCGTCTTGGTAGGTGATGGTTTCTGGGGAGATGAGTTCCTGGAGTGCGCGATCGAGGGCTTCTGGGAGGCGATCGCCCAATGCGTGTAGTTTTTCGCCGAGGCGATCGGGGACTTCTAGGATAATTTGCATACTTCGGTAATGTGAGGATGGGACTTACTGTGATTGTAACAAAAGGGCGATCGATAGTTTGAGTGGAATCGCCCTACTCGGCTTTTTCACGTTTGCGTTTTTCGATTTCGGCGATCGGTAACAGCAAAGATTCCTCAATTTCTCTTTTTATATCTTTACAGACTGTACAAATGTTGAGACATTCTAGCAACAACATATTGACATAATGATATTTATGCAACAGCTCTTTTTGCTGACTACTGAATTCCCAAGCATGACAAATATTCTGATGTTTTATTATTAGCTCTCTCAGATCCTTCGTCCATCCTATTCCATAAGCCATCCACAATGCGCTAAATTGATCTTTATTTTTATAAGACCGCTGTAAATTATCTTTGAATCTCCAAAGTATTCTTTTTAATGGAGAAGAATCAGGAGTAAGTTTTAAGGCAAGGTCGAGATTGCCAGTAGAAGGATGCTGAAGAAAGGATGAGCTATAAAAGCGAATAGTGCTGCAAAGAGCCACTTCAAGAGCAAAAGTATATTCAGTTTCAGAATAAAATTTAGACACTTTCCGATCGTCGATTGCTATTTGAGGATCAGAGAAGAAGTTCGGCTCAATATATAATGCAATATCTTTTTCTTTCAAGTCAAATTCACAGCCAAGATCGAAGTAGAACGCACGAACTGCTGATGACTTATGTCTAGCTTGAATGGTACTACATTTTTGATTCACCCATCCAATAAATCGTTGTAGCTTTAAATCAGAATCTATAACTGAGTCAACTTTTATTTTCATCAAGTATAGAAAAGCATCTGCATCTTTCATCATGCTGGTGGTTAGCAAAAAAACTTCTCGCCACCGTTTTTCTGTTATATGTGTCAATAGCTTATTAAGGAACCCAGATTCTTTCTGAATTCTGCAAAACCACTTCGCCACCAAATACTCTTGAAAAGTAAGGTGCGAAAACGACCAAACCTTCTGTGCCCTCTCAATTAACAACCCATGCTGCGCTTCCATTGCCCTCAACACTGTCCGACTATCCCGCTGCCCAATCCCCAAAAACTCCGCAATATATCCCTCAATTTCTGCCTGCTTAAACAACACATATTGCTCTTGCTCAAACTTCTTCACTGCCAGAAAGCTTAATAACTCCAGCTTTCGCTCTAGCGACAAATCACGATAAATCTCATCCCGATCGATCTCCCGCGACTTGTCCCACTGCTCTAGCAATAACTCCAACCCTTCTTCATAAAGCTTGGAACGCTTCGAGTAAAACTTCCCCGTCTGGTGAAACACCGCACAAGTCAAACTCAGCAAAATCGGCGTAATCGTTAACTCCCGAATCGGCTTATTTGCCTCTACACATAGTTGTTCTAAAAACTCTCGCGCTTTCGGCAATCCTCCTGACTCATCTCTCATTACCGCCTTAAACCAATGTTCCGCAAACGATCGCACCTGTGGCTCATTAAAATCCGCTACCTCCACATAATCAAACCGCTCAAACTGCGATTCGTGACTCTGCGTCCGACAAGTTACAATTACCTGCGCCTGTGGATAAGTACGAGCAAACCGCTTGATTTCCTTGGCGATGTTCTTCCCATCTTCTCCCGTCACCTCATCCAACCCATCCAGCAATACCAGCGATCGACCTCGATCGAATATCAATTGAGTTTCTGCATCCAATAACCGCCAGCATTCCTTTAGATAACGCTCTAGCGAATAGGCAACCTCACGCCCATCCTCGACAAAATCCCGCAGCCTAATCAAAACCGGAATCCGGTGCGCTTGTAAATTCCCTGCATTGCACTCCGTCACCACTCGTTGCAAATACGTGGTTTTCCCCGAACCCGGTTTGCCCACAACCATTAGGTTTGTATTCTTCGCCAGCACTTCTAACCCCGGCACTCGTTTCTGTTCCTTGCCCAAGCCCATGCGATCGAAACCTTGATGGCTGGGATTTTTCCTGAAATCTTCGCACAAATCATCGTATTCCGATTTACGACTACTACTGAGTTCCTCCAGAATGTTGACATCCACAAACAACTCACCCAACAGCACCCAACGATCGACCCCCCAAAGTGGCATGGTGCCGTGCAACCGTTGGATGTCATCGTGAAGGCGCGATCGTACTTGCTGAACTAAGACATCAATATCATCTTTCAGGCTCTCCGCAGGCGGATCTGACAGTGAATTCGGTGGTTTACCTTTGTCCTGAACCTTTTCATCGTCGGGTTCCCATTTCAGTTTGAGCTTTTTGCAGATGCAAAGAAACTGCTTGCGCTGAACAGCTTCACCTTTGAAAAATTTGTTGATGGTGTTACGCGACATTTGTAATTCAGCAGCCAAATCGGATTTGCTACCAAATTTTGCTAATGCGATGTCCGCGTTTTTGAGTTGAGGTGGCGATAGTCTCAGAGATCGCCCGCTAGGTTCCGTCATGTAGTGGTTTCAGGTTTCTCCAATTATAGCGAGGCGATCGTAACTTGGACAAACTTGTACAGAACCTGAGCGTTAGGCGATCGGATCTAAAACCAGCCTCCTGTCTTGCATTTGGCAGATTGTTGAGAGTTTCAACAAAGATGACCAAGATGAAGATTTCAAATAAGAAGAAACTGCTGAAAGTAACCGAGTTTGCAGTGGTGGGCGTTGCCACTTGCCTCAATCCCCACGCAGGATTGCTGCTGTTTCTGCTCAAGCTGTGCTTTCAAATCCTGACAGCCTTGCAGAAAGATGAGAGAGACGAGTGAAATAGATAAAAGCTAGAAATCCCGATCGCCTTTGCGAAAAAATTCAAAAAGGCGATCGGTTCCCCAAAGTCCTATAGCAATATCACAGTTTCAGCAGATTGATTTCCCGCATTACGAGGGCGAAGATGTAAGGTGATTTCCGTATCGAGTCGTTTCAGGAAAATCAGTAGTTTTCCTTCGCTGAACCGCTGAAACTCTCCGTTCATTAAATGAGAGACTTCTGGCTGTGGAATGCCCAGTAATTCGCTCATTTCACGCTGTTCCAAGTTGCGATTTTTCAACAGACGAAGCACGTAAATTCCGATTTTACCTCGCGCAAAAAGTTCATCAGCATCTGCCAATCCAAGGTCAGCAAATACATTCCCGCTGCTTTCTTCAAAAATGGTTTCTTCTGTCATAATTTTTTCTCCCTCGCTAGTGCGTCTTGATAGCGTTTTTTAATTAAGTCAACATCAGCCTGTGGGGTTTTAATCCCTTGCTTTGATTTCTTTTGAAAAGCGTGCAACACATAGATTGTTTCACCAATTTTTACAGCATAAACCGCCCTGTAAGTATCGGTATCGTAACGTTTGACGATTTCATACACACCGCTTTCCACCCCTTTAAAAGCCTTGGCTGACAAAGGTGTTTCCCCAGCTTGCACCAGTTGTAGGGCATAACCTACCGCTTTTTGTACCTCTTCAGGAAACTCGCGGATATTTTTGCGAGAGTCTCCCATCCAAACAAGAGGTCGTAAAGGCACTTCTATAGTATCTTTGTTATCGACCATTTTATCCGAAATTTCCTGTAAAAACAAAGTTAGACAATAGCATAAAATGTTGCCCAGCCTAAAAATCGATTTCCCCGATCGTGGGTTCTTGTGTCATAGTTCTCTTTTGGCATGGTATAGTAGCCATCTTCGATTCCCATCGACAACTCATGAAAACAGACACCATTTTCTACAGCCTGTTTCAAGAATTCCCCAGGTTCTTCTTTGAACTAATCGATCGCCCTCCAGAAGAAGCCGCCGCCTATGAATTCACCTCCCGCGAAATCAAACAACTGGCATTCCGCATGGATGGGTTATTTCTGCCCACAACCGAAGCACCGGAAAAACCATTTTACTTGGCGGAAGTTCAGTTTCAACCCGATGCCGACTTGTACTACCGCATCTTTGGCGAACTCTTTCTCTACTTGCGACAATACAAACCCGTCAATCCTTGGCGCGTCGTTGTCATCTATCCCAATCGTCGCATCGAACACGAACAGATGCTGCAATTTCAGGAACTCTTAACCAGTCAGCGTGTCCAACGGATTTACCTTGATGAATTGCCAGAAGCCGCCGATCGCTCCCTGGGAGTGAAAGTTGTTAAACTGGTAATCGAGCCAGCAGAGACAGCAGCAGAACAAGCAAGGGAATCGATCGCTCTTGCCCGCCAACAGTTATCCGATCCGATCGTTCTACGCGATTTAATCAACCTCATCGAAACAATCATTGTCTACAAACTCCCCCAAAAAAGCCGCGAGGAAATTGCCATCATGCTAAATTTAAGCGAACTCAGAAACACTCGTTTTTACCAAGAAGTCAAGCAAGAAGGTTTAGAAGAAGGGATCGAACAAGGTGAGCAGCAGGCGAAGTTAGAAGCCATTCGTCGCACGATCGGGTTGGGGATAAATTTAGAGACGATCGCACAATTATTAGATTTGTCCGTAGAATTTGTGCAGCAAACAATTCACAAAATCCAACGCGAATCGATGTCAGTCCCCGAACAACAGATCGACTCGTTTATCGAACTGTTAACCCAGCAGCGATCGCTCTTTTCGGCGGCACAATTAACTGAACTAGCGCAGCTAATTGAACCCTTAGCTGATGAGAGCGATGTCCTTTCAGAAGCGCTTTCATCCTGGGCTGCAAATTACCCTTCAATTGGGGAAGCTCAATCCAAACTGCTGGAACCGCTACCGCCGATCGCTAAAGCATCAGAAACAGCAGCAGTCAGTCCAGAAAGTAGCGAATCTAAAATTGGCGATCGCCCTAACAAACAAGCTCTCAAAAATGCCATTTTATTGTAGCGCACAACAGCTTACCTCCTTTAGAATTCGGCGGTTGAAACCGCTACTACAGAAACAAAGCCCGCCTCCGCGGGCTAAGAAATAAAAGGGGTATTTAAGCTAAATTGCAAGGATATTGTAGGGGCAATCCCCCCGTGGTTGCCCCTAGCCCTAGGCATAATGCGTAAGTCTTATAAACAACAGAATAGTTAGAGCCCCGACTTCTTAAAGAAGTCCGGGCTCTAACCGTGAAAAGGTTTAGATTACTTTCTGGTTTAGTCGGCGGGAGTGAGGGAAACTAAAAGAGTGATTTTGTCAACGCCGATGACATAAACAGTATCTCCGGGTGTGAGGGTGATTTGGCGATCGCACCGTGCGGGCCACCAGCTACCTTGGAAGCGGACGCGACCTGTTTGATTCGGGTAAATCGATTCATCGACGACTGCTTCTTCGTTGAAATAGATAAAATTGGTATTGATGTAGTTGTCCACTAACATATTGTTTTCTGTGCTGTGGGTGTGAACAGAAAAAATCGAACCGAAAGCTTTTGCTAAGTTAAACATTTCCCTGACTCCTGTTGTGTTAAAATATCGAAGTTTTATCGCCTGTGTATGCTATTTGAAAGGTTGCATTTCCTGATTTTTGAAGCTCTGATTTAGTCTGCGGGAGTGAGGGAAACTAACAGAGTGATGCTGTCAACGCCGATGACATAAACCGTGTCTCCGGGTGTGAGAGTGATTTGGCGATCGCACCGTGCGGGCCACCAGCTACCTTGGAAGCGGACGCGACCTGTTTGATTCGGATAAATCGATTCATCGACGATTGCTTCTTCGTTGAAATAGTTAAAGTTGGTGTTGACGTAATTTTTGATTAACAGATTGTTGGCTGTGCTGTATCCTTGAGTGGAGAAGAGAGAGCCGAAAGCTTTGATTGCGTTGAACATAATATTTACTCCTGTTTTGTTACAATATATGGAAGTTTAATCGCCTGTTTCTGCTATTTGAGAGGCTGCATTTCCTGGTTGTTAATGCTCTGATTTAGTTTTAGTCTGCGGGAACGAGGGAAACTAATAGAGTGATGCTGTCAACGCCGATCACATAAACCGTGTCTCCGGGTGTGAGGGTGATTTGGCGATCGCACCGTGCGGGCCACCAGCTACCTTGGAAGCGGACGCGACCTGTTTGATTCGGATAAATCGATTCATCGACGATTGCTTCTTCGTTGAAATAGTTAAAGTTGGTGTTGACGTAATTTTTGATTAACAGATTGTTGGCTGTGCTGTATCCTTGAGTGGAGAAGAGAGAGCCGAAAGCTTTGATTGCGTTGAACATAATATTTACTCCTGTTTTGTTACAATATATGGAAGTTTAATCGCCTGTTTCTGCTATTTGAGAGGCTGCATTTCCTGGTTGTTAATGCTCTGATTTAGTTTTAGTCTGCGGGAACGAGGGAAACTAATAGAGTGATGCTGTCAACGCCGATCACATAAACCGTGTCTCCGGGTGTGAGGGTGATTTGGCGATCGCACCGTGCGGGCCACCAGCTACCTTGGAAGCGGACGCGACCTGTTTGATTCGGATAAATCGATTCATCGACGATTGCTTCTTCGTTGAAATAGTTAAAGTTGGTGTTGACGTAATTTTTGATTAACAGATTGTTGGCTGTGCTGTATCCTTGAGTGGAGAAGAGAGAGCCGAAAGCTTTGATTGCGTTGAACATAATATTTACTCCTGTTGTCTTACAATATATGGGTGTGTAATTGTCGGTTTGTGCTATTTGACAGGCTGCATTTCCTCGATTGAGATTGATTGATTGCCCTGATATTTCATTGTTCTTGTCTTCAGTCGTTTTATCCGGATCGAAGTCCAAGAATTTTTAAAATGTAAGAGGGATTTGAGAAGCGGTTGCGGGAGTTTAAATTCGGTAATTCCGAGGTATTGAATTAACGATTTAGTGGTTGAGCCGTGGGTGGGATTTACCTCAAGGGTAGATGTGGTTATCTACACTAGCGCTTGGGTGATTCCGCATTACTGCTGCTGTGAAGATGTTTTATTTTTGGGCTTGATTTTTTGACTCGGTTGTGACTCGTTTGCTTGACACTTACTAATTTCCCAGGAATCGAATGTGTTTGGTGCGATCGCCCTGACACTTTTATCGTCTGGTACTGGCACAGGACACTTCTCGGTCTGGAAACAACGATTTATCAATAGTTTCAGCCTACTCATCTGACTGGTAGCTGTGCCAATTTAGGCAACTGGACTACCGCAGGCTGTGAATCCTGAGTTTACGCAAAGTCGATCGGGCAATCCGGAACATCCATACATATCTAGTGCGTGAGTCAGAGGTTCGTAGTGAGGACTTCAGTCCTCTCTCGTCTGATGAGGACTGAAGTCCTCACTACGAACCGATTTTAAGTTCGTAGTGAGGACTTCAGTCCTCTCTCGTCTGATGAGGACTGAAGTCCTCACTACGAACCGAGCCTGTAATCCCAATTATTTAACAAGTCGAACTTAAAATCAATTCATAAATTCAGAATCTCAAATTCATAAAAGTCATAATTATCAAGAACCTGCTTGATACTGCATAATTGTTACCGGAATTCTGAATAAAGTTTTACCTAACTGAGACAAACCGAACTTGAATTTCAGGGACTGTGGCAAATCTTCCACAGAAACTTCTACAAAGCCAAAGCGAGTATAAAATGATGCGAGTCGCTTTCCCAAACATTCTAAGTATAGCGGTTCTGTAGCCTGTTGAATTAAATGTTTTGTCAGATAAATGCCCAAACCGCGATCGCGCCAATCCTTCGCCACCACCAAACTACCCAACTCTTGCGCGCCCGCAAACTTCCGCAATTGTCCGCAAGCAACCAATTTCCCATCACATTCGATCGCCCAAAATTGCTCCCAGCGCAACTGAGTCGGATCGAGTTTGGCGCTCCAAACTAACTTTCTAATTGATTTGATATCTTGCTCCGACGCTTGGCGGATTGTGCATTCTGGGGGTAAGGAAACAGAACTTGCAATCATGATGATTCCTGCTGGCTATCTCGTTTGGCTTGAGCTTTCAACATCCTTTCTTTTAACCGCGCATTTCTCTCGACAATTTCGGGATTTCCCTCATACCAAGGCGGAACATCGTCATAATCGGGAATGCCATCATCTATCAGATAGCGCGCGTTGGGCTGCTTGGGATAACCAGCGGCCAATCCTCCAGTACAGATAACAAACAAGGCTGTATTTTCACCCGCTTTTAATGCTCTCTTCGCTGACGGAGAAACTCTCACAATATCGCCGCCCTCAAGTGTCAATAGTTCACCATCTACAACCATCAGGCCTTGGCCTTCAACTACAATATAAACTTCTTCTTGTTCTGCGTGGCTGTGAGTAAATGTGTAGCCATCTCCCGCAGGCAAGCGAATCAAACCTAAAGCTACTCCTTGCAGCTTTAGCTCTCGCCAAGGGTTAGTGAGTTGGGGTAACTTGTCAAAGTCAAAGTGAGCTTTAGTGAAGTTATTGTTACTTTCAGAATCTAGTTCCATATTATGTATTTAAGTAGAAGAGGTATTGCTGGAAATTATACTAGCTAGCCGTTTCAAAACGCGAAATACTTCGTAAATTTCGTTGCCGGGATTCGCAATATCGAAAAGCTTAGAGACGGCATACTGCGGTGTATCTTGTTTAGTCACTTTAATGAATCGGAAACTGCTGCCATTTGTCAGAAGCCCAAACGTTGGTTGTTCTGAATTTGGGTCATTCAGCATATAAAATAGCAATTGAGGAAGTCCAGCTTCAACGGAATATTGCGATCGCTTGGCTTCGATCGCCACCACCCAAAAAGATTCAATTAAAAGCAGAACATCTATACTTCCCCTGACAAGCATACCTTCATCCACGGTGACAAGTTCCACCGATTTTTCTGCCTCTATGTGAAAGGGATTGAGGTATAAATCTGCTAAAAATAGCAAGGGAGCAAGTACCACCATTTTTACAGTATCTTCTATCATGGAGTGGTCGGCACTGTTAGTATAGCCTGCCTTTACTTTATCAAGATATCGCTTTTCGACCTCAGTAATTTCTGGTAAATTGTCAATCCACTCCCGGAAGAATTGCTCGTCTTCACAAAACTCGAAGTTAAATTTTGTTTTGACATCGTTGAGGGTCAATGTTTTTGCTTGAATTGATTGTGTCATGGCTTTGCATCTTCAATTGAAATTTATTGTAGCATACTAATTGTCGATCGCCCTTAACAACACCTCCGCACCAAACCGTACCGGATCGGTACAAAGCAATCCCGTTTCCCCTTGAACTTCAGCTATTGCTAATTGTGCTTCAGCTTCATTTAAGTGATGAGTATTCAGAGCGATCGCGCTGACTTTTGCCCCAACAAAAGCACCCGCAGCAGCGGCCACCATTTCGTACAATTCAACCACTTTCAACAAACTAGGAATCGATACGTGAGGGTGATTGCAAATGTGAGTTTGTCCGGCTCGGTGCGCTAAAATTAAGTGAGTTGGCTGCGCGCCCCGCAACAGTGGCAGAGTCGCCGTCGAACCCGGATGCAATAGCGAACCTTGCCCTTCTACGTGCAGAATATCGCATTCAGAACCCAATTTTATCACCGCTTGTTCTACAGCACCGGCAGCAAAATCAACTCGCACTGCATCCAAAGCAATGCCTTCATTTCCAATCATTAAACCCGTTTGTCCGGTTGCTAAAAATTTGGAACGCAAACCGCGCTGCAAACAAGTGCGATTGAGTTCCAAACTTGTTGACATTTTGCCAATGCTCATATCTGTGCCGACGGTTAACACGCGGCGACAGCTTAATTTAGCAGCGGCGGCACAGGCGATCGCCCCAACAGACTTCGGTTCCTGACGCACGTCCCAAATCCATTGATTTTCGGTTAACGGAACCGTTATCAAAGGTGCAAGTTTCGCGTGCAAACCATTGACAACTGACAAACCTGCTGCTACCGCTTCATTGATTTCTGGCAGCCAATCCGGCGGCAAAATACCGCCGGATGGAGCAATACCAATTAGCAGAATATCCGGTGCAAATTGCAGTGCTTCTGCAACGGAAGCAACGATCGGTACTTGTTGGGGAATGCCAGTTAATTCAGACAAAGATTGTCCCGGACATTGGCGGTCAATTACTGCCACAATTTGTGCTTCGCTGTAGCGCAAAAAAGCTAAGCCTGTTTTGCCGGAAGCACCGAGAATTCCCTCGTGCAGCAAGATAGCAACTTTGCCATTTTTGATAGGATAGTTTTTAGTCATTGGTTCACTGTAGGTGATATCATAGCATCTCCCGATTAGTTGTGAGCGATATTTCTATTCTACAATGTTAATTCGCCGCACTCCCAATCCCGATCGCCCGTTTGGCAGCAAACACCCATTTTCGATGCTTGCACCCGTGAAAGGATCGTCTAGTAAATTCAAGTGACTGTCCAAATCCAAATAATCAGCTAGGGGAGAAAGTTGTGCGGCGGCCGTATTTGCGATCGCACTATCGGAATAGCAGCCGAACATTACTTGCAGATTGCAGGCTTTTGCGGTGTGAATCATCCGCATAGCTTCGCTCAATCCGCCGGATTTCATCATTTTGATATTGATGCCGTGGACGCAGTGCGCTAACTTGGGTATATCAGAACTATTAAAGCAACTTTCATCAGCAAAAATTGGCAGCGGCGATTGACGGTAAAGTTCCGAGAATTCAGCTATATCCGCGACAGGTGAAAGCGGTTGTTCGACATAATTTATGTTATATTTTTCCAGCCAGCGACACATTTCTACTGCTTCTTTCAAATTCCAACCACCGTTAGCATCTACACTGATTTGAATGTTAGCCGGCGCTTCGTCTAATACTGCGATTAACATAGCTTTGTCGGCTTCAATTCCTTCGGGATTGCCCAACTTGATTTTGACAGCCCGGTATTTGATGCTTGCGGGATCTGTCGCATCTGTGCCAAACCAATCGCGAACTCTGTCTCTCGCACCCGACGGCGAATTTATGCCGATGGTGACGGATGTGGGGACAATGCGCGATCGATCTAATCCCCACATTTTCCACAGCGGGAAGCCTGCTTTTTTGCCCAGCCAGTCGTGCATTGCCATGTCGATGCCGGCGCGGGCGGCCGAGGGTAACTCGATTTCTGTAAAGATTTGTTCGACTTTTTGGCGATCGCACGGAGTAAACTTTTCTAGTAGCGGTGCAACTTCCTGCAATGCTGCTAGCAAACTCTCCGTACTTTGGGGCTTAGAACCTGTGGAAAAGGGCGATGCTTCTCCCCAACCTTCGATACCTTCGTGTGTTAATTTTACCCACAAATTCGTTGTTTGAGCTGTTGTACCGCGGCTGATGGTAAGCGCAAACCGCTTGCGAACAGTGAAGGTGTGAATTTGAACGCGCATTTTCAGCTATTAGTATTTTTTTATACAGAACAATCGGCAGAGACGGATAGGGCGGATCTTTGCATTTTTTATTTTTTACTTTATAGTTTTATTTTGCTTGTTCTAGTTTACCAAAAAGTCGATGAAATTCATTATTTCTGTTTCGCCAAAGAGAGTTGCCTTCTCTCTTAGCATTTGGGTGCTCTTCTTTGCTGTTGCTGGTTTCACCGTACAAGTCCTGCGCTACGGTTTTAACTATCGCGAACGCTGGATTCATTTGTTTAATTTAGACAGAGAAATAAATTATCCTTCGTGGTACTCGTCATTTACTTTGCTATTTTGCGGGATTTTGCTCGGTGTTATCGGTGCTGCCAAGCAGAAACAGGGCGATCGATATTTTCGGCATTGGAAAGCACTAGGGTTCATCTTTGTATTCTTCTCTTTAGATGAAATCTTGAGCCTGCATGAAATATTAATTATTAACGACTTGCGAGAGTCACTGAATTTAGGAGGATTTTTTTACTTCATTTGGGTAATTCCGGGGGCGATTTTTGTTGCGGTTACTGGACTGACTTATCTCAAGTTTCTCTGGCACTTACCCCGAAAAACCAGGGATTTATTTCTACTGGCAGGTAGTATATATGTAGGTGGAGCGCTTGGCATGGAAATGGTTTGCGGTTATTATGCAGATGCGGTAGGTCAGCGAACTTTAATCTACGGTTTGCTGGCTTCGGTTGAGGAAATTTTGGAAATGGTGGGGGTAATTGTATTCATCTATGCGCTGCTATCTTACATCGGTTCCTATCTCGAAGATATTGATTTGCAGTTCAAAATAGTGGATGAAAGAGACGTAAAATTGACTGCCACTAAAGGAAGGAACGAAAGTTTTTAGTTGGTTGTTATTTGCTGGTTGTGAGTTGTTCGTTATAATAACCAATACCCAATGCCCAATGCCCGAATAGAATGGATCCGTAATTCATCGAACTTATAGCAAACACCACATTGGTATTGACATAATTCAGCTCGTGAATATATCCCCAAACCCCTCACCAGAAACAGTCAAACTGTCAACTGTCAACTGATATAATATGACTATCTACTTTTACAGCACTCTCGGCGAATACGGCAGTTTCTCTAATTTCTCTCGTCACGGATTCGAGTTAGACGGAGAATACTGGCCGACTACCGAACATTATTTTCAAGCACAAAAGTTTCCCGAAACGGAACACTGCAAGCAAATTCGCCAAGCAAAAACACCGAAAGATGCAGCAAAAATGGGGCGCGAACGCTCTCGTCCCCTGCGCCAAGATTGGGAACAAGTCAAAGATGATATCATGCGAAAATGCGTATTACGCAAATTTGAAACTCATGCCGATATCCGCGAAATTTTACTCGCTACCGCAGATGAAGAAATAGTCGAAAATGCACCCGGAGATTACTATTGGGGTTGTGGGAAAGATGGCAGTGGCAAAAATATGTTGGGACAGATTTTAATGGAAGTGCGAGAGATTTTGCGACAAGACACGTAGCGAGTAAAACATAACCTACAAGTTTGTAGTAAGGACTTCAGTCCTTTCTTTCTAAATTCAAGAGGGAGGACTAAAGTCCTTACTACGAACCTATGATAAAGCAGGACTTATTTAATCCTAAGTCCTGCAATGCTGCTAAGCGAGCATTTCCTCAATTTTATTAAACAAGGTGACTCAAACATCCGCCTGACCACCTGTCAAATTGTGTGCCAATCTCCTCAGGCTGTTCTAGTAGAGGGTTTAGCCTCTCCTCAGAGACTGCAAAGCAGGGGAAACGGTAAAAACCCTGCACCACTTTTTGGTTTTGACAACTACTGTCAACCAGAATTAACTTTTATCGTGGTAAGTACAGCATTTTTCGCCAGTCGCCTCCCGGACACCGTTCTCCTTAGGTTGGCGATTCACAGGTAAAATAACAAAACTCCTGTTCTGGGTAAGGTTGATTTTTTATTTATGCTGTATATTTCTATTCTCTGCGATTTCTCTAAATTGTGACCTGTTGTACAGAATTCTTTACACTTTTTCGATCTAAAAGATGCTGTTTTTGTTTTGATTAAGAGATCGATCGCACTTTTGGAATCCTCCCTCAGACTTAGGTTCGGGGATCGCAGCTTAAGTGAGTTTTCAGCGAATTATAAGATTGCGGACTGTTAAGATTTTTGAGTTATTTGGCTGCATTGGCGCCGAACTGCCGCCGTTGTTGTTGAATTCGGTTGAACTCTTTCTGTTCTTCGCACAGCAACGTATTGTCGATCGGCGATCGCATATCCCACTGCAACTCTGAGAGTAACAGCAAACAACCCGCCATAATTATGCCTGTGGTTAGATATTGCCAAGGGGCAACGAATGTTAATAGAGGAATGCTCAATAAATGAGTTAGTCCAATCAGGATAAAAGTGCGCGATCGCAAACCGAGTCCAGTACAAAAATAGCCGATCGCGCTCAACGCTAACCACAACTCGCACAGATGCAGCAACCAAAATCCCCAACCCGCAAAAATACTGCAATCCGTCAAAATCAAACCAGCAATCATCAAAATCGCCCAAGAGTAAAGAATCCAGCTAACCCGCTCGACTCTTACCCAAAACAAAGTCAAAACAGCCATGATCGCAGTGCCAATTAGAGTCACAGTTGACCACAGAATCGCCTGAAAGCTCCAACTAAGCGGGACAAACTGAGCCGTGAAAAAAATCCCCGCCGTCACCAAAGCCCAAAGCAGAAAAGTTTGGTCAATGCGGGTATAAAATCCCGAGAAAAGAGTAATATTTCCGACTTGCCAGCGGAGGCGTAACAGGCCTGCGAGGTCTTGTACGTCGAGATGTTCTTGTTTGGAGCGGATTAGAGGTTCACAGGGGTTGAAGAAGGTCATTCAGTATGGTTTAAAATATCAAGTTTTGCGTATTGTAACAAAACGTCAAGAAGATTTTGCAGATTTTTATATCCTTTTTTCTCATTCTCCGGCTCTGCCTGGGGAGGTAGATCCGGAGGCTCTGCCTCGCGTCAGGCTGAGACTTGCGAGGCAGAAGGCTGCGTTAATCTTGGACTAACGCAGCCTTGAGGTTTGAGTTCAAGCAAGTCCCCAATTCTTATCTTTTGGAGAATAAATGAAGGCAACATTCACAAGAATTGATTTGTCTTTTTTGCCTGTTGAGTAAACTTGCCACGTACCTGTGGGAACCTCCCGCAGATACGGTTTATTTTGTCTTAGCGGGAAGTAGATTGAACTTTTTGAGCATTTTACTAATTCGGCGGCACGTTCAACAGTGCAGCCAAGTTCTACCGAAACTGCGATCGGCTGGGTGAACAGATTTAACTGTTCGCTGTTATAATTAGTCATGAGAAATCCTTGGTCTGTATAGACCATAAACAACATGAGAGTGCTACTGGTTGCAGCCAGTGGCGCCCAAAAACTGATAAGCGAAAGCGTCTCTAGTACCACCTAGGGGCGCTTGTTTGCTTGTTAAAGGCAGTTTAGCACTGCTTTAAAAAATATACAACAAAAATAACGTATATTTTTCAAACCTATGATAAATTAGACGTATAATTTATCAAAACCTTGTATAGCGAGCATTTCATGCAAAACCAACCAACAAGAATTTCTCCTGCCCAGTTATTATCCAGGGGGTTGACGGTATGAAAGGTACACTTCTCTCTCGCTTCACGCCCAGTCTGATGAAGCACGAAGATTTAGAGGAGATGTTAGTGCAGCGTCACGATTTTGCAAACGAGCTAGTCGAGTCAATCCGCCAAAGCATCCTCAAGCAGAGCGAGCAGCATCACCTATTAATTGGGATGCGAGGTATTGGGAAGACGCACTTAGTCTCGCTAATGTATTACCGCGTTTCCAAAATGGAGGATTTGCGGGAAAAAGTGCTGATTGCTTGGTTGCGGGAGGAAGAGTGGGGCGTCACGTCGTTTCTCGATTTGCTGCTGCGAATTTTGCGATCGCTCCAATCAGAATATCGGGATGAATACAATGCTAAATTGTTCGATCGCGTAGAATCGCTTTACAATGAATCGCCCGATACTGCCCAACAGACAGCAGCAGAATTGCTGAAAGATTTTGCGGGCGATCGCACTCTGTTTTTACTGGTAGAAAATCTGGATGATTTATTTGAAGGATTGGGCGACAGCGGGCAACAGCAATTCCGAGACTATTTAGAAAATACTCATTTCTGTACGATTTTCGCGACATCTCAGCATTTATTCAAAGGAATTGACAATAAAAAAGCACCATTCTATAATTTTTTCAATCGCCACGATTTAGAAAACCTAAATTTAGATCAAGTTGTCTGCTTGTTGAAAAATATCGCTAAATTAGAGGACAACAAAGAACTAGAGCTATTCATAGAAACCGCAAAGGGACGTTCTCGAATTGAAGCAATCCATCACTTGGCTGGAGGGAACCACCGCGTTTATATGATTTTTGCGGAATTTTTGACTCGCGACTCGCTCGATCTACTGGTAAAACCGTTTTTGCAAACCTTGGATGAATTGACGCCATACTATCAGGCGCGGATGGCGTGGCTTTCGCCGCAGCAACGAAAGATAATTGAATTTTTGTGCAATCGGCGCGGGGCTGTCATGGTTAAAGACATTGCCCGACGCTGTTTTATGACGCATCAAACAGCATCCAGCCAACTTAAGCAACTATCGGGAATGGGTTATGTAACGAGTGAGTCGATCGGGCGCGAATCGTATTATGAAATTCGAGAAGTGCTGATGCGCTTTTGCATGGATGTGAAGAAGCATCGCGGTGAGCCGATTAGTTTAATTGTGGATTTTTTGCGGTTGTGGTACACGCAAGAAGAGTTAAAACAGCGATTGGATCGCTTGGGAGTAAGATTTAGTGCAATCGGGAAAGAGCTAGTCGATCGTAGCTATGAAAAAAGTCAGTTGAATTATCAGCTAAGTCTGGAAACACTACCGCCTAATGCTTTAGCTGAGCGAGAATATTTGCTGCGCGCGCTTCAGCCACGAAAAACAGATGATTGTGAAGACTCTCGCGTGGCGGCTTGCGTGAGGGAAATTGAAAATTTCAAAGAGAAGAAAGACTATTTTTCCGCTTTGAATTTAGCAAATAAACTGGTTGCAATTCGCGGTAAGGCACGAGATTGGTTAGAAAAAGGACGTTGCTTGCACAATCTCGAACGTTATGATGAAGCATTAGAATGTTACGATCGGGCGATAGATCTTAATGCTAATTATCACCCTGCTTGGGCTTTACAAGGCAATGTACTTAACCACCTCGAACGATATGAAGAAGCTTTAGTATCTTTCGATAAGGCGATAAAACTTGGTGCAACTTATCATTCTGTTTGGGTTTTACGAGGCAATGTCCTCAACCACCTCGAACGATATGAAGAAGCTTTAGTATCTTTCGATAAGGCGATAAAACTTGGTGCAACTTATCATTCTGTTTGGGCTTTACGAGGGTATGCACTCGATAACCTCAAACACTATGAAGAAGCTTTATCATCCTTAGATAGAGCGATAGAACTTGGTGCTAATTATCAGGAACTTTGGGTTTTACGAGGCAATGTACTCAACAACCTCGGACGCTATGAAGAAGCTTTAGCATCCTTAGATAGAACGATAGAACTTGATGCCAATAATCAGTTGGCTTGGGCTATAAGAGGTATTGTACTCAACAGCCTCAAACGCGATCATGAAGCTTTAGCATCCTTAGATCGGGCGATCGAATTTGACGATAATAATCAACATATTTGGGTTTTACAAAGCAATGTACTCAAAAGCCTCAAACGCTACCATGAAGCTTTAATAGCCTTAGATTGGGCGATCGAACTTGATGCCAATTATCAGTCGGCTTGGGCTAACCGAGGCAATGTACTCAATAATCTCAAATGCTATGATGAAGCTTTAGCATCCTTAGATTGCGCGATCGAACTTGATGCTAATGATGCTTGGGCTTGGGCTAACCGAGGCAATGTACTCTACAATCTCAAACGCTATGATGAAGCCTTAGCATCTTACGATCGGGCGATCGAACTTAAGTATGACGATCGGCTTGTTTGGGTTATACGAGGCTATCTACTCAACAACCTCAAGCGATATGAAGAAGCTTTAATATCTTGCGATCGAGCGATCGAACTCAATTATCAAGATTCACCTGTCTTCTTCAATCGCGCCATTGCCATTCTCGGATTAAATCGTTGGGATGAAGGGATTGCCGCCTTAGATGACGCATTCCAACGCCTCGAATCAGACGATGAAGTTAGTTCTAAAGATGCCGAGTTAATTATCCGTAACCTATTCGCGAACACCCACGATACAACCATATCTCAAACTCGCATCACCAGCCTAATCACAGTTTACGAAAAACACAACCATCTCTCAATCTTAGGACAGGGAATCGTGCGAAATATCCCCGCGCTAATGTCAGAAATGGTCAGCGACAAAGCCGCACGCACTTGGTTAGAATTGTGGCAAGAAACAACCAGCAACTACGAACAATTCCAAATTCCCATGCGCCTGCTGAATGCCGCTGTCCGCTATAAGCAAACCAAGGGCGACAGACGAGTTTTGCTAGAACTTCCCATTGAAGAACGCAATTTATTGGAACCGTTGGTGTCAGGAAAAGTAGAATAGGCGATTAGAAATTACGGTGACGATTGAGGCCCCGGCGATTGGAAATCGCGGCTACACAAACGATGTCCGCCTCCGCGGACGGAAGAAATGAAATTCAACCCGCGAAGGCGGGTTTTGTCTGTGTAGACGCGGTTTCAACCGCCGGGTTTTATCAACCCGCGAAGGCGGGTTTTGTCTGTGTAGACGCGGTTTCAACCGCCGGATTTTATCAACCCGCGAAGGCGGGTTTTGTCTGTGTAGACGCGGTTTCAACCGCCGGGTTTTATCAACCCGCGAAGGCGGGTTTTGTCTGTGTAGACGCGGTTTCAACCGCCGGGTTTTGTTGAAATAGGTATAAAATAGAAATTGATGCTACTAGCAATGGAGTCATCCCCATGACAGCAACAATTCCCACTCAAACTTTGCCAGCAATCATCTACCCAGACAGCGACGGAAAACCCATGTCTGACAATACCAAACAGTTCCAATTAATCGTAACCATTCAAGGCGGCATAGATGCCTTATTCAAAGACAACGAAAATGTCTTTGTAGCAGGTGATTTGCTGTGGTATCCCGTCGAAGGAGATAACAAAACCCGCCAAGCACCTGATACGATGGTAGTCTTTGGTAGACCAAAAGGTTACAGAGGTTCCTACCAACAGTGGCTGGAAGATAATATTGCGCCGCAAGTTGTCTTTGAAATCCTCTCCCCTGGAAACCGCATGGGAGCCATGTTTAAGCTGTTTAAGTTCTACGAGGATTATGGAGTCGAAGAATATTATGTCTACAGTCCAGAGGATAATGAGTTAATAGGTTGGCTGCGAAGTGAGGGAAAACTCAACTATATTGAATCAATCGAGGGTTGGGTAAGTCCGCGTTTGGAAATCCGTTTTGAAACTGCATCAGGAGACTTGGAAATTTATCGTCCTGACGGATTGAAGTTTTTGTCTTATGTGGAGTTGTCGAGACAAATGGAACAAGAAAGACAGGAGAAAGAGTTGGTACAGCAAAAAGCCGATCGCCTTTCTGAAAAACTCCGAGAAATGGGCATAAATCCAGAGGACATTTGAGACTTTTGTAGCGAGTAGTCAGAAACCGGGTTTTTATCGAATTTGCGGGCTGTAACCAAGTATTATCGTAAAAAACCCGGTTTCTCGGCCCCCATATCTTAACTATGCAAAATCCTCGCCAAATAGCCTTTATCGCACTCCGGGAAGTCCACCGCCGCGGTGCATTTGCAGATGCTGCGCTCGATCGCACTTTACGCAACTCTCAACTCAACGACCTCGATCGCCGTTTAGTCACAGAATTAGTCTATGGTAGCGTCAGGAGAATGCGATCGATCGACTTTATCATCGACAAACTAGCCACCAAAAAATCCTCCCAACAACCGCCAGATCTGCGTACAATCCTACATTTAGGCCTATATCAACTCCAATATCTCAACCACATTCCCCCCTCCGCCGCCGTCAACACCACTGTTCAATTAGCAAAAGAAAACAAATTATCAGGACTCAGCAGTTTTGTTAACGGCTTGCTGCGGCAATATATCCGTTTAACCCCCCCAACCCCCCCTTACCAAGGGGGGGCTAAGAGTAGTCCTAATTCCCCTCAACAACCAGACACTCAAACCACTTCTAATCCCCCCCCTTACCAAGGGGGGGCTAGGGGGGGTTTGAATCCCCTAAAATTACCAGAAAACCCAGTCCAACGCCTCGGAATTCTCCACAGCTTTCCCGACTGGTTAGTAGAATTGTGGAACGAACAAATAGGCGAAACCGAAACCGAACAACTCTGCGAATGGTTCAACCAATCCCCCACAATTGACCTCAGAATCAATCCCTTAAAAAGCTCGATCGCCCAAATCGAAACCGCCTTCAAATCCCAAAACATCTCAACCAGCAGAATCCCCCATTTACCCCAAGCATTAAGACTAAATGGCAGCACCGGCGCAATTCAAAACCTGCCCGGATATAGCGAAGGTTGGTGGACAATCCAAGACAGCAGCGCTCAATTAGTCACCCATTTACTCGATCCACAGCCGGGGGAAACCATCATCGATGCCTGCGCCGCACCGGGAGGGAAAACCACCCACAGCGCCGAATTAATGCAGGATACAGGCACTATTTACGCCTGCGATAAAACCGCTAGCAGACTAAAAAAACTTGCTGAAAATGCCGATCGACTCCAGATGAAATCTATTAAAATTCATACCGGAGACAGCCGCCACTTCCCAGAATTTATCAACCTAGCAGACAGAGTATTATTAGACGCACCTTGTTCGGGCCTCGGAACCCTACACCGACGCGCTGACGCCCGGTGGCGGCACACTCCCGAAAATATTCAACAACAATCCCAACTGCAATCGGAATTAGTAGCAAATGCAGCGACATTTGTCAAGTCCGGCGGCGTCTTAGTTTACGCAACTTGCACGATTCATCCTTTGGAAAATGAACAGGTTGTGCGATCGTTCTTAGATAGCAATCCTAACTGGCAAATCGAACCGCCAACTATTGATTTACCCGTTCAGCCGTCACCGGAAGGATGGGTGAAAGTTTGGCCGCACAAGCATCAAATGGATGGCTTTTTTATGGTGAAACTCAAGCGAGATTAAGAAGAATTCAACCCGCGGAGGCGGGTTTTGTTTGTATAGACGCGGTTTCAACCGCCGTCTTCTTATGGATTTTTATGGTGAAACTCAAGCGAGATTAAGAAGAATTCAACCCGCGGAGGCGGGTTTTGTTTGTATAGACGCGGTTTCAACCGCCGTCTTCTTATGGATTTTTATGGTGAAACTCAAGCGAGATTAAGAAGAATTCAACCCGCGGAGGCGGGTTTTGTTTGTATAGACGCGGTTTCAACCGCCGTCTTCTTATGGATTTTTATGGTGAAACTCAAGCGAGATTAAGAAGAATTCAACCCGCGGAGGCGGGTTTTGTTTGTATAGACGCGGTTTCAACCGCCGTCTTCTTATGGATTTTTATGGTGAAACTCAAGCGAGATTAAGAAGAATTCAACCCGCGGAGGCGGGTTTTGTTTGTATAGACGCGGTTTCAACCGCCGTCTTCTTATGGATTTTTATGGTGAAACTCAAGCGAGATTAAGAAGAATTCAACCCGCGGAGGCGGGTTTTGTTTGTATAGACGCGGTTTCAACCGCCGTCTTCTTTAAGAGTTTAATATCTCGGTTCTTGATAACGTTCCGGTTCTTGATAAGCTGGTTCTTGATAAGCAGGCTCTTTATAGGCTGGTTCTTGATAAGCTGGTTCTTGATAAGCTGGTTCTTGATACGCCGGTTCCCGGTGTTTGGGCTCGGGATTGGGATTGTAAGGCACGATCGCACCATCGTCATTCATAATCATCCCTCGAATAATCTCCTTCGGTTCGACGGGTTTCGCCTTAATACTGCCTTTGCGGCCCTCCAACTTAGGTAACTTCGGAAACTCCTGAACCGGCATTCCCTTCACAGCTTGATTCATAAAATCTCGCCAATTGTAAGCAGCAGTACCGCTAGTTCCCCCCGTCGGATAATTGTCATCATTCCCCAGCCAAACCCCAGTCACCACCTGCGGAATGTAACCGATAAACCACAAATCCCGCACCTTTTCCGAAGTACCAGTTTTACCAGCTACAGCGCGATCGCCCAAAGAAGCAGGCCCGCCCGTACCACCAGTCACGACACCCTCCAACATCCAAGTAGTAATTGCCGCACTATCCTTATCCAAAACCCGCTTCGGTTTAAAATCAGCCTTATAAATCACATCTCCCCGCTGATTAATCACCTTAGTAATTCCGTGCGCTTCAATAAAATTACCTTCCGACGCTAAAGTACCGTAAGCATTAGTTAACTCCAGCAAATTCACCTCAGACGAACCCAAAGCCAGGGAATAAATCGGACTTAATTTAGACTTAATTCCCATATCGTGGGCTAATTTGATTGCCGGTTCAAACCCGACATCCATCAACACCCTGACAGCTACGACATTTACCGAACTCGTCAAAGCATCAGAGATCGATCGCCAACCGCTAAACTTTTTCCCGTAATTATTCGGTTGATAGCCGTCGATAATAATTGGCGCATCTTCATAGCTGTCGTAAGGCGAAAAACCCGCCCCCATAGCCGCCGCATAAACCAACCCTTTAAACGTCGATCCGGGCTGGCGCAAAGCCTGGGTAGCGCGATTAAACTGACTTTCCTTAAAACTTCCGCCACCGACTAAAGCCTTAACTTCCCCTGTTTTAGCCTCTATTGAAACCAAAGCCGCCTGTTCAAAACCCTGACGGCGGCCATCAACCTCGATCGCATCTTTAACAACTTTTTCCGCTATTTTCTGCCACTTCAAATCCACCGTCGTCTCGACAGTCAAGCCGCCCGATTCCAAAGCATCCTTAGAAACATAGCGCGGCAATTCCTTGCGAATGTAACTAGCAAAATAAGGCGCGACTACTTTAAATCGTTTCGGCTGACTTTGTTTTACTTTTATCGGTTCCGCCTGGGCTTCCTTCGCCTGAGCCTCTGTAATTACCTTCGCTTCCTGCATTTGTTGCAGCACAATATTGCGGCGTTCCTTAGCAATATTCGGATTTACCAAAGGCGAATATTCACTCGGGGCCGGCGGCAAACCCGCCAAAGTTGCCATCTCTGCCAAAGTTAATTTATCGACTGGTTTGCTAAAGAAAACCCAAGCTGCATCCGCCACTCCATAAGCATCTGAGCCCAAATAAACCAGATTTAAATATCTTTCTAAGACTTGTTCTTTGGTCAACTCCCGCTCTATTTTTTGAGCTAAAAGAGCTTCCCGAACCTTCCGCTTAAGGCTTCTTTCCTGATTGAGAAAAACCACGCGGGCCAATTGTTGGGTAATTGTACTGCCGCCCTGCACCAAATCTCTGGCTATCACATTTGAAGCGATCGATCGCACAATACCTTGATAATCCACCCCGCGATGTTCGTAAAAACGGCGGTCTTCTATCGAAATAAAAGCTTTAGTCAACAGTTCGGGAATTTCCTTCAGTTTCAGCTTATCTCTAGTTGCCGGCCCCGACTGCAACAAAATCGTATTGTCAGCAGCCTTAATTGTCAGCGTCCCGTCGCGGTTAAAAGCCGACAAATCGTTAACATCCGGCAAACCTTTGTCTAAGGTATATAAAATCCACAAACCGTAGATTAAAGCGCCACTTCCTATACTGAGAATACCTAAACCTATCCAAAATCTCGGGCGGCGGGAGATCCATTTTTTAGTATTTTTCTGCGGTGCGCTATCTTCCTGCGGTGCAATACTTTCCTGTAGTTCGGTATTTGTCGGTGCGCTATTTTCCTGTAGTTCGGTATTTATTTGCAGTTCGGTATTTGGCGGTGCAATACTTTCCTGTAGTTCGGTATTTATTTGCAGTTCGGTATTTGGCGGTGCAATACTTTCCTGTAGTTCGGTATTTATTTGCAGTTTGGTATTCGGCGGTGCAATACTTTCCGGCAACTCGCTACTATGAGATTGTTCTGGTAATTTAGTTCCCAGCAAACTCAAGCCCGGCCCCAACAATCTCTTGCCTTTTTCTTGCAAGCTGCTAACTTGAGGTTCAATTTCCAACCAAACTATTAAGCGCCTCAAGCCTTCCCAATCGCGCTTGACTATGGGAAATTCATCCTGTTCTGAGTCGGAATATTCTGATGCTAATTCTGACTCTTCTGGAGGTTCAGCATCTTCTGATATCACATACTCCGATCGCTCACCAGTTATCCGCCCCGACAATTCAGGCGGGGATTGCGATGAGTTTAGCCCGGTGCTATTGGCAGCATTTGGCGATTCTAGATCGGAATTATCGCCTACTCCCTTAGTGACTTTACTCAATTTATCCTTGATATTTGAGAAAAATTCTGACACGTTCAGACCTTCAAACCTCATCAATTTAAATTAAAAATTAAAAATTAAAAAGGCTAACCCCCTTCAATTTTTAATTTTTAATTTGACATTTTTTCTTCAAGAAAACTGTGCATAATCTTGAGTTTTTTATTTTTGGTTAAAAATATTTAACTCAAAATTGCCAACTCAAAATTTTTCTCAACCAGCATGGCCCAGTGCCAAACCCGCTACCAGCATACCCAGTACCAGGAAAGGCTGAGCACTTGCCTGATATTTAACATCATTTTCCAGGGGATTACGCAAAAAGTACATATCCTGAAAAGTGATTTGGGGAACGATCAACAGCAGGAGAATGACAGCGTAAAGGTTTTGGTGAATGCCGATCAGGTAGCCTGCAATGCCTGCTTGAAATATGTCGATCATCAACACGCAAATCCAGGCTGCGGTGCCGATGCCAAACATCACTGGCAAAGATTTTAACCCTAATTGGCGATCGCCCTCGACACTTTTGAAATCATTTACGATCGCAATTCCCAGTCCTGCCAAACTGTAAAACAGCGTCAAAACCATAATGGTGGGATCTAGTGTACCAAACAAAGCTTGACCTGCCCACCAAGGCAGAGCAATGTAGCTAGCACCTAGGGCATAATTTCCCAACCAGCCATTCTGCTTGAGTTTCAGCGGTGGTGCAGAGTAGATGTAAGCCAAAAATGCACCGCCGAGAGTCAAAACAGTCATGATGGGGAATTCATGACCAGCCCACAAGTCTAGAGCATAGGCCACCGCAATGCCTGCGGCTAATAATACCAAAATTTGGGTAACTACTTGGGGAATCGAGATAATCCCCGACGGAATTGGACGGTAGGGCTCGTTAATGGCGTCGATGTCGCGATCGTAAAAATCGTTTAAAGTTTGAGTGTAGCCAGCCAGCAAAGGCCCTGACATCAACATACAAGCGGAGGCGATCGCAAAATTCTCTAAATTCCAAACATAGTTTCCCGAAGAAGCCGCCCCGCACACCACGCCCCACATCAGGGGAATCCAGGTAATCGGTTTCATCAGTTGCAAGCGAATCTTCCAGATGGAAGTTTCCCCGCTAGCAGCCCCTTTCATACCCAACATTTGCCGAGTTTTGGCACTGCGGCTGTCTGCTTGAGGACTGTCTGCTGCGGTTTCTGGGGGAGTTTGGGATGGAGGAGAGTCAGACATAAGTGTGATTTTAGGGGTAATCTGCTGTTGTGTCGTTTTGCATTTTAATAATTCTGTAGAATAGCACCAATATTCCAAGCATTGTCTAGTCCACAATTTTTTAGATCCCTGACTTGGGAGAAGTTGTCGGAAATCTGGGTATTATATTTTTTGATATGGGATTAATTACGATCTGGCGATCGGGTTTTCACACTATGCTACTTTGAGATTATTTCATCTGGCAAAAAGTTGGAATCTAGAACCTCAGTAGAAGTATAAACGGACAATTGCGGAAACGTCTCTATCGACAATTCAGTTTCAGCACTTGCTTGTTCTACTGCATCCGCATAACATTAAGTCTTCGTAGGGTGTGTCGCCATTTTTAATCTCTCGGATTTAATTGCGAATCTCATGGCGACGCACCTCACACACTGATAGGTTCATTCAAGTTCCGAGGTGTGTCTCTATTGAGATTGTCGGTTTTTTTTAAAGATAATCGATAGCGACACACCCTACGACTCTAGGTTCATTCAATATCCGAGGTGCGTTGCTATTGAGATTGTCTGTTTTTCCTAAAAATTGTGATAGCGACACACCCTACGACTAGCTATATTAGGAAAACTGCAAACTAACAAATATGGCGGTATGAATCAAAAGGCAGTCCCGTCCGCCGCTTGACATCAACAACTGATTTGTATGCGCCTTTGATCTGCCTTTCTCTAACTATGGTTTCAGCCACAACCCGATCTAAACCGCTTTGGATCAACTCTTCGGGCGAAAGAATATTTAACCGTTTCCAAGTAAATTGGGATTCTTTTTGATAATTGTAGCTAAAGCAAATCATCGGGGCGATGCGTCTGACGTGACTTTCGGGAACTCCGGCGATTTCCGATAACTCTTCGGCGTGGGTAAAAAGGTAGCCTTCGTTTTGCAAAGATTCAATATCGTTAGCGTAGACGATCGGCAAACCCAAGATTTTGACCATATCATCTTTGGTGCACTCGTTAATATCTATTTTGCCGCGCACGTTGGCTAGTTCTTCGGCATTTGTCGCAGTTGCAGGAACCAGCAAGCCTCTGGGTGCGGTTTTGATCAGATAGCGTTTTTTCAAAGAAAAGGCTGTGACAATTTGAGCTATCCAAACGAGGGTGCCGAAATTAGCTGAAGAAGATAGCGCTAGTGCTGCTAAAGTAAAGCAAACACCCCATCCCATCCAACTGCGAATATTTGTTTTTTGCCCTGCATAGGCGATCGCCAATCCGCCGAAGTAGGGAATAAAAGAATACCACACCCAGTTTGGAGTTTGACGCAGCCAGTATAACTCTTGAGACACTTTATTTCTATCCTCGCTCGACTTTAGATTTCAATACGGTTCACTTAAAAATGTTTCTTCCCCGGAGATCCCCCTAAATCCCCCTGATAGTCGGGGGACTTTGAGAATATCTTGTCCCCCCCTTTGTAAGGGGGGTTAGGGGGGATCTCCGGGCTTAACTGAAGCGTATTGGTTTATCTTTGACTCTTGTTTAAATCCCAGCCTTTTGATAGTGGCTTCCATTCTTGCTTAGATACGTTAAATCTGTTAAATCGGTTACACAATCCGTGGCCGAACTTCTAAATTACAATTCCCGCAGCAGTTTTTGGCGTTTTTCTTCATATTCTTCGGCGGTAATTGCGCCCATATCGTAAAGTCCTTTCAATTCTGCGATCGCCCCTGTGACATCTTTTGCACCTCTGAGGGCATACCCAGACGGCAACATTCCGCCATTGTACTGTAGCTGAAAAGCTTGTTCCGACATCAGCAGCAGACCGATAAAATCGAAAAATGCGATCAGTGAGGGAATTAATGTCCAGGAAAAGAGCAAATAAAATACTCCTGCTACATTGTTGCCCAAATAAAATTTGTGACCTCCGAAACCTCCGATAAAGAAAGCTAACACAACTGCTACGGTTTTATCTTTTACCATTTTTCCCTTTCCCCAGTTTTTTACTTTAACGAACGCGATCGACAACGAATGCGATCGAGGCAAGCAATATTACTAATTTTTACTCATTTATTTGGGTTTTTGCGAAACTTGGACATCGCAAAATACAGCAGAACTATACCGGCTTGAGCCTGTAGAATGACCGAGTAGCCTCTCAAGAAATAATTGAGTTCGCTACCGGAATTGAAAGAAAATATTAAAATGCCTAGGGCTGCGTAGGGTGCGAAACGCATCCAACTTGGCGTTCTCTCTAACTTGTGGCTGTTGAAATTGCTCATTGGGTTTGAAACCTCATCCTTACTTAAATTTAACATAAAAATTAGCAGAATGGTCACGCTCGGTTGGGTGCGATCGCCCGGGCTAACCTGACATCGATCGACCTACAAGATATTACTTCCATGTTAAAACAAGTTTTTCCGTTAAAGTCAGCAACCGGGCGATCGCCAAATTTCACCTCAGCAGACAATGCCGGTAGATGTCACAAAAGCCCGGTTAATTAACAATTATTAACAACCGCCCCAATTAACCTGCGCCGCCGCCCAAAAGAAACAGACTCAAGAGAGTTCCGCTATTCCAAAGACTGTGGAGAAGCATGGGGGCGAGGAGATTGCGCGATCGCGTGTACACAAACCCCAACACCGCGCCCAAAGTCGCCAAAGGCAGAATCTCAGAGACACTCAAGTGAGCCACCGCAAACAAAAAAGCCGAAGCTGCGATCGCCCCGGAAACAGGCAAATAGCGAGTCAGAGAAGGCAGTAGAAAGCCCCGAAACACGATTTCCTCAAAAACCGGAGCGGCGATCGCAGCAGTGCCGAAAAACACCGCCAGAGCCACGTTGTCCCTACCTTCAAGGACGATCGGCAAAATCGGATTGCTGCCACCTTGTCCCTGCCATAATTGTTGATTGATCAGCGACACCACAACCACCAAAGGCAAAGCCACAAAATAGCCACCCAACCCCCACAAAAACCAATTTCCCTGCCAATCAATCCGAAACCAACCATCAGGTAAAGGTAAAAAAGACTTGACCGAAAAATACAGTACCGACAGCCCGCCAGCCGACAGCAACAAATAAGTAGCAAAGATATAAAAAGCCTTTTCGCGCGGGTCAAAAGTAGCAGGACTCAGTTTGAGAACAGCTAGAGAAGCAGGCAGCAACAAATACGGAATCAAGATTTGCCCGACAAAGAAAAAGCCGACTACCAGCACCTGCCAAACAATCTCGCCATCCCAAGGCACATCCCAAGTCAAGCTGGCATTGCGCGCCAACAGCGGCCCCGAACCTGCCTTATCTAACTGCTGGCGCTGCAACAGCCACTGCACGCTCAAACCAACCAGCAAAACCGTGCCGATACAAAGAGATATAGCCGGAACGCCAACAACAATTGCCAACTTTTCTATAGCTTGCTGGGCCGTTACTTGCTCTGCTGCTTGCAGCGCTACCAGCTCTTTAGAACGTTCTTGCAGCTTGTAAAGTTGTGCTAGAGCGCGATAGCGAAACCACCCATCCAAAGACTTTTGAATGCGCGGCTCAGCATCCGGCAGCAGTTGAGGCGGATTGCTCCAAATTCCCGTTAAAACTTGAGCGGTTGTCGCTAAAGGATCGCCATCAATTTCAGTTTTGTAGCGCTCAACTAAATTTTTCCAAGTTTCGATCGCCGCCTTAGTTTTTCCGCTGCTTGCCTGCAAAATTCCCAATCGCAAGTCAAGTTCGTTTAGCAGCGCTGATTGTTGCTTAATTGACTCTTGCACAGCCTTTTCTTGTGCCGATTTGAGAGCCAGATTTTCCGACTTTGAGACGAGAGCCGGCGGAGTTTGTTTTAATTGTGATTGAGTTGTTTCGAGAGTTTTTTGAGTCGAATCTCGCGCGTCTTGATACTGCGTCAAAGCTGTATTTAAAGGATCCGAACCGATAATATTCTGGCGCGCCGAACTTAAATTAGCACTCTGATTATTTTCACCCTGCCACTCCGAGGCGTGCAGCAGCAAATTAGTCTGGTAGAGTTCCAATCGGCTTTGGATTTGGGGTTCACTCCAACTAGCAAGTAAAGATAAACCGACCAGGGCGATCGCGATCGCCGTTAAAATACCTAAAATTATCCGCTTCAGTGTCATTCCTAGTTTTCCGTCCCGCGCAAATCTGTGTCTAAGTCTTTCCCATCTTTAATCATAGGCTTTTGCAGCCGAGAGTATCCCGCCAACTGGTAAAATCTCACTGGCTAATCTTTTTGACTCGCCTCGCACCCGAAGACTGGGTAAGGTACGCACCAGCACCCACGGACTCAGTAACAGGGTGACATACTCCCACGTCATAACTGTACTCAGTTTGACGTGGGCATCTTTGCAGCCCGATCGAGGGTATGCAAAATTTCCTTTACGGTACTGTCATCCATAGTTCCTACTACAGAAAGATTCCCGCTACGGCGTTTTATACTTGGAAAAATGTCCAACCCAAGTCTCTTTAAATTAATCGCGGCATTAATATCACGATCAACTATTAAAGAATGCTGCTCATCCCAATAATTCCGCATACCGCAATCGGTGAAAACGATTTCATTCCGATAGCACAGAATCATTGAGGTATAAGCAGGTTTTTGCGGAACGACAACTGACCCAGCTTTTTCGGCTATGTATTCCAGTGTCTTGAAAAATTGACCGAATGCAGCATCCAACCAAGATTTATTCAATCCTGATTTTGCTGATTGACCGTTTGGAAGGTAAGTACCCTCATCATCTTGCTTGACTTTATTCCGTTTAGTTAAGCCCTTTAAGTTCAGATCCTCATGAAAAAAGAATTTAGCTCCTGACCTGACAAGTTTGTGGGCTGTTTTGTAATGAAAGTCTTGGCGAGAACGCGCTATTTTTTGGTGCTGTCTCGCTTCTTTTTTCGCTAATTTCCGTCGGGACTTAGAACCGCGCTTCCGTTTGTTCCGCTTTTTTGAGATGTGGTCTAATTTAGCTTGGTTTCTGCGAAGCGGTTTTAACGAAGGTAGCTTTTCGCCTGATGATGTTGCCAGGTAAACATCTTCATGAAGTACCGCATCCAGCCCGATCGAGTTATCCCAGTTTGGGGTAACTTTATCAGAAATAAATTGGGGTACCGAAACATCTTCAAGCATTATCTGGACGAACCAACCGTCAGCTTTTCTAGTTACACTAATTTGCTTAACGATAAACCCATCAGGAATTGGACGGTGCATCCGAACTTTTACGATGCCCAACTTTGGCAGTCGGATGTAAAACCAGTTCTTGCGAACTAACTTAATCCAATCGCTGTTAGCCGTACAAAAAGTCATCGTTCGGTAATTCGCTTCAGTTTTGAATCGGGGTTTACCCGATCGCCCGCCTTTACTGTCTCCTACGATAAACCGCTCAAAGGCTTTATCTACTCGCTTAGAGACATCTTGCAGAATAGTTGAATCTACCTGCTTAAAGTCCAATAGTTCACCACTGTGAAAGACTTTTACTAGGTCTTTTTTGATGACGGGTAATTGTTGTTTTTGGGAGTAGTAGTTGGGCTGCGCGCGGGGCGCAGAGATACTAGCAATTAATGGACAAGCATTTATGGGAGTACGGTTTCTTTCCCACCAATCGAATCTATCTCCTAATTGGCGATTGTACCAATAACGGCAAATTCTGATCCATTGGTTAAGTGTTAACTTTTGATTGGTGTCGGGATAGAATTGGTACTGGTAGGTTGCTTTCATTACATCACAGCCGATAGGCATCGATTAGTGTTAATTTATCAGAGGATGTTGTTTAGTGTCAAGTCTGTGAGTAAAGATTTTATCCATAAAGCCAGAGGGGTTTCCGATCTCAAGTGTCACTTAGTGTTGACAACCAAATATCGGCGGAAAGTTCTGACCGATCCAATGTTGTCCAGGCTTGAGGATATTTTCAAGAACTTGATGGAAAAATGGGAAGGAAGATTGGTAGAATTTAATGGTGAGCGTGACCACGTACATTTGTTGCTTCAATATACACCGCAAACTGAACCAAGTAAGCTGATCAACAATCTTAAGACTGTATCTAGTCGTTATTTGCGGAAAGAGTTTGTAGATGAAGTTGAAAAAGTTTACTGGAAAGATGTTTTTTGGACAAATGGATATTTTATTGCGACCTGTGGCAGCGTGACGGTTGAGCAATTAAAGAAATACATTGAGGAGCAAGATAGACCTGTAGAATAAGAGTTTGTTCGTCTCGTCATCCACCTGCCCAGGGTTCAAAGCATAGCTTTGAGATTGTGAACAGGTGGAATCCTCGTCTCACGCGCATGAGAATCCCACACTAACCTTCGATCGGTATAGTGTGGGGATTCCCGTCTGCCTAGCTAAAATCTAAAATCTAAAATCTAAAATCGAATGACCCGCATTATCTTAGTCCGTCACGGCAAAAGCACATACAATCAAGAACGTCGCATCCAAGGCCGCCTTGATAAATCAATTTTGACAGAAGCAGGCCGCGCCGGCGCAAAACAAGTAGGCGACATCCTCAGCAGTATCACCTTTGATGCTGCGTATACAAGTCCCCTGCAACGAGCCAAAGAAACCGCCGAAATCATCCTGTCGCGCTTGACAAATCCGCCACAACTCCAACCAACTGATAAATTGATGGAAATCGATTTGCCATTGTGGGAAGGAATGCTGCGTCAAGAGGCGATCGACCAATTCCCCGAAGCATATCAGCAATGGCAACAACAGCCAGACAAATTTTCGATGAAACTACCTTCAGCCGAAGGAGAAATCGAGCACTTTCCAGTATTGGCAATTTTTGCTAACGCCCGCAATTTTTGGCAAGAGCTGATATCGCGCCACAGTTCAGGTACAATTCTAGTAGTAGGTCACAACGGAATCAACCGCGCCCTCATCGCCACAGCTTCAGAAATCGCCCCAGATTACTATCAATCAATTCAACAATCAAATTGCGGAATTAGTGTCATCAATTTGGGCTCTGCCGATGAACAAACAGAGCCAAAACCAAAAATTGCAGTTCAATTAGAATCGCTAAATTTAACCGCCCATACCGGAGAAATCTTCCCCAAACCGAGGGACGGACACAGCGGCCCCCGCTTGTTGCTAGTGCGTCACGGCGAAACAGACTGGAATAGAGCAGGTAAATTTCAAGGACAAATAGACGTACCTCTCAACGATAACGGCCGCGAACAAGCTCGGCAAGCCGCAGAATTTCTGAAAGATGTAAAATTAGATTTTGCCATCAGCAGTTCCATGGTGCGCCCGAAAGAAACTGCCGAAATTATTCTGAAATATCACGGCGATTTGCAACTGGAACTCCGCGACGAATTGCGCGAAATTAGCCACGGACTTTGGGAAGGAAAATTTGAATCAGAAATAGAAGCATCCTATCCAGGTTTGCTCGAAGAATGGAAAACATCTCCCGAAAAAGTGCAAATGCCAGAAGGAGAAAATTTAGAGCAAGTTTGGACAAGGGCAATCGCAGCTTGGCGAGAAATTGTAAAATCAGTTAGCGGTACCGGGATTGTAGTAGCTCACGATGCCGTCAACAAAGCCCTTCTCTGCCACCTATTCAACTTAGAACCCGAACATTTCTGGAAATTCAAACAAGGAAACGGCGCCGTTAGCGTAATAGATTATCCCCACGGCCCCGATGGTTTGCCAGTATTGCAGGCGATGAATATCACAACTCATTTAAGCGGCGGCGTATTTGACCAAACAGCAGCCGGAGCACTGTAATTTTTCAGGTGTTAACTTAAGTCTAAAATCCTCGATCAATCTCGCTGTTAGCGTAGTCTAGATCCCCCTAAATCCCCCTTAAAAAGGGGGACTTTGAGAATATTCCTAACCTTCTTTAAGAACATGGGAACTTTGACTGCTTCCGGTTCCCCCCTTCTTAAGGGGGAGTAGGGGGCAAGCTAAGGGGGGATCGGCCGGCCTAATTATCAAACAGTAGATCGATCGCACGTTTAAAGCTTAAGTTAACACCAATACCAATACCCTCGGCCACGCTTCGCCGCAGAAAAATCTGAATTTTAATAGCAACCACCAAGCATTCTTAACTGCTTAAACCCTTGCTTTTATTCCTCTTCCTTCCCCCCTCTTCCTTCGTGTCCTTAGCGTCTTCGCGGTTCCATCCTCCATCCATCCGTTACATCCGTTAAAAAATCCGTTGCCGAACTTCCCTCTATATGACTCGCGAACTGCTACAAAACATAAGAGTAATCGATCCAGTTTCAAAGATCGATCGCACCGCTGACATTCTAATTACCGAAAATCAGATCCAAGCAATAGAAGAAAACATCACCGAAATTCCCGCCGACACAGAAGTCCGGGATTGCCGAGGCCTAATTTTAGGGCCAGGATTAGCCGACATCTACAGTCATAGCGGAGAACCAGGTTTTGAGGAACGAGAAACCCTCGAATCCTTAATGCAGGCTGCGGCGGCTGGCGGTTTTACGCGAGTGGCAATTTTGCCCGATACATCCCCACCTGTGGACAACTTGGCCGGTTTAGCCTTGTTGCAACAACATATCCGCAATTTGTCGCCCTCCCTACCGCGCTTGTATTTTTGGGGCGCGCTGACAGCGGGCATTAAAGGGCAGCAGATGGCCGAGTTGGGGGAGCTGGCCTCCTCTCCGGTGGTGGGGTTTGCCGACGGTTTCCCGCTGTCTAATCCGGCTCTGGTGAGGCGTTTGCTTGAGTATATCCAGCCTTTGAATAAGTCCGTGGCATTGTGGCCGTGCGATCGCACTTTAGCCGGAAATGGCGCCGCGCGGGAAGGTGCAGTCTCCGTGCGCTTGGGTTTACCAGGAATTCCCGCCAGTGCAGAAACATCGGCTTTGGCGACAATCCTGGAGTTAGTGGCATCTGGGGGAACTCCGGTACACATCATGCGCGTTTCAACCGCCCGCAGCGTGGAATTGATTCGAGATGCCAAAGCGCGCGGTTTGCCGGTGACTGCGAGTGTGACTTGGATGCACTTGCTGTTAAATGTTGGCGCAATTTCAGGAAATACCAAAGATGGCGCAGGCGGGAAGAACGCTTTAACTGCTTCGTTTGCCTACGATCCGAATTTACACCTCGAACCGCCGTTAGGCAATCTGAGCGACCAATTAGCCTTAATTCAAGCTGTGAAAGATGGGGTGATTGATGCGATCGCGATCGACCACAATCCGCGTACTTACGAAGAAAAAACCGTGGCTTTTGCGGATAGTCCCCCAGGGGCGATCGGCTTGGAATTAGCGCTACCTCTGTTATGGCACGGACTCGTAGAAACTGGTGAATTTTCCGCTTTAGAACTGTGGCGAGTGTTGAGTACAGGCCCCTCTGTTTGTCTCGGTCAAACCCCCGCGAAGGTGGCGCCGGGAGTCTCTGCTGAGCTAATTTTGTTCGACCCGCTCATGACTTGGACGGTTGAGGGGCACAGTCTGAAATCGCGATCGGCAAACACGCCTTGGTTGGGACAGCAAATAGCCGGAAAAGTTCTACAAACTTGGGTTTAAGGGCAATACGCTTGGCTTAGGATTTGTCCGAAGAGAGGAACGAAGCAATCACAGTATCTGTTTTTCACTCTCATTTTGCCGATCGGACTTTATAATCTCAAGCGTATTGGGATTTAAAGACTAAACTCCGAACGATCAAACCGCATCTGATAGGACTAATAAACAATCAAAAAAAATCCGACCTACCCTCAGTTAATAGTGACTGCATTTCCTGAGAACGTTTCAGGTAATTCTGTGCTACGCGATCGAGCGGATTTTTGCGAACGCACTCAGCAAACAGTTGTGCCGCTTCCTTATGTTTGCTCGCACTATAGTTCCACAAAGCCTCTATAAATATATTAAAAGTTGCTAACTTGCCATCTTTAACTTCCGGCGGATCGGCATCAAATACTTCATGAATCGTCACCAACTCAGATTTGCCTTTAACTCTAACTCTACCAATATTTCTGATTGCATATTTTTGGTATTCACTTACATTTAACTGTAAAAAAGTATTGTTAGTAATTAACATCGATACCCCGTAACTTTTCGTCATCGTTTCCACGCGGGAAGCTAAATTCACCGCATCGCTAATCACCGTACTATCCATCCTCGTTGTTCCCCCAACAGTTCCCAGCATCAGGTTGCCCGTATTGATACCGATCCCAATTTTAATCGGTGCAAAGCCCTCATTAACGCGGTGTTGATTGTAATCGTCGAGACGATGTAGCATAGAAATTCCAGCATTCACAGCATCGCTGGCACTGTGACCGAACAAAGCCATAATTGCATCGCCAATGTATTTATCAATAAAACCGTTATTTTCAATAATCGTTGGCTCCATGCGGCTCAAATAAGAATTAATAAACTTGAAATTTTCCTGAGGAGTCATTCCCTCAGAAAGAGTCGTAAAATCCCGAATATCAGAAAACAAGACAGACATTTCCTTTTCCACGCTGTCGCCGAGTTTGATATCAACCAAGCTTTCACGGCTTAGTAGCGAGACAAATTCATTCGGCACAAACCGTCTGGCAGCCTTAGTTAATTGTGATTGCAGTTCCAAGGCTATTTCTAACCTCTCATTCACTTTTCGCAGTTCGGCATTTTGTGCTGCTAGTTTTTTATCCTGACTGTAGCTGTGAACGGCTTCTGTCACGGTCAATTTCAAGTCTTCAGTTTGCCAAGGCTTGCCGATATAGCGGTAGAGTTTCGCGTGCTTGATCGCACTTCCCACAGCTTCAATTGTCGCCTGCCCTGTTAGCATCACCTTGAGAGTTTTGGGAGAAATTTCGTGAACCCGCCTCAATAATTCATCTCCTTTCATATCAGGCATCACGTAGTCGGAGATAATTAAAGGAATCTCTTCTCCGTCTTCCATAAGTTCGGCAACTAACTCTAGAGCATCCTCACCTCCTTCCGCAATTTCAATCCGGTAAGTATTGCCTAAAGCATCTTTTAATTCAGCTTTGAGGCTTTTCAGAACCGTAGTTTCGTCATCGACGCAAATAATCACTTGTTTGCTCATAGCGATAAAGCCGTTTTAATGGTTTCAATTAACTCTTCTTCCGACCAAGGTTTGTGCAAACAACGGTGCAAATCAGCTTCGTCAAATGCTCTTTGAACAGCATCTTCATCTGCTTGACCTGTCAGCATCACTTTAACTATCTTCGGAAACTTTTGATGGACGCGAATTAGGAATTCATCTCCTTTCATTCCCGGCATCAACCAATCAGAAACAATCAAGATAATCGCTGTATCATCGTCATTAAATTCATCTATCAATTCTAAAGCATCGGCGGGATTTTCCGCTAATTCATAAACGTAGGTATTGCCAAAGGCTGATTTGAGTTGAGTTTTGAGACTTTTCAAAACTACTTTTTCGTCGTCAACGCACAGGATAACAGGTTTAGACATACTTTTTTATTCTCAGCCGTTCTTTGTTTGCCATTGAGTGTATCCTCTAGTTTGTTGGGCAGGCACTGTCCCCAAAAAAACGCATAACGCAAGTTGCAGAAGCGATAAGAGCAATGCCTACCCTCGAAGAGGTTATCCGGGATTGACGGGTATAGAAACGGTAAAAGTCGTTTTGCCAGGAACCGATGCAACTTCGATTGTACCGCGATGTTTTTCAATGATTTTTCTGACAATATCAAGCCCTAAACCTGTGCCTTCTCCCGGTGGCTTAGTTGTGAAGAAAGGCTGGAATATTTTCGAGATAACTTCTTCAGGAATTCCCTTACCGCTATCCGTGACAGCCACTTTGACACGATTGCTTTCTTGAAAAACATCCAGAGTTAATGTACCTTTATTATCCATCGCTTGCAGGGCATTGTGGATGAGATTTGTCCACACCTGATTTAGTTGATCGGGGTAGCAGAGTACAGGTTCAATTTCTTGGAAGTTTCGCAATACTTCTACCCCGTGTTTCAAGTTGTTTTGATAAAGGGTAAGTACGGTTTCTATGCCTTCAACTAAATCCGATTGAATCATCACTTCTGAAGAGTCATGCCTCGCATAATTTTTTAGAGCAAAGACGACTTTTGATGCTCGATCCGTTGCGGTATTAATTGTTTGGGTACCTCGCTGGATTTCGGTGAGTTTGTAAGCCATGTCTAAGATTAGCTCGCGATCGGGTTTTTGCAACAAAGACATAAAGTCATCCGCTTCATAAATCCCCATATCTACTAAGGTGTCCGCGATATCATCGGCTTCGTCAATATTTTCATCTTCTAGTTGACCGACCAAAGTTCGCTTTAATTTCCTTTCTTCTTTGGCTGTCAAAGTTATATCTTTTTGCAGCGATTGATTTAATAACATGAAGAAGTTATCGGCTTCTTCGGGAGAAAACGATTGAAAAAGTTCGGGCAAGTTGGAGAGGGTTTGTCCCAAGAATTTGCTCATATTTCCGGCACTCGAACGGATCGCACCCAGCGGAGTATTTAGTTCGTGGGCAACTCCCGCTACTAATTGTCCTAAAGCAGCCATTTTTTCTGAATGAACTAACTCTTGTTGGGTGGTTTGTAGGTCTTCTAATGCTGTTCTAAGTTCTTGGGTTCTTTCGGTAACTTGAACTTCCAGAGTGCGGTTGTATTCGGCTACTAATTTTTCGGATTCTTTGCGTTGGGTAATGTCGGTAAAAGCTGCGATTGCATAATTCACCTTTCCTTTGTCATCATAAATTGGCGTTCCCCAAACTTCCAGCGGAATAGTCCTGTTTTCCTGGTGAATTTCTATATCGTCAGCATTGACACTTGCCCCTCGAAAAGCACACACTATCGGGTCTTTTTCTTGAGGATATATTTCCCCGCTATCGGCGAGATAAATTTGATATACCTCTCCAATTTCAGCAGATTTCATATCGTCAACCATGTCTTTACCAAGCAAAGATTGAGCTCGAGAATTAACGTAATAAGGTTTACCGCTGGGTTCTGCTACAAATATCCCCACCGGCACGGCTTCTAAAATTTGGTTGAGTCGGCTTTTACTCTCGGATAATTCAGCATTCAAACTTTGCATTTCCTCAAAAGAAAATTGCAGTTGTTGTGCCATAGTTTGAAATGAGTTAGCAAGTTCGCCAACTTCATCATTCCGGTTTATTTCTACAGTTTTGCCCCACTGACCTTTGGTAATATTTTTTGCTGCTTCATTCAAGTATAAAATTGGTTTTGTCACCCATCTAGCTGTTAGTATACCGACAATTATAGCTGCTGCCAAAGCTGCAATACACAGCAGAACAGTAGTTTTGTTGTTGGCATTAATTTGTTCCAAGAAATCTGATTCGGGAATAATTACTACAATCAGCCAGTTCAAACCTTTGTCATCTTTTAGGGGCGTAACTTGCATGAATTGTAGCTGGTCTTTAATCTTTAACCTAAGCTGTTGGGCTTGCTGAATGTTGTTGAGGTTGCCAAAGTGTTCTTGCAGGTATTTAGTAGTGAGGCTGATGGTGGCGTTTTGGCTGGCAGTTGCCTGAATTCTTTCTGTCTCTTCACCCTTGATTAAATATACTGGATCTTGCGTTGATGTCGTAATTAATTCACCCGATCGCTCGATAATAAACGTTTGCCCAGATTTGCCAATTTTTAACTTTTGGAGGAACTCGTTAACTCGCGAAAATAGTAAGTCAGTGCCTAAAATTGCCTGCAACTGCCCCGATTCGTCGTATAACGGTTGCGCCGCTGTAATTCCCAATCCTTTGCTGGTAAAGTCGGCGTAAATTTTGCTCCAAGTTGCCGTTTGTGCTTCGGTTGCTGCTGTGTACCAGGGACGAACTCGCGGGTCAAATTTAGGTTTTACTTTAACTAAGTTCGTTGGTTCGCCGCGGTTGTTAGCAGCATAATAATTCATGTTGCCGTCTGTAAGTTCGGTGCGTTCTTGCAATAAAAAATTTCCTTCATTAGTGCGCCTCGCGGCAATAAAATCTCCGCCTGGAGTGGCAATATATGTAACGCTTACTGTGTCAAAAGTTTGCAGTTGCTTCCAGAAGTGGCGCTGTATTTGCGGAATGTTTTGCAAGTTGAGATCCCCCAGTTCAAAAGCATTGGCTTTGAATTGATTTAGTTGGTGGGGAAATGCCATGTATGCTTGGATTCTTTCGGAGATGCGATCGCTAATTTCTTCCTGTAATTTGGTAGCAACTTCGTTAACAGCTTGCTGTCCGTTGCGAAATGACAAATACCCCACAACTCCGACTGCTGCGAATATTTGCACCACGAATGGAACTACCAGAACTGTTCGCAAAGGGAGGGAGCGAACTGCTTTTACCACTAATCTGCCAGCAGATTTGGTTGGTTGTAAAAATTTGATGTTTGAAGGAGTAGTCATGCTTGGAAAAACTTGTTGCTTAGAAAACACTTTCTGGATTTAATTAGTTGCACCCAACAAGTTATGATTTGTTATCCCAGCACCCTGATTGTGAATTTGGCCTTGCTGTAGTGCACGCAAGCGATTTTTGCTGTATTATAGCAAGCAAATCGTCCGGCAACAGCGATCGCCCCATCTAATACTTCTTGATTGACTTTAGTTACAGGTACTACTGTAGGTGGCCGACATCCACCTTAAAAATTTGGATGCCTACTCGCAAGCATCGCCAGACAGTATTTCCTTTTTCCTCAGTGCTGTCAAAAAAATGATGCTGTAAATACGCAGGCAGTTATCCTGGCGATCGCGCATACAGAAAAAAGCAGACATCCTTTAGATTTGCTATCACGATCGCAGTTTATTTGACAAAACGAATCAAAGGAAAACAACTGTAATTAATTTTACAACCAAATAGAGTGAATATCCGGATTATTTGGGAATTTGTTGCAGTTCCAGTCCTAGACGCAGAACTTCTAGATGTAGGGTGTGCCGTGCATCACCTTACTTGCGGCTATCAGTAGCGTGTAAAATCACTTTTTAGGCTGAGTCCTAAGTTATTAAATTGTAAATACGAGCCTATCGGCAGCTTTGCCCCCGATGGCTCGCAGGAAAAATAAATATATCCTTCCCCCCCCCTAAAGCTGCAATTTTTGCTATAAAAACCAGAAAAACGTAATTATGTAAAAGGGAACTTGGGAGCGGATATCCGGATTTTGAGTGCAAAACAAACACTAAATATTCCGGATTTTTTACCTGATAGCTGAAATAAAGATATTCGTCTTTCGGAACACATACATTAGCAATTTGTCTTAATTGTTTAAGCCAATTGGCTTAAATTTTCCTTCTTCAGGTCGCTGACAACAAAAAAGTGCGATCGCTCTGGGGTGAAATCTACCTAATACAAAATAATATCGAGACTCGTGCGATCGTGCAAGTGCGATCGCCAGACTCAAGCAAAAAATTAGCACCTCTCATGCTACAATCCTTTGTAATTGGCGATTTCACGTCGAGAAACACATCCCTCAAGCAAACAACTCCCACCGCCCAAAGCCCCCATAGTTCGATCGATAGTCTCATCGCCAGAGACGATATTTTGACCCACCAAGCCCAAAAAAAGCGCAAATACATGACTGCTGTTGTTCCTTCGTGGAATTCCCCACCAGAAAACCTGACATTAGACATCAACGAAATTCATGTTTGGCGCGTCTCTCTGGCTCAAGCGGCATCTTGCGTGCGGACTTTAGCAGAGACTCTCTCTACCGACGAACAGACAAAAGCAGAGCGTTTTCACTTTCCAAAAGATCGATCGCAATTTATTGTGACTCGCGGTGCGCTGAGAGAAATTCTGAGTCGCTACCTGCACATAAATCCCAGCCATTTAAGCTTTGAATACAACCCCTACGGCAAACCCTCTCTCATCGTCGCCCAAAGTGGAGATACCCTGCGTTTCAATTTGTCTCACTCTCACGAACTTGGGCTAATTGCCATTACCAAAAATCGAGATATTGGCGTCGATATTGAACGCATAAATCCCAACTTTCCATGTCTAGAGATTGCTGAAAAGTTTTTCTCACCATTAGAAAACACCGTGCTGCGTTCTCTCTCCGAACATCTCCAAAACCCTGCTTTTTTCACCTGCTGGACTCGGAAAGAAGCCTACATCAAAGCAGTCGGCAAAGGACTATCTATTCCCCTGAATCAGTTTGATGTGACCCTCGCACCAGGAGAACCCGCAGCACTATTAAATGTTGAACAAAACCCCGAAGAATCATCGAAATGGTCTTTAATTGAATTAATGCCCTGTTCAGATATCGTGGGGGCTGTTGCGGTTGCAGGAGATTGCTCGAAACTTCATTGTTGGCAATGGACAGCGAAGTTTTGAGCTATGATTCGTAGTGAGGACTTTAGTACTTCTAAAAAGGTTCGTAGTGAGGACTTTAGTACTTCTAAAAAGGTTCGTAGTGAGGACTTTAGTCCTTCTAAAAAGGTTCGTAGTGAGGACTTTAGTCCTTCTAAAAAGGTTCGTAGTGAGGACTTTAGTCCTTCTAAAAAGGTTCGTAGTGAGGACTTTAGTCCTTCTAAAAAGGTTCGTAGTGAGGACTTTAGTCCTTCCTCATCTAAATGTTTGACCCAGACTTGGATGTGACGTGCGATCGCAAAGTAGTAATACTTCCCCGGAATATTAATTCAGACTTGCGATCGTAGTTTGCTTGCCATAACCTCCTATAATTACCAGAAATAATTGGTTGAAAGCCTCTCCCTTTTAAGAATAAATTAAAATCAGACGATTCATTACTCCAATCCTCTTCCTTCTAGGTAGATTTCGTTGTCAATTGTCAACTGTCAACTGTCAACTGAATTGTGGGTTCAAGTTTTTTTCAGGCCGGATTTAATGATCTCAATTAATTCCGATTCCAACCAAGGTTTATACAAGCACGAATGAAGGTTTGCTTCCTTTTTTACCCTGGCAATAGCAGCTTCATCAGCTTGACCTGTTAGCATAACTTTCACGATTTTCGGGAATTTTTGGTGGATGTAAATCAGCAGATCGTCCCCCTTCATCCCGGGCATTAACCAATCTGATACAATCACCAGAACTTGAGACTCCTCTTCAGTAAACTCCTCTAGCATTTCTAGAGCATCCATCGCATTTTCGGCCAGTTCATAAGAATATTCAGTACCAAAAGCTGACTTGAGTTGCACTTTGAGACTCTCCAATACAGCGATTTCATCATCAACACATAAAATTACTGGTTTAGGCATTTTACTCTTTACACTAGAAATTGTGACTTGGGAATTGGAGATTGGAAATTGGAAATTGGGAATTGGGAGAAAAAGAAAGCAGAAACAGCTACCCGTCGATCCGTAATACCAGTTTCAAGAAAGAATGCAAATGTAAGCCCGCGATTCAAACCCTGATAGTCATCAGTCATTCCCAATCTCAAATCTCAAATCTCAAATCTCAAATGGTATGACTTCAGTTTTGTGCTACTAATTCCTCGGTAAATAAACTGTAAACGTGGTTTGTCTGGGAAGTGATTTTACTTCTATTTTACCTTGATGTTTGTCAATTATTTGTTTAACAATATGCAACCCTAAACCACTACCTTCCCCTAAGGATTTTGTTGTAAAAAAAGGCTCAAATATTTTCTCTTGAATATCCAACGGTATACCTTTGCCTGTATCGGCAATAGTAATCTTTATCTGCTCACCTGCCTCAATCGCGTCAATAGTTAAAGTACCTTGATAGTCCATAGCTTGTAAAGCATTGTGGACGATATTTGTCCACACCTGATTGAGTTCGTCAGGATAGCAAAGTACAGGGGGTAGTTCTGGAAGGTTCAGCACTATATTCACTCGATTTTTGATTTGATTGTGATACAGAGTCAACACCGTTTCGATACCATCAGCTATCTTGGCTAAACTCTTATCGCTCGACGGTTGACCTCCTGTGTATTCTTTGAGAGCAAATATTATTTTTGCCGCTCTATCTGCTGCTATTGCTATGGTTTGCATACCTCTTTGCATACCGGATATTTTATAAGCACTATCTAAGATATACAAACTATCAGATCTTTTGAACAGTGGCAAAAAAGGCTCTATTTTGTCATAAATTCTCATGTCCACAATCGTATCAGCCAAATCCTCGGGTTTTGCAACTTGTTCGGAGTTAAATTGACTGATAAAAAGCCTTTTCACTTTGCGGTCTTCTTTGGCAGAGAAACTGGGTTTTTCTTGGAGCGACCTATTGATTAATGCTAAAAAAATTTCCGCTTCTTCTATAGATAAAGACTGAAATAGTGCAGGCAACTGCTGTAGAGATTGCTCTAAAAACTTAAAAATGTTCCCCGCCGAAGAGCGAATTGCTCCCAATGGAGTATTGATTTCGTGAGCAATTCCTGCGATTAATTGTCCCAACGCAGCCATTTTTTCTGAATTAATTAGTTCGTTTTGAGTAGACTTTAATTCTAGCAAAGTAGCATTCAATCTCTCATTAGTTTCCGCTAGCTCATCATTTTTAGATTGCAAATTGTTTTGCAGATTTTGTAAACTCAAGTGAGTTGCGACACGAGCCAAAACTTCTTCTACTTGAAAAGGTTTGGTAATGTAGTCTACTCCGCCGACGCCAAAAGCTTTGATTTTATCCAGTACATCGCTCAAGGCACTGATGAAGATCACGGGTATGCCGCGAGTGCGATCGTCCGCTTTGAGCTTTTCGCATACTTGATAGCCGTCCATCACCGGCATATTAATATCCAGCAAAATCAAATCCAAAGCAATGGTTTGGGCAATTGATATAGCTTGGTTTCCATCCCGTGCGGGTCTAACATTGTACCCTTGTTCTGTCAAAATCCCAGCGAGAAGGCGCAAATTAGCTGGAGTGTCGTCAACTACAAGAATATTCGCCGTTGGTGGGACTATTTGCTGGCTGCTCACGATCGCTTAAACTCTCTTGTGTTATTTTTTAGAGCTGTCAATTAAAATCACTATTTTACCGCAGTTCAACTGATTTGCCAAGATAGTCGCGACTTTCACTCAACTGATATCAGTTCAAAAAAAGAATGCAACTCTATGCAGGATCCCAACCCTCATGCCAGTCATTACGAATCTCAAATCTCAAATCGGAAAATGGAAAATCGTATGAGACTGTTCTCTGAAGAGAGAACGCTGCTAGGCACTAGACGCTCATCAACCCGCTGTATTACTGTATTTTTTGTTGCTCAACCCAGGATTTTTGAAAGGAACCTGGTTTCTCACTCTGAGAGTAAAAAAACCGGGTTTTTGAGATAAGATTATGGACTCAAACCCAAAGCTTTCTTTCCTGTTTCCGGTTCATTTATAGTTGGTACTGACCGGAATGTATTCAATTTATTATATTAAATAAAGTCAGAATTACTTTAGGGCAATATTGCGTGCATTTCGTGACAGCGTTGCAGATAATTTTGCGCCACCCTATCTAGGGGATTCTTGCGTACACAATCCGCAAACAGTTCTGCCGCTTCTTGATGTTTAGCAGCAGCGTAATTATACAGTGCTTCGACAAATACGGGTAAAGTTGCTAACTTACGCTCTTTCAATTCAGGTGGATCGGCATCAAAAACTTCGTAAATTGTCATCAAATCCGATTTACCTTTTACTCGAACACAGCCGATATTTCGGATTGAGTAACTTGTGGGATCGGTCAACTGCAAAAAAGTATTTTGAGCGATCAACATCGACACCCCGTAACTTTTCGTCATAGTTTCCAGCCGCGAGGCTAAATTTACAGCGTCGCCAATCACCGTACTGTCCATCCTGTTAGTTGACCCAACTGTTCCTAACATCAATGAACCCGTATTGATGCCAATCCCAATTTTAATAGGTGCGTAACTGCAACTCATGCGATGTTGATTGTATTCAGCGAGACTGTGCAACATAGAAATTGCAGCATTCACGGCATCGCTGGCACTCTGACCGAATAAAGCCATAATTGCATCGCCAATATATTTATCAATAAAGCCGTGATTTTTAATAATGTTTGGCTCCATTCGACTCAAATAGGAATTAATAAAATTGAAATTTTCTTGAGGTGTCAGGCTCTCAGAAAGAGCCGTAAAATCCCGAATATCGGAAAACAATATTGACATTTCCTTTTCCACGCTGTCGCCGAGTCGAACTTCGCTCAAGCTATCGTGGCTTAGGAGGGATACAAATTCATTTGGCACAAAGCGTTTAGCCGCTTCTGTTAATTTTAATTGCTGTGACAGAGCAACTTCTAACTTCTGATTTATTTTCCGAAGTTCGGCATTTTGTTCTGCTAGTTTTTTATCCTGACTGTAGCTGTGTACGGCTTCTGTCACAGTCAATCTTAAGTCTTCAGTTTGCCAAGGTTTGCCGATGTAGCGGTAGAGTTTTGCCTGTTTGATGGCATTTCCTACCGCTTCAATAGTCGCCTGACCCGTCAGCATCACCTTGAGAGTTTTGGGGGAAATTTCGTGAACTAGCCGCAACAATTCATCGCCTTTCATGTCAGGCATCACGTAATCGGAGATAATCAAAGGAATTTCATAGCCGTCTTCGAGCAATTCAGCAATTAACTCTAGGGCGTCTTTACCTCCTTCGGCAATTTCAATCTCATAAGTATTGCCTAAAGCTTCTTTTAATTCTGTTTTAAGACTTTTCAGAATGGTTTTTTCATCGTCAACGCAAATAATGACTTGTTTGGTCATAACGATAAGGCTGTTTTAATGGTTTCGATCAACTCTGATTCCGACCAAGGTTTCTGCAAACACCGATGGAGGTTGGCTTCGTCAAAAGCCCTTTTGACTGCCTCTTCATCGGCTTGACCTGTCAGCATAATTTTTACTGTTTTTGGAAATTTTTGATGAACTCGAATCAGAAATTCATCTCCTTTCATTCCTGGCATTAACCAATCCGATACAATCAAGATAACTGAGATTTCGTCGTCAGTGAATTCATCAATTAACTCTAGAGCATCGGCGGGACTTTCTGCTATCTCGTAAAGATAAGCATTCCCAAAGGCAGATTTTAGTTGCGTTTTCAGACTTTTTAAAACTACTTTCTCGTCATCAACACACAGGATAATTGGTTTAGACATTTTTGCTAATTAACTAATTTTTAGGAGAGATTGACAGGTAGAACAACTGTAAAAGTAGTTTTGCCTGGAACAGATTCAACTTCTATTTTACCGCGATGTTTGTCAATAATTTTTCTGACTATATCGAGACCCAGACCGCTGCCTTCTCCGGGGGGTTTTGTGGTGAAGAATGGAGCGAATATTTTGGGCATTACTTCGGATGGAATTCCGGCGCCGCTATCTGTAACGCCGATTTTGATATTGTTGCCTTCCTGAAGGATATCCAGAGTTAATGTGCCTTGATTGTCCATCGCTTGCAGGGCGTTGTGAATCAGATTTGTCCATACTTGATTGAGTTGGTCTACATAGCACATTACGGGCGGTATTGTTTGGAAATTGCGGATGACTTCGACGTTGTGTTTGAGGTTATTTTGATACAGGGTGAGTACGGTTTCTATGCCTTCGGTTATATTAGATGCAGCCATCGTTTCTGATGAGTCGTAACGGCCATAGGTTTTCAAGGCGAATACGACTTTAGAAGCGCGATCGGCTGCGGTGTTGATTGTTTGGGTTCCTCGCTGGATTTCGGAGAGTTTGTAAGCCATTTCTAAGATACGATCGCGATCGACCTTTTGCAGCAGAGACAGAAAGTCGTCCGCCTCGTAAATCCCCATATCTACCAAAGTGTCGGCGATCGCATTCGCCTCGTCAATGTTTTCGTCTTCGAGTTGACTAATCAAAGCCCGCTTTAACTTCCTTTCTTCTTTAGCTGTTAAAGTCAGATCTTTTTGTAGCGAACGATACAGTAGTGTGTTAAAACTTTCAGATTCTGCGGGGGAAAGCGACTGAAACAGTGAGGGCAAATTGGTGATGGTTTGCTCTAAAAAAGTAGTCATACTTCCGGCTGTCGATCGAATTGCGCCCAGAGGAGTATTCAATTCGTGGGCAACTCCGGCGACTAATTGGCCTAAAGCAGCCATTTTTTCCGATTGAATCAGCTCTTCTTGAGTGGTTTGGAGGTTGTCTAAGGCTGTTTTGAGCTCTTGGGTTCTTTCGGTGACTTGGACTTCGAGAGTGCGGTTGTATTCCGCTACCAATTTCTCGGCTTGTTTGCGCTGGGTGATATCGGCAAAAGCTGCGATCGCATAACTCACCTTTCCTTTATCATCATAAATGGGCGTTCCCCAAACCTCGATCGGAATAATCCTGTCAGACTGGCGAATTTCCATATCATCAACGTTAACGCTGGCTCCTTTAAAAGCATTAGCAAGGGGTTCTTTGTCTGCTGGATAAAGTTCGTTGGTACCTGCCAAATAAGCTTGATAAATCTCTCGCAGTTCCCCCGAAGTATTAGCTACTATACCCCTCCCCAATAAATCCTGAGCGCGAGAATTAACATAGTAAGGTTTGCCACTAGACTCGGCGACAAATATACCCACCGGCACCGCTTCTAAAATTTGGTTGAGTCTGCTTTCACTCTGGGATAATTCGGCATTCAAAGCTTGCATTTCCGTGAAGGATACTTGCAATTGTGCCGCCATACTATTAAATGAATTGGCAAGTTCCCCGACTTCATCGGATCGGTTGAGCGTTACACTTTTGCCCCATTCACCTTTAGCAATATTTTTGGCAGCCTCGTTCAAAGATAAAATTGGTTTTGTCACCCATCTAGCTGTAACAACTCCGACAATTATCGCCACGAGTCCCGCAGCAGCACACAACAAAATTGTCGCCTTAGTATTGGCATTAATTTGTGCCATGAAATCAGATTCTGGAACAACGACCACAATCAACCAATCCAATCCTTTGTCATCTTGCCAAGGTAGAACTTGTAAATATTGTTTTTTCCCCTCAACATCAAATTCTAGTGACTGCGCCGTTTTTAGAGATTGGAACTCGTTAAAATTAGATCGTAAATATTTAGCCGTGGTTTGAGTGAAAGTATTTTTACTGTCAATTGCTTTAACTCGTTCTGCTCCGTATTCTTTATTGATGGTATGAAACGGTCTTTCTCCTGTCGAAGTTGCGACTAGCATTCCCGATCGCTCTACAATAAAAACCTGTCCGGTTTCGCCAATTTTCAAACTTTGCAAAAATTTGCCAATGGTGGACAAATTAATATTAGTTAGCAATACCCCTTGCAATTTCCCTTGTTTGTCGTAGAAAGGCATAGACGCGCCGAGATAGGCAGTAATACCCGCTGTATTGGGATAAATTTGACTCCAGGTGGGTTTACCAGCAGCTACCGCAGCTTTGTACCAGGGGCGAGTGCGCGGGTCAAAATTAATTTTGTTGTTTAATACTGCGCCGATTTCGCCGGATTCATTGGTGGCATAGGTGCGGAAATCATAGTTACTTGCTGCTGTCGATACTCTCCAAGTCAGCGAGCCATTGTCGAGCCTTTCTGCCCCTAAGTTGTCTCTTTGTTCTAATCCTAAACCAGTAAAAGTGAGGGTGTTAAATATCTGAAGCTGCCGCCAAAAATGACGCTGTAAAAGAGGTACATCTTCCAGGTTGAGGGTGCCGAGATCGATCGCAGCAGCATTGATCTGGTTGACCTGATGGGGTACAGTCAGGTAAGCACCGAGATTCTGTTGGACGCGGCTGCCTACTTCTGTCATTAGTCGATCGGCAATTTCGTTGACTGCCTTCTGTCCGTTTTTAAATGAGAGATATCCTACCAGTCCCACCGCCGCGAACAGTTGCAAGACGAAGGGAACTATCAGAACTGTTCGGAGGGTTCGGGAGCCAGCCGTTTTTGCGGCTTCGGTGGTAGTAGATGGGGTTTTGTTCACAACGTTAGTGCTGGATCTGATTAGGATCGGGATTGTTTTGAGTTCAAAAATACTCGCAGGCGGGCGACATCCACCTGGAAAAAATTGACGGCCCGCCCAAATCGCCATCCGGTATTTCCCTTTCTTTGGGATGCACAGGAATTGAGAAACGGATTTAGCAAGCAGATTCGTCGCTGTCAAACCAAGATTTGTTGTAAAAACCCGGTTTCTTTTCGTAAGTTTTATTCTGGTTATTCAGTGTTGCCTGAGCCTGCTGATTTTTGAGATGCAACTTTTGAACAGCAGCGTGCACCGCACGACTGTACAACATTTTTTATTGAATGAATGAATAAATACAAACGCTTGCTTTCGATTCTACAATACATAGAGGTAATATTGCGAGCGCTGGGGTATTTGTTGCACTTTTTAAGTGAAAGTGCCGGGAGTGCAAGCTTCGGGCTGTGGTGGTAATTTATCGATCGTACAAATTCAGAGCAGAAGCCATAAGCCATAAGCGATCGCCTGCATGGTTTTGCCCAATAGCAGTAATATCAAATCCGCTAGCGTCGGAATAATATATTTGAATTATGTAGTGCGAGCGTCTCGCTCGCGATTGGTTCGTTCGCTATGGACGCTCGCACTATATAATTCCGATGCACCACCCGGAAACGATATAAGGTGCAGACACAAGCACCCGACATACTTAGGTTTTGGATTGAGGGATTTGAGTGCAAAGGGCGATCGCCCTTTGCGCTCAAATTGAAACTAAGTCAACGGCTGCGAATTCACCCGCCGAATTGCCACCACCGCAGGTTTAGGTGGATTATTAACTGTTTTCCCAGGCCAATTCGATCCTACCGGCACTTTTCGAGCCTGCAAAAATTCCTTACCATCAATAGTCTTCATGGCAAAATTGCGATCGTCTGCCGCCATATCCTGCCGCATCCCGTTAATTTCTCCTGGATGCTGAATCGCCAAAAACAAAGTCTTTTCATCCTCAGTAAAAAACGGCCCAGTAGTTTCGCACTCCATCGGCCCAATTCCAAACAAAAAAGCCTCCCCAGCATTGGGGCCAGAAGCCGGCAAAAACCAAATTGCATTGTTACCGTACAAACCGCGCAAATTAGATTGGCTAATCGGTTTCCCATCTTTATCAACTCTGCCAGCAGCAACAGGCGCATTCAGTTTGTCAGAAGACATATCATTTACCATCCAAACATTGCCACCCTTGTCAATCAGTAAATTATCTGGATTAGAAAAACCCAATCCGCCCTCAGCCGGTTCGCCACCCGTCGCAAACATTTTCCACTGAAAAGTCATTGCAGAGGGATCGTTACCCTCTTCAACTAAGCGCATAATCCAGCCATATTCGTAAGATTTGCCATCCTTGCCTTGAAAAATTCGCAAATCCGGCCCGCCGTCGCTATCGCTGGCAGAACCGGAAGTAAAGGTAATGTATAGAGAACCGTCAGGAGCAATTTTAGTGTCTTCGGGACGAGCAGTGCAAGTAGCTCCTGCGGCGCTGGCGGCATAATGAGCGTCTATTAAAATTGCACCTTGTTTTTCCTTAGCTGTGCCTTCGTAGAGGTCATTTAAAGTCTTGAATTTTTGTTTGAAAGCAACTGCTTCTGCATCTTTTTCGACTTTGACAAAACCACCTGCTGGACGCAGCGGCAAATTAATCATTCCGCCTCCATGCAAGCTAGGCAAATCTGGATTCACAGGGGTGTCAGTTTTTAATGGAATCCACCTACCGGTGCCGTCAGCGTTAAACTTGGCAGCATAAAGCATTCCGTCTGTCAATAGCTGGGAATTAGCTTTATCTTTGGGGTTTTTAACAGGGTTTTTGCTGACGAATTTGTAAATATGTCCGCTGCGCCGATCGCACCCCGAGTAAAATGCTAATGGTTTTCCGGCTACTACGCGAATGCCTACAGCTTCGTGGCGGCAGCGTCCCAGCCAAGTGTGTTTGGTGCCGTAGTCCTTGGGGTTAGCCGGATCTACTTCTACCATCCAGCCGTATTTATTACCCGCCAAGCCGAAGACATTCCCCAAACCGCCAATTTCTTCCGTATCGATGTAGAAATTTTTCTTGCTTGGATCGAAAGATGTACCGTCTGCAAACACAGGTTCCGGTACGAAATTCTGGATGTTTTCTTCAGCGCTAAAAACCGTTCCCCAAGGCGTAGTCCCGCCCGCACAGTTATGAAAGGTGCCGATGATTTTTGATCCCAATTTGTCCGAGTAGCCTTTACCTTTTTTGTTAAACACGGCTACCCCCGGGCCGGTGGATTTGAGGTAGCGCCCGTCTTCTAGGCCGGAAATACCCGTAATTCGGCGATCGGCTGGAGAATGCGTTCTTACCCATTTGCCATCATCATTTATTTTGATAGAAATTACCCCCATTCCCACCTCAATTAAAGCTGCTTTCGACACTTCCGCAACCATTTTTTTTGTCTGGTCTTTGTCCGACGCAGAAAAGGCATTAATTCCTACTTTTCCGGCGGAGGTAACTGCCGCTTCTAACTTAGCAAAAGGCAGAGATTTGCCAATAACTTTTTGATAACTTTGAATCCAAGGCTTGGCACTGATATACTCGAAATTAACGGTCAACAATCCCTCACCTTTGCCAGTTTCTACAAAAGAGAGATAGTCATTGTTGTAGCCGAAGTGAGAATCGCCCACTTTGTCTCCCCAAGCAGCTACGATATCGTAGGTAAAGCCTTCTGGAAGCAGGAGGTCGTCTGCTACTTCGTAAGCGCTGTAAGCTTGCGTTTGCTGCTGGGTGGACGCGCTGCTAATGGGGATGAATTGTCCAGTTTCTGTCAAGGTGCTGCTGGTTAGCAAAGGCATCGGCCCTTTGACTGGTTGGAAGTTTATGCCTCGTGCCATATTATCCACACTCTTGGCAGAGTTAACTGGCGGTGAGAAGGGCATCGTAAATTTTTGTTGGCAAGAATTGAGTGCAACACCACCGGCAGTTGCACCCAAGAAAATTAGGAATTCTCGACGCTTGACAGTCATAGGTAAAAAAATGGTTAAGGACTAATTATCCGCAGACTATAAACTCAATTGACGGTCATTTTTTTGAAAGGTATGTAGTTGGGCTTTAGCCCCGTTTATCTATACGTCTCAAGAGGGCCCAAGCCCAACAACGTACCTATGCACTCGAACACTAATCTCTAGCTTTTTGTAACACAATTTGCTGGACTTAAGGATATATTCCAATTTAATAAAGGTATGTAGTTGGGCTTTAGCCCCGTTTATCTATACGTCTCAAGAGGGCCCAAGCCCAACAACGTACCTCATCAATAATTGCCCTATACATACAAATAAGGACACAACATTGTTGTATCCCTACCTATGTCATATTTAACTCGAACTGGTAACCATACAACAGATTAAAACAATCAACCAAATCGATAGCCGAACCCCCGTACTGTAATGATATATTCCGGTTGACCCGGATCGATTTCCAACTTTTCGCGCAGCCAGCGGATGTGAACATCTACTGTTTTGCTGTCTCCGATAAAATCTTGACCCCAAATTTTTTCCAGCAACTGATCGCGAGACCAAACTCGCCGGGGATTACTCATAAATAGTTCTAGTAAGCGAAACTGTTTAGGAGAAAATTTTACTTCAATGCCGTGAACCAAGACGCGGCACTCTTCAGGATACAGAGTTATGTTCTTATATTGCAGCATCATCGGTTGTGGCAACTGACCGAGGCGCTGGCGCCGCATCAGTGCCCGACACCGGGCGATAAACTCCCGCATTCCAAAAGGCTTGGTGAGATAATCATCCGATCCGGCTTCTAGATAAAAAGCGCAGTTGTTTGCACTTCCTCTAGCACCGATAATCAAAATAGGAACGGGATTTCCTTGATGTCGTAACATTCGACACAGATCTAAACCGTTAATTGAGTCCATAATTAACAGGTTAAAACCAAATTCACTGTGGTAAGACGAGGAAGCCTGCACAGAAGGCAGAGCGTTGCGCCCGTCGCTAGTAACCACCACCTCATAGCCCTGTTCTTTCAGAGCTAAAGCTAGCATCTCCCGCAACAGGTCTTCACCTTCCAGTAACAAGATGCGGCCGGCTTGTCCAACAGCCAGCCTTGAAGGACTTTCGCTTAATTCAGCAGAAGACATAAATATCAGTGGGGGTTATGTTTGTATGTGGCTAGCGGGAGGTGCCTTCTTCAGTAGCTGAGGCACTTTCGCGCTGCGATCGCTCTTTATGAACGATCGACTATTCAATCACTTATAATCTTTCGCCAGTCCATCCGACAGACATACGCTCGACTTTTTTTACTTGTTCGTGCAAGAAATATAGCCGTTGAGCAGTTGCGATAGCTGCGCTGTCTGCCTCCGTCCAGGCGTTAGAAGCCTGGTCATTGTTAGGGGTCGGTATTACTTTGTAAAACATTGCCCGCTTGTGATTGACCAGGTTACACCCAATATATAGGGAGATGGCTTTATCGTACAGGCAAAAGGTTATTAAAAGGTAAAGTTTTAGTAAATAAATGGTTAATTTATTAAAGATTAGTAATGTTGTTCTTAAAGTTTAACCGAACCCTACAGCTTTGGTTGAAGATACTACCCCGATCGAATTTACGCTCCGAAACCTGGTAACTCTAAAAATATGGCGCTAAATTAACGATAAATCTGGCAATCTAACGGGTTTTTGAGGAATAGTGTTTTGTGGGTTAGACGCGAGCTTCGTGGGTTAGACGCGAGCGGGTGTCGTGGGTTAGACGCGAGCGGGTGTCGTGGGTTAGACGCGAGCACTAGACAGGAACCGGACGCAAGCGGGGGCAAAGGCGAGGAGTTTTGAACGCGAGCTACAACTGACCCAGGCCCGCTACGATCGAACTTACAAGTAAAAATTCTGTAGATTGCCTATAATGTTGCTGCATTTGAGTACCTGGCCTCTTGTTGAAGCTTATCTTGAGAGCTCCCGAGGCATAATTATCCCGATCGGCTCCACCGAACAACACGGGCCCACCGGTTTAATCGGAACTGACGCGATTACTGCTGGTGCGATCGCCCAGAGTGTCGGCGAAGCAGCCAATGCCTTAGTCGGCCCGACAATTAATGTCGGCATGGCTTTGCACCACACCAGCTTTCCCGGTAGCATCAGCCTCCGACCGCAGACCCTAATTTTGGTAATCAGAGATTATATCACATCTTTAGCAAAAGCTGGATTTGAGAAATATTTCTTTATTAACGGTCACGGCGGCAATATTGCCACGATGAAAGCAGCATTTTCCGAGACATACGCGCATTTGTCGGACTTAAATGTACCAAATGGCGATCGAATCCAGTGTCAAATCGGCAACTGGTTCATGTGCGGTTCAGTCTACAAACTCGCCAAAGAATTGTACGGAAACCAAGAAGGTTCCCACGCCACCCCCAGCGAAATTGCCGTAACCCAGTACCTTTATCCAGAAGCAATCAAGCAAGCACCGCTTTCGGAAGAAGTTGGATCTGGGCATAAAATTTATAGTGCTGCTGACTTCCGCCGCCGATTTCCCGACGGGAGAATGGGTTCAAATCCAGCCTTAGCAACTCCCGAACACGGCCAACAATTTCACGATTTAGCAGTCAAAGAATTGACTAATAATTATTTGGAGTTTTTGAACTCAGATTAACAATTGCGTGAACTTGATAAATCTGGTTTCGATCCGAGGCCAGATATCCCTAAATCTCCCTTAAAAAGCAGGGCGGTTTTATAGAAGGTACGTTGTTGGGCTTTAGCCCAAAGGTACGTTGTTGGGCTTTAGCCCAAAGGTACGTTGTTGGGCTTTAGCCCAAAGGTACGTTGTTGGGCTTTAGCCCAAAGGTACGTTGTTGGGCTTTAGCCCAAAGGTACGTTGTTGGGCTTTAGCCCAAAGGTACGTTGTTGGGCTTTAGCCCTCTTTATATATATGTCTAAAGAGGGCCCAAGCCCAACAACATACCTTAGACACGAATGCTACGCAGCAGCTTCCTCTTCAGCTTCAGCTTCAGGTGCATCTGGCACATCTTGCTTAATCGTCAAATAGCGAATCACCTCTTCGCTCAGACGCATCGCGCGTTCCATAGGAAAAATTGCAGCGCCCGGAGCTGTATAGTTCATTTGAACGTATACCCCGTCGCGGTGCTTGCCGATTTCGTAAGCCAAGCGACGCTTGCCGCGGTGCTGAGTTTCGATATTTTCAGCACCTTGATCGCGCAAAATGGTTTGATATTTCGCGATCGCCTGGTCAGTCATTTCTTCACCCAAGTCAGGGCGCAGAATGTACATTGTTTCGTAAATAAACGGTTTCATGGCAATAATTCCCTTATGGACAACAAGGCTTCTCACGAAGCAAGGACTTATCATCATATCCCAACAATGAACAATCTCAAAACTAAAAAACCTAATTCCCCAAATAGCAGTCGATCGCGCTGGAAGACGCTGTGGATCTATGGGATGATGGGGGCGATCGCACTTTTAATGCTCTTCCCCTTGCTGTGGCTGCTCAGCACCTCCCTCAAATCCCCCAGCGAAAACATCTTTCAATATCCCCCGCAACTGTGGCCGCAACAGCCAACCCTCGAAAACTTCATCAAAGTCTGGGAAACCAACCCCTTCGGGCGCTACCTGTTCAACAGCACCCTGATTGCAGGCCTCACAGTCAGCATCAACGTTTTGTTTTGCGCGCTTGCGGCTTACCCCTTAGCCAGACTTAACTTTCGCGGCCGCGAAGCCATTTTAATTACGATTATTTCCACGATCATGATACCCTTCCAAATAGTCATGATTCCGCTGTACATTTTGACAGTACAACTCGGATTAAAAAATAGCTATTTAGGCGTAATATTTCCCGGACTAGCCTCAGCCTTCGGCATATTTTTATTGAGACAAGCATTTCTAGCAGTTCCCAAGGAATTAGAAGAAGCCGCCCGCATCGACGGCTGCACCGAATTAGGCATTTGGTGGCACGTAATGATTCCCGCAATTAAGCCAGCTTTAGTTACTTTAGGGATTTTTGTATTTATCGGTTCTTGGAGTGACTTTTTGTGGCCGCTGCTAGTTTTAGACAGACCCGAATATTATACGCTACCTTTAGGCGTAGCTAATTTAGCCGGGACATTTTCTTTAGATTGGCGTTTGGTGGCGGCGGGTTCGATTATTTCTATAATTCCAGTTTTAGGACTGTTTTTGCTGTTGCAAAAATACATTGTGCCGACCGAAACTGCCGCCGGAGTCAAGGGATAGAATTAGGGAATTGGGCATTGGGCATTGGGCGGAGCGTAGCGGAGGGATTGGGCAAACAGGGCATTGGGCATTGTTAGTCTAAAATTCTTCCTTCTTCCTTCTTCCTTCTTCCTTCGTCATACAACTCACAAAATTTATTTGTTATGTACGAACTGCCAGACATCCGGGGGATTGTTGACCGCGCTGCTGTCATAGATGCGATCGTAGCATTCGCCAATGCGATCGATGCTAAAGACTGGGACAAATTGCGATCGCATCTAGCCGACGAAATAGATATCGACTATTCGGAATTTCGGGGTGAAACTCCCCGACGAGTAACCGCAGAAGAATATATAAAACAGCGGGTAGAGGGACTTGCAGGTTTGCGAACGCTGCACGTCAGCACGAATCATGAATTGACTATTCACCACAATACAGCCAAATGTCATTCTGCATACCAAATTTATCGACTTGACCCCAGTCGCGAAGCAGGACAAAATCGGCTGGATACAGCAGGAAACTATTTTCACTCTTTGATTCAAACAACAGACGGAAATTGGCTGATTGACGGAATCAAGCAAACCGTGGTGATTGTTACCGGCAATCCTCAGGTTCACGGTGCGCTGCGCGGTACATCTTAAACCATTTTAGATTTTAGATTTAGGGATTGGGGATAATTTAACCTAAAATAGGTTCGTAGTGAGGACTTCAGTCCGCATAAAATCAGAGGACTGAAGTCCGAACGATCGAACCTAATAACCATTAAATAGGTTCGATCGTTCGGACTTCAGTCCGCATAAAATCAGAGGACTGAAGTCCGAACGATCGAACCTAATAACCATTAAATAGGTTCGATCGTTCGGACTTCAGTCCGCATAAAATCCAAGGACTGAAGTCCTCACTACGAACCTAATAACGGTATTTTTACTATAATATATCTCTCCAAAAATCTAACTCACAAATCTCTACCTCGGAGTAAAAACTGCACTAGGATAAGCAATCCGCTTGTGATTGAACTGTTCCCAAACCCGCACAAAAATCTCCGCAATTAAAGACATATCCTCCCGATTCAAACCCGAATCTAGCAACTGATTATCCTGCCAGCGAGCCCGCAAAATCCGATTAACCATATTCAAAGCTTCCTCATGAGTGGCATCCTTGAGCGATCGCAAAGCAGCTTCACAAGAATCTGCCAACATCAAAATTCCAGTTTCCCGCGACTGCGGAATCGGCCCGTCGTAGCGAAAATCCTGCTCCCTCACTTCCCGGGTTTCGATTGCTAACTTTGAATTATCCGCATCTGCCAAAGTAATATTTAAATTTTCAGGTTCTTTTACAGCAATTTGCTGCGCTTGATGGTAGAAATAAGCAATTAACATTGTGCCTTGATGTTCAGGAATAAATGCCTGAATCGACTTCGGCAATCGATGCTTCCGCGCCATTACCAACCCTTCGCTAACGTGCTTTTTAATAATTTCGGCGCTCGCCCAAGGGTTATTAATTTCATCGTGTTTGTTGCCGCCGCCCATTTGATTTTCGCAAAATCCGCTTGGGTCGTGCATTTTTCCAATATCGTGGTATAGCGTACCAGCTCTAACTAACTCAACATTGCAGCCGAGTTCCCTCGCCGCAGCCTCCGCCAAACTAGCCACAAACAGCGTGTGCTGAAAAGTCCCCGGAGCTTCGGCAGCCAACCTCTTTAACAGCGGGCGGTTGGGATTGGCAAGTTCCGCTAGCCGGATCGGGGTAATCAAGTCGAAAACGTGTTCTAAATAAGGGCTGATGCCGATCGCCACCACGCTCCAAGCCAAACCAGCCAAACTTTGGCAACCCACCGTACCCAGTACGACGTACCAAATCGCACCCGCAGCAGCGCTAGCAATCAAAGTCCCCACCAGATAGACGCTGCCCTGAGCCAAGCCGACAGCCACGCCCAAAAGAGCCAATTCCTCGCGCGATCGCAATCTTCCGGCCATAAAAGCGCCCAGCAATCCCCCCGCCGCGCTAGCCACCAAATGAATCAACTCTACATCCAAGCCAATGGGTAGCAGCGCCGACAGCAGCCCCACCACAGTCACTCCCACCGCCGAACCGTAGAAGCCGCCTGCTAAAATCCCGATCGCCGGTAAAGTCGTCCAAGGCAGCCCCAAACTCACCAGCACCGGCGCGCTCAACGTCAGCAGCAGCAACAGCAAATGATCTCTCCGGCGCAAGCGGTAGTGCCTTTCTACCAGCAACACGATCGCAATAGCCCCCGCGACTAAACAAACAAAACCCGCCAGCCCCAACCAATTTACACCCCGCCGGCTCAAACCAAAATAGTCCAGCAATACGAAATCTTGCTGCGCGATAAGTTTTCCTTCTGCAACAATAATATCGCCCTTCTCTACGGCGATCGTCACCGGTTTCACCTTTTGCGCTGCCAATTCCGCTAGCTGTTTGGTTTCCTCGGGATCTCTCACCAGATTTGGCTGCAAAATCGCACTTAAAGCCTCAACCGCCAAAGCTTGGGACTCTAACGGCACTTCCTCTGCGACTTGCAGCTTCACAGCTTCTTTCAAAATCTCTTTTGGCAACCCCTGCGGGATACCTTGAGCCAGCATCATTTTTGCCACCCGACTCATACCCGTTTGGGTTTTCTGCCAAGCTGCATCCGACAAATCAAACAGGGAAGTATCATAAATCTTTCGGAGCGCGGAAACCGACGGTTTTTCAAGCGCCTCCACAGCATTCGCATAGCGCCGGCGAGCCTCGGAAATACTATCTGTCAGGCTTTGAAAATCTGCTGCCCGGACCGATCGGCTGTAAGCTTGCAATTGAGCGATCGCATCCTGCTGAGACTTGTTATCCGTCGGTGCAGCAATTGCCGGGGAATTCAAATTCAACCGCTCAAAATTTGCACTGTTGTCCCCTGCTTGCGCCAAAATCGCTCGCCACTCCCACTCCGGACACCCCCTCAAGTAAACCTGAGCCGCATTTGAGAGCGCCGAGGGCGTCGCAAACGGAAACGGGCCTACCGCCCGCCGGAGTTGGCTCCCCTGTTGCCAAAATTGTTGCAATTCTCGCTCGATTTGTCGATCGACCGCGCGATCGAGCATTAATATCGGTACAGCCCCGATTCGTGCTGATGAACGGTGTTCTTCAGTAGTTTTGTGATCGGGAATGCTAACACTAGCAGGAGCCTTAATCGTCTGAGGAGCTTTCGTCCCCACATCCAATTTCGGCTGGTTGTAGAAGCGGTGGCCAAGAGTGCTGCTGAGGGAAACTACTGCTACCAGGGCCAACATCGGGGAACGAGCCTGATTTTTGAGGCTAGATTTTGAGGTTTTACTTGTCAATCTAATAAAAGTCTCGGGCCCAGGCCATTTCTGGCGCAAAAAACGGCTCAGGAGAGGCCCGCCAGGGCGATCGGCTGTTTTACTGTCACCATTTTGCACTTGAGCAATGTGTTGGCGCAGCGAGCGCGTAGCCCCTAACTGCTCAATCTGTCGCATTAATGAGGAGAGCGTATTCATTTGTGTCGAAGATATATCACTGTTACTCAGCAGCTTTGTCAGAAATTCTGACTGTGCATCTTGATTGAGTTTATCCGAACTACCGTACCTGAATATTCTAAACAAGCAGGCTAATTTACCAGACACTCGACAGCCGATCGATTTTCTATCTAAGTGTCGCCAACAACGCCAGCAGTGTCCTCAAGCTTCTGCTGCTTATTTCCTGCCTTTGTCTATCTCAAACAGCTCTCGTGCGGTGTGGCTAAAAACCCGCTTTCTCGGTCGATTCCTAGTTTCCCAATCCTATACTCTCCTAGAAATCTGGTTTGAGGAAGCAAGCGCCTCCAATTTAAGTTGTTACTTGTTAATTTTTAATTGTCGCTCTCCTTTGGCTGTCACTTGTGACTTGCTAATTGCTAATTGCTAATTGTTAACTGCTAATTCTTAATTGCTATAGCGGTTTTCACAAAGATTCGCGGACGTTGTTGGGAAGAGAGCCCTCTTGATTTCAGCGGTTATGTAAGCTGTCAGCCATACCTCATCTTTTTGAGAAAGGCTATAGTTTCTGCTTTCCCCTCCTGTTCAAAGCTCCCAACTTTATATGTTTCGAGGTCTAATGACATAAGGTGCAGCCACTGCGCGGGCTAGGGCTGCGGAATCCGGCTCCGCCGAAGGGTTGTAAACTCCAGCCCAAACAGCAAACAGGTTGCTTGCTAACTCCAAAATTTTTGCATCGCTGCCCGTTCCCCACAGGGAGGGTTCTCGGCCCTCGACTAGCGGCTGCGATTCAACCGCCGACAATACTTGTCGCCATTCTACAGGAATCGCAGCAGCGCCGTTGTATGCTCCAGACAAAGCTCCCGTCAAAGCGCAGGTGAGTTGTCCCGCTATCCCGCAGCGGGCTGCCCGCACTACTGACAAGCGTAGGTGTTCTGGGGTGCTCAAGAAGCAGTAGAAAGCTAGGGCAATGGGAATAAAATTTCCTGGATTGACAATTGAGTGAGTTTCTGCTTTTTTCTCGCCCTCTTCTGGTTTTTCTCGCAACGCTGTGGCGCTTTTGCACAGGTGAGTGGTGGCTGTTTCTAAATCTGCTCCCTGTTCTAGTAGTATTTGCACTTGCCGCAGCAACTCGGTTAAGGCAGTATCTATGTTTAGGTAGGCAATGGTTTGTTCGATCGCTGTGGCGGGGTCAAGTCTTTGTTTGAGCGATCGGGCGATCGCATATCCTGTAGCTAACACTGCTGTCTGCAATTCTGCCTGATTTTCCTTGGGCAAAACATCTGTCGCCAGCATTATTTTTTCTCGCAGCTTGGCTTTATTTTCGTGAAAAAACATCACGCATGGCAGAGCAGCAACCGCAGCTTCACTAGGGTTAAGCAGGCTTTGAAACTCTCTATTTGGAGACTGGTAGATTTCGGACTTTGCCAATAATTCCCAAGTATCGCGCCAATCTTTTAAATCTAAACCATTACACCGAATTAAACTTTGAGTCCACGCTACTGCAAGTCTCCCGCATTCGGAGTATTTGCCCCTGAGTATTTTGGTGTTGGGAGAATTCAGGGCTAATGTTGCCCCACTCAGGGTCAATAGTTGGTGTTTCGTCAGTTGTAAAATCGGCTGCAAGTCTTCTGTTTGGGAGGGAATACCCGCTAGCTGCCTCTGGTATTGCAGGCCTATAGAGTCTCCTAAAAGTGCCCCCAGGATGGTTCCTTGAAACTTGCTCAACAGGGAATGCCGCATTTGAATTCAACTCAAGTTGCTAGTAATTGGTAATCGGTAATTAGTAGGGAATTGGGAATAGGGAATTGCGAATTGGTCAAACAGGGAATTGGGAATAGGGAATTGCGAATTGGTCAAACAGGGAATTGCGAATTGGTTATTATAAAAATCACTAACAAGTAACTATCACCCATTACCCATTACCCATTACCCGATGCCCGATGCCCTCTTTAGCCGATGCCCATTACCAGAAAGAATTGGTTGAAAGCCCCAAGTCTTTGAGGGAGAAATTAAAATCAGACTATTTATTACTCTAATTCTCGGACTTAATGGTAGAGGTTGCCTTCAAACTGTCAACTGTCAACTGTCAACTGTCAACTGTTGAACCATTCTTCTGATTAATTTTAATTAAACCCAAACATATAAGGGCTGGTTTTCCATCTAAAACCGGCCCTCATCCGATCGGTACGCCTCTAATCGCCTCTAATAGCGGACAAGAGTGGAAAACCCATACATATAACCATCATTGCGGTGAACAGTTTTGCAGTATTTGTGACGCATGGGGCTAATTTTTCCCCAAGCTGTCCTTAAATCAAAGACTCCACTCTCTCTAACTGCCAACCTACCAACATGAGTACCTGCAAATTTCCCACTCGGCAAAACTGCTCTCACCATATCTCCAGTCTGGAACCCAAAAAAAGTCTTACACCTAGTTCTATGCTTGTTGGGAAACCCGTATTTATTGGGCGTACACATTTGACGGTTACCCCATCCTTTAGCGGTTATCAGTAATGGTTGCCTTGTCAGTATCACCAGTTGTTCGACTTCACCTACACAGGCAGCATCCAGCCAGTGACTTTTAGGCAGTCCCATTCGAGTTCGATTGTACTGAGTGCGCCCTCCCGTACCCGTTGTTACTGGCAAGCCTGTTTGTTGGAGTTTCTCAAACAGCGACCATCGAGTAGAATTCACTACTGCTGCATCTTTCAATGGCAAGCAAGCAAATTTTAAAACTCTCGATAAAATGTCGGGTTTTTCCGAGAGAAAATCTTTGATATCTCGATTGCATTTAGCCAGATTGCAGTTTCTACAGGCAAGAGTCAGATTCGACACCCGCGAACTTCCTCCCTTTGACTTAGGGTGAATGTGTTCGACTTCTAAAGGGGTATTTTCTACACCGCAGTAAGCACATTTCCTGCCCCATTTTTCTAACAAATATTGTCGGATTTCATAACCTGCTAGTTCGCCTTGAGTATATTCAATTCCTGATATTTCAGGAGCCAACATGGCTTGGGTGTCGAATTTAACTAACTCTTGAGATATAGCTGTTACAGGAACATACCGTCGCAATCGATTCACCCAAGTCACAATATTCGATACTCTTGAGGCTAAACTAGGTGGCAACCATCCGGGAGTGCGAGTACGATTGAGAAACCTAGGTTGACGGTATCTAGTCTTGCGATTCCTGCGGTTGCGACGAATTGCGGATCGGGATGCTAAGTCACCAGTGATGTGATTTCCCCGATGAGCTAACTCGGCTGCCCAGATTACCTCGTCACCTTGCAGTAGTGCTAATCCTGTGGTTTTCGAGCCGGGATCGATCTTAATTTCGTGTGACTTTGTTTGCGGTTTGTCACAGGAATACTTCAGGATTATTGTGAACGGATAACGTTTGTAAACTGCTGCTTTACCTTGAGTTAACATCCGTCTGGCAAGACCTGAAGTTACAGGATCTAACGGTTGTTTGTTTGTGTCTAAAACGAAGACAAAATTAGACATAATCGTCCTCCGATTGCTCGGGTAATGTTTTCCTCGCCAATGTTTTCAGGGCTTGTTGAGTCAACCGCACTTCTTTAACCAAATACAGATGTTTAACGATTGACGACAGAGCCACAGGCTGGAAAGTACCTGTAGGTGTCATCACCCTGAAAACGTAGTTGTAACTGAGGCTGGCTATCTCTTCACCTTTAGTTAATGGTTGTCCAGTTATGTCCGGTGATTGGTGGATAGCAAAAATCGGTGAAATTTTAATTTTTAATCAGATAACTAACTAGAGCTTGCAGCCCCAGCCGATAACTTTCTGAGCCAAAACCGCTGATTTGCCCGATCGCCACCGCTGCGATATACGAGTGGTGCCGAAAAGCTTCCCGTCGGTAAATATTGCTCAAATGAACTTCCACCGCAGGGATATTCACAGCGGCGATCGCGTCTCTAATTGCCACACTCGTATGAGTATAAGCTCCAGCGTTAATCAACAAGCCTTGGTGCTGCCCTAACATCGAGTGAATTGCATCCACCAAAACCCCTTCATGATTCGACTGCTGAATAGAGACTTGCACCTGGAGGGCTTGCGCTTCTCGTTCTAGCAACTTGTTGATATCATTTAAAGTCGCAGAACCATAAACTCCAGGTTCTCGCTGACCCAATAGATTCAGATTAGGGCCGTGAAGTACCAGGATATTTAACAATTTTAAAAATTCCAGCGCAACAAAGTTTATGAGATTTATCAGAATTTTGACTTGGGATTTAGAACCAGCCTTCAACCTCAAACCTCAAACCTCAGATTTCACATCTAGTCCCGACTACCGGCGATGCCTGGGTTGGTTGACTGGAATAGGAATCGGTTCGAGTTCCGGTTGAGCTTCTGGATTCAGCAGTCCTTCTATCAGCTTGCGAACCCATTCTTTAATTTGTTCCAGCACCTTTTCAATGTCTTCCATTGAACGGATAGCTCCTTTTTTTATAGTCTAGATTGCTAAACCGACGGCTAAATCCCTGAAAATAAGCAAGCACGACTTTGAAATCCAAGGTCAAACTTGCTTTCTCGCTTGCTGGTTGTTGGGAGCAACGCTTTTAAGCAAAGCAGAGAGTCAGTATATTTGCCAATCAGCCCTATCTTATTATCATAACGAATCTTTACAGATAATCAATAGGCAAGGGGAAAATTACTGAAATATCTCGGATTGCAATTATTAAATAAAGCTTAAGCTTACGGCTGAGTATTGACAATTGACAAAGTGTTAGAGGTTTTCTATGCTTTTGCCAATAATAATTTACGCCGCAGCCGATCGAGCGCGGTACAGCTACTGAGATTTCTAATCCAATCGCGAGTGCGGGCATAGCCGAAGCGGTATTCAAAACTTTCAGCCTCGCCGTTGGGGCCCGCTAAACCGATATAAACCAGTCCGACAGGTTTAGCATCGGTGCCGCCTCCTGGCCCAGCGATGCCTGTAATGCTCAATCCCCAATCAGTGTTAAGGCTAGCGCGCACTCCCGCAGCCATTTGTTTTGCCACGCTGGTGCTGACTGCCCCAAATTCGGCTAAATCTTGGGGATTAACACCTAATAATCTTTCCTTAACCCGATCGTCATAGGAAATTACCCCGCCCAAAAAATATCTCGAACTGCCGGCAACACCAGTCAGCATCGCTCCCAACCCACCTCCCGTGCAGGATTCAGCCACGCTAAGAGTTTCGCCAGCCAACAGCAACAATTTACCGACAGTGGAGGCGAGGGTATCGGTATCGGCACCGTAACAGTCTAGGCCAGCAATCTGGAGCAACTGTTGTTCGATCGGCTCAATTAACTTTTTCGCCGCCACTTCCGACTCAGCGCGGGCCGAAATTCGCAGTTTGACTTCGCCGTGATTGGCGTAGGGAGCCACGGTAGGATTAGTTAAATTCAGAAAACTATCTACTTTTTCCGCGAGTGCAGACTCAGCAATTCCCCAAAATTTCAACGTGCGACTGCAAATAGTTGAGCTGCACCAACCGTTATTTTTCAAGTAAGGAACAGCTATTTCTTGCCACATCAAGTGCATTTCCGTCGGTACGCCGGGAAATGTCATTATTGTGACATTGGGAACCGGCTGCCAAATAATCCCCGGTGCAGAACCTGTGCGGTTTGATAGAATGTCCGCACCTTCGGGGATTAAGGCTTGTTTGCGGTTGCTCTTGCTCATGGTGCGTCCGTACTGAGCAAATTTTTGTTCGATATCGGCGATAATTTCCGGCCTTTCGATGAGAGGAACACCAAAATAATCGGCGATAGTTTCGACTGTGAGGTCGTCTGGTGTTGGGCCGAGGCCTCCGGTGAAGAGCAAAAGTTGCGATCGACCTATAGCTATTTCTATCACCTGTTTAATGCGATCGGGATTGTCCCCCACCACTGTTTGATAGTAGTGAGGGATTCCCAAACTCGCTAATTCTTTCGCTAAAAACTGGGAATTGCTATTAAGAATATCGCCTAATAGCAATTCTGTACCAACACAAATAATTTCAGCAACCATTATTGGATTTTAGATTGGGGAATTGGGAATTGGGCATCGGGCATCGGGCATCGGGCATTGGGCATTGGGCATCGGTCATTGGTCATTGGTCATTGGTCATTAGTTATTAGTGATTGGTGATTCTTACTAACAACCGTCAACTGTCAACTGTCAACTGTCAACTGTCAACTATCTTGCGTGTCTCCAAACTTTCCAGCTAGCGTATCCCAGCAAACTTGTAGCTCCCATAGCGTAAACTATGCCGCTTGGAACCGAAAAAGCTAGGGCTAAACTTCCTACCCAAAGAGTCAGCGAGTAAATAAATAAAACCGCAAATCTATGGGATAGTCCGGCTTCTAAGAGTCGGTGGTGCAGGTGGCGTTTGTCAGCAATAAAGGGTGATTTGCCGTTACGGAGTCGATCGAGAATCACCGCCGACATATCTAAAATCGGTACAGCTAAGATTAAATATGGCAGCAACACAGAAGTAACAGCCGTAGTTTTAACTAACCCAATTACTCCGACTCCAGCCAGAGTAAACCCGATAAAATAAGCCCCACCATCTCCCATAAAGATTTGAGCCGGATTGAAGTTGTAGCGCAGAAATCCCAATGCCCCCCCAGCTAAAGCGGCTGCAATTAAGGCTGCCGCCGGTTGGTGCATCGACAAACTGACAATCAGCATTACAACTGCTGCAATCCCAGAAACTCCGGCTGCTAAACCGTCCAAACCGTCAATCCAGTTGATGGCGTTGGCCATACCGACAAGCCAAATCACCGTAATGGGCAAGCTCAGCCAGCCAAGATCCGTCAGTCCCAGGGAAGGAACTGTTAGAAACTCAATTTGTACTCCTGCCATCCAAACGATGGTGGATACGCCAACTTGCATGAGCAAGCGTTTTATGGCCGAGAGCGAAAATAGGTCGTCTGCTAAACCGATGAGGAAGAATCCGATGCCGCCGAGGGTGACTCCCCAAATTTCGTATTCGTCTTTGGGATTGAGAACTTGTCCGTTAGCATCGATGAAGCCTCCACAGAGCCAGACAAATAACAGGGCAATCAGAGTGCCGAGAAAGATAGAGACTCCTCCCAAGCGTACCATGGGGCGCTGGTGGACTTTTCGCTCGCCTGGCCGATCGACTCGCCCGCTTTTGAGACCAATTTTTTTAACTATTGGCGTACTCCAGAGGACGACGCTTGCAGAAACCAGAAAAGCTATTACGTGGTACAGATACTGATACGGCATCTGAAATCAATTTTAAATAGTGCGGGGCAATTAGGGTGTCAGGCAGAGTCTACTACATTTGGGATGGCTTATCACAAGCAAACATCTTTAAGAGCGACTGGGGGTTTGGGAGGCGGAGATTTGCCGGAGTGGAAGTTGCTGGGACGGGAATTGTCCGGTTTTTAAATGATGACTCTCGAATTAATCGTCTTTCAATCGCAATGTCGATCGACTTTTTCGATATCGATACTTGCCAAGCGAGCCGAGTTGAGCGGTATCTTTCGCGATCGACAAATACCGTTAATCAAACCAGCCCCGCTCGACAAATATTTTTAGTAAAAACTGCCTTTTGCGATCGAGATTTTCGATAAAAACCGCTTATCAAGATCGCAACGAACAACTCTCAATCTTTTTCAGATCTTTTACTCTTTTACCCCTAAAAATTAGGTCTAAAGCCTCCCCCTAAACGGGGGAAATCAAACAAAATGATTCATTGATCCAATCCTCTTCTATCGATGGAAGAGGTAGCTGTCAACTGTCAACTGTCAACTGTCAACTGATGAACCGTACACTTCCAACTACCAATTCCCCATTGCCGATCAGGAAAATTAAGCTAATGCCGGCACTTTTAAGAACAAGTGCGGGTATAAGGGGAAGCGTGAGCACAGTGCTGCTACTCGTCGCAGGCATTCAGCGGCGACGCTTTCATCTTCGGGATTCAGGAGTCGATCGGCAATAATATCACCAATCTCGGTAAATTCTGGAGTTCCCATTCCCCTCGTCGTCATCGCAGCCGAACCGAGTCTCAAACCGCTGGTGACAAAAGGCGATGCCGGATCGAAAGGCACAGTATTTTTATTAGCAGTAATATTTACACCGCTAACTAATTGGTCGGCTCGCTTGCCTGTCATGTTTGCCGATCGCAAATCTACTAGCATTAAATGATTGTCGGTGCCGCCGGAAACGAGTTTTAAACCCCGCTGCTGCAACTGTGCAGCTAAAGCCCGCGCATTTTCAATTACTTGACCGGAATAAGTTTTAAATTCCGGTTTTAATGCTTCGCCGAAAGCTACAGCTTTGCCCGCAATCACGTGCTCTAAGGGGCCGCCTTGAGTGCCGGGAAATACTGATTTGTCGAACTTTTTGCCCAGTTCGGGGTCATTGGTCAAAATCAAGCCGCCACGGGGGCCGCGCAGGGTTTTGTGAGTGGTGGTGGTGACTGCGTGACAGTGGGCGAGGGGGCTGGGATGGTGGCCTGTGGCGACTAACCCGGCAATGTGGGCGATGTCGGCGAGCAGGTAAGCTCCAATTTCGTCGGCGATCGCTCTAAACTTTTCAAAGTCGATAATTCGCGAATATGCTGAATAGCCGCAAATCAGCAATTTCGGTCGGTTTTCTTTAGCCAGTGCCAAAATTTCGTCGTAGTCGAGCTGTTCAGTTTCTTGGTTGACGCCGTAGTGAAAAGCTTTGAACCATTTACCGGATACATTAACGGGCGAACCGTGGGTCAAGTGTCCGCCGTGGGACAAATCCATGCCCATAATTCCGTCACCAGGCTCTAACAAGCTCAAAAATACTGCAAAGTTAGCTTGAGCGCCGGAGTGGGGCTGGACGTTGGCGTGGGCTGCGCCAAACAGCTCTTTAGCGCGATCGATCGCGATTTGCTCGATGCCGTCAATAAATTCGCAACCGCCGTAGTAGCGTTTTGCTGGCAGCCCTTCGGCGTATTTATTGGTCAGCACTGAGCCTTGAGCTGCCATTACGGCTGCGGAGGTAAAGTTTTCGCTGGCGATCAGTTCTAGGTGATCTCGCTGCCGCTGGAGCTCTTGCCCGATTAAATCGGCAATTAGCGGATCGGTTTTGGAAAGGAAGTCTAAGTTAGTGTCCGTCACAATAATCAACCTTTTGACAATTTTGGGATTGGGAATTGGGGATCTTTTAGCCTACTACGGATTTCGCACCATTGACAGAAATATTACGTTGTGTTCAGGTTAAGCCGTTTGTCCCAAATTCCTGACATACAATGAAATTACTGGTGTGAAACCTGCCGGAGGTATCAAATGTTAGTCATTCTAATGGAAAATCAGATGCTTGCCCCTCAGTGTGTTTGCCAAAGTTGTGTGCTTGCCGATCGCACTGGCCAACCGCGCTGGAGCGGTGGAGAGCTTCGCTGCGGTCATCCAGTTGCCAAACCTACGGAAAATTTGCCCGATCGATACGAGTGTCAAATGGGCTTCGTCATTGCCAATATTAAATAATCATCGGCCAAACAGGGCATGGGGCATGGGCCAAACAGGGCATGGGGAATTGGGCATCGGGCATCGGGCATCAGGAATGGTGACTATTGAACCCGACTTGATATAAGTACCCCTGAATCTACTCGGCTGTGGGTGTGGGCAAATTCCGGGCGAGTCGGAACGCTTGCCTGCTGCTGCGTTATCCTGAGTTTAATGGGAATTGATATTTAGTCGATCGACTCAGGAGAGTTCATTATGACTTGGCGCGGATCTACGACTGTTCCAGACCGGATTTTTGCTTGTTTGCCTTATTTGCTGCCGCTGATTGACGGGCTTGCCTTTGGCGGGTATCTGTTTAGACAGTTTCCTGCCCTGCAACTGTTGTTCCTACCGCTAGATCCTTTGATGCAAATTTATAATTTGCCCTTCGCTAGCTTAATTATTTTCTTTGCCCTGTATTTAGCAGTAGTTAGAAACGAAAGCATCTGTCACTTCATTCGTTTTAATGCGATGCAAGCGATTCTTTTAGACATTGTTTTGATGCTGTGCGGTCTAGTTTTGAAGATTTTTACAGGATTCCAAGTCGCATTTATTGCAGAGACGCTGTATAACATGGTGTTTTTGGGTGTTTTAGCTGCATTTGTTTATGCAGTCGTTCAGTCGGCATTGGGACGCTATGCAGAGATTCCTCCGCTTTCCGATGCTGTTTATATGCAGGTACCATAAATCAGTCATTAGTCATTAGTCATTAGTCAGTTGTCCTTGGGAATTGGGAATTGGGCATTGGTAACGGTCAACTGTCAACCTGTTTGCTGTCAACTGTCATTAGTGGGGATAGTAGGTGCGTCAAATTGTTGGCTCGTTCAGTAGTCCGAATCATCGCTAAACCAACCAGAAAAGTCCGTGGAAGATATTGTGGTTTTTGCGCTTACTCATGACTGATGACCAATAACTAATAACTAATAACTAATGACTAATGACTGTATTTTCAAGACTGCCGATGCCTTCAATTTCAATGCGAACTCGATCGCCTATTTGCAGCGGCCCAACTCCTTGGGGTGTTCCAGTTAGTATCACATCGCCGGGATTTAGGGTCATGATTTGACTGATATAGGAGACGAGAAAGTCTGGGGAAAATACCATGCGATCGATCTGAGATGACTGTGTCGGTCGATCGCTCCCATTGACAAAAGTCTGTAACTGTGCAGCAGGACTCAATTCGCGCACAATCCAAGGCCCCAAAGGACAAAACGTATCAAACCCTTTGGCCCTCGCCCACTGGTTGTCTCGCTTTTGCAAATCTCTGGCTGTTACGTCGTTGGCTATTGTGTAACCCCAAATTTTGCCATGTGCTTGTTCGGGAGTGCAGTTGGTACAGTGTTCGCCAATTACCAGGGCCAATTCTCCCTCGTAGTCTACCCTTTCCGACTGCTGCGGATAGCGAATCGCTGCACCTGCTGCGATGACAGCGCTGGGAGGCTTGAAAAACAGCAGCGGTTCTTCGGGTACTGGCGTTCCCATCTCGGCGGCGTGATCGACATAATTTTTGCCGACGGCTACAATTTTTGAGGGAGAGCACGGGGCGAGAATTTGGTAACTATCTGGTGAAAGTTCCAAATCTGTTGGTTGTCCTTTTAACCAGGGTGGTGCATCAAATACTTGAACGCTGCGGCTAAGTTGCAGCAAACCGTAATGGATGTGTCCTTGTGTTGTTTTAACTCGAACGTAGCGCTGGGCCATAATATTTTAGATTTTAGATTTTGGATTTTAGATTAAATAGGACTTTCAGTAGGATACATATAAACACGGATCTAGGGATAATATCATGTCCCGTAAAATAACTGTTGTAAGTTTGTAGTGAGGACTTCAGTCCTCTGATTTTCATGAGGACTGAAGTCCTCACTACGAACCAATTTTACTGTGGTTGTTTTAGCGGATATGATATGATTACTGAAAATTTATGGCTCGATCGACCTTTGGGATTTCTCGTGTATCATTTTTAACCCACTTTCGGTACAAATTCCGTGCAGCGGTTTGTCCCAGGAGTCTACTGGTAGCTGGGCTAGCAAGGCAAATTCAAAGATTGTGCCGATCGCCATTTTTGATTCCCACTCAGCTAAACTGAACATTCGATCGTAATAGCCGCCACCGTAGCCCAAGCGATAGCCGCGAACATCGCAACCAACAGCGGGTACGAGGATTAAATCTACTTCTGAGCGATCGATTTTCCGAGCATCCGGCAGTGGTTCTAGGATGCCATAAGCTCCAGTATGTAAAGCATCTCCGGGCTGCCAGACGTGCCAGGATAGCTCTTTGCCGACACAGCGGGGAAATCCCCATTTTTTAGGGGTGGCAAATAGGGGACTTAAATCTGGTTCTTGGCGAAAGCTAAAGTAGGCGAGGATTGTTTTTGCTTGGGTAAATAGGGGCGAGTTGTGCAGGTGGTTGCAAAGGATCTCGCTCTTTTGTGTCCATTCTTGGGCTGGTAGGGATTTGCGGGTGTTTAGGAGCGATTTTCTTAATTCGGTTTTAGTTAATGAAGGTTCAGGAGTGTTCATCATACAGTCATAAAAAATTGTTGGTAGTGAGGACTTTAGTCCTTGAATTTTAAGGACTTGCATTCCGAACGATCGAGCCAATCTTATGATGGTAGTTTGATTTGTCTAGGCTTTGCGATCGAGACGAATCGCCTGTTCTAAAGCAGTTTTTTCCCTGGATCTGCGCGCGTAAGGCTGCAACTTAGCAGCATCCCACCCAGTCAATATCTGCATATCTTCCAAATTCATACCCCGCATTAACATCTCCACGCACCAGGTTTGTTGAGTTTGTTCGATCGCGATCGCCTCTGCTTCAACACCAAGCAATCCCGCAGTCATTTCTTCCCACAACTGCACTAACTCATTTTCCGACAGCCGTTTTCCAGTTCGATTTAAAAACAAAGCTGATTCGCTGTCTTTGCGGCTTTTCAACCACTGAGTTAGCGGGTTGTTAGTATAAGAACCGTAGCGCTTGCCCAAAATCCACTGATTTACGGGAACTTGCCGCCCCAAACCTTGGGTGACTTGCAGCAATTGTTGGCGAGAATCGCTAATGTGGTGCGATCGTCCCAAGTCAACAATCTCATTGGCACTCAATCCCGATCCAAACAAAACGTATGCTAAAGCATATTCTTGCATTCCCAGCTTTTTAGCCCGCTGCAAAATGGCAGCGACTAAATTTGCGGGCACATCCGACACATTTTCCCCAGCAGTTTTTTCGATCGCTAACTCCGATTTGACAGCAAATTGATTTTGGGCCGGGCTGTCGCGAATTTTGGCGCCAAACCCTCCAGATGCTGGCCAAATCTCAGATTCCACCTGTTGGTTCGCACTCAAAAAATTAACATTCTCCTGTTGTTCTCTTTGGGCCTTTGCGGTGACTCGATCGAACTCAACTTCAGACTGGACGCGATCGGAAGACGATACAGCCCCGTGCAAAAACAGCGCGAGCAAATTCTCCAAAAAATCCTCCCGATCCTGCCAAAGTTCGTGAAACTCGCTAGTAAACTCAATCACCGCGTATCCCAGCAAGATTCCGTTGAGCAAACTAGCCAGCTTTTCGGCAGTCACATGGGCGTGCAACTGTTCGCGATCGATCGCAGCAGCAAAATATTCCGCTGCGTAGCGGTTGACTTCCGTAAAGCCTCTACCCAGCGCCGCACGGTTTTCTGCCGGGTACTGTCCCGCTTCGCCCACCACCGATCGCACGACTTCCGGAACCCGTTCTAGGGCATCCAAACAGGCAATAGCGTAGTCATTGAGCGCTTGGTGGATGCTGCTAGTCTGATTTGCCCGATCGACCAAAGTTTGACCCAACTTAGCAAATACAGCAGCCTCTTCAATGACCGACAAAAGCAAGCCCTGCTTGCTTCCAAACTGCCGAAACAGAGTTACCTCATTAACTTCTGCTAGTTCTGCAATTTGCTTGGTGGTGGTTTCGGTAACTCCCCTAGAGGCAAATAACTCTAGCGCTGCACCGATTAAACGCTGTCGAGTTGGATTTCGTTGAGCGGGCATAATATATTGCAAGTTGTACTTGCACAAAAAAGAAACGCCTGTTAAGCTAAATATGTAAGTAAAACTTGCACGCAGCGTTCGGCCTGTAATCGTATGCTTTCACAAGCGTCAGTTTTAACCAGTGTACAGGGAAGGTCGATCGATGTTTTGTCAGCAGATCGCCGTTATCTAAAATTAAGGACTTTCATGAATTCTAATTCCGTCGAAACTGCCCTTGAGGGCAAACAGCCGATCGCGTTTGACTGGACGACTGCGGCATTTTTTGGGGCAATACACGGCCTAGCTTTATTAGCCCCTTGGTTTTTTTCTTGGTATGCTTTAGGTGTAGCGATATTTCTGCACTGGCTGTTTGGCAGCATTGGCATTTGCTTGGGATATCACCGAATGTTAACTCACCGCAGTTTGCAAGTGCCTAAATGGCTAGAATATGCGATCGGCACAATGGGTGCTTTAGCATTACAAGGCGGGCCGATTTTTTGGGTTTCCGGACACCGCCAGCATCACCTCTACACAGAAGATAACAATAAAGATCCTTACTCCGCGCGGCGCGGTTTTTGGTGGAGTCACATGATGTGGATATTTTACCCGCACCCAGAGTTTTTTAATTACGAAACTTACAAACAGTACGCTCCCGATTTAGCTAAAGATCCTTTTTACCGCTGGTTAAATCGTAACTTTCTGATATTGCAACTTCCTTTAGGAATCTTGCTGTACCTAATTGGCGGTTGGTCATTTGTGATTTACGGCGTATTTCTCAGGGCAGTTTTGCTGTGGCACAGCACTTGGTTAATCAACTCTGCCAGCCACATGACAGGCTACCGCACATTCAAATCCCAAGACAATTCTCGCAACCTTTGGTGGGCAGCAATTCTCACCTACGGAGAAGGCTGGCACAACAACCATCACGCTTATCCGAACGTAGCAAAAGCTGGATGGAAATGGTGGGAAATTGACATGACTTGGTGGGCAATTAAAATTTTAAAAGTGCTGGGTTTAGCTAAGAAAGTTGTGCTACCACCGCGAATTGCTGCCAGTTCAAAGTTTTAATTATTAGACTTACAAGGTTCGTAGTAAGGACTTCAGTCCTTCTTTTTTTCAATATTCAACTCCTGACGCTCAAACAGATTGGTTCGTAGTAAGGACTTCAGTCCTTCTTTTTTTCAATATTCAACTCCTGACGCTCAAACAGATTGGTTCGTAGTAAGGACTTCAGTCCTTCTTTTTTTCAATATTCAACTCCTGACGCTCAAACAGATTGGTTCGTAGTAAGGACTTCAGTCCTTCTTTTTTTCAATATTCAACTCCTGACGCTCAAACAGATTGGTTCGTAGTAAGGACTTCAGTCCTTCTTTTTTTCAATATTCAACTCCTGACGACGCACCAAATTTCTTCAAGATAGATATTTGTCATCCTGCAAAAGTTGTTAAATGAGTTGGGAGCATCTCAGTTTTGCATTTATAGCGCGGACAGCACTCAAATAAAAAATACTTTTTACAAAAATGAGATGTTCCCAATTAGTCATTATTCATTGGTAATTAAGCACTTTCCTGAATTAAATCAGCTTCCGCATCCCGCCGTCTCCCGATACCTTTTTCAATGCTCGTACCCACCCAAATCCGTTTCATTTCCCGGATTTGTGCAGCAATTCCCTGGATATCTTTTTTCGGCACTAAATCGCGGATTGCACGCATTTCCCGGCGGCGGTTTCCCTCCATACTCGGGCCGCGATTGAACACCAAACTTACCAATCCTCCCTGAACATCTACCGGCAATTCTTCTAAACCTGGAAAGGCTGCTTTTGTCTGATTGTAAAATTTCGGTACTGTGACAATATTAAAAACATCCCATGCTAATTCCCAAGCAACAATAATGTCTCGAACACTATCTAAAAGGTTGTTCGCAGCTTCTCCTGTTAACTCGCAGCAGTCACTCAAACGCTTGCGCTCAACATCCCCTAATTTCTGCCAATCTTGGTTGAAAACTTCTACTGTGTTGTAACCTAGATCGTAGCCGATGCCGATCGTAATTCCCGATGCTCCTTCCGGCCAAGTTGGACGCTGCAACAGCTTTTCGTAATATTTCCGCCCGCCGCCGACCTCGAATTCTAAGATTAGCTCGATCGCCCTGTATGATAAAAGTGACGACCCCAAAGGTTCCCCAGGGAACAAAGCAGCTAGCGTTTCCGGGCCCACTATGCCGTTTGCCAAAAATTTTTGATTGGTTTGAAACTGTTTGAGAGAGGCTTCTGTTTTCGGCCCAAACTTGCCGTCTGCCCTCCCCGGATTCAACCCTAACTCCAGCAAGCGTTTTTGAAGTTTCACAACATCGGAACCCGATGCACCTAATTTTAGAGTTTGCACAACCTGTTTTCCTGTAATGCGATCGGCACAATAATTTTTGCTTGATATTGTACCACAACCAGGATTTCCCAAACTATGAGATTAATTCTGCCTCAGTCAGCAGGGCAAAATCGCGGGGATTGTTTAACACGAAACCGTCATTTTCTTTAATTAAATCACCAAAACAGGTGACAGGCGATCGGGCTTCATAAGCTTTGAGGGCCAACTGATAATCTGAGTCGCTCAATTCCAGATTAATTTTTCTCAGTTTCCCCACCACAAATCCCATTAATATAATTTTGCAGGTTGCCGATTCTTCCTCGTGTACTTTATTAATCCATCCCGAGATTGCAACATTAGGTAAAACCGTGATTAAATCGCTGAGAATATCTAGCTGAGAGCGATTTTCTACCACTTCTAGCGTCTTGAAAGCTTCAGCAATAAGCTGAGGAGCATCAAATTCTTGTCTCACAGGCTGCTTGATTTCAAAAACCTGACCAGCATCATTCTTTTTGTGCCAAATCCAAGTATTTTCATATACTAAAGCAACTTTTTGCCAACCATTTGCCTCTAAGTGTTCCCCTAGCACATTTGGATCTATAGTTTGGAAAATTTCCTTATCTTTTACAGTTACTTTCACGGTAAATCTCCTTGACTGAGACGCTGCATAATAGACTTGAGAGCCTGTACAGTGAACTGATTAGAGCGGGATAACTCAACTGTTACATTCGCTGTATTGAGTCTTTCTGGCTGTCCCCGCAGCGACACCCAGTAGGCGCAATACCTCATGCACATTTCGTCTTCAGACTGCTGCAACCAGTTTTCTAGATTTTCCGGCACTAAAACTACCACTAACAGGCGCGGAACCTGGGAATTGATTATCAAATCCCTGTAGTTTTTTATCCTTACCGGATATCGGATGAACTGCCCGTCCAGTAAATCCCTTGAGGTACATTTCAATTGTAAGTTAAGCTCAGGGGAAAAAACTACTCCCTCACCGCCTCTTGCCACGATTTTTAAATCAATGCTGTCGTCATCTACCTCTGGCTGACTGACAGAGAAACCTGCTACGGCTGCAACGGCACGTACATAAGCTTTGCTGAAAAGTTCTTTCTGCTGGTTCAGTTCCATTCTGAAATAAACATCTGGGGAAAATCATATATTTTACAATAAAGGTGTTGCACAAGTAATTATTGTAGGAGAGTTCTACCCGAGAGGCGATCGATTGATATAAGGAATGAGAATTAAATAACTTACAATTTTTATTGTTCTTGTGGGATGGGCCCAAAGAACCCGTCCTTTCTAGACCGGCTTTTTTGGCCCATCCCACAAATATGTGTAAATTATTTAATTCGCAATGCGAGCCTAATTTCTTATTCTTAGTCCGCGAAGGCGGACTTTGTTTGTGTAGTAGCGGTTTCAACCGCCGAGTATTATAAAGAAATTTTCTAAAAAAAATCCGGTTTCTTCAAGAAACCGGATTTTTTTACACTCAAACTGCGTGTTTTCGATACCAATCAATCGTATTTTTTAAGCCTTCCTTAAACTCGACTTCGGCTACAAAACCAAACCTTTCCTTAGCCCTTTGGGTGTCCAAACAGCGGCGCGGCTGACCGTTTGGTTTGTCTGTTTCCCAAACAATTTCTCCCTCATATCCCATCAATTCGCAAATCGTTTCTACTAAATTGCGAATTTTAACTTCGCTATTGGTTCCCAAATTAACTGGGTCAGATTCGTTGTAAGATTGAGCTGCCATCACAATCCCGCGCGCGGCATCTGTGGAATACAAAAACTCGCGACTGGGGCTGCCGTCTCCCCAAACTGGTAATGTTTTGTCTCCTCTTTCTTGGGCTTCGTGGACTTTGCGAATTAATGCGGGAATTACATGGGAACTTTTCGGATCGAAGTTATCTTCTGGGCCGTACAAATTAACTGGTAGCAAATAGATACCGTTGAATCCGTACTGCTGGCGGTAGGATTGTAGTTGCACTAATAAGGCTTTCTTTGCTATTCCGTAGGGTGCGTTGGTTACTTCGGGATAGCCGTTCCAGATGTCGTCTTCTTTGAAGGGAACTGGGGTTAAGTTGGGATAGGCGCAAATTGTGCCGACGCAGACGAATTTTTCGACTCCTGCTTCGTAGGCTGCGTGGATTAGTTGCGCGCCCATCATCAAATTGTCGTAAAATAGTTCTGCTGGTTTGATTAAGTTTAAACCGATGCCACCGACGTGGGCTGCTAAGTGGATGATGATGTCTTGTTGGTCGGCGGCGCGCTTGCAGTTTTCCATGACGCGCAAGTCGCAGTCGCGCGATCGACTAACTGAAATTTTATCAGCATCGGCCCCTGCTTTGACTAATTGGTCGATTACCTGACGGCCGAGGAAACCGGCGCCGCCCGTGACTAGAATGCGTTTGTTGCTTAAATCCAAGCTTGTCATAATTTTATCCTCGGGATTGGCAATAAAGGTCGATCGACAATTTCCAGTCTAAAATTGTTACTTTAGCAAAAAAGCTTTCCGCTACAGCAGGCGCTAACAAGTCAGTTTTAGCTGTCCCAGATAGGGAAAAATTGCTCAGTTTGTACCCGAAAGTGAGATTTATGGGCTTGCGAGTCCTCAACGATGATTTTAATGTTTTTGCTGGCCCGCACAGGCGAAAATTTGGCCAGCAGTTAAGCTGGTTGTTGGAATGCCCGCACTAATAGCTACAACAATCCTCTCATCACTTGTAAACTGTTTGTATGGGTAATGCCCGGTACGCGAATCGGGTAACAGACGGGACGCTACCCATACAAATTGTTAGCAGTCACCACACCTGGAAACGGATACAAGCACGTGACAGGATTCGGGGAGTGTCAAAAATTTTAGACTAAGAGTTCCAACTTTCAGATTCATCTGTGGAGTAAGTCCAAAATCTAAAATCTAAAATCTAAAATCTAAAATCTAAAATCGACTGACGGTTTAGTTTTGTGGATCAATCAAATCCATTGCCAGAACCTCGTTCTTGCTTTTTGAGCGATTTCATGTCAGCATCTACCATTAAATGCACTAACTGCTCAAAAGTTACAGAAGGTTCCCAATTTAATTGCTGGCGCGCCTTAGTCGAATCACCAATCAACAGTTCAACTTCTGCCGGACGCAAGTAACGTTCGTCAAACTCCACATATTTTTGCCAATCTAAATTGACGTAAGTAAAGGCCAAATCTAGAAATTCTTTAATGGAATGGGTTTCGTTGGTAGCAATTACGTAATCGTCAGGCTTGTCTTGTTGCAGCATCAGCCACATTGCCCGCACGTAGTCTTTAGCAAAGCCCCAGTCCCGCTTGGAATCGAGGTTGCCCAAATAAAGTTTTTTCTGCTGGCCTGTGACAATTCTGGCAACAGCCCGAGTAATTTTGCGAGTTACAAAAGTTTCGCCACGGCGCGGAGACTCGTGATTGAACAAGATGCCGTTACAAGCAAAAAGTCCGTAGGATTCGCGATAATTTATTGTTTGCCAGTGACCGTAAACTTTGGCACAAGCGTAGGGACTTCTGGGATAAAAGGGAGTTGTTTCCTTCTGCGGAACTTCCTGCACTAAGCCAAACATTTCAGAAGAACCTGCTTGATAAAACCGCACTTCTATGCCTGTGCGATTCTGGTAGTCCCGAATTGCTTCTAGTAGTCGGAGTACCCCCATCCCTACGGCATCAACCGTATATTCCGGCGAGTCAAAACTGACTCTAACGTGGGATTGAGCGCCTAAGTTATAAACTTCTACAGGCTGAACTTGTTCCAATATTCGGCGGAGAGTAGTGCCGTCGGTCAAGTCGCCGTAGTGCAGAAACAACTTTGCATCCTCGCTGTGAGGATCGACATAGATATGGTCAATGCGATCGGTATTGAAACTAGAACTGCGCCGGATAATGCCGTGAACTTCGTATCCTTTTTCTAACAGTAATTCGCTCAAGTAGGAGCCGTCTTGACCTGTAATACCTGTTATTAGCGCTCGCTTGCGTTGCGTCATCTGATTTTCCTTTGACAGGCTGTGTTAATTCACTTGGGACTTTTAGGGTAGAGGCTGTTGTTGCCTGCCCGTCGTATGCTCAAGCTCTACCTTAACTCACAATTCTTCGATCGGCATCAAGGAAGTGTTTTGTTTGAGTAAAGAGTTTGCCGCTTGCTGTCAGTAGTCAGCATCAGTGGTCAGTAACAAACAAAACTAACTACCGATGGCTGACTGCCGACAAAAATTAATATGCGCCGTTATTTTTGGGGAAAATCACAACTCCAATTGTTTTGAAAACAATCCACATATCCATCCAAAGGTTTTTGTCATTGGCGTAATAGAGGTCGATTTGGACTCGCCGGGGATATGGAATGTCGTTGCGACCGGACACTTGCCACAAGCCTGTAATTCCAGGTCTGATGGTGAGAATTTTGTTGATGTGACGGCCGTATCTCGGCAGTTCTTCTTCAACTAAAGGTCTCGGCCCGACGACGCTCATATCTCCTTTTAATACATTCCAAAACTGGGGGAACTCGTCTAAACTGGTCATTCGTAAAAATCTTCCAATCCAGGTAATTCGAGGGTCTTGTTTAAGTTTGAAATTGTCCTCAAACTCTTGACGCAAATGCGGAGATTTTTCCATGATTTCCAGCAATATGTCGTCCGCATTTTCCACCATCGTTCTAAATTTAAGGCAATAAAACATTTTACGGTTTTTGCCTACTCGTTCCTGTACGTAAAAGATAGGCCCGGACGAGCTTAAGGCGATTGAGAGAGCCAAAAGCAGGTAAACCGGAGCAAACAGGATTAGAACCGATAAGGAAAAGAGAATGTCAAATAACCGCTTGAAAAATTCTCCGTCGAGTCTCTCTAGAGAACGACTGATAAGTCTATCTCCTTGCAGGACAGGCGCAAAACCGCGTCTTGCGATCGCTCGAATTACCTTGCCGGAGATTAGTTGGCTGTCGGCAGTCATCTTACTCCTTCACTTCACACCACACACAGTCACGATCATAAAGCCTCAAGACGCTTTGTTCTCTGAATTATGTTTCCAATACTCAATTTTCTGTCTTCGGAAGAAGCAAGTAGCAAGAAAAAATCAGGCAGAAGGAAGCCGGAAGAACCGACAAAGCACTTATGCAGAGAGGCTTTCAGGGATTCTGAAGACCTTCGGAATCACGAATCTGGAAGTCGGAATAATGGACAAAGCAATTATGCGGAGAGGTTTTCAGGGATTCTGAAGACCTTCGGAATCAGGCTTCGGAATCAGTAAAAACGAAGGTGATAGAACCGATAAAGCACTTATACAGACAGACTTTGAGCGCTTCTGAAGCCATTTTGAACAATGAATGTGTTGCCCTCTCCCCCTCTCCCCCTCTCCCCCTCTCCCCCCTCTCCCCCAACTGTCAACTGTCAACTGTCAACTGTCAACTGTTGAACCCCTCTCTCACCTCCCAGACTTGGTAAAGTTGACTGATTGAAATTCCTGATAGGAGTGTTCCACAAAAGCTAGATAGCGCTGCTCAAAGACTTCTGGGGCAAACTGGGAGGCGCGCCAGCGTGCCATTTCTGGCTCAAATTTGCCTTGCAACTGCTCAAATTCTTCGACAGCTTCGACTATTGCTGCTGCGGTTTGGGAGGGGAAAAATAAACCTGTCCCAGTCTCTGGGTGTTGGCGAATGTCGAGCACTGTCTCCAAAGCGCCGCCTGCTGCATAGGCAATTACTGGTGTCCCGCAAGCTTGAGCTTCTACTAAAGCGATGCCAAAATCTTCGCAAGCTGCATACACAAAGGCTTTTGCTTGGGCCATGTACTTTTCCACTACGGAGGCGGGCTGCCAGCCGAGTAGTTGCACGTTGGGTTTGGCGATTTGCCGAATCATGTCTAATTCTGGCCCGGTGCCGATGACAATGAGAGTATGCCCGAGTTGATTGAATGCTTGGACGATCGCACTTACGTTTTTGTAGCTTACCAATCGGCACACTGTCACGTAAAAGTCTTGTTTTTGCCGCATCAAGGAAAATCTCTCGATATTTACCGGCGGATAAATCACCTCGGCGCGCCGTCGGTAGCACCGCCAAATTCGGCGCGCGGTGTGTTGGGAGTTGGCGATGAAATAATCGACGCGGTTGGCTGAAAGTACATCCCACTGCCGCAGTCGGTGCAACAAATATCGCGTCAGCAAGCCCGGGATGCCCCGTCCGGCTTTGCTGCTGCGTAAATAGTCAAAAGTTAAGTCCCAGGCGTAGCGCATGGGCGTGTGGCAGTAGCAGACGTGCATTTGCCCTGGACTGCTGAGGATGCCTTTGGCGACGGCGTGGGAGGATGAGAGGATGATGTCGTATTCTCGCAGATCGATTTGTTCGATCGCGATCGGCAGGAATGGCAAATATTTTTGCACGCCGCTGCGGGCCTTAGGGAAATGCTGCAAAAATGTCGTGCCAATCTGTCGCCCGAACAGATAGCTTTCGGGATTCGTCGATTCAAAGTCAATGAGGGCATAGATATCAGCGTCTATGTATTTGAGGATTTCGGCAACTACGAGTTCTGAACCGCCGGTAGCTAAGGGCGTCAACCATTCATGAACTAGGGCGTATTTGAGTTTTTTCACTTGTTATGTAGTCGATCGAACGATTTGTGAGCGCCAGTTCTGTCAATATTAGTCTTACCGAGGGATCGCTTACGCACCCTCAAGCCATCAACCGTGTTTCTACGCAGGCAACTGGATTTTAGATTTTAGATCTTAGATTTACTCGATGGATTAATCTGGGATTTTGAATATAAGTCTTAAATTTTCGACTCCACACTCACGAGCGTCGCGTGTTTGTAGGAATTTTTGTTGGTGCTTCAAACCAATAATTTTTGGCAGCAACCAGTTTTTGTCAAATCGGGGATAGCAAAACCCAACTTTGCGACAATTTCCCGCCGATTGTTGACAAAAAATACTATTAGGCGGAATACTGTAAGGGATTTGCGATCGCCCAAATGTGTGGAACGGGCGATCGAACTAACGTGGTGTGAGGAAAAAATGTCCAAATTTTTGTGGAAAGGACTTTTAGCAAGTCCCGCTGTACTAGCAGCAAGTTTATTAGTCTCTTCAACTGCCCTAGCAGCAGAGCAACCTGTAGAAATTGCCGCAGCTCAAGCCAATCAATTGGAATTAGCAGGTGCTGCAACCGAGGCAGCACAGCCTGAAATAGCAGCAGTGACGGCCGAACAAACGTCACTAGCTACCAACTTAACTGTTGACACTATTGATAAAAAAAGTATTGCAGCGAAAGTAGCCCCAGTTGCCGAACCAGCCGCATCAGCGGAAAACAACGCAGTTGCAGCAGCAGACTTAAGCGAAACCAAACCCGCAGTCGCGCCCGCCAACCTAAGTACCGAACCACCTGTCGCGGAGCAAATACCCGCAGTCGCGCCCGCCAACTCCAGCGAAAGGCTACCCGCCACGCCGACTAATTTAAGCGCCGAAAAAGCAGCCCCACAACCCCAGCAGATTTCCCAATCAACTCCTCCCATTCCGCAACCTCAAGCGCAGTCAAATGTTTTAGAACAAATCAACCAATACAGCGCAGAAGGCACCAGCGAAGATGCAGTTGGCCAAGTAACCTCCGTTTCGCAACTTTCCGACGTTCGGCCCACCGATTGGGCATTCCAAGCTTTGCAATCCCTAGTAGAGCGCTACGGGTGCATTGCCGGCTATCCTGACGGCACCTATCGCGGCAACCGGGCGATGACTCGCTACGAGTTTGCAGCGGGTTTAAATGCCTGTTTGGATAAGGTGAACGAACTGATTAAAAGCGGTGGCAGAAATCTCGCAACCAAAGAAGATTTGGCTGCTGTGCAAAAACTGCAAGAAGAGTTTGCAGCGGAATTGGCAACTTTGCGCGGCCGCGTCGATGCTTTGGAAGCGCGCACCTCCGAATTAGAAGCCAATCAGTTTTCGACTACGACTAAACTCAACGGCGAAGTCATATTTGCATTGACAGGTATCGCCAGGGGAGAGGATGCTGACGGCCGCGACGCTGATAGAAGCACGGCTTTTGGTAGCAGGGTTCGTCTCAATTTCGACACGAGTTTTACCGGCAAAGATTTGCTCAGAACTCGACTGCAAGTTTTGAATCTAGGTGCGTTTTCTACTAATAATACTAAAACTGCTGAAGGGGAATTGCGGTTTAATGCTGGGCCTTTTGGAACAGCTAGCAATACAGTCGGTTTAGATGCGCTGTTTTATCAATTTCCCCTCGGCAAAAGCACTACTGTAATTCTCGAAGCCAATGCCGGTGCCGCTGACGATTTTACTAACACTGTCAATCCTTACTTTGACGGAGATGGCGGCAGCGGTGCTCTTTCTAACTTCGGCACTCGCAACCCGATTTACTATTTGACTGCGGGTACTGGTATCGCTGTGCGGCAGCAATTGGGAGAAAAACTTGAGCTGAGTTTGGGATATTTGGCCGGCAACGCTGCAAGCCCGACGCAGGGTAACGGTTTGTTCAACGGTTCTTACGGCGCTTTGGCTCAGTTGACTTTCAAACCGACAAGCACTATGGCTCTAGGTTTAACTTACGTCAATTCCTACAACTTCGTCACCGGTACGGGCAGCAACGCTTCTAATTTCCCGGTACGTCTCGGTTCCTTCGGCATCGACAGCGACAGCAATCTGCCAGTTTCTAGCAATTCCTACGGCGCACAGGCTTCGTGGAGAGTGCGGCCTGGATTGGCAATTGGCGGTTGGGCTGGTTACACTAACCAGCGCATTTTATCTAACTTGGCTACTCCTACCGGTTCTGTGCAGCGCGGAGACCAAAAAATCTGGAACTGGGCTGTTACTGTGGCTTTTCCCGATTTGTTGAAAGAGGGAAATGTGGCGGGCTTTCTCGTAGGTATGGAGCCGCGAGTAACAAGTTCTACTAATCGGACTTTGCCGGAAGATAAGGATACTTCCCTTCACATTGAAGGGTTCTATCAGTTTAAGTTGAGTGACAATATTTCGATCACTCCTGGTCTGATTTGGCTGACTGCTCCCGATCACAATAAGAATAATTCTGATCTGGTGATTGGGGTGGTGAGAACTACGTTTACTTTCTAGGCTCAGCATTTGGAATTTGGAATTTGGGATTTGGGATTTGGGATTGGCAGTTTTAATCTCAAATCTCAAGCCGCCAATTTCAAACTGGTTGAAAAACTCAGATTCTGTGGCACCCGTGCTTTATTGAGAGTTGCTATAGATGGCAATAAACAATATTGGTTAAGATTGTAGACGGGCATTTCTTGCCAACACTCGCGACAAAACCAGTACACCTGATGCTGGCGAAAGTGACGAAGCATCGGATTGGAGCAGCAGGGACAGTCTGTATTCTGGTTAACTTGACCGAGGATTTGATTTGAGCTGCCTGCGTTGTCTATCATAAAAACCTCTTTTTTAACTCAGATTTATTTCACTGTTGTGCGAAAGTGCTGTAAGCTGGCTTGAAGTACCAACGACATCACTGTAAAAGTGAAAAGTAAAGATTTGGTGAAAAATATAAGGTTGTTAAGGAATTGAGTTGATTTTAAATATTTCGCAACAATAGTCAGACTTGTTAAAAAAAAATGCAGGTTGAGGGAAGCTTCAAACTCTTATGCAGTAAGTCATTCCCTATTCTCAAATCTCAAATGGTATTGTCTCCCACATCGGCAGAGCTTCAACAGTTGACAGTTGACAGTTGACAGTTGACAGTTGACAGTTGACCATGGGAGAGCGACCTCTACCCTTAAGTCCGAGGATTGGAGTAATGAATAGTCTGATTTTAATTTCTCCCGCTCCGGCGGGCGGGCTTTCAACCAATTATTTCTGGTAATGTCACCTCTGGGGTTTGAGAATTATCCGCAATTTAGATTCTGCTTTTAAAGCGCGTCATTATACCATTTCTGTCAAGTCTTGCTAAAACATAATTGTTGGGCGAAGTGAATGTCCGGGTTGTTTTGACTCGGCTCCCGCACAGCAGAGGTGCGTCGCTATGAAATTGTTGATTTTTAGGCGAGAGATTTTTACTGGCGACGCACCCTACGGCTACTAAGGAATGAGAATTAAATAACTTACAATTTTTATTGTTCTTCTGGCCCGTCCCACAAATATGTGTAAATTATTTAATTCGCGATCCTAAGGCTGAGGGATGTGAGATTTTAGTGTAAGTCCCAGCCTAATACCTGAGCAATCTGAACGGACAGCATAGCTGGATCGAGGGGATTTACAATCACTGCTGCTATTTTATCTTGTGGGAACAAGGTCTTTTGTAGATCGACCCATTTCGCTTTGAGAGTTAACAGCACAACCGGAATTCCTTGGGTGGTGGGTAGTGTTCTTAGTTCTTTGAGAAATAGGAATTCATCCATGGCGCCGGTGGAAATATCCAAAATTATGCTATCGGGCTGGTAGAGTATTGCTTGTCGCAAGCCTTCTAGGGTTGAATTGGCAACTCGCACGTTCCAACCTCCTAAATCGGTTAAACAAGCTTTTACTACTTCCTGCATATTTGGTTCTTTGTAAATCAGTAAAATTGTTTTGGTGGTCATAGCAACCACTTCCAAAGCCTTCATTGAATTAGCATTCAAATATAAAGTGTTGGGTTGCTAATTTAAGTGTTGTGTTCACTTTTTTTAGCGATCGACCAAATTGGCAGTTGGGAGTTCAATCGAAAGTTTGGATTGCGGAACTCTCAACTGCTTAGGAATGAAAATTCAATAATTTCAGCATCTTTACGCCCGCTAGCTTTGCAGGCAAGGATTGAAAGTTCGAGATTGCTTAAGTTATTAAATTGCCATTCCTTAGCAAACTGAATTTCCACACCATCGGGGTTGTTTCCCTTGCGTGAATCGTAATGGCTGCGATCGGCGTTTCTTCTGTATTGCCAATCCAAAGTGTTGATTGCTGAGTACGATTGAGCAAACTGGAAAATAGGCCATCCAGATACGGGTTCAGCTCCTTCGATGCCTGAAAACCATTCATTCACTTTTCTCCTATACCACCTGTTTTTGGTTCGATAGTAGGAGAGTAGATAGTAACGGTAAGGAATTGGTAAAGATTCTGCTATCGTTACAAAACTTGACAAATCATTTTAAAATTCTTCATCCCACCCCAAAATCTCTGCGACTTCTACCGTCAGGCTGGTGGGTTGGATTGGTTTGGCAATTACGCCTGTGACGCCCATTTCGGCAAATTTTGCCCGATCGCTCGGCAGGACTTTTGCTGTCAGCAGAATCACCGGAATCGATCGCGTCTTGGGATCGGATTGAAGGCCCTCGTAGACAGCAATCCCATCCATTCCCGGCATAGATACATCGAGCAAAATGGCTGATGGTTGTTGTGTTTGGACTATTTGTAAACACTCTTCTCCCGATCCGGCTACCAGCGTTTCCCATCCGCCGAGATCTTCTAAACACGCTTGCACCAATTCTCGGAGGTGTTCTTGATCGTCAACTACTAGAATTAATCTGTCACTCATGAAATTTTAGATTTTAGATGTTGGATTTTAGAAAGTTGCGATCGCAACTGGCACTAAATGGTTTAGGTACGTTGTTGGGCTTTAGCCCTCTGGGTTTAGTGGTTTTGTAAGCTGTCTGTCATACCTCATATTTTTGAGAAAGGCTATACATACCTTTTTGGTATCTGGCTGCGATTGAGGGATCTGGATCGAAGAGCGCCCAAGCGCAACAACGTACCTTTTTGGTATCTGGCTGCGATTGAGGGATCTGGATCGAAGAGCGCCCAAGCGCAACAACGTACCTTTTTGGTATCTGGCTGCGATTGAGGGATCTGGATCGAAGAGCGCCCAAGCGCAACAACGTACCTTTTTGGTATCTGGCTGCGCTGGAGGGATCTATATGAAAGAGCGCCCAAGCGCAACAACGTACCTTTTTGGTGACAGTTATTCGATCGCAGGTAAGGGTAGTGTAAAGAAAAACGTGCTGCCTTCACCGAAGATACTTTCAACCCAGATTTTTCCACCGTGCTGCTCAATAATACTGCGACAGATGGGCAATCCTAACCCGGTTCCTCCTTTTTCGCGAGAATCTGAGGCATCGACTTGCTGAAATCGCCCAAAAACGAGTTCTAATTTATCGGCTGGAATGCCCCGCCCGCGATCGCGAACTTGGAAGAGCACGCAGTCTGTTTGCTTTTGGGCACTCAGGTAAATGGCGGAACCGACATCCGAGAATTTAAGAGCATTACTAAGTAAATTTGTCAAGGTTTGGAGGATGGCATCTGCTGCGGCCCAGACTTCTGCATCGGTGGGGGTAATAATTAATGAAATCTGGTTTTGAGTGGCGATCGCCTGGAGGGCATCTACTACTTGCTGCATCAAATCTGCGGCTTTGCAAACGGTTTTATCCAAAAATGCTCGCCCGGACTCCAGCCGTTCCAAATCTAAAATATCATTAACCAGGTTTACCAAACGATTGGTATCAATTAGGGCAATTTCGATCATGCGCCGGGACTTTTCTGGTTTTTTATCGTAAATTCCTGTTTTTAATAGTCCCAAGGACATTTGAATTGCTGTCAAAGGAGTCCGCAATTCATGGCTGACAATGCCGATGAATTCATCCTTAATTTGTTCGACTTTGTTTCGTTCGGTGATATCTTCGCCAATGTTGATACTGCCGATGATGGTTCCATCTGAATCTTGTAGCATTGTATTGTTCCAAGCAATGAATCGTTCTTCGCCGGATTTGGTCAAGATGACATTTCGATAATAGGGATGAGCATTGTGAGTCAAGAGTTCCAAGAAGTCGGCTTCAGTTGATTGTTGACTAGAGCTAGGCAAGAAGTTTTCAAACCAGTTATTGCCTAAAACTTCTTCGTTAGTATACCCCGTGAGACCGACAAAAAATGGATTTACGTAATTGATATTTCCCGACGCATCGAGTCCGACAACAATCAACTGCACATTCTCCAAAAGCGATCGCCAGCGACGTTCGGCTTCTCGGATTACGGCGGTGGCTTGTTGGCGTTCTTGCAATTCGAGTTCGAGTTGGGTGTAGAGTTGGGATTGCTGAATGGCGATCGCCAATTGGCTGCTAATCTGTTCGAGCAATTCAATTTCCCAAGATTGCCAATTGCGAGGTGCAGTATTTTGGTAGATGATTAACAATCCCCAGAGCAATTCTCCCGAAAATATGGGAACTGCCAAATATGCCTTGGCTTGAAATTGTTGCAAGAGTTGGATGTGACAGGGATGAAGTCCAGCTTCGTCAATATCGGCGATCGCAAAGGTTTCGTGATTGCGGAAGCGACCTCCTTTGGTTTCTTGCAGGTAGACATCTTCACAAGCTTTTTGAATATTGCATTCCACCAGTTTTACCCACTGCGGATCGACTGACTCCACCACAAAATCTCCACTCCAATCGGGAGTGAAACGATAAATCGCAGCGCGATCGACTTGTAATGTTTGCTTGACTTCTGTGACGGCAGTATTCAGAATGTCATTGAGGTCTAAAGATTGGCGAATCGCTTGAGTAATAGTCCAGAGCAAATTTTCCTGGCGAGATTTCTGTAGTAATGCTGCTTGGGCTTGTTTGCTTTCAGTGATATCTTGTTGCACTGCAACCAAAACATCCCCGTATTCGGGATGCTTGAATACAGAGCAAGTTGCACTGCACCAAAGCAAAGTACCATCTTTCTTGACATTTTCGACTTCATAGCTAAATTCACCGCCGTGTAAAACAGCAGATCTAATGGCTTGATATACATCTTCAGGACTTAGCGATTCGCGGGCATAGTTGAGAATCGAAACGTGCTTACCGTTGAGTTCCTCGCAGTCATAGCCAAACATCTGCTCAAATTTAGGATTAGCATAAACAATGGCTGCATTATCGGTTCTCACCAAGCAAATACCTTCCGCCATATTGCGGGTAATCACAGCCTGAAGCTCTAGCGTTTGTTGTACCTGTTTGAGTTGAGTTAGATCGCGCAGACTGATGATAACGCCGGAATTTTTTTCGCCTGCATCGCAGAAAGGCGTGTAGGTAACGCTCAAAAATTGCGGGACTAAATTGGGAGAGTCAAACCATCTTTCATACTGAATTGTTTCTCCCGCTAAACATCGATCTAACAAAGGTTGAATGAAGTTATCGAACAAGTCCGCACCCAGGATATTCTTAACGAAATTTCCCACAACTTCGCTTGCGGATTTGTTGCACCAAGTCAAATAACCTTGATTAGCTATCTGATAAATATAGTTGCGATTTATCAACGCAATCCCATCTTTGGTATTGGATACAATGCGCTCGTATTTTCGGAGGGCTTCTTCAGCACGTTTGCGATCGCTAATATCGAGGAGCACGCCTAGAGATCGCACGGGTTTCCCCAATTCATCATAGATGCCTTTGCCGCGCCCCAGTATCCAATGAACAGAGCCATCGGGATGCACCACTCGATATTCGGCTTCATAATAAGTACGGTTTTCCAACGATTCTAAAAACTTTTGTTCGACCCAACTCAAATCTTCTGGATGTACGCGCTCGCGCCAAAGCTGATAGGTTGCTTCCCTATCATTAGTAAAACCCAGTAATTTAAAGAGATTATCATTCCAGATTTGGCTTTTGGTGGCTGTGTCCATATCCCAAAAGCCAGTATTAGTTAAATCTAGTGCTAGTCGGCGGCTTTCTTCGCTTTCTCTTAGAGCTAATTCGGCTTGTTTTCGCTCGATTTCGATCTGTTTGCGATCGCTAATGTCAAACATACTGGAGCGACTCATTAAAAAGTTACCTGCATCATCTTTGATGGCGCTGGCATTTAGGCTGATCCAGCGCGTCGAGCCGTCTTTATTCAAGATCTCAAACTCCAAATTATCGATCCATCCCTGTTTTTTGAATAAGGGAAAGTTATCGTAAAAAATCTTTTTGCTATCTTGCTTAAGTAAATCTAAAAAATTCTTTTTATTCACGATTTCATCGCGGTCATAGCCCAACCATTTCAGTTCCGTATCGTTAATCCGAACTATAGTTCCTACTGCGTCTAGGGAGTGATAGCCGCATGGAGCTTGATTGTAGAGGTCTTCTATTTCATGGATATATTGCTGTAAGACTAATTCTGCTTGTTTTTTTGGGGTAACATCATGATTGATTTCTAGGATTTTAATTGGTCTACCTGCATCATCTTTTTGGACGACCCAACGGCTAGATACAGTAATTTGGTGCTTGTCCCTAGTGCAATGAATTAGTTCTCCTTCCCAGTAACCTGTTTCAAACAGTTCTGCTTTAATTTCTGCCAAGGGCTGGGGAAATTGGGTTTTGAACAAACTGTGCAACTCTTGTCCGAAGACCTCGGCTTTTGTCCAGCCATACATCAACTCGGCTCCCTGATTCCAAAAGCTGATGACTGAGTTTAAATCCCAGGTGATAATACTGTCGTGGGCGAGATCGAGCAGTTGTGCTTGTTCTTTGAGCAGTTGATAGGCGTGGTCTTTTTCGAGTAAGGTAACTAGCAGGCGATCGTTGACTTCGGTGAGTTCAGTTGTTCTTGATGCTACCCGTTTTTCGAGTTCGGTATTGATTTGTTGGAGGGCAATTTGTGCTTGTTTGCGATCGGTAATATCTTCAGTGAAGAGAATGATGCCACCAACATCGCCATTGCTGCGATACCAAGGGTGAATTTCCCACCGCAACCATTGCTGCGAGCCATCTGAGTGCACAAACCGATCTTCATCGCATTTTTCAATGAAACCTGCTAAACCGCGCTGGTGGAATTGCTTCCACTCGTCTGGAATATTCGGAAAAAGCTCGTAGTGCGATCGCCCAATTATCGATCCTAGGTCATCCATCTGAAATTCATCAACCCATCGCTGGCTGGCGGCTAGGTAACACATGGAGCGATCGAACATCACAATACTGGCGGGAGCATATTTGATGAACAATTGCAGTTTTTCCTGAGTCTCCTGTAATGTTAGTTCTGCTTGTTTGCGATCTCTAAGTTCGGTTTGTAGCTGTTCCAATAAATCAGCTTGTTGGATGGCAATACTAGCTTGTGCAGACAACTGTCGCAGCAATTCTATTTCTGAAGCTTGCCATTCTCGCGGCGCGACGCAGTGATGAGCAATTAGCAAACCCCAAAGATTTTCACCTTGGAGAATCGGCACGACTAAGTTTGCCCTGACTTGGAGATTTGTCAGCAATTCTAGGTGACAGGCTGCAATTTGTGCCTTATAAATATCTGATTTAGCAGTGACTAAGCCTTGTCTGAAGGGTTCAAAATAGCTTTCACTAAGGCAAGGATCGTGTATCTGAGTGGATAGGATTGGTGTCGCTTCTGAACCAACTGACTCTACCACAACCCTGCCGCTCCAGTCTGGGGCTAATTGAAAGATAATGACGCGATCGCAGAGCAGAATATTTCTAATTTCTGTTACCGTGGTGTTGAGAATATCTTCTAATTTCAGGGAATCGCGGATAGCAAGTGCTGTTTTAGCCAGGATTTGCTGTTGCTGTCGCTGCCATTCCCGCTCTCTCATTAGTTGGCTGTGTCGCAGGACATAGCTAATGGAACGCTGCAAAACTTCTGGGGTAATCTGGCTTTTTTCTAAATAATCCTGAGCGCCGCTTTTGAGTAAATCAACGGCAATTTGGAGATTTCCCTGCCCTGTAAGCACGATCGCGGGAAGGGTATTTCGCCCACTCTGTTGCAGCAGTTCCTCCAACAACTCTAACCCATCTATATCGGGTAAATAGTAATCTAGTAGCAAAATATCTGGGATCTGGTGCTGGCACCATTGCAGCGCATCTTCACCGTTATTAAATTCCACAATATTGTAGGTGCGATCGCTATCTTGCAACAAAAATCGGCGGTAGGTAGCGCGATCGACTTCTGAGTCGTCTACGAACAGAATGGTGTATTGGCCGGTTGCTTCAGGGCGGGTGGCTAAACCCAGAGAGTCCGGGAGGGTTAAGGTTGCCACTCCCGATGCTATCTGCGGTAGCCCAGTTGCGGATTGCGATCGTCCAGCCTGCTGGAGAGCCGCCACTTCTGAGCGCAACAACTCTAATTCAGCAATCAGTTCGTCTTTAGTTTTGTCCCGATCTTGCATATTACTTGCTGTTTTTTAAAGTGGTGATAAATAAATCAAATTATGATAATTCCGGTCAAATGAGAAATTCAAACCAATATCGAAATAAAGTGTGTATCGTCTCGGTCAAAGCAGAGATCCCCATTTGTTTCAAAATATAACCATTCGCCCCTTGTTTGTAGCATCTAGGTAAGTCTAGTTCATTCAGTTGACAGTTGACAGTTGACAGTTGACAGTTGACAGCAACCTCTACCTGGAATTCCGAGGATTGGAGTAATGAATCCTCTTCTTTTAATTTCTACGCCAAACCCAGAGGCTTGCAACCAATTATTTCTGGTGAATTGTCAACAGTCGTTTACCCTACTAATAATGTTGCATGATTTTTTCATGTTGGTATTACTGAGAAAGTCGAAAAATGTTAGAATGAATGGTTTTAGTAAGTTTAATTATTTCGCGACTTCAGGTTCGGAGCGGTGCGTTTGATGCGGCTGAGTACCCGTGTCACGAGTTCTGGCCCTAGCACTGGTTTGGTAATGAAGTCATCGGCTCCGGCTACAAAGGCTTGGCTGAGGGAATCTGCATCGGTGCGAGCAGTTACAACTAAGATTGGCAAATCTCCCCACTGCGTATCCTGCCGCACCACCTGGCACAAGTCTAGCCCGCTAATTTGTGGCATCTCCAAATCGAGTATGACTAAGTTGGGTGAAGTTGTAACCAGCACTTCCCAAAATCCTTGAGGATCGGTTAATTTTACCACGTCCAAACCCCAAGGTGTTAGCAGTGCAGATAAGTGAGCTAAAATCGCAGGATCGTCGTCAACAATTAATACTTTGGCTTGTAATGCTTCTGTTTTGGTTAAGATACGGGATATGGCTTGAAAAATTTGGTCGGTGGTGGCAGGTTTGTGTAAAAATTGTTTGGCACCTAGGCGAGATACTGCTAGCCGATCGCCCAAACTGTCGCGCCCTGTAAATACAATTACGGGTAGGTTGGGCGATCGCTCGTTGAGCTCTCGCAGCAGGGTTAATCCATCTTCTTCGGTGTCGGGAAAGCTTAAATCTATTAAAATCAGATCGGGCATTGACATAGCCAAGCGCGATCGGGCAGTAGCAACATTCGGAGCAATTTTCATCCGAATTTTCCAACTTTCGGATTCTGCTTTTAAGCATTCCGTCAAAGCAGTATCATCGTCAACTACTAGCACTCGATGAGATACTGCGGTAGGCACTGGTGAAGTGGTTGACGTAACTGTTGGTTTGGCTAATTCCTGCTCTAATCCTGTCACCAGTTCCGAAAATCGTGTGATTTCTTCAGCAGTGAAAGGGCGAAGAACACCAGAGGGGTTGACTGGGCTAACGGAGATTAGTAAATGCTCTGCCGATCGCGCTAATTTCGATCCTTCTGGATATCCAAAGGATGCCATAGAGCCTGCTAATTTATGCGCTTCTTGCTTAGCCGCTCGATATAATTCGAGTTCCAAATTTCCGGCAATCAGAGCGGTTTTTGCTTCCGACAAGACGGCAATTTGTTGCTGAAATACTCCTCGAAACCGCTCTAGCACTTTGTCGAGCGCAGACGGATCTCCAGCGCGAGATTTCTGTTTGTTGGTGCTGTTGGTGCTAGAATTGTTTGAAAGCAGCGGTGCGGGTTGGGGACGTGTCTTGAGTCGATAGCCCATGCCATAAACTGTTTCGATCATTTCTTCAGTCAAGCCGCCTGCTTTGAGTTTTTTTCGGATATCCTTAATATGAGTGTTTATGGCGCGATCGGTTGGTGCATCGTCAAATCCCCACAGGCGATCGAGAATGGCGCTGCGGCTGAAGATGCGATCGGGATTTCGCATAAACAATTCCAGCAGGTTGTATTCTTTCGCTGTCAGTGAAATAAGTTGTTCGCCAAAGGTTACTCGGCCTGAATCCATGTCTAAACAAAGATTTCCCCAAGTCAATGTAGTGGATGAGTCTTTAGCAAAACTCCCAGGAGAAACTGCTTTAGAGCGCCGCAATAATGTGCGGATTCTTGCTAGCAATACTTCCGTACCGCAAGGCTTGTTGATGTAATCATCGGCTCCGGCGTCGAACCCTGCTACCACATCGGCATCTGAATCGTTTGCTGTCAGTAACAAGATTGGTTTGCGGTAGTTTTGCGATCGCAGTTGCCGGCACAGACTAATTCCATCTAGTTTTGGAACCTGCACGTCGAGCAAAATCAGGTCATACTCAATCAATGTTGCCAAGTCTAAGCCCGCTTGTCCGTCGCTGGCGCGATCGATCGTGTAGTCATTTGCTTCCAACACCTTTGCCAGTGTCGCACTCAGTAATGTATCATCTTCTACTAGCAGAATTCTGATCGGAGACTTGTTCATTGTGGTTGTAGGGTGCAATTCCGATGCGCTCAAGGCTTGTTGTGTAAGGTATAGGCCTGTCTTCTCATTCAATCGTAGGTTTGAATTTTAGAATATTTCGGGCGATCGGACTTATTGACAATTTATTCATGCTAAGAGAGAATTAGTTGTGGGTCAGATTAATTTTAATTGATTGTATTAAAAAAAATTGCCTTTTTTTTAGGGTTCACACCTTGACTGCGAGCATTCAATCAAGTATAATTAAATAATGGAAATATTGGCAAAATTAAATTTTAAGTCACCACTTCCATTATCTAAAATATACCCCGGAAGTCGAGCAAAGTCAATAGGTAATAATTCTTTTTTAGGGCGAATTTTTTTAGAAAAAGCGATCGCACTAATTGTAGTTTAGCTAGTATCGGCGGCAAGAAGGGCAGCAGCGATTAGATAGGAAAAAATGACGGCAAATTACATAAAATTTAGATTTGAGTTGCGTAAATCTTTGATGCAGGAAGAGAAAACCGCGGATTAAGGCAAATAATTTCTAGAAGATAAAGCGAATGAAGAGGTATTCAAGTCTGTTGTAGAATGCGACCTTGAGTTTCAAGTTTAAACAGAAACGACCAGCTTTAGCAAAGCTGGTCTGCAAAATAGTTAAATCCGTTGTGTTTTTTCCCACAGTGTTTTTCTCACAGTGAGGAAACCCAAGTTGCACGTTTCTTTGCAGCGGGTTACAAGAGCAATATCATCCCTCTTCAGCGGTATTTTAGCAAGAAAATTTATTTTTTGCAATAAAACGTTACATGGGAGACAGATTTTTATCTTCGATGGTTCGGACTTCAGTCCTCCGTTATTGGATGCGGACTCTTCGTCCTCACTACGAACTTGCTGGGGCTTGCTGCGGCCGACCCCAGACAATGCGCTCTTGCTTGTACACAACCATACCAGGCTTAGCACCCTTGGGCTTGTAAACATATTTCGGTTCGGTATAAACCACCGGAACTTGTTCGCTGTGACGGGCGCGACTGTAGTATGCAGTCATGTCTGCCGCATATTGCAAATCGGTTTCTTCAGCAACTGTACCGGGTGTGAGGCGCAGCAAGGCGTGACTTCCGGGAATCTCTAGGGTGTGAAACCACAAATCGTAGTCGTTGGCTGTACGAAAGGTGAGTTGGTCGTTTTGGCGGTTGTTGCGCCCGATTAATAGTTCAAAGCCGCTGGGGGTTTGGTAGCGGTGAAATTCGATCGCAGCATTTTTGTCACTGCCACGGTAATCTGATACAACTAGATATTTTTGCTGGATTAGTTCTTCGCGGATTTCGGCGAGGGTTTGCAAATCTTGGGTGTTGCGGTAGGTTTCCAATACCGAAAGTGCGGCTTCGACTTGTTCTAAATAGTCGATTTCTTCTTGTACGGCGGCTAATAAAGGTTCTACTGCAATGCGAGCTCTTTTAAGTTTTTGGTGTTTTTTGTAGATTGCTTGAGCGTTTTGAACGGCGTTTTTTTCCACGTTTAGCGGAATGACAACTGGTTTTTCGGTTTCAAAGTCTGGGAGGGAAATTGATTTCATTCCCGGTTCCCAATGCTGCAAGTTTGCCATTAACAAGTCGGCTTGGGATTTGTGAGTATCTGCATCTGCCGATTGCTGCAAGCGTTCTTTAAATGTGTTGGCTTTGAGGCGCAGTTTTGCTAGAACGTTGTTGAGTTTTTGGGTAAGCTGATGTCGCAGTTGGGAAAATACTTGTTGGTTGATTTCGCCTGTGTAATAAATGTTGAGTAATTGTTGGACGGAAGGGTTCGGCAGCGGATTTTGTTCTGGATGTAACGGATTGGGGGAATTAGATTCGTTTTCAGATTCAGATTCGGGCTGTTTTTCGTCTGGTTTTGGCCAGTCGATGACGCTGTAGCCTTCGGGGGTAAAACTCGGTTGAAATTTGGAGTTTTCTAGGCATTGCAACCAGTACAGCCAGCGCTGAAATAGTTGCTGCCATTGGTGGGGATTTAGGCTGTCGGTGGATTGTTCGGGGTCGAGATTTGCCGATCGAATCATCGATACAACTAAGACCTTACTCAACCCTCGGTAATTCTTCAACAGATTGGTCTTTATTTGCCCGGGAACCAGGCTAATTCGTTCTTGCCAGCGATCGAGAGATTCGATCGCGCTTGGCACTGCATCGGTCAAAGATGGGGGCAATTCGTAGGGTTGCCCGGTTTGGATGGGACGCACGCTGGACTGTTTGGCGCTGACTTGGTGGGCGCAGGTGACAACGAGATTATCTTCGGCGGTGAGGATGACGTTGCTGTACTTACCCATGATTTCGGCGTAGAGATGCCAGAGGGCGGGTTCGCCGGGACGTTTGGCGAATTGCAAGTCGATGACTCTTTCCCAAGGCGACACGGGGGCGATGGAAACTAAGGCTAAACCGCTGAGTTGGTGCCGCAGTTGTTCGCTGAAGGTGAAGGTGTCGGGAATTCGTGGCGGGGAGTCGCCGACGCAGATGCGGGCGGCTGCTGGATGGGATGAAATGTCGATCCAGCCGCGTTGGTTCATGGTTCGCAGGGCCAGGGACACGGTGAATCGATCGCGCTGGTAGACTTGTTCTAAGCGCGCTGGCAGCCATTGGGCTCGCAGTTCGCTGCAAGCTGCGGTTAATGTTGTAAAGTCTACGGGTTGCACGGTGGCCTCTTTGCGATCGATCTATGTATTTCTATGCTGACAGATATTGGTCGTATTTAACAAATTCTATCAAAGTTTTGTAACCTAATATCGTTTCTGGTTGGATCGGAATGATTTAACCGCAGAGGACGCAGAGGACACAGAGAGAGAATAAAGAGATTAATATAGGACGATGCAACCGGATTTGATATATTTTGAAAATCCGCCGATCGCAAATCCGAGCACAAGAATGTGCGATCGCATTTTAGCAAATACAGGACACAACACATAGGTTTGATCGTTCGGACTTTAGTCCTATCTAAATTTGATGCGGACTAAAGTCCTCACTACGAACCTATTGGTTATCTGGTTTGATCGTTCGGAATGCGAGTCCTCTGATTTGGATGCGGACTAAAGTCCTCACTACGAACCTATCTACGTTTATTTGCGGTATTTCATGCAATAAGTCTAAGATTTTAGACCGAGATCCCGCAGCATTTCTAAATGTTTGTGCAGGGGTGCGATCGTATTAGCTGCGATCGCCCCGCTAGCAGCAACAGCGCATCAAGAACTTGTCGCAGCGGATTCGCAGAGGGGCTGTAGGTTGACACTCCTCGACTATCTTTGAACCCGTGTGCTGCCCCGCCCGCGATCGAATGGCTTTCGCAGACAATCACATCAAAGCCATAGCTGGCAAGCATTGCACCGCAACTCAACCCACCGATACCGCTGCCGATGATGATGATTTCTGTATCCGTGGGGGCGATCGTCACCATGTTGTTCTCCGCTACCTACATCCCCTAATATTATTACAAACCCCTCTCTTTCCCTCTCCCTCTGCGGCCTCTGCGGCCTCTGCGGTTCATTACCTCAAAAAAATCCAATAGCAAACGAACCTTCCTATATTACTGTTAGTTAAATGGAAAACATATCAATTCTAGAACAAGCCGCCAAATCCAATCCTAAACCATCATCCACCACCGTAGTCGCAGCCCTCCTAGAAGCTGAGAAAAACGCCAAAAAAAATAAAACTCGCTATTCCTTAGAGCAACTAATCGGTAATTGGCGCTTGTGCTTTATAACTGGCACCAAAAAGACTCGACAAAAAGCGGGAATTGTGCTAGGCGCCGGACGTTACATCCCCGAATGGGTGGCGAAAATTCAAATTGCTTACTCAGTTGAACCTGTTGCTGAAGGCGAAAAGCCTAGTGAAACCGGCAGAGTGGAGAATTCGGTGCTCGTTGGTGCGATCGAATTAACTCTTTCCGGGCCGACGAAGTTTTTGGTCAATCAGAATATATTAGCATTTGATTTTACCAGAATTAGGGTGAAATTGTTGGGTAAAACCGTGTATCAAGGATTTATTCGCGGTGGTGAAGCGCGGGAAGCGGAATTTTTTAGTTTGAGTGTGGGGAAACAGGCATTTTTTGCATATTTTCTGGTAGAACCTGGGATAATTGCTGCTAGGGGAAGGGGCGGCGGATTGGCTTTGTGGCAGAGAGTTTCAACAGTTGACAGTTGACAGTCGATCCGTTGTAGGGGCGGTGCCCCCGTGCCCGCCCTCTACCCTTAAGTCCGAGGAATGAAACAGTGAATAATTTTGTTTTATTTCCCCCCTCGAAGGAGGAGGCTTTAAACCCATTCTTCTTGGTGAACTCTGACTTATTTACTGGTTTTGTTGACTTCTTTGATATTCTCCAAAATACTAGATTCCAGCGCGCGATCGCCTATTTGTCGCGCAATTGCCAAAGCTTGGTTATAGTATTTCAAAGCTTCAGGCGGCTGTCCCATAGTCTGGTATACTGAACCGATACTATCCAAAATATCAGCTTCCTCAGAGCGATCGCCGACTTCTCGGGCGATCGGCAAAGCTTGGTTAAAGTATTTCAAAGCTTCTTCCAGCCTAGAAATAACGTAGTAGTTAAGACCAATAGCATTGAGTGCTATGCCTTCAAGTTCTCTATTTTTAAGTTTTTGTGCAGTGGCTAAAATTTGCTGCCATATTTCGATCGCCTGTTGGTGTTTTTCTTGCTTTTGCAGTCGATCTGCTTCCTCTATCAGTTTCAGAAGTTCTTCACTCTGTGCATCTTGACTTTGTGCCCAACTAGGTTGCACCATCACCGGCACAGTCAGAGGACTCAAACACGCACCCAAAACTAAAATAATACTGAGAATTTGTTTCATGTTTTTGATAATTCGCTATAGAGGATTAATAGAGTATATATCAATACGGTTTACTTAAGGTCGAACAAGTGGTACACTAGGTATGATGTATAAAAAAGTAAATCAAGTATAGTGCCGTACAAAAAATTATTATTAGAATCTCCCAAGCTCAAAAGTAGCGAGATATT
>NZ_JAAFKG010000001.1 GCF_013299185.1 Microcoleus sp. bin48.metabat.b7b8b9.023 | reverse complement strand
CGGCAATGGTAATTTTAGGTTTGAGTTTCATACAGGTAAACCCTAATTAAATAATTTGTAGTTACTCAACAATTATTCTCCAATATACCATATTCTGCTAATCTAAAGTTTAGATGCGTTCGCCCTGCAAATTGCGGCGACACAGCCCCGGCGGTTGGAAACCGCGGCTACACAGACAAAACCCACCTCCGTGGGTTGAAGATGCGTCGGCGATTGAAATCGCCGACTCCAATCGCTGATTCTTCTAATTTTCTTTCAAATCATCGGCCAATTCAACACAAATCCCGGTAACACATCTTCGCCAGACAAACTAACCGGAAATTGTACAATCTCCACCTCGCGATTAGCGCGATAAATTTCCACTTGTTCGTCTTGAGGATTAATCAACCAACCCAAACGCAAACCGCTGTTGATATATTCCTGCATTCTCTCCTGAAGCGGCTTTAGTGGGTCTGTTCGCGATCGCAATTCTATGACAAAATCTGGACAAATCGGCGGAAACTTTTCCCTTTGTTCCTCAGTTAAAGCCGACCATCTTTCTAAGCTAACCCAAGCAGCATCAGGGGATCTGTCTCCATTATTGGGCAACCGAAAAATTGTTGAAGAACTAAACACTCTCCCTAGCTGCGTTTGACGATTCCACAATCCCAAATCTGTAATTAAATCCGCTTCTCGATTGCCGCTGACTCCGCCTACTGGTGACATAATGATAATTTCTCCTTTAGCAGTCCGTTCAAATTGCCAATCTCGATTCATCTGGCACAAACGGTAAAACTGTTCGTCGCTTAATTCGACAGTATCTAAGTTTAAAGTAACTGTTGTCATTTTATTCCCTCCCTTCTCTCTTCAGTCCGCGCAGGCGGACTTCGTTTGTGTAGAAGCGATTTCAATCGCCGTTTCCAATCGCTTCTAGCCAAGTCTCGATCCCCCTAAATCCCCCTTAATAAGGGGGACTTTGAACAACTCTTGTCCCCCCCTTACTAAGGGGGGTTAGGGGGGATTGGTTCCCTGATTAGAAATGCGTAAATCCTACAACTATTTTAACGCCGTTTCTTGCCGATCGCCCTAATCGCGATCGCACCCAACACCCCTGCAACAACTCCCAAACCAAGACTCAACCCAAAAACCGCATTCGCATCCATCGGATTTTGCGGAGGTTTAATTTGGCCTGCATAGACGCTGGCTGCTACGCCGCTAGTCGCAATTCCTACGCCTACAGTGCCGATGGTAAGATTCAAAGTGCGATCGCTCTTAGCCCTCTCAATCTCAATAATCCCCTCAATCGTCTGAATCGCATTTTCCAACAACCTCAAACCCGCACTCAAACCCCTGTTATCAGCTTCCACTTGCCAAACATACTTTTCCTTCGCAAAATCGCTGAAACTTGCCATAAACTTAAAAGCTTCCACGTCATTGTCCATCTTCTCACCGATAGTTTTCAGCCGTCTCTTATAATTTTTCAGATTAGTTTTGATTGTATTTTCCTGCTCTTCCAACCTGCTGATATAATTAGCATAAACCGAGAAGATTGTCAAGGCATCAACCAAACTTTGCTGCAATTCTTTCAGGTCAACTTTCGGCGCATTCACCTGTTGTGGGAGTTGCGTAACAATTTGTTGAATTGTCCGCGCAGCATCCTTCAAATCAGCCTTAAGTTGGCGGCTTTGAGTGTAAGCCCAGATTACCTTATTGCGGAAGGCAAACAATCGCATTAAATGCACGTAAAGTTTGGCGACAGTCTTGCTAATATCGGCAATTGCTTGACCGTTATTGTAAGGAAACAAGCAAATTAAGACATGATAATTTTGGCTAATATTACCTCTGTCTCCCGGTGGTAGCCACAACTCATAAAAATTTGCATCTAAAAATTTACCCTCGGCTTTTAAGTCTCTTTCCCATTTAGGATTGGGGAATAAATTCAATTTAGTATAGCAATTTTTAGCAGTTGTTAAAGCATCTTGGTCATCAGCAGTTAATTGTCCCCAAACCAGCCAACTTTGACCAATTGTTGTAGGTGGATTGACACGGGAAATCACCTGTTGTTGCAGCCATTCCAAACAGTCAATTTCTTTCGGTGCAAATCTCTTGTCTGCGTCGGGTTCTATTTTTCCAGACAAGTCAAATTGTGCCGCATAGGTATCGCCGATTTTCACGGGATAAGCGTAGCCATCGAGGGGAGATTCAAAGGCTGCGAATTTTTTGTCGCCCAGTAATTCGATATACTCAGCAGTTTCTGTTTCAGCTTGCTTGAGACTTTCTAATTGTGACGTAGAGATTTTGTCGCCATGAATCTTTTTGCCAAACTGTGCGCGATTTTGGCTAATCTTGTCCTCATTTTGCCCGATGCCGTCTGCTAAATCGTAGACAAACAAATCGACAGTCGGGTAGATTAGCCAATTCTCGTTACTCATGAACTAAACCATCTGCGATCGACAATAAGATTGTATCTCGACTTGCTTGCACGGAGTCCGCAGCTTGCAAAATTTTTCCGAGGAATGCTTTAAAGCCGCGCGGCTGGACTTTTGCCTCGATGCGATCGATAATTTCTGGTAAATTTGTCAAATCGCTGATGTCGCTAGCGCTGTTATCAGTTTCAATATTAGTAGTGTTGTTTATTTCAGATTCAGCATTCGGTAGAACATCTAATCCTTTGTTGCGTTGGCCACTATGATTCGCTAACCAAGTGTCAGCTTCTTCATATGCTACTAGCAGAGGTGGATGCAATTCAGCAAGTCTCTCGATGTCTCTAATTGTTAGAGTTTCACCTATTTTATTGAACTCTGATTGGACGGCTGCGGGCAAAGGTTCAGTCTGTTGGACTAGGGCGACAATAAAAGCTTTGAAAATTTCGTCTTGCGAGTCTTTCATAATCCGGTGATGGTGAAAGCAGCCCAGTAGTAGGGATGCTGATAAGGTGGGTCTAATTCCATTGTAGCTAATGCTTGGCGATTCCTGTTAAAGAATCGGCTTAGCATAAATTCAACTTCAGAAAGTTCGGCGCTGTTTTCGGAAATCTTGTCAATTTCCCCTTGATACCAGGCTGCTAAATCCTCGCGGGTGGCTTCTCGCAGCCATTTTTGAGCATTTGCTAAAGCCACGGGTAGAGAATCGCCGGCTTCTCGCCACCGTTGGTAAAAATAAATCATTAATAAGGTACTCGCACCAGATTCTATGGGCCATAGGGTACTGACGACACAGCCAACTCCCGCGCGCATAAAACCGCTAGTTAATCCTACATATTCGGCGAGAATTGTTTGTTTGTCTGTCAAGGCGGTTTCGCAGGCGGGAAGGCAGATTAATTCGTAGTTGCTGAGGTTATGTTTGATGATTTCTCTGACTGTTAATCGGTGGGTGTTGCTGAGGTATAAAGTTGATTCTAGGGGCGTATCAAAATTATAGCTGCCGTGGCCCGTAAAGTGAAAAATATTGTGTGGTTGTTGCAACAATCTTTCGACTTCTTCGAGAGTGGCTGCGTCTTCTTCGAGTCGAGTGGAATTGTCGAACATTCGGCAAATAATTTCCGATTCGATTTCGGCGGCGGGGAGAGGGGCGAGTCTTTTTGGTTGGCCGTTTTTATCGGTAATTACGCTGTGGGGATTTTCGATGCTGAGGATGGAAAGAACCCCCCTAACCCCCCTTGCTAAGGGGGGGACAAGAGTGTTCAAAGTCTCAGTTTGTGAGGGAGAAACTGAAGTATTCTCTTTAGCCCCCCCCTTAGCAAGGGGGGGGTTGGGGGGGGTAGGAGCCCAGGAGGTAGTCGAGGATTTAGGGGGATCTAGATTTGGAGGTAAGTGAGAGATTTCGGGTGGGTTTTCAAGGCTTTGATCCCCCCTAACCCCCCTTAAGAAGGAGGGGACAAGAGTGTTCAAAGTCTCGGTTTTTGAGGGAGAAACTGGAGTATTCTCTTTAGCCCCCCCCTTAGCAAGGGGGGGGTTGGGGGGGGTAGGAGCCCAGGAGGTAGTCGAGGATTTAGGGAGATCTAGATTTGGAGGTAAGGGAGAGATTTCGGGTTGGTTTTCAAGGCTTCGATCCCCCCTAGCCCCCCTTAAGAAGGGGGGGACAAGAGTATTTAAAGTCTCGGTTTGTGCCGGAGAGATTGGTGCATTCAAAGTCTCGGTTTGTGGGGAGGAGATTGGTGCACTCAAAGTCCCCCTTCTTAAGGGGGATTTAGGGGGATCTAGACTTGGAGATAAGCGAGAGATTCCAGTAAACCGATGTTGCAAACTAATCCCAACGGCGGCGCTAGGCAAATAACTCACCACAAAATCCCGACTAAACAAAGCATGAATTGGGAAGCGGTGCAAGTCCCGGTGCGGAATCAAAATCAACTCCGTAATCCCCTCTAATTGCTGTTCAATTACATCAATTTTCAAGATTGCATTGAGTTGTGCAAATTTACTTGGCATTCCCGCACGCCAAGGATGATTTACTTGACTTGTTTTCTCCTTAGATTGATAATCGGTGTATTGTTGATTCCACTCCTTCACCCATTTTTCCAATTCATCGGGAGAATCGCTGAAACAGGTTTCGGGAGACAACAAGCCATCGGATTTAATGATGAATGTTGTCAGGGATGCGTCGCTGAGATGCCAGTAAATCGCGGCAGTTGTGGGATTGAGGAGTTGCTGAATTTGGGCGTGAGTGACTGTCTCTTCTGTTTGGTAATCGGGAATTGGCAAGGCATCCAGCAGCCAAGATAGGCAGACATTTTTATCAGTTTCTGCTGTTATTAAGGCTTCGGTAAACTGCCCGGATTGGATGAATATATTTACGGTTAATTGTTCAAAGCTAACTAATTTGTCAGTGAGTTGCTGTTGGGTGAGTTGGGAATAGTTTTGCTGTGTCAGCAAGCGCTGCAATAAATCGGTGGCATCTCGTCGTAATTTATTTGCTTGTTTGGTTTCTTTCCGGTTGACTAAAGTTCTGATTAATTTCTGCAAAACTTCTAGATGCAGTTTCAGGAAAGCATCTTTGGTTAGAGTTGTGAGGGCTTCGTTGTAGCTATTGGCGGCTTTATTCCAATAGGTGTAGGAAGAATTGAGTTTTCCGCGACTATAGTGGGCGTTTCCTAGTGCTTGATGCAGTTCTCCATATCCTTCGGGGTGGGTATTTTGTTGGCAATATTCTAAGCCTGCTTGTAATGTTAATACTTCTCCTTCATAGCCGCGCTGTGTCAGCTTGTGAGTTAAAAGAGTTCTAGTTACTGGTGGAGATTTAGGGAATTTTGCTTGTAATAGTTCATAAACTAGCTGGTTATGTTTAGATGTGTTGCTGACTGCATTGCCCCGATTCAACCAAGCTTCGTGTAAATCTGGTTTGATTTCTAAAGCTTTGTCAAAGGAGGTGATCGCATCTTCATGCCTGCCTAAATTACCCAGTGCACTCCCCCGATTGCTCCAGGCTTCGTGTTTATCTGGTTTGAATTCTAAGGCTTTGTCGTAGGAGGCGATCGACTCTTCAATCCTGCCTAAATTACTCAGTATGATGCCCCTAGCGTACCAGGGTTCGTGTAAATCTGGTTTAATTTTTAAGGCTTTGTCGAAGGAGGCGATCGCATCTTCAAATCTGCCTAAATTACGCAGTGCAATGCCCCGATTGTACCAGGCAGCTTCATCATCTGGTTTGAATTCTAAGCCTTTGTCGTAGGAGGCGATCGCATCTTCAAATCTGCCTAAATTACCCAGTGCAATGCCCCGACTGAACCAGGCTTCATGGTCATCTGGTTTAAATTCTAAGGCTTTATCGTAGGAGGTAATCGATTCTTCTACTCTGCCTAAATTACCCAGTGCAATGCCCCGATTGTTCCAGGAAACATGAAAATCTGGTTTGAATTCTAAGGCTTTGTCGTAGGAGGCGATCGCTTCTTCAATCCTGCCTAAATTAACCAGTGCATTGCCGCGACCGAACCAGGCAACGTGATCATCTGGTTTAATTTCTAAGGCTTTGTCGTGAGAGGCAATCGCCTCTTCATATTTTTTTAAATTATTACAAAGTATAATGCCCCGATTGTCCCAGAGTTCGTGATAATCTGGTTTGAATTCTAAGACTTTGTCGTAGGAGGTGATCGCTTCTTCTAGCCTGCCTAAACTACTCAGTGCAATGCCCCGATTGTACCAGGCTTCGTGATAATCTGGTTTGAATTCTAAGACTTTGTCGCAGGAGGTGATCGCTTCTTCTAGCCTGCCTAAATTATGCAGTGCTATGCCCCGATTGTACCAGGCTTCGTGAAAATCTGATTTAAATTCTAAGGCTTTGTCGTAGGAGGCGATCGCATCTTCAAACCTACCTAAATTACCCAGGTCAATTCCCCGATTGTACCAGGCTTCGTGGTCATCTGGTTTGAATTCTAAGGCTTTGTCGTAGGAGGTAATCGATTCTTCTACTCTGCCTAAATTACCCAGTGCAATGCCCCGATTTCTCCAGACTACGTGATCATTTGGTTTAATTTCTAAGACTTTGTCGTAGGAGGCGATAGCTTCTTCTAGCCTGCCTAAATTATTCAGTGCATTTCCCCGATTGTTCCAGGCTGCGTTATAATCTAGTTTAATTTCTAAGGCTTTGTCATAAGAAGCGATCGCCCCTTCAAAATCCCCTAAATCTAATTTCTCATCACCTCGCTTTTTCCAAGCCTCAGCCTCTCCATCAACATCCTCACCCCCCTCACCCAAAACTAGCGGAAACTCAACCAAAATCTCCCTACCAACATTCCCCGCCACCTCTCCCAATTCCCCACCCGCAACCCTACCCAACAACTCCAACCTGCGCGCCAATTCCTGAAGCGATACCACCGCATCCGTAGACGCTGTACTCCCCTGCGCGCCCTCCAACGATCGCACCCCAAACCTCCGCAACCAAGCCGCCAAATCACCATTTTTAATTTCTTTTGCGATTAAGAATTCCGCAACACCGCCTCTTCCCCAGCCCTGATTCACCCCTTCGAGAAGTTCCATCAACTTCGCCTCGTATTCCGCATCTGTCAAAGTTGGAAGAACCCCCCTCAGTCCCCCCTTGCTAAGGGGGGAAGCAGGATTTTCTCTCTTGTTCCCCCCCCTTAGCAAGGGGGGGGTTAGGGGGGGGTAAGAATCTTTGCCAAAAACCCGTAATATCCGCTGAATTAATTGTTTGAGAAATCGCCAGATTTTATCTAACATTGGTGAGATGGTGAGGCGGTTGATTTTTTTTATTGTATAGCCTTTTTCAAAAAGATGAGGTATGACTGGTAGCTTGTATAAGCATTTAAATTAAGAGGGCTGAAGCCCAACAACGTACCCGGAGGGCTGAAGCCCAACAACGTACCCGGAGGGCTGAAGCCCAAGGTCGATCCTGGCAGAATTCGATTCAGCGGCAATCTCAATCGGCCGCAATTTCAAGCACTATTTTACCCGTTACTGAGCCTGTTTCTAACAACTCATGGGCAGCTTGAGCTTGTTCTAGCGGGAAAGTTTGGCTGACGTGAATTTTGAGCAAATTACGATCGCACAAACGAGCACACTGCTGCAAAATCTTCGCCTGCTGTTGCTGTTCCTCCACCAGATTTTGCAGCATCGGAGTTAACATTAACTCCAGACTGATCCGCAGATTCCGCATTCTCGCAGTTTTCAAATTCCCCAAAGCCGGATCTGGTTCCAAAATTGTTACCAAATCTCCGTAAATCTTCACAGCCGGAATAATTTGGTAAAAAGTTTCTCCCCCGACTGTATCAAAAGCCAAATCAACTCCTTGGCCCTCAGTCCAAGCCAAAACCCGATCGACAACATCGGTATTTTTGTATAAAATAACTGAATCTGCACCTAACTGCCGTACAAACTCGGCTTTTGCTTCGGAACTAACAGTAGTGCAAACCTCAGCACCCTGCAATGCAGCCAACTGTACCGCGACGTGGCCCACACCGCCTGCACCTGCTAAAATCAGCACTTTTTGGCCGGCTTGCAAGCGCCCTCGATCGTAAAGCGACTCCCATGCTGTAATTAGAACTAAGGGTGCAGCCGCCGCCTCAACAAAACTTAAAGCAGCAGGCTTGATGGCGAGAAAACGTTCGTCTACAACGGCAAACTCAGCGTAAGTACCGATCGACCCGCCTAAACCCCCGTGGCAGAAAAAAACCTCGTCTCCGACTTGGACACTCTGCACAGCAGCACCGACAGCTTCTACCACTCCAGCACCGTCGCACCCCAAAACGTGAGGAGTTTTCTCGGGGTAAAATGTGCCGCGCGATCGCAACTTAGTATCTATCGGATTGATGCCTGCCGCCCGCAACCTTACCAAAACTTCTGTTTCTGTTTGTATAGTAGGGACTGAGATATCTTGCAGTTTCAATACGGATGGGCTTCCGGGAGTTTCAAAAACGATCGCTTTCATCAGGGGTATTAACTCTATTTTCGCCTTCACCTCCAATCCTACCTTGTATTCGTTACTCATCCGTGACGATACTTAGTTATTTTTAATAATATAGACTGGCTTTAATTCAACTGACAATTGACAGTTGACTTGGGACAGCTACCTCTATCTCGAAGTCCGAGGATTGGAGTGATGAATAATCTGATTTTAATTTCTCCCGATCGGGATTCCGGCTTTAAACCAATTCTTTCTGGTAACTACTATAATTGTCGAGCGGTGCTAATCGATGTTCGAGCTAGATTTATTTTTTTACTTTGAGATTCTTGCATACCTTCTGGGATTATCAGCGACTCTAGTCTTCGCGATCGCGATTTATCTCAAGTGGCACCGAAGGCATCCCAGTCTGCCAACTGCCGAAGAGCAACCGCAGTTGGCAGAATTACAGCCAGATTTATCTGCGAGATTGAAAATTAGGAAAAACTTGTTGATTTTTCCCCACTCAAATCTGTTGGCGATCGCAGACAGCTTCTTGGGTAAACTGTTAGGTATTGGCTGCAATCTATTCTTAGCCCAGCAACAACGCCCAACTGTGAATTCTTCTCCTCTTGTCGGGCCTTCCACCAGCAAAACCGTTAGTCTGAGCATCCAGGGTTCGATCGACCAAAATGCCGATAGCCCTCCTAACGACAACCCTCCCAACACCAGCACTTCCCCGCAATTAGAGGAAGACTTGCTAGGTGACATTCTGGCAGGTACTAATTCGCCCGGGGGGACACAATTTTTTGATACCTTAGTTCCCCACCTAGCCTCAGCACTAGGAGTTCGCAGCGCCGTCGCTGCCAAATCGATTAAATCGATCGAACGCGCCGATCTAACTCCCGATAAATTACAAGTTATCAGTTTTTGGAGCGACGGACAGCCACAGCCAAATTTTGAGTGCAACACCGCCAATACTCCCGAAGCGCTGGTGTTTGAGCAGGGAATGTACTCCTGTCCAGACCGCCTCCTGGAAACCTTTCCTGAAGACCGCAGAACGATCGTTACAGGTTCGCGCAGCTTCCTAGGAATCTTGCTGAAAAACTCCTACGGCGAACCTTTAGGCATTATTTGTATTTTCCACGATCGCCCCCTACTAGAAGCACATCTTGGCAAATTTGAACTAATTATCAGCATCTTTGCCGGACGGGCCGCCGCCGAATTAGAGCGGCAACGCCTAGAAGCAGCACTCTGCACCGTGGAAGCGAAATACTGCGCGCTTGTGGAACAAATGCCGGCTGTCACCTACATTTCTCCCCTCAACCGCAGCGCTGCCAAACTTTACATCAGCCCGCAAATCGAGACTTTTCTGGGTTATTCTGTAGCTGAATGGAAGGCAGACCCAGATCTGTGGCTGAAACTCGTTCACCCAGAAGACCGCGATCGCGTGTTAGTTGAAAACGCCACACAGAAATTTACCGACGGAGAAGATATCTTTAGCGACGGGCCGCTGGTGTCAGAATACCGCGCGATCGCCCGCAACGGCAGAATTGTCTGGTTCCGCGATCGAGCGATCGCAGTTCGCGATCGAGCCAGCAACTCCGTCATCCTTCAAGGCGCAATGTTTGATATCACAGAGACTAAAATAGCTGCCAGCGCCCTGCTAGAAAGCGAATACCGCTATTACACTTTAGCTAAAATACTGCCAGTCGGGATTTTCCGCGCCGACGCTGCGGGATATTGTTTGTATGTCAACGAGCGATTTTTGGAGATGGCGGGACTGACTGCACCAAAGGCACTGGGCGAAGGTTGGGCGCAAAGTTTGCATCCCGAAGACCGCGATCGCATTTTGAACCAGTGGTATCGCGCTGTCACAGATAAATTGCCTTGTAAGTTAGAATACCGCTTTTGCAACGGCGACCTCACAACCTGGGTATTTTGGCAAGCAGTGCCGGAAATTGGCAACAATGGAGCAGTTCTGGGCTATCTGGGCACGCTGACAGATATCAGCAATCGCAAGCAGGCAGAATTCGCGCTGCAACAAGCCGAAGAAAAATACCGCAGCATCTTTGAAAACGCGATCGAGGGAATTTTTCAAACAACTCCTGACGGGCGCTATCTCAGTGCCAATCCGGCTTTAGCCAGAATTTACGGCTACGAGTCTGCTACCCAACTGATCGCAAACATCCACGATATCGAGCGCCAACTCTACCTCGATCCCAACCGCCGCGTCGAGTTCTTGGGTGCGATCGAAAAACACGGTTCTGTGTCTGAGTTCGAGTCCCAAGTTTACCGCGCTGACGGAACTACTATCTGGGTTTCCGAAAACGGCCGGGCTGTTCGCGATGCTGGTGGCAATTTGCTTTACTACGAAGGTACTGTAGAAGATATCACTCTGCGGAAAATAGCTGAAGAGAAGTTAGTACACGATGCTTTGCACGATACCCTGACGGGTTTGCCCAACCGAGCTTTATTTATGGATCGTTTGGGACACGCGATCGAGCTTTCAAAACGCCGTCCCGAGGTTTTGTTTGCGGTGCTATTTATCGATCTAGACCGCTTCAAGGTGGTTAATGACAGTTTGGGGCATTTAGTGGGCGATCGCTTGCTAATCGCGATCGCCCAGCGCCTGGAAATCTGTTTGCGGGCTGGAGATACCGTTGCCCGTCTCGGCGGCGACGAATTTGCTATTTTGCTGGAAAATATCAAAAACACCGATGATGCGATCCACATTGCCGAACGAGTGCAAGCGGAACTGGCAGAGCCTTTTTATCTCAACGAATATCAAGTTTTTAGCAGTGCTAGCATTGGTATTGTTTGTTCCGGTTTGCCACAGGATCCCAACAATTTTTCCGAATTTTCTAGTCCAGGAAATCTCGGAAATGTCGATCTAGAAACTGCTTTGTGTTTCCTATCTCCCGACTCTACGGTTCCCGCCCCATTCCGAATATTGTACGATCGACCAGAAGAACTGCTGCGAGATGCAGATGCTGCCATGTATCACGCCAAGGGATTGGGCAAAGCTCGCCACGAAGTTTTCGACTTAAGTATGCACACTCGCGCCGTCGCCCTTTTGCAACTGGAAAACGACTTGCGGCGCGCTCTAGACTCCCAGGAATTTCAGCTTTACTACCAGCCCATCGTCTCTCTAACTAGCGGTAGAATCAGCGGTTTTGAAGCGCTGCTGCGGTGGTATCACCCCGAGCGCGGTTTAGTAGCTCCCGGTGAGTTTATTTTAGTAGCAGAAGAAACTAAATTGATTGTACCTATTGGTTGGTGGATGATGCGATCGGCTTGCTGTCAGATCCATCAGTGGCACGAAAAATTCCCAGCAAATCCGCCGCTGACTGTTAGCGTCAACCTTTCTAACGAACAATTTAAACAGCCGGATTTAATCGATCGCATTCGTGAGATTTTACAAGAAACTCACCTTGACCCCCGCACTTTAAAGTTAGAAATTACCGAAGGGGTGATCGTGGACAATGCCGAATCAGCCGCCGCTATCCTCTCCCAATTGAAAAATTTAGAAATTGAATTATATATTGACGATTTTGGCACAGGCTATTCTTCTTTGAGCCGCCTGCACACTTTTCCCACTGATGCCTTAAAGATCGATCGAGCTTTTGTGAGCCGCATGACTGAAGATGAAGGAAACGAAGCTATTGTAGAGACTATTTTGATATTAGCCCGTCATTTAGGCATGGATGCGATCGCTGAAGGAATAGAAACCATCGAACAGCTTAATTTGCTCAGAGCTCTGCAATGCGAATACGGACAGGGATACTTTTTCTCAAAGCCTGTAGACACCATCACAGCCACAGGTTTGATCGAAAGTCAACCCCAATGGTAATTAGTCAGTTGACGGTTGACAGTTGTCATTAGTAATAAGAAGTCGAAAGTTAAAAATTAAAATAGGGAGCATCTCATTTTTGAAAAAATCATTTTTTATTATATAACCCATTTGACATCTTGGAGGAGGTTGGATTAAGGTAAGCTAAAGCCAAATCCACCATGCCGTATTCCAGCAGCCTCACAGACGCAGAATGGGAAATCCTTGAACCCCTACTACCCCAGGTGTTGCCTGTTAAGAAGCAGACGAGACCTTGTAATTGGACGAAACGAGAACTGGAGTGATGGTATTTTCTATCAACTCAAGAACGGCTGCAATTGGCAAGATTTGCCGAAAGACCAGCCTCCCTACTCAACGGTGTATTGGCATTACAAACAGTGGCGGGAGGCAGGAGCAATCCTTGCACTGATGAGCCTCTTACATGGACAAGTGCGTGAACAAGTCAAAAAAAAGCCCAGTGGACAACGTTGCTGATGATTGACTCCCAAGCGGTGAAGAATACCTGCAACGCCAGTATCGAGTCCTTCATGTTTCTGCTTTTACAAATGCACTAATGGCATCAAACGACATCTGGCAGTGGATACGTTGGGGTTTCCGTTTTTCACCCACTGCACTCAAGCTAATGTCTCCGATGACCAAGGCTTGCTGGAAATGTTGAGTCACAACCTCGATTATTTTCGCGCCAAGCCTGTCAACATTCCTAAAATCACCATCTTGCTGGACAATGGCTATCATCCAGAGACCCTGAGTCTCGCCTTGCAAAAACTCTATCCCCAGATCGTGACCAAGATCCGGTTTGAACTCTCACCCAAGCCCACCAAAGCCGAAAAAGCGGCACTGGGGAAGACGGGATTTGTCGTGGTGGCAACGCGATGGGTAATTGAGCGGTCGAATGCATGGATGGATGGAACGCTGCAAGAGTTTAGTCAAGAACTTTGAGCGGACGTTGAGCCATGCCACGGCGAAACTCAACCTGTGTTTGATCGGGTTAATGCTCAAGCGTTTAGCCCATAGCTATATCTCAAATGGGTTCTATAGGGCAATCTTGGGGAGTAACAGAGTCCACAGCTTGTCGAATGATTCGGAAAATAGAAAATAGCGAGACAACGAGTAATTGGAGAACATGTTCATCGAAAACTGAAAATTTTTAAGATTTTAGCTGACCTTTATAGAAATCGCCGAAAAAGATTTGGTTTAAGGTTTAATCTGATAGCGGGACTTTACAATTTAGTTTTCATGGCTTTTTTGAAACCGAGCTTGAGAAAACGTAACCATCGCCACCAAACTTTAGCAGGCTGGTCGAAAAAGGTAAAAATATCACCGTAAGCTTGGGTAGATTTGTGATGATGAAGCCAATGTCTTTCAGGAGTCGTAATGCCTAGTATCTCGCAGAAAGTAATGATTTCTTTTGGAGTTTTCCAGCCTAAAGCACTTGTATGTCTCCACCATACATGAAATTGACCTAAAATTAACCCGCAGATCACACCAATAGATGAAACTTTCCACAATATTACAGCTACTGGCAGATAGGGTAAAGCACCAAGAATTCCATCCAGCATAACGAGAACATTGGTGCTGAGAACAGCATAATGAAAAAAGGTTTTCTGTGAGGAATGGTGCGTTTTTAGATGGAGACTACCAAAAACGTGCTCAGGAATATGGTAAAAAAATGTGGACAGCAAGTCTCCTAGGAATAGCAATAAATAAGTGACCATCAAAATTTTTAACATTAATTAATCCTTTTTGTTGTATTTGGTTGTATTTGATTTAATGTAAGTATTCAGCCGTCAGCTATCAGCTTTGGTGGAAAACTTCATGTAAACCTATCTATTTAACAATAGCTATTTTATGACCTTTTTAGGGCATTAGCTGAATGATTATCATTTAATTAATGAAGAAATTTTAACACTAGCTGGTTGAATTTTTGGGGATATTCTACATGCGGCCAATGACCACATTTATCAAAAATATGTAAACTGGTATTAGGGATGTATTTATTAGCTATATGAGCATGGGTAACAGGTAAAACCGCATCCTGATTTCCCCAAATAATCAAAGTGGGTGCTCGAATATGCGCGAGTTGTTGAACAATTGGCATGAAGACTTCTTCCCTTACTCCCCCCAAATTTAAGTTGGTTTTGAGAATTGAAATTAATGCCTGTTTTCTACCTGGCATTTTGAATCTTTGAAAACTGTTTTCTACCCATTCACTAGGAATTGCTTTGGGATTGTAAACATTTTTTTTTAACATCAATTTTGCCCCAAACCGACTAGGTTGAGCAAATTTAGCTATTACTGGAACTGCTGCTAAAAAACGATGATAGATTGAAATTTCTTTTCCTAGTCCCAAACTGGAAATCAATACTATTTTTCCTATCCGTTCTGGATATTTTAGAGCAAATTTTAGTATAATACCTCCTCCCATTGAATTGGCAATTATATTTGCTTTATCAATATTTAAAGCGTTCATAAAGTCTGTTAAAAACTGGACTTGATAATCTAAAGAGTAGGGAAGTTCTGGTTTATCAGATAAACCAGAACCTACCATATCAAAAGCATAAACTTGATGATTTTGAGCTAAGGCATCAAAATTATAAGTCCAAACTTCTATAGAACTACCACCACCGTGAAGCAAAATCAAAGGGCTTCCCTTAGTTCCTGCGCTCCAGTAGCGAGTTTTGATGACACCAACTCTAATGTATTGATCTTCGGGTAATTTAATTTTGTTATAAACATTTTTCATTTCTTAAATACAGTAACTATTGACTTATCCATCATACCACAAAAGTGGCACTGGGGAAGACGGGATTTGTCGTGGTGGCAACGCGATGGGTAATTGAGCGGTCGAATGCATGGATGGAACGCTGCAAGAGTTTAGTCAAGAACTTTGAGTGGACGTTGAGCCATGCCACGGCGAAACTCAACCTGTGTTTGATCGGGTTAATGCTCAAGCGTTTAGCCCATAGCTAGATCTCAAATGGGTTCTATAGTGCGAGCTTAAGAGCTCGCGAGTCTTTCACCGCTCGCGAGCTCTTAAGCTCGCACTATTAAATGCAAAACTGAGATGCTCCCGTTAAAACATTCTTTCTGACAACTGACAACTGACAACTGACAACTGACAACTTACCACTGACAACTTATAGCCTTTCGAGCTCTCATATTCGCGGACGACTGGCCTCCGTGGGCTATGGGCTATGGGCTATGGCCTCCGTGGGCTATGGGCATACCTCACTTTTTTGAGAACCGCTATACCACTGACAACTGACTTAAACTTTCGCTTCCAAAGACTTGAGAAACTCCGTATTTACCCCCGACTCCCGCGTCAGGGCAATTTTCCCAGTACGAGCAATTTCCTTAATCCCAAATCTATTTAGAACCTGGACGATCGCCACCATCTTACCCGGATCTCCGACAACTTCCAAAGTCAGCGTATCATCACCAATATCTACCACTCGCGCTCTAAAAATCTGAGCCAACTCAATGATCTCCGATCGCGTTCCGCTAGCAGCATTAACTTTCAGCAACATCAACTCCCGTTCCACACAGGGAATTTCCGTTATATCCTGAACTTTAAGCACATTAATCAACTTGTACAGTTGCTTAGTCAACTGCTCGATAATCTGGTCATCTCCCGGTACAACCATCGTAATCCGAGACACTCCCACTTGCTCTGCTGGGCCAACGGCCAGACTTTCAATATTAAAACCCCGACGGGCAAATAAACCAGCAATTCGAGTGAGGACACCCGCTTCATCTTCAACTAAAACCGAAAGAGTGTGTTTCATTTATCCAAAAAAGACGCATTTCGTGCAATTCTACTGTCGCCCATTCGCCTTTTAAGCAGAAGTGCACGCCCATTGAACCTGCATTAGACATTTTATCCCGAGTTATTGGCCGTTCATCTTCGGGAAAAAACCTTGATAAATTTCGCTTTTACCGCAGTCTCGATCCCCCTAAATCCCCCTTAAGAAGGGGGACTTTGATAGCACTCCTGTCCCCCCCGACCTAAGGGGGGTTAGGGGGGATCGGCTCGATCTCAACCCTAAACCCGCCCCAACCCGGTGCTGACGGCACCCGATCCAAGTTTTTTGTGTACGAACGTACACAATTCATTCCTAGAATAAAAACTATTCAGGTCTGGTGGCTGGCGAAAACTGCAATTTTGACACCAATTGGTGACAAAACTGCGAAGTACCAAGCCACCATAACTTACATAAAAACCCGGTGTTGCAGCGATGGCATCTGGCGGCGGACTTGTTCTAGCCGATCGGGATTAATCTCTGCCACCGCCACACCCGGTTCCTCTCCGGCATCCGCCAAAACCGCACCCCAAGGGTCTACAATCATGGCGTGACCGTGTGTTTGACGGCGACCGTAGTGGTGTCCAGTCTGTGCCGGGGCGATCGCATAACAAGTATTCTCGATCGCCCTAGCTTGCAACAAAACCTTCCAATGATCCTTGCCAGTGTAAGCAGTAAACGCCGCCGGCACGAACAAAACATCAGCACCCTTCTGCGACAAATGCCTGTACACTTCCGGGAACCGCACGTCATAGCACACCGAAAGTCCCAGCGTCCCCAACTCCGGCGACACATAAACCGGCGGCAAATCTTCACCAGCTTTCACCGTGTTTGATTCCCTGTAAGTAATCCCGTCTGGCACATTCACATCAAACAAATGTACTTTTTTGTACCTTGCCACTTCGCTACCGTTTGGGTCTACTAGCAAGCAAGTATTGTATACCTTCCCCCCATCCGTCGGCACGGGAAATCCGCCTCCCAGAATCGTCACCTGGAACCGCTGGGCCATGGTTTTGAGGAATTTTTCGCTTTGGAGTCCGATCGCCTCTGCTTGAGCAATCTTCTCCTCCTCTTCTCCCATAAACGAGAAATTTTCTGGTAAGGAAACTAACTCCGCACCCCGACGCACTGCCAGGTCGATTAATTCCTCTGCCTGCACCAAATTTTTTTGCAGGTCAGGCAAGCTAGTCATTTGAATTGCTGCGGCGAGATAAGACTTCATCGATTCACAATATTAGTCATTAGTCAGTTGTCAGTTGTCAGTTGTTAGTTGTTAGTTGTTCTTGGTTCTTGGTTCTTGGTTCTTGGTTCTTGGTTCTTAGTAGCTATGCCCCATGCCCCATGCCCCATGCCCTATTCCCTATTCCCCATGCCCTATTCCCCATGCCCCATGCCCTATTCCCCATGCCCACTTCATGTTACTGAGAAAGTCTATAGAGTTTGAGAGTTCTGATGTTTGAGCTTTAAATTAACCTTTAACTCATCACTCAAAACTCAAAACTCTCAACTTTTTTGCCCTAATTTTTGAGACCTAATTCCGGTCAAATCTTAAGGCATCGGATGGAAAAGCAAGTCAGGGAAAAAGCGGTTAAATTCAATCAAACCCGCAGCTTGAATAGAGAACCAAAGCGCTGCCAATACTGGTGCGGTCGAAAGAAACTTGACAAAATATTGCATGAATTCTGCTCCTGAAAATTCGAGACAGTTGGTAATTGCCGATCGCTCGGTAAGGAGCTAATTGCTAACTTGCAGTTAATTGATTAACTGTTAGCTATTAGCCTTGGCTCCATTTCCCTATTTTAGCGGGGGGAAACAGTAATTTCGTCGTCCTTGGCAAACATTTCACCAGTGGTGATTTCTTTGAGTGCTGCCAGAGGCCACAAAAAGCCACTCAGCATACAGGAGATTGCCACAGGAACGTCGATAATAATCTCTTTTTCCTCTGGAGTTGCAGATTTTTTGGCAATTTGCAGATAAGCGCGGCCTACCCAACCAATCCAACCAGCAATATACAAGAACAGCACGCTAGGAATCAAAAAGTCGCCAGCCTTGTCCAAGCTGCCGTCTACGATTAAGTGCGGGTATCCTTCCGGGCCGCACATAGCTTGAGAATACATCTCGAATCTTGCCTTGGCAGATGCCGGGTCGCCATTGGTAGAACGTGCATTTTTAGCCAGTTCCTTGAATTCGGGAGAGTCCTTGCACGGCACTAAATTGTAAGCCGAAGCAACTGGAACAAAACTGATCCACAGACTAACCACTAAAATTGCAGCAAACAATCGTCGCATGAAATTGTTTCCTTTTGTTACAAAACAATAAGTTTTTGTACAAGCATTTCAACTTGCCGATCCGAATCCAGATTACCGCACTTGCTGACAGTCTAAAGTCTCCATCATAGAGGCGGCAAAGCCCAAAAGAATCAGGGATTCCGGTTTCATAGGTCAGTGCGAGAGCTTAGCAATACCGCTAGGATATTCCGCAGCTTGCATTATAGTTCGATCGCCTCCGGCCCACTCCAACGGCTGGCAAATATCCGCAAGCAATAACCTGAGAACAGATCGAGCCGGGGGACTTGCGCCGAATTCGTTAAGCTAGCAATAGCTAACCTATCAAATAAAATTACCAGTTAATGGCAACCATTTTCGCAATTGAAACAAGTTGTGACGAAACAGCAGCAGCAATTGTTAAGAATCGTCAAGTTTGCAGCAATGTTGTAGCATCACAAATTAAAATCCACGAGCAGTACGGTGGGGTAGTCCCGGAAGTAGCTTCGCGGAGTCACCTAGAAATGCTAAATCAGGTAATTGCCCAGTGTCTGAGTGAAGCCAACTTGAGTTGGTCAGAAATTGACGGCATTGCAGCGACTTGTGCCCCCGGTTTAGTAGGTGCATTGTTAGTCGGGCTGACAGCGGCGAAAAGCTTGGCAATAGTCCACCAAAAACCTTTTTTAGGCGTCCACCACCTCGAAGGGCATATCTACGCTTCTTACCTAATCGAACCCGACTTGCAGCCGCCGTTTTTGTGCTTGTTAGTTTCGGGCGGACACACCAGTTTAATTTATGTTAAAGATTGCGGCGTTTACGAAACAGTCGGACAAACGCGCGACGATGCCGCGGGTGAAGCTTTTGATAAAGTCGCCAGACTGTTGCAGCTAGGATATCCCGGCGGGCCGCTGATGGACAAATTGGCCGCCCTGGGAAATCCCCAAGCATACCCCCTCCCAGAAGGCAGAATTTCGCTCCCCGGTGGCGGCTACCATCCCTACGACAGCAGTTTTAGCGGGTTGAAAACAGCAGTTTTGCAATTAGTGCAGAAACTCAAAAAACTAGATATTAATGCCGGCGGCGAAGGCGTCTTGACTGCCTCTACAATTAATGATATTGCGGCCAGTTTTCAGGAAACAGTAGCGAAGGGTTTAACCAAAAGGGCGATCGACTGTGCGCTAAATTTCGGACTCACTACTATAGTAGTCGGTGGCGGAGTCGCAGCCAACAGCGGACTCCGAAAACATTTACAAGCAGCCGCAGTTAAGCACAACTTGCGAGTATTGTTTCCCCCATTAAAATATTGCACGGACAACGCAGCAATGATCGGCTGTGCGGCGGCAGAACACTTTCAGCGAGGACACACCTCACCCCTGACATTGGGAGCCAATTCGCGGATGGCTGTTAGGGATATCATGGAACTGTATAGCAGTTGACAGTTGACAGTTGACAGTTGACAGTTAATAATTGCAGAATTAATGCAAAAAATTGTTTTACGCGCGAATTATGGCAGTAAGGTGCACATTGCTCACCCTACATATATGACACAAAAAATGGTTTGACGCGTGAATTATGACGGCTATGCAGCACAGTAAAAAATTGGTATAACAGTCAACAGTCAACAGTCAACAGTCAACCAAACGATGAAAATCCGCGACGCAGTAGAAAGCGATTTATCCGCAATTGTCCAAATATACAATGCAGCAATACCGGGGAGAATGGCCACAGCAGATTTAAAACCAGTCTCAGTCGAAAGCCGCCTCGCATGGTACAGAGAACACTCGCCCTATTCTTTGCCGATTTGGGTAATGGAATCAGAAAAAAAAATCGTCGGCTGGCTGAGTTTTCAGCTTTTCTACGGACGCGCCGCCTATCAGCATACCGCAGAAATTAGCATCTACGTCGCGCCCGATCGCCAAAGCTGCGGAATTGGACAAAAATTATTGCAATCGGCAATTACGCAAAGTCCTAAATTGAGACTTAAAACCCTGATGGCAATAATTTTTGCTCACAATCAGCCGAGTTTAGCGTTGTTCCAGAAATTTGGGTTTCAGCAGTGGGGATATATGCCCCAAGTCGCCGAACTTGATGGCGTTGAAAGAGATGTGATAATTCTGGGTTTGCGTTGTTTGTAGGGACACCGCAATGCTTTTTATCGTGTTAACTTAAGATTAAACGTAATCATAGACTGCTGTTTACCGCCGAGACCAGATCCCCCCTAGCCCCCCTTCAAAAGGGGGGGACAAGATTCTTATCAAAGTCTCCCAACAATCAGGGGGACTTCAAACACTTCGGGTTCGCCCCGATTATCCCCGGGACTTTGAATGCTCTTTCTTGTCCCCCTTTTTTAAGGTGGACTTTGAACACTCTTGTCCCCCCCTTTTGAAGGGGGGTTAGGGGGGATCTGGACTCGGCTAGAAGCGAGATTTTCCAAAGCAAAACCTGCCCTAGCGATGTGATGTTTGCTCAATCTGCTAAAATTGTAATTTCATCCAAAGATGCGATCGCCACATCAGCCTTTTCCAAATGACTAACCTGGGCATTCCCCCAACAAATCCCGATGCAGCCCGCCGCACCAGCATCTTTCCCCATCTGAATATCGCCCGCCGAATCTCCCACCATTAAAGTTGCTGCGGGATCTACTCCCAGTCTCTCACAAGCTAACAAAAATAGTTTCGGATCGGGTTTATTCAGATGTACAGAATCTACACCCATTTCTAACTGAATATATTCGCTTAATTGGTGAGCTTTCACAAGTTTTTCTACCGCTTTTGTTGTCGCAGCCGAAAGAATTCCTAGTTTCAAACCAGCTTCAGACAGAGATTTTAATACTTCCAAACTGCCAACAAACAAAGGAGAAGGTGGACTACTTTTTAACATTTGGTCAGCTTCATCAAAAGCGCGTTGAGCAATAGTTAAAGATTCTATCCATCCTCTGCCAGTTTCCGCGATATATCCTGCCGCCACAATTTCGTTTTCCCGGCGACTACCGACTGCTAGCAAGCCCGTGGGGTCGATTTTACCAACTTCGATGCCGAAAGCCATTTGTAATGGCTCTCCAACGCCTGGGATTTGAGCATCTACGAGGCGCGATCGCTTCATCCCTAAATGTCTCAAAAATTCTTGAGAATCCTCTAGAGTGCCGTCTTTGTCAAAGATTACGGCTTGAATATTAGAGAAGCTAATGCCCCGACATTTAATAGTTACCAAGAATCAAAACTCCTTAATTTTTATATTGCCTTCTATCTTCTCATCTTTTCATGTTTTTGGCAATTGGTATCAGAATTATTTATCTCTCTTTTCTCTTCCTCTGCGCTCTCTGCGCTCTCTGTGGTTAAATCATTCCGAAACAATCGCCAACAATGACAATTAAAAATCAAACATTATTCTTGATAACTAAATCCGCAATGATTAATGCGAGTTGAACAGGCTTCACAGGCTTAGCAATATGCTTGTTGAAACCTGCATCGATCGCCTTTTGCCGTTCTCCATCGCTAGCATAAGCAGTAAGCGCAATGGCTGGAATATTTCCACCAGCTTCGGCATCAAGAGATCGCACTTGTTGCATCAAGGAATACCCATCTTCCTCTGGCATTCCAATATCGGAAATTAGCACGTCATAAAGGTTTTTCGTCAAAGCCGCGATCGCCTCTTTTACAGATCCCACCGTTAGCACCTGGGCACCGCAGTCTTCCAGCACAAATTGCAATAACTCACGGGTATCGACATCATCATCTACGCTTAATATTTGCAAGCCCTCAAGGTTTGGTACGGCCTCTTTTGATCTGTTTGGAGGTATGCTTAATACAGTCGGCTCTACATGACTGGGCGGTGTTAATTGTTGGGCAATTGCCACTAGCGGCAACTTCACAGTTATTGTAGTTCCTTGTCCCTCACCCGGACTTTCAGCAAGCACCGTACCGTCGTGAAGTTCGACTAATTGACGGACGATCGACAAACCTAATCCTAGCCCTTGATTAGCCTTGGTGGTGCTGGAATCACCTTGATGGAAACGATCGAAAATATAGGGCAAAAAGTCTGCCCGAATCCCTTTTCCAGTGTCGGTGACTCGAATTTGAGCGTGACAGTCGATCGACTCTAGGGCAATTTCCACTCGTCCGCCCGATGGAGTAAACTTAATGGCGTTAGATAGAATATTCCACAATACTTGTTGTAACCTGTCAGCATCGCCTAAAACCGTCGCAGAAGTCAACTGTGCAACCATTTGGATGTTTTTGGCATCGGCTGATAATTGCACCCCGTCGATCGCACTTTGCGCCACCACAACCAGATCGATCGGACTAATATCGAGATGAATCTTACCACTCGTAATCCGGGAAATATCCAGAATATCTTCAATTAACTGATTTTGGGCGATCGCACACCGCTCGATTACCTCTAGGGCCCGAGTAACGGCTGGTTCCTTCAGCTTGCCAGAGCGCAGCAATTTTGCCCATCCCAGGATCGGAGTCAGGGGGTTGCGGAGCTCGTGGGAGAGATTCGCCAGAAATTCATCTTTGGCACGGTTGCTGATTTCTGCGTCTTGACGGGCTGACTTCTCCTGCATCAATAACTGCGATCGCTCTGTCTCAAACTGCTTGCGATTTGTGATATCCTCGATCGACAACAAAATCATTAAAGCTTGGTCTTCTCGTTGCAGTTTACAAGCATTCAGCAGCATAGTTTTCTGCCCAATCTGCTCAAATACGTGATTTAACTCAAAGTTTAGAAGCTGAACATCACTCACCAGAATATCTTCCAATATCGATCGCAGTTTCGGGATATTCCATTGCCCATTTCCTAATTCAAACAGCGAAAATTGCGCTGTTTCTGGGGCTGAAACCTGAAATGTTTCATAGAACGATCGATTGGCTGTGTTCACTTGTAGATCGGCATCCAGCACGACTAAAGGTGTTTGCACAGTTTCGACGATCGTTTCAGCATAATTTCGGGCTAACTCTAAGGTTTTGGCAGTGCGTTTCATAGCATCAATATCGATCCAAACCATTACCACACCGTCAATCACGTTTTCCGTCGTGCGATAAGGACGAATGCGGAGGTTGTACCAATATCCCGCTAGAGTTTTGATTTCTTGTTCTTTCGTCTGGAGAGTATCAATCACCTCCAAAATCATCGTTTCTAAATCTGGAACATCAAGAGTGGAGCGAATATCGCTAAAAGGTCGTCCAATATCTGTAGGAATCAGATTAAAAAGTTGCTTTGCCATTGGCGTAAAGCGTCTAATCTTTAAATCGTTTGCCAGCATCAAAATCGGGATATTGATACTAGCCAGTAAATTTATTAAGTCGTTATTTATTTGGTGTTGTTCAATATTTCGACTGCGAAGTTCCTCATTAGTGGTAATCAGTTCCTCGTTGGTAGCTTGAATCTCTTCTTTGGCAGTTTCTAATTCCTCGTTGGTGCTTTGCAACTCCTCGTTGCTTGATAGGATTTCTTCGTTGGCAACTTTGATATCTTGGTTGAGACTTTCCTGTTCATGAATTACCGCTTGGAGATGCGCTTGAGCCGAATTTTTTTCTTCATTAGCGGTGGCAAGTGCCTGTCTCAACCGCACAATCTCACGCTCTAAATCACCAGGATCCAAGGTCTCAGCATTGACGGTACTGAGATCGATCGCAGTGGGTAAAGCTTCTTCAAATAGAATCAAAAAGTAGCGTGATTCTACAGTCGCAGGCTGGAAGGGAATCACCTCAAGATTGACTAGACTCGATCGCTCGCCCGCGACCAGTATTACCCCTTCTTTTCTCACAATTACATTCTGCATTTGTGCCTGATAAATTGCCGTGCGTAGCTCGATTATCAAGCCTTCCCTTGCCATTGTCAGCAAATTTAAGGTGGGAATCCCTGGTGTCAGTCTCAAGTAAAGATTAGTGTCTCCCCGCACTTGCAGAATGTTCATCTGCTCGTTGACGACCACACCTGCTGGGGCATAGCGATTCAAAATCAGTTGGTCTGTGTATCGCTGTAAGTCAAAGGAATCTGAAGCGTTTTCATTCATTTGCTCAGATTCATCTACTTTAGCGACGGGGTAAGAACTCGTCGAAAACGAAAATATTGGACTATTTTCAGTCAATCTTTTAGCATAAATTTTGCACTTTGCGTGTACTGAATCAAACAAGGATGAGAATTTTCCGATACTCTCAGAATTGCCTAACAGCAGAAAGCCAGTCGGGTTAAGACTGTAATGAAAAATGGGAATTAGTCGTTTTTGCAACGGCTCTGCCAAGTAAATCAGCACATTTCGACAGCTAATTAGATCTAGATTGGAAAAAGGCGGGTCGCTCCCTAAGTTTTGTCTGGCAAATATACACAGTTCGCGGACTATTTTGTTGATTTTATAGCCTCCTCCTTCGAGCGTGAAGAAGCGAGCCCGGCGCTCTGGTGAAACGTCGATCATCTGGTTTTCCAAGTAGAAGCCAGACCTCGCTTTGCCGATCGCTGCTTCGCTAATATCTGTGGCAAAAATCTGGATCGCTGGGAGAGAAACTCGATCGCCCAAAAACTCTAACAAACAAATGGCGATCGAGTAAACTTCTTCTCCTGTGGAACATCCCGCCACCCAAATCCGGATCGGAATTTTGGCCGATTTATGTTCGGTAATTGTCGGAAAAACTAGCTCTTTTAACTGTTGAAAGGCTTCTGGATCTCGGAAAAAACTGGTGACGTGGATCAGGATTTCTTGATACAGGGCTTGGACTTCAGCCGGATTGTCTCGCAGGTATTGAGCGTAATCTGCCAATCTATCCAGCTTATATAACAGCATCCGTCGCTGAATGCGTCGATCGATTGTGGCGACTTTGTAGTGGGTGAAATCAACGCCTGTAGTCGATCGTAGCATTCCCAAAATAGTTGCCCGCACATCCCTCTCTGGGGGTAATTCTTCAACCGGGATGGTCGATATCGGGCAAGAAAGCAAGGGATTGTCACTGAGATTTGCCAATTCCTCAGCAATTTGTTGAGGGGGCAGAACGAAGTCTACATCACCTGTGGCAACTGCGGTATTCGGCATACTATCGAATTTTGCCGAGGCTTCACATTGAGCAAAGGTCACTCCTCCGGCTGCTTTGATTGCTTTGAGCCCCAGGGAACCGTCTCCGTCTCCCCCCGATAATACTACGGCGATCGCCTTGTGTCCGCGATCGGCTGCCAAGGACACGAAAAACGCATCTCCCGGCATATATTTTCCATAAATTTTCTCGCGGGGTGTGAGTTTCAGCACCCCGGAGGCGAGTGTCATCTTGGTGTTGGGCGGAATTATATATACCTGATTCGGCTCTACAGTCGTCCCGTCTTGCACCTGACTGACAGGCATTTGCGTGGTTCTGGTGAGAATTTCGCTCAACAGACTTTTGTGATTGGGGTCTAAGTGCTGAATCAGCACAAATGCCATGCCCGTATCGGTGGGTAAGTGGCTAAGTAACTCCGTGAATGCTTCTAGCCCTCCGGCAGAGGCGGCAATCCCAACGATGGGAAAGGGGGCATCTACTGTGTTTTGCTCTTCGGGATCGAGCGAGGATGGTGCGATCGATTCCGGTATATTTGCTTCAGAGTTGTTCATCGAAATCTCCGCGAAAACCCCGTATTTGTTAACGGAAAGGATCTCAACCGATTTTCTGTTCATTCTCAGCGTAGCTGAGAATGACAGAAGATCGACTCATAAATATTATATTGATAATAAAAAATAAGCTTAAAAAAAGAGGGTAATCCCTCTTTAACCAATAACACTAATTTCGATATTATTCGACTGTCACCGGAGGTATTTCTTCAGATACCTCTGATGTAGCTTCCGTGACAGGTTCGGGTATAGCTTCCGCGACAGGTTCGGGTGTAGCTTCCGTAACTGGTTCGGGTGTAGCTTCCGCTTCCGTAACTGGTTCGGGTGTAGCTTCCGTAACTGGTTCGGTTGTTTCTTCCGGCAAATCTTCTTCCATTGCTGACGGTACATCTTCGAGTATTTCATCGGAGAGTTCGTCAGAATCAGTTGCATCTACAGGAACTTCAATCCCAGCTTTAGCTTGCTTTTGAGCGAGCATTTTTTCGCGGAACTTAGCAGCCATTTCCTCAGCTTTCTCGTACACCAATTCGCGATTTTTAACCATCGCGCCAGGCTCCGGTTCCAACTGCTTGGTGGAGAGAGAAATCCGGCCTCTCTCAGCATCCAAGTCAATGATCATCACTTTCACTTCGTCGTTGACATTGAAGACGCTATGAGGCGTATCGATGTGATCGTGCGAAATTTCCGAGATGTGCAGCAAGCCGCTGACGCCGCCGATGTCGATAAAAGCACCGTAGGGCTTGATGCCGCGCACTGTACCGATGACCACTTCCCCGACTTCGAGGCGGTTCATCTTGCGCTCGACTAAGGCGCGACGGTGGCTCAACACTAGGCGGTTGCGGTCTTCGTCTACCTCTAAGAATTTTAATGGCAATTCTTCGGCGACTAATTCTTCCTTCGGTTTGCGGGTGCTGATGTGAGAACCGGGAATAAAGCCTCGCAATCCTTCAATTCTTACGAGTGCGCCGCCTCGGTTGGTGGCAAATACTTGCGATCGAACTGTAGCGTCTTCTGCTTGCAGTTGTCGCACTCTTTCCCAGGCGCGCATATACTCAATGCGTCGAATGGACAGGGTTAATTGTCCGTCTTCATTTTCATCGGTGAGGATGAAAAATTCTCTGGTTTCGTTTGATTGCAATACTTCTTCAGGGCTTTCCACTCGATTGATGGACATTTCCTGAATGGGAATGTACGCTGCTGTTTTAGCACCGATATCAATCAGAGCGCCCCTCGGTTCTATACTAAAAACTGTACCCGCTACTACATCGCCGGGGCTAAAGTGATAGTCATATTTATCAAGTAAGGCCGCAAAATCTTCGTGAGTAAAGCCGATGTCTTTGACTGTGGTTTTGGTATTGACCATGCGAATAGTTTCCTAGGATTTCTCTCCTTCATGTTTTTCGTTTGCAGGCAGATACTAGAGATTTTGCTAAAAAAGTGGTTAACTTCTTGCAAAATCTTTTACGAAAGTCAGTTTTTGCCAACTTTTGCCCGGTGCAACCGTACACCGGCGCTTGCCATTGCTCTTAATTCCAACTCTGTGTTAAAGCGTTTGATTTTTAACATTCAGAGTCCAGTGGACTATTTTGACACTCTCAGGTATAAATAAACTGAGATTCTTCATTCAACGAGCCGACTTGCTGGCGACAGGATTACTCCAGTCTAAGTAGAGGTCGGTTTCTCCAGAAGCGTAAATTTCGGTATGCCCTACCGTATTTAAGTTGGTCACCGATCTTTAGTTAGGTTTTGTTCAAATGCGAGCTTTCCTAAACTGCAACACCGTTAGGTGTGACTACGCACTCAACTAATCCAGTTAAGTTTTTACGTTGTCTAGTTATACTCTATTTTAGACCGATGACGATCATATCACACCCAGCACTCTTACTGAGAAAAAAGAACACTCGCTCGAATGAGAGTCTCTTGAGTCGCTATTCCTCCCGGCCTTCCTCGCGACACGGTTTTCAATCTCCCAGAATATTTCTATAAATTAATTTAAGCGAGCTTAGCTGGGAGTAGCATAGGATGCGGGGCTTTCTCGATCGCACGCATCCGAATCCGGCACACCACCGTCAAAATCTGGGTTAGTTCCTGGTTCTTGAGTTTCGCTGAGGGGATTCTGAAGGTGATTTAGGGTATCTACAAAATCTCGGATGCCTCGAAATTGCCGATATACCGAGGCAAAACGGACGTAAGCGACTTCGCTGAGCGGCCGCAGATGTAACAATACTAATTCTCCAATGTCAGAACTGGTGACTTCGCGGAGCGATCGACCTTGGAGTTGAGCTTCGATTTCTTCTGCCAGGGTTTCGAGTTGTCCCGAAGACAAACCTGTTTTTTCGCAGGCCCGAACCAGTCCCCTGACTAATTTTGACCGATCGAAAGATTCGCGCTTCCCGTCCCGCTTAATCACCGTAATCGGCACAAATTCTATGCGTTCGTAAGTTGTGAAGCGGTGCTGACAGCTCAAACATTCGCGCCGCCGACGGATGCTTTGACCAGATTCGGCTGAACGCGATTCGAGAACGCGGCTATTTGTGTGTTGGCAGGAGGAACAGCGCATGATTGCTGATTTTAACAGGTGTTGCCAGCAAATTGCCATTCATCTAACCGCCCGGGGGTCTGATGAATAGCTGGACTAGAAAAATTACTGAGGATACAGTGCTGAGGATGTGTCTCAACTTGAGCTAAAACCTAGTTCTAGACTGCTGTTTGATGACTAGACCCGATCCCCCCTAGCCCCCCTTAGGTCGGGGGGAACCGGAAACTCTCTCAAAGTCCCCCAACTATCAGGGAGGGGACAGGAGTCTTATCAAAGTCCCCCTTCTTAAGGGGGATTTAGGGGGATCTAGACTCTGCTATAAACAAGAGATACAAAGGTTTTGAGGCCATTGTTGACACCCCTTGGCTGCCAGCGTAAGCTAATTATTTGCCAATCCGGGGTGGTTCCCGAAAGGCGATCGCAAAAAATAGTACACCTAAGGCTAAAGCCAGAATCAAAATGTAAGCAACGCTTTCCATGTTAAATTTTCCCTATCTTCCCTTGCCGTATTATTTTATCAGAAAATTGGGTTTAAAACTCCGTCCCGATCGCACGACTTTTTTACATTGTTAAGTAAAATAACAAATCCATCTTCACAAATGAATATGGTAGGATAACTTGATCGCACAAGATGTAAAAACCTACCGCCGGACTGAGGGAAAGTCTACGCCCAAAACATTTTTGAGGAGATATGACTGCGCAGCTAGGCTGCAAATGTAATCAGCCTGGGAACCCACGCTTGCGCGGGATATTTTGACAGAAATGTCTTAAGAATCCCCGTACCTTAAGGTCGGGGAGTGTCAATAACTAAAAAAACCCGGTTTCTTGAAGAAACCGGGTTTTTGTGCACCGGGAAGTTTCCCGGTGTACTCTTCGGCGGCAGAAAACTAGATAGATTCTTCTCTTCTTGTGCTCTTGTCGCCCAGTTTTTGGAACAAGCCCCACTCGACTTGTTCTTCCAGGTCAGCCTCAACTCCAGCAAACACGTCGCGGAAAATAGTCCGAGAACCGTGCCAGATATGGCCGAAGAAGAACAGCAAAGCAAAGCAAACGTGTCCGAAAGTAAACCAACCGCGAGTTGAAGTACGGAAAACACCGTCAGAATTCAAGGTTTCGCGATCGAATTCAAATACTTCACCCTGTTGGGCGGCGCGAGCAAACTTCTTAACATCTAGAGGATTCTTAAAAGTTTGACCGTTCAGTTCGCCACCGTAGAAGCTGACAGTAACTCCGCTTTGTTCAAAACTGTATTTTGATTCAGCACGGCGGAAGGGGATGTCAGCGCGAACGACCCCATCTTTGTCCGTCAAAATTACTGGGAAAGTTTCAAAGAAGTTCGGGAGGCGTCGTACCGACAATACCCGACCTTCGTTGTCAGTAAATACTGCATGGCCCAACCAAGTTTTAGCAATACCGTCGCCGTTGACCATCGCGCCAGCACGGAACAAACCACCTTTAGCAGGAGAGTTGCCTACGTAGTCGTAGAAAGCCAATTTTTCGGGAATTTGCTCGTAAGCTTGTTGGAAGCTTTGACCGACGGCCAAGCTAGCTTGAGCTCTGCGATCGATCTCTTGTTGGAAATAGTTGCCGTCCCACTGATAGCGAGTCGGGCCGAAAAGCTCGATCGGAGTAGCAGCAGAACCGTACCACATCGTACCCGCAACCACGAAAGCTGCAAAGAACACAGCAGCGATGCTGCTAGAAAGTACAGTTTCGATGTTACCCATCCGCAGGGCTTTGTAAAGACGTTCCGGCGGCCGCACAGTTAAGTGGAACAAACCGGCAATTACGCCGACTACGCCCGCTGCAATGTGGTGAGCTACGATGCCACCCGGATTGAACGGATCGAAGCCTTCAGGGCCCCAAGCAGGCGCCACTGGTTGGACGTGACCTGTCAAGCCGTAGGGGTCGGAAACCCACATTCCCGGGCCAAAAAGTCCCGAAAGGTGAAATGCCCCGAAGCCGAAGCAGAGCAAGCCGGAGAGGAACAAGTGAATGCCAAACATTTTTGGCAAGTCGAGGGCTGGTTCGCCGGTGCGAGGATCTCTGAAGAGTTCCAAATCCCAGAATACCCAGTGCCATACTGCTGCTAAGAACAGCAAACCGGAGAGGATGATGTGAGCGACGGCGACGCCTTCAAAAGACCAGAAGCCAGGATCGACGTTACTTTCGCCGGTGATGCTCCAACCGCCCCAAGAGCCGGTGACTCCTAAGCGAGTCATGAAGGGTAGCACGAACATCCCTTGACGCCACATCGGGTTCAGAACTGGATCTGTGGGATCGAAGACTGCTAGTTCGTAAAGGGCCATCGAGCCGGCCCAGCCTGCCACGAGGGCAGTGTGCATTAAGTGTACAGAAATCAATCGACCTGGGTCATTTAAGACGACTGTGTGTACGCGATACCAGGGTAGTCCCATTGACTGCGGTTCTCCAAGGTGTAAGTGATGATGTCTATTTTGACGGAAAAATCAGATTCTCAATGCCGTGCAGTTACCTGCGGGCTGTAAATTCTGCCTTTTACCGAATCCTTTCTACCTTCACAGGTGGAGGCATAAAAATGAAAGTTATTTAAAGAAGTGTATCGAGTGTTAGAACCGATTGCAATATGTTCGGCCTTACATTAATTGCGGGTTCTCGATTTCGCAGCGAGTGGCGATCGTCCCGAGGCGTTCGAGGACTTGCTCGGCATCGATCAGTCTGGTGAGGGTGACGCTGCCGATATTTTTTGCCGGATCTGCGGGATCGGGAGGGGCACAGGGTTTGACTTCTACCATGAGCACGGCGTCTTCTACGCGGTAGAGCCACATTTTTTCGTTGCGATCCAACAGGGAGAGCTTGAGCTGTTGGATGTCTGGCTGGCGCCTCCAGCCGGCTGCTGTCCACTCGCCGCCAACTCCCCAGACGCGCCCCACTTTCCAGCCGTCGGATAAGAAGAAATATTTCACTGGTTGTGTACGGTTGAGATTTTGTTGTTTAGCGTAGCGCAAAACTGCAACAGTACGGAATTCTGGAACCGCGAAGACGCGAAGGACACGAAGGAAGAGTTCAGAAGAAGTAGGCAATCTTCTAAGTAGATAGACCTAAAAAAACAGAATACCCAGAGTTCGCGTTAAAACAGGGATTTAAGCAATTTGCACTCAAATATTCTGCCAAAATGGCAACACAATCACCTGCTTTTGAGCTATAGATAGCGATCGCATCTAGATGACTATGTAAAATTTTGTAAAATTTTTTGCGACATTGATGAGGATGTTCTAGTCTATGTACAAGCATCTACAAGTTCCTAATTTTAATAAAATCTCTGACTCACCTGCGGTTATTATCGATCGCTAAGATTTATGTATTTAAATGAAGTCGATCTGTGAGAGATAGTGCGTAGCCAGAGTAGAGATTGATGTGCGATCGAGGTTATTGAGTTTTGCTGGAAAACATAAGTTTATGGCAAGCTTGAATATCCGTAGCTTTGCTGTGACAGTTGGGCATTTTGATATGCTTTAACTGCGTCATCCATGTTTTCATTGGCTCACAATCATGAAGGGAAAAAGTTATGAAATCTAATTTGTTTGGCAAATTATCGGCGGGAGTAGCTGGAGTAGCGGGGGTAACGTTGGTGGCGATCGGAGTTGGTTCGACTCCCGTTCAGGCAGCTACAATTGCAGTTAGTTTTGAGAGTAAGACTTCATCATCTGGTTTATTTCCCGCTCCCGGTACTTTTGTTGGTCAGTTTTTGTGGCAGGATGAAGAGTGGGGGACTGGTACAGCCAAGGATATTTCTATGTGGTCTTTCCTTGTTGGAGTAGGTAACAACAAGTTTGTTAGTGCCATCACCGACTCCGTGACTGATAGCTTCAACAAAAATTCTACCTTAACTGTGAAGCTTAAATCAAATGAAGTAGAAAAGGCATTATTTCCAGATCTTCCTAATCCTGGTATATCCGTGCTAAGTTTTACCTTTGACAATCTTAAGTACGATAGGTATCACCCGGTGTTTAACGGTCAGACAGCTAAGGGTTATGTCTCCACAAAAAAACCAGACAATTCTGAGGAGAAGTTGAATTTCGATTATACTTATTCTCAAGTGGTTCCCGAACCTTCTACCTACGTTGGCACAATACTAGCTTTTGGTGTATTGGGCGCAGTAAAAGTTCTCAAGCGCAAGCAAAAAAAACAAGAGACTTTCATCCCCTAAATTGCCATTAACTCAATTCGATCGCACAAAAGTTTCAGCCATAGTTGACACATTGGGCAAACTAAACGCAACCAATACTTGACATCGCCAAAAGTGAAACATTTTACCCGGCATTAAAGCGTAACACTTGAATGCTGGGTAAATTTTATCCAAAAAATTATGAGTTATTGTAGGGTGCGTCTTGTAGGGTGCCGGCGGAGTAATGTCACTGTACGGTGTGACTATCAGAATGTGACGATCGCAGGCTCAGAATTTGCCCCCGAAGCACACCTTACAAACTTAGCCGGTGCTTTGTTCGCACCTCACCGACTGACTTACAAAGAAACCGGGTGTCGAGTTTCTCGATCGCAAGTTACCTGTTGTAAAGGAATCTTCACAACGAATTCTGTCCCTTTACCGGGAGCAGAAATACAACTAATTTGACCGCCGTGTTGTTCGACAACAATTTGGTGACTGATAGATAAACCCAATCCCGTGCCACTCCCTACAGGTTTTGTGGTAAAAAACGGGTCAAACATCTTTTTTAGCACTGCTTCACTCATGCCAATACCGTTGTCAGCAATCCGAATCACTGCGAATTGAGTGGGAGAATTTTCGGGAGTAATTGTCGCTGACAACTGATTGTAAGCTCTTGCTGCTTTGCCTTTGCCAACTCCCGAACCTTCTGCTGTTTCCAGCTCAGTATGAATCTCTATTTTGGGGTAAGGCTGAGTTTCTAGTGCATCAATGGCATTATTGAGCAAACTGGCAAACACCTGATTCAACTGACTGCTGTAACAGGGAACTTCCGGCAGGTTGCCGTAGTTTTTTATTACCTCAATCTCTTGAGAAATAATGCTGACTCCACTTTTTTTGCTAATACCTTTACCTCCCGCTCGGTGCTGGACGAATAGTAAAGTGTGATCGAGATTTTGATTGATATCTACTTCTTTGATGCCGGATTCGTCGAGCTTTGTGAAAAACTTTAACGAGTCAACAATTTGTTTGATGCGCGATGCTCCAGACTCGATTGACTGCATTAGCCGCGACCAATCTTTTTGCAAAAAATCTAAATCTATACTCTCAGCGAGTTGTTGTATTTCGACTCCTGGTTCTGGATATTTGTTTTTGTAAAGTTCCAGGAGGTTGTTTAAATCTTGGAAATAGTGGCGGGCTGGATTGATATTGCCCAAAATAAAACTATTGGGATTGTTGATTTCGTGGGCAACTCCTGCTACCATTCTCCCGAGACTTAACATTTTTTCCGTTTGAATCAGTTGGGATTGAGTGCGTCTGAGATTGTCTAATGTTAATTTTAATTGAGTAGCTTTTTCTCGTTCCCGCAGTTCGCTTTTTCGCAGTTCCAGTTCGGCTTGTTTGACAGCGGTGATGTCGCGGCTGACAGATAAGACAGATGCAATTGTCCGATCGCGCTTAAATTCAGGAACCATACAAACTTGATAAAATTTAGTGCCTGATTTTGTGAGAAAATTAAACTCAAAGCACTGTTCGGTGCCGTTAGCGAACACGGCGCACAAAGTTGCTTCCGAGAGCATCACCACTTCCTCGGACATTCCTAACTCTCGATGGGTTTTACCCGTGAATGCTGCGGCGGGGATTCCTGTAGCTAATTCGACTGCTGGATTGACGTAAAGGTGGCGCAGTTGCTTGTCAAATCGGGAAATCATATCCGGGGAATTTTCCGCTAGGGCTCTGAATTCTTGTTCGCGGCGGTATGAGGTTTCTTGTGCAAGCTTTTGCTCGGTAATGTCGTAAGTCATCATCAGAATGCAGTTGGTGTCGCCAATGCTAATGATTTCTGCGGATATGAGGACACACTTGATATTGTCGAACTTGGTACGAAACTGGAATTCTTGTTTGTAAATACTGCCGGATATGTGCAAGATTTCTAAGAAACGATCGCGATCGCCCAAATTCTCCCATAAATTGATTTGGCGATCGGTTTTTCCCAAGATTTCCTCGGGAAAATAGCCGGTGAGGTTGCAAAAGCTCTGGTTGACTTCCGTTAAGTATCCCTTTTCCAGTGTGGCGATTGTCATGGCGGCGGGGCTGCTGCGAAAAGCTTTGGCAAATTTTTCTTCGGAAAAGCGCAGGGCTAACTCGGCTAATTGGCGCGATCGCACTTCCGATCGCAACAGCATATTTTGTTGTTCTAATTGTTTGGTGAGGTTGCGGAGTTGTAGGTGAACGTTGATGCGGGCGATCGCCTCTTCGTGCTCCAGCGGTTTAGTGATGTAGTCTACTGCACCCAAAGTCAACCCTTTCACTTTATCCGCAGCCTCGGAAAGAGCCGTCATAAAAATTACGGGAATGTCCTTAACTTCATCTATTGATTTCAGGCGGCGGCAGGTTTCAAATCCGTCTATTCCCGGCATCATCACATCTAGCAAAATGATATCTGGCAAGATTTTTGTGACTCTATCCAGCGCTTTTTCTCCCGTTGTAGCTACAAAAATCTCAAATCCGTATTCCACTAGGAAATATGATAATATGTTAATATTAGCGGGTTGGTCGTCTACGATTAATACTTTGCTTTTTGGCTGAGTCTGCATATTTTTATGTTTGAAAATCAACAAAATGGATCACATAAAGTAGGTTGATTGGGAGTGTCTTAACCCAACATACAAGAATATGAGAAGGCATTGAATAGAGAAACAGAGTTGCTTGCCACAAACTCAACCTGAAAGCCGAGATATTGCATCGCTGTTACTCGGCTGCTTGAGTTTGGTTGAAGTTGGTGCAACAGATCGGATGTAGGAGATGGATCCCTGATAGAAATCTATTCTACTATTTATTCTTCAAATTTGCTCGCTTATATCAACTTTAGAGTGTGAAAAACTGGGTTTCTGGTGCCGTGACGTACAACTGCCATCAATACCAGCGATCGCGATTGTCGCGCATCCCAAGGCTTACGTTTAACTGGGAATGACTTACTTACGTATTTTCCCTCTCACATACTTACTATTTATACTGCACTATTGATAATGCCAGTTTGCTCGCTGCGAACTATTTTTAGGATTGAGGCTACAACTCGTTGTTAAATCCGATTATGAGGATTGAACTCCTACTAGGAAGCAATTTTAGTCGCCCGGATTTAAGTAAGGCTCAATTAGTTTAATTATCGCGTCATCGTCATAGCGATCGACTAACTGCCAAATTTTCCGAGCAAATAGGGCATAGGTGGGATTTAACTCTTGCAGGCGCTGCGCTTCGTACTTAACCTGCTCGAAATTACCGATTTGAGCGGCTTCGTACAAATAAAGTAACTCTTCGCGGGGAGGCATTTCTACGTCTTCTGAGCCGATCGCCAATTCAGAGAAAGTACGCGCGATGGAGTTATCCCGTAGGGAATCGCCCGAAGCCTCAAAAATCCAAATCAGTCCCAGATAATTCTGTATTTTTGCCAAAAAATCATCGATTATAAAAAATTTACTGATAAAATCAGTGTAGCCTATTTCCTCTTGCTTTTCCAACTCCAACTCGAACAGCCCGCTAGTAGCAATCAAGATAGGCGTCTCCCGAAATATTGGCAAACAACGCAATTGAGCGCAGAGTTCAAAACCGCTGATTCCGGGCATCAACAAGTCAGCAATAATTAAATCCGGTTCCTGGGAAATCGCTATTGCTAAACCTCTTTCACCAGAATCAGCCTCAATTAACTCAAAACCCAGCGGTGCTAAAATATCCACCATCAAAGAGCGATTTTCTGGGCTATCGTCAACAACTAATATTCTACGCCGTTGACCTTGATAACCTGTAATTACGGGTTGCTGTGGTGGTGGCGAAACTGGTACGAGCAAATCTGCAAGTGACAATTCAATCTCAAACCAAAACGTACTCCCAACACCCCAACAACTTTCGACTTTGAGTTCCCCTCCCATCAGCGAAACTAAGGTTTTGGCAATGTTTAATCCCAAACCCGTACCTTCTGTTTTTTGCCCGATTTCGCTCACTTGTTCAAAAGGTAGAAATATTCGTTCTATTGCATCGCTAGTAATTCCGATGCCTGTATCTTTAACTTGAAAGTGGATTTTGGTAATTGGGAAGGCGGGACTTGCATTAAATAGAAAATCTGATTCCTGGCCCGCGCTCAATATTCCTGCAACAGGTTCACTGTTCTCAATTACCTCTACTTTAAAAAGTATGCTACCTTCATCAGTAAATTTAATCGCGTTACTTAATAAATTCAGGAGAATTTGACGCAACCGCTTTTCATCGACAGATACAAAATGCGGAATTTTACCTGCTATTTGGGTGACAAAGACCAGGTTCTTTTCTTCGGCTTTGAACCGAAAAATTTCTAATATGTCATTGAGAAAATCCGACAAACAAACATCGTTAACAGTTAACTCCATCTTTTCAGCTTCAATTTTAGCCAAATCTAAAATATCATTAATTAAAGTCAGCAACTGAGAACCGCACTGCTGGATCGTGCGAATTTGCTCTTTGTCGCGGGGAGAAAAATCTGGCTGTCGGGAAAGTATTTGAGCGTAGCCGAGAATGGCATTGAGGGGAGTCCGCAATTCGTGGCTCATATTGGCAAGAAAGGCACTTTTAGCTCGGTTGGCGACTTCGGCGGCTTCTTTTGCTGCTTGGAGTTCCGCAGTGCGATCGCTCACCTTTTGTTCTAAAGTGCGATTGTAGTCTGCTTGCAACTTTTCGGCTTTTTTGCGATCGGTGATGTCTTGAGAAGCGCCGATCGCGCCGATAATGTTGCCAGCTTCATCAAACAGCGGCGTACTGAAAAATTCTAAGGGAATAGTGCGATCGGGCAAACGAATTTCTATGTCTTCCACTCTCACGGTTTCTCCTTTGAGCGATCGGGCGAGCGGATTTTTGCTTATTGAATATAATTCATCTGTTCCTGCATCGTAAAGTCTAAAAACTTCTGCTATTTGCTCAATAGTAGACTCCGGTATAGTTTGGATATTTACTAATTGCCGCGCTATCTGATTTATGTAAATCAGTTGCCCGGTATAGTCGTGAACTGACACTCCCACCGGCATAGCTTCGAGGATTTGTTTCATGCGGCTTTCACTGTCGGTTAAGGCAGCATTTAAAGATTGGAGCGATTTGAAAGCATATTGCAGTTTGTCTGCCATATAATTGAACGAATTTGCCAATTGCCCGACTTCATCAGCGCGATCGATTTCGACATTTGTATTCCCTTCATTGTTAGCTAGAGCTTTGGCGGCAGTATTTAAGCGTAAAAGTGGCTCTGTTATCCATTTAGCTGTGAAAATGCCGACAACAATTGCTCCGATTAGGGCAGTCGCACATAGTATAATTGTGGTGAAATTGTTGGCGTCAATTTCTGCCATAAAATCAGATTCTGGGATAACGATCGCAATCAACCAATCTAAACCAAAATTATCCCGGTAAGGTACTACTTTGAGTAATTGGGATTGGCCGTCAATTTCAAATTCAAGGTGTTGAACATCATTAATTTGGGAAAAATCGCCAAAGTGATTCGTTAAAAATAGACCCGTGGCGCGGATTGTAGCATTTGGGCTTGCCGTTAATTTTAATCGATTAAACTGCTGGTTCCTCAAAATATAGGGATTGTCGGGCCCGGAATTGGCTACTAACAACCCGCTGCGTTCGACAATAAAAATTTTTGCCGATTTGCTAGTTTTTATGCTGTCGAGAAAAATGGCAATCTTTCTAATGTTGAGGTTTACCGAAAAGACTCCCAGCAGTTCCTTTGTCGCCTCATCATAAATCGGTCGATTGCCGTTAATTACTAAATCTGTATTGTTACCGACTTGAAAAATATTACTCCAGGTGGATTTCCCGGCAGCTTTAGCAGCTTGGTACCAAGGTCTTTTTGTGGCATCAGGTTGTCGAAAAGTTTTGTATAGTTTGGTTCTATTACCTAGCAAGTCTGGAACATACATATTGATGATGCCCCGATCGAACTCATCCGATCGCATAATCAGATCTTGTCCGATAGTGCGATCGCTTCCCACGAAGTCTCCCCGTTTGCTACCAAAAATAATGGTTGTAGGCGAATCGAACTGTTTGAGTTGAAACGAAAGGTAGCGTTCGAGTTGCCGCAAATCTTGTAAATTGATTGTTTTTTGGCGCACCGCATCGGCGTTAATGCGGTTGATCGAATGAGGCGCAGACAGATATGTATCGAGGTAGTGTATGACGCGATCGCCCATTTGTGCTGCTAGCCGATCTGCTAGGTTGTTAACCGCCTTTTGCCCGTTGGTATAGGAAAGATACCCCACCAGCCCCGCAGTCCCGACAATTTGCAGCACAAACGGTACAATCAGCACTGTTCGTAGCGGGATTTTTTTGAGATGGGCAGTTAGGCGATAGACTGTTTTAATCGACATGATAAAACCGTGCTTATCAAAGTGGGGAAAGCGAAGATACTTGTAGGGAAACGGTATTGCCGTGTTCGACTCTTGGAACTCCGACTTTTAATAATTATATAACTCTGGACAGTTTTGTAAACTTTATCTGTGTCTGTTTTTCACATCCTTTTGTCTCTGGCACTATTTTAACCCAACCGTATTGCACTATAAATTAATACCGTTCAGTTAAGGGTTGTCCGAAGATAGGAACGAAGCAATCTTCGTATCTATCTTTGCGGCTGCTTGTTCGGGGGAAATCCCATTAGCAGTCATGTCTCGCCAAATACTCGATGCCAGTAATTTACATCCCTTTAATGTACAGTTGTTTGCGGTAAGGATCGGGACGCGCAATTAAATATTGCCAATTCTCGATTTCTGGTGTACTTTGCAGCGATTGAACGATCGCACTTAGTAACGCAAGGATCTCGCTGACTGAGAGTTGGCTGGCTTTTTCTTTAAGTTATTGCAGAAATATAAAAAAGCACTCCAACAATGGTTGGTATGTGAATTATAGTACATTGGAAGGCGTGGGCGATCGAGTCCAGAGAAATCCGACAGCGACAACTTCCGTAAAGGAGGACAAAAATAAGCTAGGAAATTTAAGTGCGATCGAGTAATGGTAATATTTTTTACCCTAGTCGCCACCGACGGCTAAATTCTGTATTTCTTCTTGTCAATATAATCATCAATATTATTCAGCATATGAGTTAGATATTTAACCAATTTATCTTTGTCATCAACTAACTTGCTCCAAAGTATTTGACTCGAAGCATCACAAAACGAAACATTTCCATGTGCCAAATCGCATCGGATCTTAACGACAAAATTCAGAATGTCATCTATTTCTCTACTCGCAACTCCTAAATTTCCAAAGAAGCCATACATATCTATGAGCTCTTTGATAGTTTTAGCATCCAAATTTCCCGATATGGGAATATTAGATGGATCTAACGAAACCATCTCATCATCCAAAACCGATTTAATTAATTCCTGAAGATTGTCAGCGATCGAATCTTTTTTGATATATGAATCTCTGAAACTTTTACTTCGATCGTTCAGCAACCACAATTTCTTTATTTTGGGGCTTAAATCTTTATAAGTTAATTGCTCGATGAAGATAACATCATGAATGGCAGTTATACCATTTCTAATAGAGGATTCGACAAGATTGTATAATAGCAAATAACAATGAGACTTCAAGATTTTTTGAATTTCGCTATCAACAATATATTCACCTGATGGGAAGATGATTGATTTAGCAGACAATGCACCAACTTGTTCGATTTTATCTACTAATTCAAAATATTTCTGAATTTCTGCCACTCGCCTGTTAAAGTCTCTGATAAACTCTTTCATTGGCTGTGACTTTAAAGTTGGTTTTTAACATCATATGTCTTCAGTTTTATTCAAAAATCTGTCGGTACGCAATTCAATATCTTCTCAAGAGTTGATGCGATAAAACACTTCATTTATTACTCTCTCATCAGCTTTGTCTGAGAGAACGATCGTTCGGAGTGAAGTATTTTTAAACTTTCTTTGGCGTGAGGGTGCGAGATCCTTAAAATAGGAACCATTTAGAGAATTTAATGTTTGAAGACTACTCAACTGGAACTGATTTGTGAGGAAAGCTGCCAGAGTCATCACCCTCTGAGCTCCATCAACAATCGCTATTTTTCCAGTTTCTTCAATTTCTGCGACAATCATGGCAGCAATAGGCACACCAAGAATAATGGATTCAATGAATCGAGATTGATGATTAATATCCCATCTCAAGTTTCTGTGAAATTCAGGGATATAAATTTCACTGAGCCCTCCATCATCTTGTTGCAGGTATTTATCGACTAGGAATTCGATGGTGTATTCTGTGGTATGGTAGTCAATTTTTTGCCTTATTTCGTCAATCTGCTCTTCGGCGATATTGATGAGGTCTTGCCTAACTGCTTGAGACATAAGCACCTGCGTTTATATAACGATGTACAAAGATACTTCAACTTTTGTTGGTATCTATATTATAGTACATTGGAAGGCACGGGCGATCGCGACTATTTGACTGCGGAGAGCTTGAGCGGTAGAGAGAATTTCTTGACGGCGAATCGGGTTGAAACTGCGATCGATCGCCCTTTTACTGATTAGATCGACTGGTTTGCTGAGGATTGCTTCGAGTTCTTCCTGCATTTGGGGGCGATCGAGTACACCAGTTAGCTGTGGGAGCAAAGCAACTAGGATATCAATGTCGCTTTTAAAACTTTACATGAATTTCTGGTTAATAACTCCATTGATTGAGAACCACAAACTGATTTTTCAGGTCATACTCTGCCGTCTCTAAATTATCAATTGCCTTCACTATCGCCTGATAACTCATATTCTTAGAAGCCTCAGAATCTTGGTAAACTGCCAAAATTCCTGAATGTTCTGGGTTCGCTTGATGCAATTGCTGAAAGTCATCACAATTGCGTGTAAGCAGCACTCTCTCATTTTCTCTGGCAGCGTCTAGCACAACTGAATCTGGATGATTCATTAAATCCAATGTATTGACTGTGGCTACATCGTGACCGGCCGCCTGAAGTAGATTGACCAAATATTTTGCTTGAGAATCTTCGTCAAGCAGCATTCTTAGGCTCAACTTGGACTCCTTTTACTTCCAATCGATAGCGTTCCTCGTCTGCTTCTAATTTTAAAAGTTGTTGATTATTCTGACAGTAATCAATCACCTCATAGATAGCAGATAGCGGTAAATCCCAATTTTCGGCAGCTTGTTCCGGTGACATCCTATTGGCAGTCATGTCTCGCCAAATAGTCGATGCCAGTAATTTACGCCCCTTAATGTACAGTTGTTTGCGCCAAGGATGAGGACGTGCAATTAAATATTGCCAATTCTCGATTCCCGGTGTAGTTTGGAGCGATTGAACGATCGCACTTAGCAGGTCAAGGCGATCGCTAACTGAGAGTTGGCAGGCTTTTTCTTTAAGCTCTTGCAGGGACATAAAAAAATACTCCAACAAAGGTTGGTATCTGAATTATAGTACATTAGAAGGCGATCGCCCTCAAATCACTGATTTGCTGCGCGGCAAACTATCTGAGTTTTCGATCGATCGCCTATTCCGGTTTTTAAACGCGCTTGGTAGTGATGTGGAGATTCGGGCGATCGCAAAACCGGAATCTGATGCTATGGCTAAAACAAGGGCGATCGCTATCTAAGCGCAATCCAGCCCAGACAGATGGATTATGGATGACGAAGCGAAATCTAAGCTTCACATTGGGGGAGAGGGGGATTCTATGACCTTGATCCTACGTGGATTGAAGCACAAGTTTATACTTATAGCTAATAAATTGTACTGCCGATAACTTCGCCAATGCTATACTGTAACTAAATTTACTTAAAACACAAGATACAGTCTATGTCTTCAGAACAGTTGTTAGCAGCTATTGACAAAAGCTTAGAATTGCAGTATGAAACTCTGGGTAAGGCAAAGAAGCGCTTAGCAATGACGGATGAAATCTTTGCTAAAATTGCTATCGAACAACGTATCCGAGAAGAACTTCTACCGCAAATTTGCAAAGATCAGTCCGAATACTGGAAACTTTTATCACAATGTGCAAACTCGTATCCAGTTCAAGAATCAGATGCAGAATATGCAATTCATCAGGTTATTCGAGATGTTGAACTTGTTAAGTCTGACGATTATGCAGATAAGTTGATGCGACTATTACAGGAAATTAAAGATAAACTCAACCAGCCAGGAACTTCAGCCGCAGCTAAGGCAAAGTTAGCGCTGCCACTCATTCCAGGAATCTTGAGTTATGAGATAGAACTTGACACTGAAAATAGTTTAAGGCAAATATTTCAGCCACTTAAGCAACTCTTCCGAGGTGAAGCCGAAAAAAAGTAATTGTGGACAGTACAAGAACTTATCTTAATCATCAACTATTTGGATTATTAGTTGTGTTGATAGCTTCAGCTTCTTTGTTTTTGTACTACGGTTTATTGAGACAAGAAGCAACTAATCAGAATGAACCATCTCCAGCCAACACATCACTTCCCCAATTTAGCCCTTCAACTGGAGAAGGTTGGGGACGACAGGTAGTTTCTGGTTCTAATCAGCATGAGGTTGATCAAGAGCTTATTTCTATATGGGAAAATTCTAAATCTGTAAAGATAACTACTTCTGATGCGAATATCCTCATGTCAAACAGTTCACTATGCCTTATTAAGTCCAGAGGTACTGCTGAGATTAATGCAACGGATTGGAGAATTTCCAGTAAAAGAAATGCTCTAGAAAAAGTTGCACAGTTGATCTTGTCTTTCCAGCAAGATAGTATCAAATCAAAAGTAGCATTTATCAACGGCAAGATTATTACTTTGCGATTTAATGAAGGAGATAAATCTGTCGAAATTTCCTTTGAAGCTCATCTATCTTGCTCGTAAAACCTACTTTGCTTGAATAGATGCGAAAAAGTCATCAAGAATTCTTCGAGTTGCACTGACTGTTGTAAAGTCATTTGTTTCTGCTTGACCGAGCCAAATGATTTCACCTTTCTTTACATCGACTACTTTGGCTGAAATCCCTACACTAGCTATCACTCTCGCATCGCTGATATAGGTTTTTTTAAGTTCTGTTTCTAATTCAGACAGAGACAAAATATTTGCAACAGTACGCAAACGCTTGACACGATCTTCTCGCGATATCCAAAACGCTATAGACTTATCAACATAATTTTCCCGATAGTTGTTGTATTCCTTCTCATATTCACTACGATCCTCAGATTTCACCCTAATTGGTAATTGAATAGTCTGGAGCTCAACTTGATATAGAGTGACAGCGCCAAAAACCATATAGTCAGCGGCTTTAAGTTTGCCTAGTCGGCTAGCAACTTCTAAATCACTTAGATCTGTCCTCTGATCTCCGATCAGACTTTGCTCGCGTAAAACTTGATCAATGTTAGTGCGTTCAACAACTTGATAACCCTTTTCTTGGAATAATGAACTAAACATATCACTCACTAGCGCTCCACCCTGCGTTATGTTTGGGGACTGAAAGCTAAAAACGGCAATTTTGTCGCCTTTTTTAAAGAGAGGATTGCGCCTAAGCTTCACTGTATTAGCCTGAATAGGCTTAATAACAATTTCTTGAGCAGTACCATATTCAGTTCTGGGAAGATAGGGCCCTCGCGGCCCTGCAATTTTGAGGAAGCTAGGCACTGCAATCGCAGCAAGAATTCCAATGACAATTATGACAACGAGGAACTCGATTAAAGTAAATCCCTTAATATTGTAGCTAGATTTTCTCATGTCTTTAACTGTATTCTCGTTGGAATAGACATCTGTAAGCATATTATACCGCAGACAATTTTTGTGCGTCAAGCCTACTCCCGATCGCCATCCACCCAAAATTAATTCATCAAATCAGGTTTACTATATTTCCTATTCTTAATATTTATCAATACTTATATAGTGTGAAAGTACGAAAAATCGAGTTCGCCCTTGTCTTGAAAAAGTTTCATCGGAACGACAGACCATATCCATGCAACCGGACAGGATCGAACTAAGCTAAACTAAGCTAGGTAAATAATTTGATATACTCATGACTATTTTTACTCTCCGATCGATCAAAAAAGACTTCGGCATCAAGGAACTCTTGACAGATGCCAGCTTCAGCCTCGATGAAGGCGATAAAGTCGGACTCATCGGCACCAACGGTTCCGGGAAATCAACCCTGCTGAAGATGATTGCGGGCTTGGAGTCGATCGACTCTGGCGATCGCTGGGTGAATCCCGGCGCTACAATTGTCTATCTGCCGCAACAGCCGGATTTAGACGAAAGTCACACGGTTTTAGAGCAAGTATTTGCTGACAGCGGCGAACAAATGGCTTTGGTGCGGGAATATGAAGAAATTTCCGATCAGTTGTCCCACGGTAAAGGCGATACCGATAAGTTGATGGCGCGTCTGTCTAGCGTGTCTGAACGCATTGATGAGGTGGATGCGTGGGATTTGGAAACTAAGGCTAAGTTGATTTTGACAAAGCTGGGGATTGAGGATTTTGATGCCAAAATTGGCGATTTGTCGGGCGGCTACCGCAAGCGAATTGCCTTAGCAACGGCGCTTTTATCTGAACCTGACGTGTTGTTGATGGATGAACCGACAAACCACTTGGATGCGCTGTCTGTGGAGTGGTTGCAGAACTATTTGAATGGTTATCGCGGTGCTTTGTTGCTGATTACGCACGATCGCTATTTTCTCGATCGCGTTACCAATCGCATCCTGGAGATCGATCGCGCCGACCTGTACAATTATGCTGGCAATTACGCTTATTATTTGGAGAAAAAAGCCCTAGCTGAAGAATCTGCCGCCAGCACTCAGCGCAAATTTTCGGGAGTTTTGCGGCGCGAGTTGGAATGGCTCAAGAAGGGGCCGAAAGCTAGAAGTACGAAGCAAAAAGCCCGGATCGATCGCATTAAAGATATGCGCGCAGAGGAGTTCAAAACAGCCAATGGCAAAGTCGAGATTGCTACAGCGGGCCGCCGAATTGGCAAGAAAGTCATTGAGTTGTTGAATATTCGTAAAGCCTATGGCGATCGCACTTTAATCAAAGATTTTACCTACAATTTCACTCCCGAAGACCGGATTGGCATTATTGGCTGCAACGGCGCCGGTAAATCGACGCTGATGGATATCATTACCGGACGCATTCAGCCGGATTCTGGTACTGTGGAAATTGGCACAACCATTCATATCGGTTATTTTGACCAGCATTCAGAAGATTTGACACCGAATGAAGACCAGCGGGTGATTGAATATCTCAAAAGTGTAGCGGAATTGGTGCAAACGGCGGATGGGGAAATCATTACCGCTTCTCAAATGCTGGAAAAGTTTCTGTTTCCGCCCAACCAACAGTATGCACCCATTAACAAGCTTTCAGGCGGCGAAAAGCGCAGGTTATTTCTGCTGAAAGTGCTGATGAGTGCGCCCAACCTGCTGATTCTCGACGAACCCACAAACGATTTGGACGTACAGACTCTGGCGGTTTTGGAGGATTATCTCGAAGACTTTAACGGCTGCGTAATCGTAGTATCGCACGATCGCTATTTTCTCGATCGGACGATCGACATGGTGTTCGCCTTGGAACCGGGCGGCAATTTGCGCTTGTATCCCGGCAATTACTCAGTGTATTTGGACTACAAGAAAGCCGAAGAAGCCAAGGAACTCAAAGGACAAAAAGACAAAGAAAAACTTACACGCACCGCTGAATCTAACAATTCACCAGCCAAAGTTTCTACTTCAAAATCAACCAAAGTTTCCTTCAATGATAAGCGGGAATACGAGCAGTTAGAGACGAAAATTCCGAAGCTGGAAGCTGAGAAACAAGAGATTGAGAAGATTTTGTCCAACAATGCTCCGAGCGGGTTTGCGGAGGTGAAGAAGTTATCGGATCGTTTGGCTCAATTGACGCAGGAAATTGATAGCGCGACTGAAAGGTGGTTGGAATTGGCAGAAAGAATGAGTTAGGGTGAAGTTAAACAGTTGACAGTTGACAGTTGACAGTTGACAGCGAAGTGATAAGAACCGAGATTTAAACTCCGTTCTTATCACAATCCGCCTGAAGGCAGGGGCTTCAAACCCCTGCTATTCGGTGAAGGTATGGGAGCATTTGGTAAGGAACGTACTAATGGGGAAGGTGAAGGTGTCGGAGTATTTTGTTGAGTTCGCACTAAAGATGCAGCAGTTTCTTCCGGTTTTCCCGAGGAGGGAAACACTAAAATACTCTTAATTTGCGGGTTGTTAATCAGTTCTTTTAAGCGATTAAATTGCTTGTCAGAAATTGCAACTCCCGCATAACTTTTAGCATAATCTAGCTCTTGGTTGAAATTAGCATCGTTGTAAATTTGAATGAAAACTCGATCGGCACCCCAATTTTCCCAATCCGCCGCAAAATAACGTTTTCCCCAATAAGGATTGTGATGGCAAATGTCGAAACTAACGCGGGGATTAGCTTGCTTCATGTCAGCTTTCATTTGCCGCACAAAATTAGTCAAGCCAGAAGTGCGATCGACTTTTCCGGGTAAGTCAGCATGATAACCTAAGTAATCATCCCACTGAACTGCATCGATAGTTGGATACTTTTTGACAAACTCTACTGAGATACTTTTGAATAAATTAGCAACCTCTGGAATCTCCACATCTAGTACATAATGATCGATACCGGCGTAGGTTTTATCGACTCCAGGAACAATCCATCGCTTAGCAATTGCCAAGTCAAAAATCGGGCTATTTTTATCGATTTTAATCCCTTTCTCAAAATAGGCGTGAACTTGCATTCCCTGCTTATGCGCCTCATCAATCAACCAATCCAACCATCGCTCTTGAAATTGGTTCGGACAACTTTTGTATCCGAATGTTTGCTGCATAACCTCGCTGTTGTACATCGTACAACCATTCCCCCATACTCCATGAATAATGGTATTAATTCCTTGGCTGCGATAATAGCGAACTCGTTGGCGAATCGTTTGTTCGCTAGCATTATTAGTCGCTTGATAGCGACTTAAATAAATTCCCCTTATTTCCTTGTTCTCCCAAGGGGTTTGAGGTGATGGCGATTGCTTGGGGGTTGCTGAGGCTACAGGTAATGGTGAAATTTGTGGATTGGTTGTTGGTGTCGCTTGTCCGAGAGGAGTATTGCCAAGAGGTGCGCGCTGGACAGGTGCTAGAGGCAAATTATCAGCAGTTGGTTGTTGATTGTTAGAAGTGCTTGTGTTTAGATGAGCGTTTTGTTGCTCGTTTTGTTGATTGTTGGCCAAAAATTTGCTAATACCTAGAATATCTAGATGTTTAAATCCCCAGTAAGCGGCACCTAACAATATTAGGATTAATGAGATTGGAATGCTCGTACATCCACATCCACTGTTTTCTTTTTTAGATGACATTGTATATAAAAATGAAGAGTACTGAGGTGATACATCAAGCTACTACACTTTGCGAGTTCTCAATTCCGCATATAACGATTCTCACCGATATATCGACGATATCGGTAGTCCTAGGGTGCGACGAAGAGCGACAATATTACAAATACACACCTGACAAACTCTCGGTCGTTTCATTCAGTTGACAGTTGAAAGATGAAAGATGACAGTTGAGGGCGAACTCTACCTATAGCCGTTCTCAAAAAAGTGAGGTATGCCCAGCGCAAGCCAATACCCAGCGCAAGCCAATGCCCAGCGCAAGCCAATGCTCTGTTTGCCCTGTTTGCCCTGTTTGCCCTGTTTGCCCATAAGTACCTCATATGAGAGATCGAAAGGCTATAGAAGGAAGAGGATTGGAGTAATGAATCGTCTGATTTTAATTTTTCCCTACAAGGACAGTGAATCACCGGAGGCAGAACTTGAGTCGAAAATTTTGAGAGCACCGACAAAAAGAGTGCGGGGCCTGGTATCGGTTGATTGCGGGTAAAAAGGCGCAAAAACAAGTAAAACAAAAGTCGATCGGGTAAAGCAAATGGCCCAGGACTAAAAATATGGTGATGGGTGAGCTACAATTAACCTGTTCTAAGCCAAGAATTGGTCAACATCACAAGTATCCTGTAGAAATCTGAAGTTGAGAATCTCAGAGTTGTCGAGGAGCGGGAGCCAACAAAAAACTATGCCTCAAAAAGTAATCGCCAAACAGATGTCCTTGGAATCAGCGTCCGATCCGATCGCCGTGGTGGCGACCGTCGAAACAGTGCCATCCGAAACAGTGGCAGTAGAGTCCTACGCCGATCGGTTGATGGACGAACTGTTTGAAGGAGTCGATCGAGCATTCGACGGCAGCGAGGGACTGCCAGCCGAGCAGGTGCCACCAGCAGAATTCGTGGCGCTAAAATCCATCTCGGTACCTCAAATAGTTTTGTCGCAGTTGGCGCCAGAACCTCCGCGAGGCGGGGAACAACAGGTAGCAGCGATCGCCCGCCAAGTCGCCCTAGAAACAACCAAAAAACAGTCCAAACAATCATTTGACCGAATCCTGCTAGGAGCAGCCTGTGGGTCGCTGCTCCTAGTCATGGGATTGTGGCTGGCAAGCAGGTCGGGACTGGTGCGCTTGCCCGCAGCCCCGACCCCGCAGACGCCGGCAGCAAGTGGCAAAATCGCACCAGACACCCAGTTTGTCGAATACGTGCAGCGATCGCTAGTAGCGATCGAACAAAAAAAAGCTCCTCAGGCTAACTCGCAACTTGCCGCAGTTCCGGGAGCCGCAACCCCAGGGACACTCCCGAGCATTTCAATTTCCGGCGCGCCACCGGCAACCGCAGGTCTTTCGACAGCAGTCAACCGCATCGCGAATGCCTTAGAACAAGCCGCCGCCGCGCCGGGAGCACCTGCACCCCAAGTCGTAGTCATCCCTCCCCCCGCTCAGGTGACTGTGGCTCCGGCGGCTCCGACTCAGGTGAATGTGGCGGTTCCGGCAGCTTCTCAAACCGCAGCAGGTTCGCCTTCACCGTCAGCCTCTGCCTCGGGTCGCGCGATCGCCGCCGCTGGCAATCGCGCTCCCCTCGCGGCTTCTGCTTCCCCCTCGGAGTCTGTGCAGCCAAAGATTTTGGCTCGCGAAACTGATTCAGCACCAGCACCAGCACCAGCAACCGCAGCAGGGCAATCCGCGCCAGCGCCCCAGCAATCGGCAGCGGCTGTTACCGGCGCGCCGACTTCCGCCCAGACGCTAGTGGGAATTTTGGAATTGGGCGATCGATCGGCTGCTTTGTTTGAAGTAGACGGTGTAGCCCGCAGAATTTATGTCGGCGAAAGCATCGGCGCTAGCGGTTGGACTCTGGCAGAAATCAAAAATCAAGAAGCAGTTATCCGCAAGGGTGGAGATGTGCGATCGGTTTTTGTCGGACAAAAGTTCTAATCAGTCAGTTGACAGTTGACAGTTGTCCGTTGGTAGGGGCGGCGCCCCCGTGCCCGCCCTCTTAAATTTTCAGTTGTCAGTTGACAGTTGACAGTTGTCAGTTGTCAGTTGTCAGTTGTCAGTTGTCAGTTGCGCTGCCCTGAGCGAAGTCGAAGGGTCAGTTGTTAGTAGCTAATAAATCGATCGCTGGGGAATCTCAACTGCTAAAAACGAATAACAAATAACAAATAACAAATAACCAATAACACAGAATTCATAAAAAATGAGCATATTTGATGATGTCAGCCGCTTTCTAGAAACCCGATTAGAAGAATTTTTGCGTAGCAACCCCCACCTGGAATTGCAGGCAATAGAAGAACAACTCAAGGAACAAGAAGAAGACACCCTGCGACTGATTCTAGAGATTCAGAAACAAGAGAAAACACTGCAAGCAGAAATTCTGTCCGCCGCCCAAGAAATTCAGCGCTGGAACGATCGCGCCAACAAAGCCAAAGCAGCTCAAAGGCTGGATCTAGCTCAAGCCGCCCAAGAGCGACAAGCAGCTTTGCTGCGTCAGGGAAATCAGCGCTGGGGACAAATGCAAGGCTGCAAAGAACGGATAGAAAAAGCCAAAGAATTGTACCGCCAAATTCAATTGCGCCGAAAAGAAGTCCGCGCCAAAGCCGCAGAAGTGAAAACTAAAACTACGACTAAAGCAGATAAAACTGAGCAAAATTGGGATACGAAGGGTTGGAATCAGAGTTCTAATTTTAACAGTTTTAAGGCGGCAGACCATCTCGAACAAAAGTTTCAAAACTGGGAAGCTGAGGAAGAACTCGATCGCATGAAACGCAATATGGGAAAGTAAGCTGCCAAGGGAGAGATTGTCTGCTATGTTCGAGGGATTCGGGGAGAGGATTTGAGGAGTTTCGATCAAAATTGAAATATACAATTTAAATGTGCAACAGCCGATCGAGGCTATCCATCCTTAACAATAATTTTTGTTAATTCTGTAGCCATATAGTCGTAAAGATGTAACCAATCTTAAATCTCCAATCCTATGACTTTGATTTTTGGCAAATCCAGTGCGTGCCTAATAAGATAGAGAAATATCCGCCTTCATGGCATCATAGAAACTTGTCCCTCACATCATTGAAATCGATGACTGCTCAAAAATCCCCCGTTTCCCCCATCACCTGGCTCGACAACCGGGTGCTGCTAATTGACCAAAACCAACTGCCGAAAGAATATAGCACAGTCGAAATTAGTAGCTCTCAAGATATGGCTGAGGCGATTAAAACGATGATCGTGCGAGGTGCTCCGGCGATTGGGGTAGCAGCAGCTTACGGGATGTATTTGGGTGCGAGGGAAATCGAAACGGGCGATCGCACGGAATTTCTGGCTAAACTAGAACAAGTTGGTGAATTATTGCGATCGACTCGTCCCACAGCAGTTAATTTGTTTTGGGCAATATCCCGAATGCTCAAAACAGCAAATCAAACTAGCGGTTCCGTCGAACAAGTACAAAAAACTTTGTTAGAAATGGCTAAAACCATTCAAGCAGAAGACGTACAAACTTGTAAAGATATCGGCGACAAAGGTTTAGAAGTTCTGCCGGCTACACCAGAAAAATTGAACTTACTAACTCACTGCAATGCCGGCGCATTAGCTACAGCGGGCTACGGTACAGCCTTAGGCGTATTTCGTTCGGCTTGGCGAGAAGGCAGACTTGGCAGAGTTTTTGCTGACGAAACTCGCCCCCGCCTCCAAGGCGCCAAACTCACCACCTGGGAATGCGTGCAAGAAGGAATTCCCGTCACCTTAATCGCCGACAATATGGCCGCCCACTGCATGAAACTCGGCATGATTCACGCAGTAGTTGTTGGTGCAGACAGAATCGCTGCTAACGGCGACGCCGCCAATAAAATTGGCACTTACAGCTTAGCAATTGTTGCCAAAGCTCACAACGTCCCCTTCTTTGTCGCCGCCCCTCTGTCAACAATTGATTTTGAACTTTCCGACGGTAGCCAAATCCCCATTGAAGAACGCGATTCAGTTGAAATGTATCAAGTTGGAACTACGCGAATTTGTCCTGAAGGAGTAGAATTTTACAATCCAGCTTTTGATGTAACTCCGGCTGCATTAATCTCGGGAATCATCACCGAACACGGTACCGTTGCTCCTGGAGATTTGAAACAGTTTCAAGCAAAACAATTAGTTTAATTGTATGTTACTCAACCGCTCAGTTAATCAGTCATTTTTGCGAACAATACCGCCTTGGCTAAGTAGGTCGATCGATGAATTTGACGTGAAATATGTAGGCAAAGCCGCACATATAGCGGTTATCAGAAAGATAAGGTATGTAGTTGGGCTTAAGCCCTCTTAATTGAGTGGTTATATAAGCTGTCAGTCATACCTCATCTTTTTGAGAAAGGCTATATGTAAAGACACGGCCGTGCGGTGTCCTACCGCCATTCAATTTTTAAGTAAGGAATGGTAAAAACATGATTTATAGCTCTCGTAACCAGCAGATAAAAATTGCGATCGCAACTCTAATTCTACCAGTTTTGTTTCCTACAGTGGCTCATGCTCAGTTGTCGCCAACCCTTAAAACTCAAGAATCAGCAGCCAAACAATATGTGGTAGAAATGAATAAAGCTCAGCAAGACTACTATCGCAACAATACGGGTTTTACAAGTTCTGTTTCTAATCTAGCTCTCGGCATTAAAGCTGACACAGCTAATTACAAATATTCAATTGATACAGCAAACAAAGCTGTATTTAATTATGCAGTGTCGAATCAATCTAATCTCAAAAGTTTTGTGGGTGGAGTCTTTTTGGCAGGAAATAAGACCCAAACAATCTTATGTCTAAATGTTGCTTCTGGCAAGATTAAACCAGCTAAGCCAACAATGGATACTAAAGGGGTTGTAGCCTGCGGTGCTAATACAGCAAAAGTTGCTCAATAAACCATCTCTAATTGATGTGTAATTTGTCCGATAATTGGATTGTAGGTGCAGATTTAGCCAAGCAATTGCTGGAAAGAGGAGCTACCTTGCTCGATGCTCGCCAACCTATTTTAAAGTGGTTTTGCCGTCTCCCGCCAGCTATTCCCGTAACTTGGCAGGAATTTTCGCGATCGCACTTTCCGCACAAAGGCAAAATTCTCGAAGATGACACAATCTTAACAGAAAAACTGCAAGCACTGGGAATTTGTCAAGACCAACCTGTAATCGCGATCGCCGATTCCGTGAAAGGATGGGGCGAAGACGGGCGGATTGTTTGGATGCTGCGAACTTTGGGACACGAAAAAGCTGTTTTTGTAGGTGGAGGATATCGAGCTTTAGTCAAAGCTGGAATTTCTCATGTAACAGGTGCAAATAATCCACCTCAGCCCGGAGATTTTATCGTATCTCGCCGCTCGACTTGGGAAATCAATCGGGATGATTTAAAAGCTATTTTAGGCAATGATAATTTAGCAGTTATTGACGCCCGAGAGCCGCGAGAATATGCAGGTAAAACACCTTACGGAGAAACTCGCGGGGGCCACATTCCCGGGGCAATTCACCTTTATTACAAACAGTTGATGGACAAGCAGGGACAACTCCTCTCTCGCGGGGAAATTGTCGAAATCTTGCAGCAGAAAGAAGTTTCGCTGTCAACTGAGATTGTCACTTATTGTAGTGGCGGAATTAGGTCTGCGTGGTTGACTTCTGTCTTGACAAATTTCGGATTTAATGCTAAGAATTATCCAGGTTCAATGTGGGAATGGTCGGCTTCGCCTGCTGATAGCTATCCCTTGGAAAAAAAGTCGTAGAATGATCGGGTACGTTGTTGGGCTTTAGCCCTCTGAGTTTAGTCGTAGGGTGCGTCAGCTTATATATTTTTAATTAAAGATGAAATAACCATAGCTGACGCACCCTACAGTTTCTAGTGGTAGGGTGCGTCAGCTTATAGCTTGTCAATTAACGATAAATAAAAGTAGCTGACGCACCCTACTAAGGAATGAGAATTAAATAACTTACAATTTTTATTGTTCTTGTGGGATGGGCGTCCCGCCCGTCTTTTCTGGACGGGCGGGACGCCCATCCCACAAATATGTGTAAATTATTTAATTCGCGAGCCTAAGCTTTGACACTCACCTGCTAATTTATCAGGAATTCAACCTCGATCGACAAACGGGTTTCAACTTGAAGCATCTCAACCGACTTGTTCGATATACTGAGCGAGATCGTCGCGCAGGCGGCTCAATTCGGCTTCGGTGGTGACGCGCAGGCGATCGTCCCTAACCGTAATCAGCACTTTCGCAGCAAAAGGAGTCGCCCAGATATTCGGGTTGCAGAAAACCTCCAAAAATACATCCCCTGCATACCGATATTCCATCGGTTTTTGGGGAGAAGCTTTGCCACCAGCGGTTTTGGCTGCTACGGCTTTCAAGCTGTCCATCAAAGTGGCGATCGCACTTTGCAAATCCCGCGCAGCTTCGGGGGAAAAGCTAAACGAGACAGAACCCTCAACTAAATTCAGTGTCAGCGGAGAAAGAGACATGGGCAATGAAATTTAATATACAATCGTTAATGCTAAAAAATATAGTAACCCAAAAGAAGTACGTTCCAGCTTAATTGGACTGCGAGAATGTTATTAATTAAAACTTCTCTCAACAAGCTTGGCTAAATTAATGAATATAAATCTAGTTGCAAGCTAGATTCTGTAATACTTTTAACCTTTGGTCACTTGATACGCTTTAAACTAGAAGCCAGAAAACTCGATCGCTGATAGAGGAGATTCTATGGTTGCCGATAACCGTTCCGAAGTCCGCAAGGTTTTAATCATTACCTTATTGTTAAACTTGCTAGTGATGGCAATTAAAGCAGGCGTGGGATGGCTGACTGGTTCCCTGAGTTTGCTGGCAGATGCCTTGCACAGCGTCACGGACAGTGCTAATAATATTTTAGGATTGGTAACTAATCATTATGCCAATCCGCAACCCGATCGCGATCATCCCTACGGACACCAGAAATTTGACGCTCTCGGAGCTCTGGGAATTGCTGTTTTTCTGGGAATTGCCTGTTTTGAAATTCTCAGCGGTGCTGTCGAAAGGCTGCTACACGGCGGTAAAGCTGTCAAAATATCCCCAAATGAACTGTGGATTTTGCTGCTGGTACTGGGGATTAATATTTTTGTCACTTTTTACGAGCGCAGAGTTGGCAAACGTCTCGGTAGCGCGATTTTGGTGGCTGACGCCCAGCACACGATGAGCGATGTTTGGGTGACAATTATGGTCATCGGCGGGTTGATCGGTGTTTGGCAAGGTCAGATTTTAAACATACCTCAATTGCAATCCCTGGACGTGTTTTTGTCTTTTCCTGTCGCTCTTTTGGTATTTAGCAGCGGTTGGAAAGTTTTAACGGAAAATTTGCCTTGGTTGGTGGATGAAATGGCGATCGCACCGGAAGTCATCCAAGCAATTGCCATGGATGTGCCCGGAGTTGTTAACTGTCACTCGATCGCCTCTCGCGGGCTGATCGGGCGTCAAGTGTTTATTGATATGCACATGATTGTCAATGCTGTCGATGTAGAAACTGCTCACCGGATTACAGAAGAAGTTGAAGCCCGTTTGGAAGAACGTTTCAGCCCTGTACGCATCTTAATTCACGTTGAGCCGCCGGCTTACCATTCCGACCAAATTAGCTACGAGGCGCAAGAGAGAGAAGAAGGAATCAGCAAAAGGTAAGGATGAAGCAAGAAAGATTTCGGCTGTATTTCCAGCAAAAAGCAGGTTGAGGGATCAAGGAGGAAGGCGAGGAAAGGCGATCGCAATTCCTCCAATTTTTCAAATCCTATCAATCTGGTGAGAGCACTCGCACTTCATTTAGTTGTGGTTTTCCACAGGAAAAAGGGGGTTTTCCACAGAAATATGCAAGTTTTCCACAATAGCTTTAATTATTATCGGGCAAAAGACTATAGGTATAAGTTGCCAGTATTTTGGATTTCTACAGCCATTTTCTCTTGCAAGTCCCAAGGTACCAGAATTTCGACTTGTAAACCCAAAGCTCTCAACCACCTCAGCGGGTAGTAATCTGCTATACAAATACTAGACAAGTCTAGACATTTGTTTCTTACTTCATCGGGAGCATGGGAGCGGTTATCCCTCAGTCAGCTTTCACCGTGAAAGCCAACCGCGACAAATTTATCGCTGCATTCAAATCCCTGTCCATCGAATGACCACAACTTTCGCAATTGTAAACCCTTTCTTTTAGTGGCATATCTTGGATATGCCCACAATTTGAACAGGTCTTGCTTGATGGAAACCAGCGGTCGGCAACCATCACTTCACAACCAAACTTTTTAGCTTTATACTCTAACTGGCATTTGAATTCATGGAATCCACAGTCGGCTATTACCTGAGCTAGTTTGTGATTCTTTAGCATTCCCCCAACATTCAAGTCCTCTACTACTATTGTTGCGTGGTTTTTGCATAAGTAAGTAGTGATTTGATGCAAGGTGTTTTTTCGGAGATTTGCTATTTTTGCGTGATGCTTTGCTAGCCTTTGTTTCGCCTTAAATCTATTGCTAGAGCCTTTTACCTTCCTGGTAAGAATTCTTGACAATCTCTTGAGTTTTGCGAGATGCGCTTTGTAGTGTTTTGGGTTCGGGAATACTACGCCATTTGAAAGCATCGCCAACTCTTTTACTCCCAAATCAACTCCTACAACGTCATGACTTTTGATCGTTGGTTCATGTTCTTGCACGCATCGCAAAAGCGATAAACCAACTGTCGGCAGTGCGTGATATAGTAATTGACTTGCAAGTCGTATGGGGCAGTCCTTCGTGGGTTTTTACCCAACCGATTGTCGGTAGCTTGATGGATGTCCCGCCCACGGGGATAGGTTTACCACCTGCATCAATCGTGAACGAGTCGTGATGTCCCTTCTTTTTGAATCTAGGATATCCGGCTTTTTTTGAGAAAAACCGAGAGAAGGAGTCTCCAAGATTGTCAAAAGCATATTGAGTTATCTTTTGGCAAATTCCCGCTTCTTTGATCCACGTAAACTCGGGCTTCACATGATTGTTGAAGAATTTTTTGAGCAGGTATTTGTTTGGCTTTAGTCCATCTTGATAAAGATTGCTCCAAGTAGCCAATCCCCAGTTATAAGTAAACCGAGCTATGCCAGCGTGTTTGCTCATAACTGTTGCTTGACTCTTGTTTAGCTTTAACTTTGTTTTGATGGATAAAAGCATTGTTCGACCTCAACACTGTATTTCTTTGCTTAAGTCTGACATATCTTGTACGGGCTTGTCAGTCGTCTTCCATATGAGTAGAAGCGATACCCCGACAGAGTGCGTTTGGCCGGTAGCTTCCCTGCAACATCCCAATCCTGGAGTGTTTTTACTGACAATCCAAGCTTTTTAGCGAATTCATAGCGAATTCATGTGGCTTGAACAAAATGGTACATCTGAGACTTGTCTACAAATGTACCACTCTGTCTATTTATTCGCCACCTAGGTACTAGCTCTCAGTCAGTGTTGGCTGCCTTCTGATGTAGTAGCTATCGATCGCACCATTCGCGATCGCTCGGGAATTGAGAATCCACTGCACTGGTATTAAATATTACCTTGAGGGAGAGATGGCGATGATGAATGGGTAGCAATTTATAGGGCATTTTTTGGCCCTTACTAGCCATAGGGGCGATCGACAACCAGAAAAAATTCAGTAATCCAGAACTATAAATGATCCTATAGCCAGCAGTCAAAAATCCTGTAATGTTTGTAGTGGCAATCCCGCTGCGATCGGTATTTCAGATCCTGCGACACCCCCCTAAATACTTGCACAAATCATTGACGCTCGCGATACACCAATACGCTTGGGTTAAGACCGTCATGCAGTCAAAACGATGTTAAAAATAGACCATGGGATTCTTTTCCTAGCCTTTACCGAAGCGATCGCAGAAGAGCGTTTGTCTCTTCCGACAACACCTAAGCGAAGCGTATTGCGTTATACACTACCAATCGCAGATACTGAAAAATTTGGATAATTTTTTATAGTAGAACTTGACAGGACAAACCATATGCGGCATTTTGGGGTTGAATCAGATGTGTGTGGGAGATTTCCCCGTTAAAGATTTAAAGGTAAATCTTCAGTCAGGAACCTCAGCCTAAAGGCGTGAGGCTTGAAGGAGAAATCTAACAAGCCGTTCTGACGGGCCTAAGTCTTAACTGACTACGTTAAAAGAGTCACGACACCAAGAGAATGCGTTGCTAGTTCCTTGCTCTGTCGCTAGTAGTTAAACAGTTCTAAGGTCACTGGGACAGTGCTGCTAGCCTAAAAAGCCCTTTTAACATTGACCGACAAGCTAACTTTACTCGAAAGAGATTGGAGACAACCATATCTCCATGGAGGGGCAACCATACCCCTCCACCCCGAAAGGGGAATGTAAAGCCGATGCTCAAAGCACGAGATTTCTACCCCTTTTTCTGATGAATAAACTAAGGAGAGTATAGAGTGGCAAAGGCACTTGTTACGCTAGCAATAGGCAAGAACTATGAACTCATGTTCGAGAAACATTGTAGGTCTCTATGGCAGCACTATGCTGAAAAATATCAATTTGAAGTTGTTGTTTTGACACAACCGTTAGATAATTCGTCCAAGGCTCAGTCTAGAAATCCATCATGGCAAAAGTGCTTAATTTTGTCAGAACCCAGTCTTCAAAAATACGATCGAGTTGTTTGGGTCGATGCTGATATATTGATTAACCCAAACAGTCCCGATATTACCGAGGGAGTTCCACTAGAGAAGATTGGGGCAGTAGATGATTATGCAACTCCTAGTAGAGCAGATCACGAGATTTGCCTGAAAAGACTTTATGATTTTTGGTCTAAGAATGGTATCGAATACATAGACAACCTTTCTCCTACAGCTTTTTACAAAAGTTTTGGGATAGATGCAGAATTTCAATCCGTTGTACAAGCCGGAGTTATGGTGCTTTCTCCTCGTTATCATAGAGAATTGCTGGAGTATGTTTATCACTCCTATGAAGACAAAGGTTCGGGAGAATGGAACTATGAAATGCGCCCATTGAGCTATGAGATATTGATGCGCCATATTGAGTGCTGGATTTCTCCAAAATTTAATATGCCTTGGCCGTTAATCCAGCAATTTCTGTACCCCTTTCTAAGTTCGAGAGACAACGTAGTACAAAAGGGATTACAAAAAATTGGTTTAAATCCTAAGGCTTCACTAATTTCTAAATGTGTAACAACAGCATTTTTCAATAACTATTTCCTTCATTTTGCTGGAGGAACTACTGGTGACATGAAATATGTTGATACAAAAGTCACTTCAATATTTGACCTTTGATCGAGCTTTCAGAAGTTATATATAGCCTTTCTCAAAAAGATGAGGTACTCATGGGGATAGGGCATAGGGCATAGGGCATAGGGCATAGGGTATAGGGCATAGGGCATAGGGCATAGGGCATAGGGCATAGGGCATAGGGCATACCTCACTACGCTTGAGAACCGCTGTATGTAGCCTTTCGAGGGAAAGATGAGGTATAGCATTTATCAGAAAGATGAGGTGTGACTGACAGCTTATATAACCGCTTAAACAAAGAGTGCCCAAGCCCAAAAACGTCCGCGAACCTATCTGATAGATGCTATATATCTGGTAAGGGGTAATCGATAGTTCCTATAAGGTTTGTGAGGTTTCTCTTCGGTAAAGATGCTCGCCCGCAGTGTGTAATCTCAATCCGATCGTAGCAGAATTTGGCATACCTCATCTTTATGAGAACCGCTATGCGTTTAACTGGTAGGGTGCCCAAGAACTTGATTCTTTCCTGTTTTTATGTTCGCTTCGCACCCTACCTATAACGGTTCTCAAAAAAGTGAGGTATGCCGATGCCCGATGCCCGATGCCCTATGCCCTCTTTCCCCTCTTTGCCCAATGCCCTATCCCCATGAGTACCTCATCTTTTTGAGAAAGGCTATATGTGTGTATTAACTATTTCCTGCTGGTATGCGTACAGTGAAAATAGACCCTTTGCCCTCCTCGCTTTCGACCAAAATCTCGCCGCCCATCATCTGACAGTAGTGGCGGCTAATTGTCAGCCCCAATCCAGTGCCACCGTACTGGCGCGCCGCCGAAGAATCAGCTTGCGCGAAGGCTTCAAACAATTTTTGCTGTTGTTGGGGAGACATTCCAATGCCGGTATCTTTAACTCGAAAGCAAATCCAATCCGATGCTTGAACATTCGCAACTGGACAAGCAATTAAACTCGATTTCGCCTCGCCCGCAACCATTAAATTTTCAACACCCGACAGATGCGCTACATTCGATTCTCCGGTTCCCTCAACACGGCTGACGCTGACTTTCACTATCCCATTTTTGGTGAACTTAGCAGCATTGTTCAGCAGGTGCAGCAGAACTTTTCGCACTTTTGCTAAATCTGCGTGCATGGTGCCAACAGTTTGACTGTCACACTCTATTTCTAAAACATTGCCATTCTGTTGTAAAGACAATTTTACCGCCATTGATATGTGATCGAGCAGGGATTCGATGTCAAACTCTTCGATGTCGAGGTTCATTCCCCCCGTTTGAATTTTTGACAAATCGAGGATGTCGTTAACCAAAGATAGCAGGTGCGTGCCTGCATTCTGAATCTTGTCTAAGTCGGTAACAAAATCTTTGTACCCGGAATCTCTGGCATCTTCTAAAAGTAGTTGACTGTAGCCGATAATCGCATTTAAAGGCGTCCGCAACTCGTGACTCATATTGGCTAAAAAGTGGCTTTTAGCAGTGGTAGCCACTAAAGCATCTTCCTTAGCTTGTGCCAATTCTTTTGTATGTTCGGAAACTCGCTCGATCAGGTGATTGAGAGATACAGCTAACGAGCTTATTTCGTCTTGTCCGCTGACGGGGGCTCGCAAATCAAAATTCGACTCGGCGGCGACTTGTTGAGCCACCTGAGTGACGCTGACGACTGGTTTGGCGATCGCCCTACTGGTGCGGCAGGCCACTATTCCAGCCAGCCCTACCGACAGCAGCATACTAATCATAATTATGCCCTTTTCGATTCCTTGGGCAGCCTGCATCACTGCACCGCCTTGGCGCTCTTGCTGCTGGGCAATATCGAGGATTTTGCTCAATTCCTGAAGGTGTCCCTCAAGCTGTTTTGCACCTTCTCCGCTTTCTGTGGCCAACAATTTTCGGATCGACTCTATCTTCCGAGGCGACAGTTGCGATTGCTGGACTTGCAGCAAAGTTGAGTTGAGAGTATCGGCGTAGGATTCTAAATTTTCCGTGCAATCTTGGAGTAAAGTTTTGAGAGCTTCCGGCTTGGCTGCGAGCCAAGCTGGTTGGCTTTCGGCAAATTTTTCGATACGCAACCGCAGGTTTTTGGCCTTAACAATACTGTTGATAAACTGCTGTTTTTGCAGTTCCAACTTAGGGGAATTGTCTACAAAAGAATCTAGCTGTGCTCCCTGCAATTGTGCCGCCAGTGCTGCATCTTTAAAGTTACCGATCAATTGTGCTTGTATGTGAGCATCATTGAGTTGCCTCAATCCTTTTTCTTGGTGGTATTCAGCGATTGTAAGTCCGCTCAGCGAGCCAACAAATCCGATTCCTATTGCTAGCAAATACCCGCCACTGATTTTTTTGTCTATGGGCAGACAGCCAAGCTTAAAAGACAAGTTTTTGGTAAGTTTCAAGGAGGGTTGTTTTGCCAGATTGTGGAGCGATGATTGTTTGGGTTCGGTTTCTACAGAAGCAAATTGTGCGGAAATAAAGGGCCACATCCGTTTACCTAAATTGCTATTTTCGGGGTTATTTGTTTGCGGTAATACAGCTTTTTCCTGCTGGCTCAATGGTTGCAAATCTGGATTTGCCTCGCCCTTGCGTTGCCAAGCACCAACCGATAAACCTACTTCGTTGCGTGTTTTTTTGAGCAAATTTGTTTTTGACATATGCAACCGCTGTATTCTGTGAAAATTTACCACGCTCGTAAGTTCTCCAAAGGGAAAAGCTTGTGTGTTTTCCTGTAGACATCTGCGAAAAAGTATCTGAAACTCTTGTCGAGTCAGGGCAGAAGCTTAAATTCGGTTGATGTCTAATAGATAATTAGGCTGTTGATGGCTGTTGCCAAATTACTTTTTCGACTGGTAAAAGTCTCCAGCAGGCAAAAAAAGAAAGATTTATCCCGGCAGTGAATTATTGCCACATGAATTTTTACAGGCAGAAAATTCTGTCTGATGCGTTTTGCCTGTGAGTAGCCCAAAGCTGATATTGTCTCTTGACAATGCACCCGATTCCTCAGCTTTGGGGTGTTGCTACCAGCAATGCGACGATTGCTTGACAGTTTTTGTTGCGTATCCGACTAATACATAGCACAGAATGTCACAAATGCGGCAGCCGATCGCGCTTCTGCACCCTGGCGATCGACTTTTGGCATCGCAGCCCCGCAAGTCGTGTAAATCGAGTATAACTTTAGAGCTTACGAAAAGAAACCGGGTTTCTACGGGTTAACTGTTGCAATTGCGAGCTCTCTCTGTGGCGACGGTCAATTCGATCGCTCCTATTAATACCAGTTCAAAAAAATAATGCAACTCTAAGCAAGCTTCAAACTCTTAGAAAATAAGTTATTCGCAAATCTAAAATCGTTCGACGCGATCGCAGCGGTGGAAATCTAAAATCTAAAATCGGATAACTTCCCATTTCTACCCAAAGCTTCATCGGCCAATTGCACAATCCAGCGATTCGGCCTGGCTTGGGCTCTGGCGGCAAGCACCACGGCCCAAGCTTCTTGTTCTTTGCCCCGGCCCAACAGGGCAGCACACACAGTCAAAGCTGCTGCTGTTGAACGGCTGATGCCACTTTGACAGCAGACGAGCAATTTGCCGGGGTGCGCCGATATTTGGCGGGCGAAGTCAATAATTTGGAGTACGTCATCAATTGTAGCCAAGACGCGATCGGGGTCGTCAACGGGGGTTTCGAGGTCGTTAAATTCTAACCGCAATCGGTTAGGGACTTTGTGAAAAGTTTTGGGATCTGGTACGCCCGGAGTGCCGATCGAGATTAAGTATTGGAGATTCCGGCCCGCAGGGCGATCGATAATATATTCAGTGGCTTCTGCTTCCGAAGCAATCTGGATTTGCGACAGTTTTTCACCCGAGACATCCGTAGCAGATTCCTGCTCAAAATAAACTGTTTTTACCTCAGCGCCGACATCCGGCAAATATTGGGCGGCGAGGGCGCGAACGTCAGCAAATTGGCGTTTTAAAGCTGCTTCCAGAGCCAAAAGAGCAGCACGAGAGCCAATTTGACCGAGGGATTTAACAGCCTTTTGGCGCACTCCAGAGGTTTCGTCTTCCAGCAGTCGCACCAAACCTGCTACAGCCTCGTCTGTCCCAATCTGCCCCAAAGCATCAGCAACTCTCCACCGCACATAGGATTCGCTGTCGCCTAGGGCGATCGCCAGTCCCGCAGCCACCATTTTTTGCAAGTTAGCATCTCCGGCTATATTGATGTTCCCGAGTGCAACAGCCGCCCTGCCGCGCACGAAAATGTCTCGATCCGAGAGCGATCGCATTACCGCCACCGCAGCCACCTCGCTGCTGATTTCCCCCAAGGCAGAAACTGCACTGCCGCGCACATCTGAGTCCTCGTGGTTGAGGGCTTGCAGCAGCCCAGCCACAGCCGTTTCCGTCCCGATTTGTCCCAAGGCCTCGGCGGCCCTCAAAGAAACGGCATAGGAGTCGGGTTCGTGAAGCAATTCTACTAAGCGGGGTACTGCGTCGCGATCGCCAATTTTCCCCAAAGCCGCGGCCGCCCTAGCACGGACGAGGTGATTGTCGTCTCTGAGGGCATTCAGCAGCCCCGGAACTACCTCAGCCACCCCGATTTTCCCGCAGTTTACGGCGGCCCGCCAGCGCACCTCTGAGTCTTGATGTTTCAGGGCTTTAATCGTGGTGGGGACGGCTATTTTGGGGTTAATTTTACCCAAGGCCCAAACCGCCCAGGCGCGCACTCCGGCGGCTTTGTGGTTGAGGGCTTCGATCAGTGCTGCGGCTGCTGGTTTCGAGTCAATTTCTCCTAGGGCCCAAGCGGCCCAAGCTTGCGCTTGGGAATCGGCAGATTCGAGCACCCGCGCTAATTCAATTACTGCCGCCCTAGAGCCAATTTTGCCGATCGCCCGAATGCAATGAAGGCTCACGGCACGGTCTTTGTGGTTCAATGTTTTGACAAGCATTGGAATTGCCATATCGGAACTTGTTAGTGCCAGCAGTTGAATTTTGAGCGGCAGCGAAGTTTTAATTTTTACGATTAATCTTACTGTTTTTAGTTGAAACTCCGGCTTGACCATTCCTGCTAGCTTCGAGCCGAGTTTTAAATTTACTTTTAGGGCTAATTTTATTGCGCGCAAAGCCTGGCTTTGCTGTTCTACTTGCGGCAATATTGTCGCCAAGGTGTGCATCCCTTGTTTTTGTTTCAAATATTTTTGGTTGAATTCAGCATCGCTGAGCTCTGGTAGCTGTTGGATGAGGGTTGCTACTGAGTTCATTCATTTATCCTCATATTTTGGCGATCGTTTGAGATTGCTCTTTATTTAACTCGGTTTCTTTAATAAAATACGGCTGCACCCACAAAACTCAACTTATCAAAAAACTTGTACCACTTATAAAATATCTCCGATTAGACTATTTTTACCAGAAAGAATTGGGTGAAAGCCCCAAGTCTTGGATGGAAAAATTAAAATCAGACTATTCATTACTCCCCTACTCGGACTTAAGGGTAGAGGTCACTCTTAAACTGTTAAGAGGGCGGGCACGGGGGCACCGCCCCTACAAACTGTCAACTGTCAACTGTTGAAAACTCCGCAATGATTGACTATCTGTTTTTTGGGCGATCGGCTTAACAATTAGTAACGCTTGCTGCTTGGCATTGATGCACTGTTTGCTAGACTTGGTCTGCGCTATATAATTTTATACCAAGTTGGCTTCAAATATCGACTCCGTTGAACGCAACAAACCGGAAACAGCCCGATTCCGGGAGAGTCTCAACCGTAGGGCCCATTTTTCAAAGCCTCAGCCAAAGCATTATCGTTATCCCGCAAACCTTCGTAAAAAAACAGCACTTCTCCTGGAACGCCGCGAGAACGGTTGCAAGCAATTACTTGCAACAACAGCTCCGGATTCATGCTATAATTGCTCCCTCGATTCGCCAACAGGATACCGGGAGACACACAGGACACTTGCTCGCAGGTAAGTTGTCGATCGATCAGTCGATCGAGCAATTGTTTGTAACCGTTAAAATCGCGGCGATAAAACTGCGGGTGAAGCATATCAACCAACTTTTTGTCAACCCAAGCTTGAGAATCTTGCAAATATTCTACGAATCCCCAGTCATAGGGACTCGGCGACATTGACAGCAACAAATCGGGATTAATCGCTTTCAATTCTCGATGCAATCGAGCCACAAACTCAGTAATTATATCAGCGCGCCAGTGCAGCCAATGTTGCTCTCTACAATTATGTGGCGCTTCTCTCCCGCACTCTTGGCGGTAGCGTTTAACCGTTTTTTCATCGTAGCCGCCTTCACAGGGTAGCGCAATGCGATCGTCTCCTTGAACGCCATTGACTGGATAATTTCTGGCAACTTCCAGCATCAACCCCAGCAAAAAATCTTGCACTTCCGGGTCAAGAGAATTCATCCATTCAAACTTATTTTTCTTAAGTAAATTACCATTACAATCGCGCGCCGCCCATTCCGGTTTCTTCGCCAGCAAATGACCGCCGTTGAGATTATAAGAACTCACAAATCCGTATTCAAACCAAGGAATAACTTTTAAACAAACTCTATTAGCCTCAACAATTAATTCTGCTAAGGGGTCGCGGCCTTGATAGCGCGCGTCAATTTCAACCCCAAATTGTTCGCGCATAATTTGAGAAGGATAAGCCGTATAACCCCGGTTCCAAACTACAGGAAATACTGTATTAAATCCCGTGTCGGCGAGGAAGTCCATTGCCTCAGCAATTCGATGTTTTGAAGTGAGAACTTTGCAGTCTGTACTGGGTATCCAGACGCCGCGAATGCCTGTATTTTCAGCGGTATAAATTGGCAGCGAGGCTCGATTTTCCGATCCAACTGCCACCGCAAACCGCTGTTTTAGTGAAAATGTAAACCTGAGAATTTCTGATTGAAAATATTTTAAAAATGACATTGTATTAACATAAAAAATACCCAAAGTAGTGGTAATATTAGGTTCGGTTAAATAGATATAATTCCTGTAGGGGCGGGTTCACCAATAATAATTGCCTAAAACCGACAATCTCATAAACCCGCCCGGCCGGTTCTTATCTCTATTCAGCAAAAAGTCTTGCCAAAGATGCAAGCTCAGCTTCTGTTCCTGCATCGATATTAGGCAGAGGTCGCTGCATGATAGAATAGAGCGATCGCCTTTGTCCTTTAGCCGACTGTAAACCTTCTTCCTTAAGAGTTTCCTCAATTTTGATTATCATTGGTTTGCGATCGCTCTTAGCAATGTCAGGACTCCGCATAATGGTAGTTCTAATTGCAGGAATCAAGGTAGCTTTTACCTCTTCATATTTGCCGTTACTAACACCATCTTGAGCTAAATCCACTAATTCTTTAATTTTAGTTAGCGATTCCCAATCTTGTTGAGTTTGTTTTTCGATACGAAACAACATATAGCTGTAACCAGTCAAGGGTTTACCATCGCGTATAAACATTCTTGTATTTCCAGGGGAACCCACTTGCAAACAGTCATCAACTACGCAGAGGTTATCGCTATTAAACTGGTGTTCCTCTGCCAGAATAACCGCAAAATAACCTGCTTTCAGTACATTACTGCCACCGCCTGTAGCATCAGTAAATGCTTGCTGGTAGACTAATTCTAGTTGCCGATCGCCAATATCTAACAATTCTTCAATACCTTGATAAACTGGTTCTGCTAGCTTCACCACTGAGGAAAGTTCGGGTACGGGCAGTAATTCGGAAAAACGTCCCATTACTTTGATCAATTTGGCAACTGGATCGTCTGATACCATGCTGAACAAACATGCTTGTAACTCTACCAACCCTTGATTGAAGGGAAACAGAGGGGTAATCGGATAATTGGACTGAATAACTGTACCCACATCCCCAGTACCTAAACTTCTTAAATGACCGGGTTTAGCGAGGTAGGGAATCGTGACAACTTCATTACCGTGACGAAAGCGTACAGCAGCATGAACGACTGGATATCTTGTTTTAAACCACTCTACATCTTTTTTTAAATTTACATCTGCTAACCAGATGCGACAGTAAGCTTCCCCAGCTTTAATCGGAGTCGGATCGTAAGTCACATCAACTCGATATTCTGGTAGAAAGACTATTTTGTATTTCATAGCTTCGTGACTAAATTTATCTCCTACTTTTTGAAATAATCCCACAGTTTTATTCTCCTGATTTAGTTAAGTTAAAGATGATTTGCAATTTGATTCCAGATTGCTGATATAGGTTTGCCTTCCATTGTACCTTTTGTAGGGCGATCGATACCGGGATTGCCTCGGTGGATAGCTACGAACTGCCAAGCATCGTTAAATATTGGTGCGCCGGAAGAACCTGCATCTGTATTCAGATGATGATCGATGTATTCTTGCCCTACTTGGACAATCTCACCTAAACCAGATATCTCTACAGGTTTACCCTGGGGATGGTGAATTAAGCGAATTTTTTGTCCGCTATCTAAGATAGCATTAACTGGGCGAATTGGTTGTAGCGAAGGAGTCGATCGCAAGCAAATTAAGGCAAAATCAAGATGAGGATGGTGTTCAACAAAATTTAGGTCTAATTCATAGGTATCTTCTGTGCCGTAGCTGTCGGATTTATAGCCAAATCTTACCCAAGCTTTTTCGACTCTAGTTTTGGTAAAGATATGATAGCAGGTTAGTAATAAATTTTGAGCTACTAGCACTCCCGTACCGATACCTGTGCCTTGGGGAGATTCAATTCTGCCAACAGCATTTCGCGCAATTAAAGCTTTAAAATTTTCCTCACCTTGGGTGATGAGGCGGTTGAATAGTTTTAAATCTTGGTCAGATAACCCATAAGATTTAGCTAAATCAACCAGGTGTGCGAGTAAATTGGTCTGGGGATGATAATCGTTGTAGATAGAAATCTTATAAGATCTGAATGCAGCAACTAAAGCTTGAGTAAAATCAAAGGGATTTTCGTCAAGTCTCAAGTTGCTAATAAATGCTGAGTCAATGTTGGTATTTGCCAAAAGATTGTGGCGCTTATTTGCTTCATTGACTCTAGTAAAGACTGGAATCAGTGCTTTAATTAAAGGCGTGACATCCCTTGGTTCTAAAAATATTTCTGGGTTCATTTGGTTTGGTTCTGGTAATGGAATGCTAACAACAGGCGACTGCACCAAAATTGACTCTATTTGTAAATTTTCGGTTTTCTGTTCTGCAATAGATTGTTTGTTGACTTCAGGTTTAGCTAGTAACGGTTGACAGGAAAAATTTTGATTTTGGGTGTCTGCTATTGCGCCTTGGAGTGCTACAATAACGTATTCCTGTAACCGAGTAGCGCGAGATACTGCTGTTGGTTCTGCTGCTAATAAATCTTCTACGGTTGTGTAGTGTTGTAATAAATTGCTAATTTCATCGGCATCTAAGCGGGTACGGGGTAAATTTTCTAATAAAGTGCGGGAAAGATAGCGTTTTTGGCGGTGAGATATGAGAGTATTAATACCTTCATGCACAATGCGTCCATCTCGTTCAAAGGCATGGTGAATTTCAGAGGCTAACTGTTCTACAGATCGATTTAAAGAACTATAGGTTATATGAATTTGACTGCTAAAACTGGCAATTACTTCTGCTGTTGCAGCTTGACTGCGTAAAGGCAAAATCGGGCGATTTCGATCTGAGATTGCAACCGCACCTAATTCAAACATGATATTTGGGTTTAGTTCGCTAATTTCTACGACAAAACCATGCGCCCGTTGGATGTGTTCGCGGATATTTTCAAGCCGATCGGGTTTATAGGTGTAATCCGAGGTCGATCGTACTTCAAAGTAATAGGGAGGACACTCAAAAACTCGTCGCACGGCTTGTTCTAAAGTACGATATTTGTTGCCGGAGCCAGTTGTCATCAAAATTACAATATGCTCACCTTGTCCAGTTATGGTGTTATGTGACAATAGTTTGGTGTCAATATTAATACCAAAATTTGAATCAACAGCCTCGTATGCTTTTTTTAGAACAGCACATTGATAATCATCTTCTCTGTCTAAGGGTTCAAATAGAATTAATTGAGCCTTCTGTAAGGCCTGTAATTCTATTTGGGTAATTTGGGGTCTAGGCAATCGACCTGGATAATTTTCATAATCTATAATCTCAAGACCCGATCCCCAAACATAAGCAACCAAAAATCTTTCATGTAAGGTTTGGTTGCGAATTTCTTTAACTATCCAGGTAATGATGTTTTTCTGATTATCTGTGAGATTATAACTTGACATTTTGATTCATATTTATAACTTGCGTTCGATCGCCTCAACTCGCGCTAATCGATCGGAAATCTCTTTTTGTCTCCGGCTGCATTGCAGCTTTTCATCAATCCAGCTACCGACTTTTAAAGCAGCACGATAACCGCGACGGGCCCGTGCTAAGGCATAGCGGGTAGCAGTGGGATTAGCTATGCAATTCGGTGGCGGAAATTCTAACTCGAATTCATCGTCAACAGCAGGCATCCCGGCAGCTTGACGGGCGCAGGCAAGATGGTAATCGCCCCACAACAAGCGGATATGATAGCGGTCATGCCCCTTTTCTGCATGGCGTTGAACTAAAAGACGAATTAATTCATCCCGCGCCCTGCGGTTATCGCCCGTACATAGGAACGCCTGCACCAAAGCACCTGATGCACTGTCATCTACCAGCATCGCCCGTCGCGCCCAATCTACTGCCTCAGTAAACCGCCCTTCTAGCCGTGCTAAATCGGATTGCCTACAGCACGACATTCCCTCTCTGGATTTGGGTATGTCGTCATGTTTGTCTATCTCCCACTCCCGCAAATACATCTGGGCTTGTTCGGCATCTCCCAGGAGGAGGCTGATTTGAACTAAGCTGTTTAAATGAGCATCAGCAGTGTAGCAAGGATACTCATTTTGCCAAATTGCCCAACTTTCCTGGGCGGCTGCTAGGGCTTCGGGATAGATTCCCCGACTTTGGTACAACTGTGCTTGCAACAAAAGTAGTTGATGTCGCCAGTCCAGATTACCCGAATCTCGCAGAAAATTTTCTGTTTGCTGGTAAGCTTTTTCAATTGCCCCCAAGTTAACGGGTAAACTTTTCGCTATATTAATATATAGTATCAGTGTGATGTAAATATCAGCAGGATTGCCCCCTGTAGTCCCCTCCTTCAATGTAGGTGTAAGTACAGCCAAGCCTTGGCGTAGCTTACCTGCTGAACATAGAGAAGCGCCACGCCAGAAGCGATATAACACTATGTGGCGAGTATCGTTAATTGACTCGGCAATCTCCAAAGCCTTACCAAAAATCTCCGCCGCCCGCATTTCTTGTTGGTCTTTGTAAGCTTCCCACCCAGCATCATAAAGAGAATCCATCTGCTCTCGGGCAGCTTGAGTGAGGGGATTTTCTGCATCAAACATAGTCGCTTATCCCCTCAGTTCCCCTTGAATGGCTGAAATCACGTAGTCCTGCAAACCCGTTTTGCGGACAACTTCGGCAGGTTCTGCTGCTAGCAAATCTTCAACTGTTTTATATTCCTTCATCAAGCCAGCAATTTCATTTGACTCCAAGCGAGTTCGACGCAATCCCTCCAATAATGTCCGCGACAGAAACCGCTTTTGCTGCTGTTCTAACAAAGCTTTAATCCCATCGTGAACAATCCGCCCATCCCGTTCAAAAGCTTTGCGAATCGCCGCTTCTAGGATTTCTACGGGGTCTTTAATCGAGCCATAAGGCACAAACAGCTTTTCCTTCAAATCGGCTGGCACATCCTGACGGGCATCCTGACTGCGAAGCGAAAAAATCGGACGGCTATCATCGGGTAACATTACCGCCCCCAATTCAAACATCACATTGGGATTCAAATCGCTAATTTCGGCAATAAAACCGTGAGCGCGGAGTAGATGTTCCCGGACATTTTCCAGCAATCCCGATTTATAAGTATAGTCCTGCGCTGACTTGATTTCAAAGCAATAAGGCGGACGCTCAAATACCCGCCGTACTGCTTCTTCCAGGGGTTTATATTCATCGCTCAACGGCGCAATAGTAAAAATCAAAATATGATCCGGTCGTTTTTCCGTTGTCTCTACTTGTTTCTTCTGAAGTTCAATTTTCTGACGGCGTTCTGCTTCCAACTCTTTCTCTAGCTCTAATGCTTCAGCTTGATGCTCGATTAACCTGTTAAACAAGCGAACAAATTGACCGTGCATTACTTCAGCATTGTATTGATTGAGCAAATTATGAGAATAAAGAATAGCGCTGTTATAAACCCCAAGCATTATTTCTTGGACTAAATCGCTGCGACGCTCGATATCGGCTAATTTTTGAATCAGGGGATTGTTAGCATTCAGAGAAAGATAAATCGGACGGCGCTGATTTTGCTTGAGTGCTTCTTCCGCTACATCTTCCATCCCTTCCATAAACCAAGGCTGAGTCACCAGATTGCGAAGCTTTTCTTCTGCCTCCGTTTCCGGGGAAACGATAATTACTGATGGCAACTCTTTAGGTTCAAAGCGACGCATCTGTACCAACACATTAGTTAATCCCGATAGTCGCAAACCCCGTTCTAAATCCAGCTCTAACTGCCGAAACTTTTCTGCTTCTGTTGTTTCTAATCGCTGGAATAATTCTGCATCATCTGTAGCATCCAACCGTTCGAGATGTACGGTTCGATGGTGGAGCTTGCCATACTTAATTAACAGTTCTTCTTCAAATCTCCCCCCACCATTAATCACCACCCAGCCGCGAGCATCCGCCAATTTATAAAATTGTGCTGCCGCTCCCATATAAGCAAAATAGTAAATTGGTGCTTTATCTTCTCTAGCGCGATTTTTCGTCAAGTAGTCTTGCAACGACATCAAGCCGTTATTAGCTTTAGCATTCGTCTGAAACAATAACAATTCCGCCACTTGCTCGAAAAAGTCATCATAAAAAAGTGCCATCCCTTTGAGATGGTAATGATGCCAAACATTAATTTGTTTAAATTTATTCGGCTCTTTTTGCGCTAAATACGATAACCGTTCGACAATTAATTCCCCTAATCGTTTTTGCAGAAATTGAAAAGCAGGATTATTGCGCTGAATATTATCTCTGGCGGCAGTTGGTTGCAAATCCGGGCTATCAATTATCCCCCGCACAAACTTTGCCCAAGGCGGTAATATAGTATTGTCACCCGATCGCACAAACATCCGCCGTACAAATATATCAACAATCCCAGTAGAATTGAAATCAGCTACTCGGTTGTCAGAAATATAAAGTACGCCTCTAGCTTGAAACGGTTCATTGATTTCGATCGGAATTAAATCTAACGCAGTATCGGGATAGCGCCGATTGATAAACATTTTATAAGTGGCTTCTTTCTCAGCTTGAGAAGGCCAATGCTCTCGATACCAAGGTGGAAAGACGGAATTAACTGCCCCTTGTCCGTTCAAATTAATCGGAAACTGCACGAAATCGCAGTATTTAACAATCGCCTCCCGCAACCGCTTTTCATCCAGCATAAAAGTATATTCTGGATTGATGGAGACAATAATCTCAGAACCAATTTCCTTGCGATTATCGGCATAGAGAATACAATCCGTAGAACCCGTATTGTGCCATGCAAACGCCTGCTTTTCATTCAGCTTCCGCGTCCGCACCACAACTTTTTCTGCCACCACAAACGCCGACAGCATCCCAATCCCAAACTGCCCGATCAGATTATAAGCGGCGGCCCTGCCTTCCTCTTTGAGTTTTTGCCGCGCCGTCCCCGTCCCAGTAGAACCAATCACCGACAGGAAATCTTTAATATCCTGCTTGTCCATCCCAATCCCATTATCTCGGAAAATAATCTGGCGGTTGCTGCTGTTTAACTCAATATCAATCCGTCCAGAAAAATCTGGCTCTACTTCTTGCCGCCTGACGATACTGTCGTGGGCATTTTGGATCAGTTCGCGGACAAATACATCGGGTTCTGGGTAAAGACTTTTAGCAAGTAACTGAATGAGACCTTCAAAATTGGTCTCCATCTTGAATTGTTCTAGGGGTTCAACCACAATGCTTCACCTAGCTAATGTTGTCGCATCAAACACGATCTTTGAGTAATTTTAGCAGTAATTTTAAAATTTTAAATGTATGCCAAAGCAACTAGGGTATACAACATATCCCAGGTTTATGAAGTGTAGTAGGGACACGGCAATGCCGTGTCCCTACGGGGATATATCGATCCGGGGTGGGCTTCTAGCCCGCCCCTGAAATTTTAGTAGCCCGCCCCTGAAATTTTAGTAGCTTGCCCCTGAAATTGTACTATCGGGCTACTCCAGACAACTGCTGGCTCAAAGCTGCTTTCAAAAGCTCGGCCTTATCAGTTTGCTCCCAAGGTAACTCTAGATCCGTGCGTCCGAAGTGACCGTAAGCCGCTACATCTTGATAGAAACGACCGCCTCTTTCCGCAGGTAAATTCTGCAAGTTAAAGGTCTCAATGATGCCCGCAGGACGCAGTTCAAAATGCTGCTTCACAACTTCCAAAAGGCGATCGTCATCAACTGTTCCAGTACCAAAAGTTTCGATCATCATGCTAACCGGCCGCGCAACGCCGATCGCATAACTCAACTGCACTTCGCACTTTTCTGCCAAACCGGCCGCCACGATATTTTTAGCAACATAGCGACAAGCATAGGCCGCGCTGCGATCGACCTTCGTGGGGTCTTTCCCTGAAAAAGCACCGCCACCGTGACGGGAATAGCCGCCGTAGGTATCCACAATAATTTTGCGGCCAGTCAAACCCGAATCTCCTTGAGGCCCGCCGACGACAAATTTGCCAGTGGGGTTGACAAGGAAGCGAGTTTCTGCATCTGGCTTGACGCTAATATCGGCAAACACGGGTTGGACAACAGCAGTCCAAAGATCTGCTTTAATCTTGGCTTGAACTGCGGCTGTTTCGGTGATATCGTCGATCGCCTCAGTGTGCTGAGTAGAAATTAAGATCGTATCAATGCCAACAGGTTTCCCGTCTTCGTAAATTACGGTAACTTGGCTTTTACCGTCCGGACGCAGGTAAGGCAATTGACCAGTTTTGCGGACTGCGGCCAGTTGACGGCAAATCCGGTGCGCCAAACTAATAGGTAAAGGCATCAATTCCGGCGTTTCGTTGCAAGCAAAACCGAACATCAAGCCTTGGTCGCCAGCGCCGATGGCATCCAACTCCTCTTCACTGGACTGTTCGCGACTTTCGTGGGCTGTATTCACCCCTTGAGCAATATCGGGAGATTGAGAGTCCAAAGCCACCAGCACCGAGCAGCTATTGGCAGAAAATCCGTTGTCAGCGTGGATGTAGCCAATATCGGCTATTTTTTTCCGCGCCAATTCTATGTAATTTACCTGAGCTTTGGTGGTAATTTCGCCCGTCAGCAGCATCAAACCCGTGTTGACGACAACTTCGGCTGCGACGCGACTTTTAGGGTCTTCGGTCAGCAAGGCATCTAAGATCGTGTCTGAAATTTGATCGCAGATTTTATCGGGATGGCCTTCAGTGACCGATTCAGAGGTAAACAGGTAGCGGCGTGACAATGATTATTTCTCCTATTCGTGCGAATCTGCTTGACATTGGCGACAGACGACTGACTTTTCAGGTAGAGGCGCAGAATCATCGCGTCTCGGTCGCCAGAAAATTTGTGTCGGTCTGGTGCGAGTTTAGGCAGGGTTTGAGATTAGCTAAAGTGACACTACTATAGCAAAGTGAGTTCCGAGAAGTCCTGAAAAACTTACATTTTGTCCGATTGTCAATAAGTCTTTGACACCGATCCTCTACCCCCCCCTAATCTGACAAAGGTAAGATACAGTCAGGGTATCGCCTCGCGGATGCACTATGGCAGGAATCCAAAAATCACCAAATTTAATCCAAACGGTTGCAGACCTGGAATTTCCTGGGGGCCCAATACCGCTTGACTCTCGATTTTATATCGATCGATCGCCCGTCGAAGCCCGAGCTTGTGCAGAAATTAGCAAGCCAGGGAGTCTGATTCGGATTAAAGCTCCCAGAAAAATGGGCAAAAGTTCGCTGATGCTGCGGATAATTCAAGCTGCGGTCGATCGCGGATACCGCACAGTCACTGTAGACTTTCAGCAAGCCGACGAAGCAGTTTTTGCTACCTTAGATAAATTTTTGCGCTGGCTGTCTGTCAATGTCGCTCGCCAACTCAAACTAGAACCAAATCTCGATGAATTTTGGGATGAAGATATGGGCAGCAAAGTAAGCTGCTCTCTTTACTTTGAGAACTATTTGCTCGAACAAATTGACAGTCCCCTGGTCTTGGTACTCAACGAAGTCAACCGAGTATTTGAACGCGCCAATATCGCTCAAGAATTCCTGCCGCTGCTCCGTTTTTGGTACGAACAAGCGAGACAGAGCGAAACCTGGGAAAAACTGCGAATCGCGGTCATTCACTCGACAGAAATTTATATTGCTTTGAGTCTCAATCAATCTCCATTCAATGTAGGGCTACCGATTAAACTCTCAGAATTTAGTGCCGAACAAGTCCAAGAGTTGGCGCGCCGCCACGGACTGAACTGGAACGACAGCTATCCGGTCGAGCAATTAATGCAAATGGTAGGCGGTCATCCTTATTTAGTGCATTTAGCACTTTATCACCTGGCAATTTTACAGCAAAACCGCCTGTCGGTTGGCGAGAATGAGTCTGGGGAGGATCTGGGGCGGGCCGAGTTGGAAGAACTATTAAAAGCAGCTCCTACTCAAAGCGGAATTTATAGCGACTACTTGCGGAATCAGTCGATCGCCATTCAGCAGCAGCCAGAACTCGCCTGGGCATTCCAACAGGTTCTTGATGTTAAAAATAGCATTCACCTCGAACCTTTGATGGCCTATCAGTTAGATAGCATGGGACTTGTCAAATTAGCGGGCAATAACTGTAGTTTGTCTTGCGAATTATATCGGCTGTATTTTCAAGAACAAAATTTATGCGAGGACGGTTTCTCGGCTGTAGGTTTTGAGGAGTTGCAGCAAGAAAATGAAAGACTGCTAGCTTTAGTTAATGTGGACGAACTTACCCAAATTGGCAACAGACGACATTTTGAAAGTTGCTTGCGAGCGGAATGGAAACATAATGCTCGCGATGAGTCTCCGATATCTTTAATTTTGTGCGACATCGATTATTTCAAAATTTATAACGATACCTACGGACATCAAGCTGGAGATAGTTGTTTGCGATCGGTAGCTCAGGCAATTCGCCGATCGCTCCAGCGTCCTGCTGATGTAGCTGCTCGCTACGGCGGTGAGGAATTTGCGATCGTTTTACCTCAAACTGATGCGGCGGGCGCTCTGCTGGTTGCGGAACGCATTAGAGCGAAAGTTAAAGCTTTGAATATTGTTTTTAACCCGAGTAGTGTTGAATGTTTGCCTAATTCTGTGGTGACAATTAGTTTGGGAATTGCCAGCGTTGTTCCCGGCCCGGAAAATGATGCAGCAACGCTGGTACTGGCGGCTGATGAGGCTCTTTATGACTCAAAAAGGCACGGGCGCGATCGGAGCACTATGAGTACGCTGTTAAATTTTCGATTTGCTGCTGTTAATTAGCATTCAGATCCTGTCAGCCCAAACCCGATAATAAACAAAGGTTCGTAGTAAGGACTTTAGTCCGCATCCGGTTCGTAGTGAGGACTTTAGTCCGCATCCGGTTCGTAGTGAGGACTTTAGTCCGCATCCGGTTCGTAGTGAGGACTTTAGTCCGCATCCGGTTCGTAGTGAGGACTTTAGTCCGAACGATAGAACCTAGATTGCGGTAGTTGGAGCGGACATCAGATTAATAGCGGGGGATGGTGCGATCGACCAATATTGAGTAAGCATCGATGCCACCAACGATATTTTTAACGTTGTTAAATCCTCGATCGCTCAACCAGTGACACATTTGAGCCGATCGCACTCCGTGGTGGCACAGTACCAGGGTTTCTGTATCGCGATTTAGTCGATCGTCAATATCACCACACCATTGGGCAAACTCGCTCAGCGGAAAAGCCACAAATCCCGGCAGCGCGGCGAGTTCAATTTCGTCAGGTTCCCGCACATCTACAAGCTGCAATTTATCAGCATTGGTTTCTGCTAATTTGCGAGCTAATTCTTCGACTGTAATTTGACCAAAAACTTCTGACATTTGATTATAAAAAATAGGGAAGAAGGAAGAAGGAAGAGGGAAGAATTACAAAGGTACGTAGTTGCGCTTCAGCGCTCTTTGTTTATATAAACAAGAGCGAAGAATTACAAACAGTCCTGGAAGTAATTGTCACATCAAAGGTATGTAGTTGCGCTTCAGCGCTCTTTGTTATATATAAGACAAGAGCGAAGAATTACAAACAGTCCTGGAAGTAATTGTCACATCAAAGGTATGTAGTTGCGCTTCAGCGCTCTTCGTTATATATAAGATAAGAGCGCCCAAGCGCAACAACGTACCTAATTCGCATTTCCCAATTACCCATAACTAATTAATTGAGTCGCGAAGGCGGTGGAATTAACTCCGTAGGAGGTGTCGGTGCAGGACGCCCGTCCAACTGACTCACTGCGCCCCTGGGATCGAGACAAGTGGCAACTAACCTGTCCGTGGGAAAGTCGAGTCTGCCGCTCAACCCGACTACGCATTCAGCAAATAGCTCTGGCAATAAACTGCGGCGGCACCCATCAAGAACTAACAGGGCAGCAGCAGGTTGAGTTTTAGTTTTGCTATTAATATTCACCACGCAAGTAGTTAATTCGTTGGGGCGCCTCACCCGCCGACAACTAGAGAGCGCTTCGAGACCAGAAATATTGGTTTTGCGGCTGATTTGGAGGGCGCATCTAGATATGTCGCGGGGGTGGAGCGCGTCGGCACAAGCTGCTGCTGCTTCCTCTGCACCGATTCCCGCTTCGATTAGTTCCTTAGCGCAGACGCGATAGGGATTTTGAGTTCGGGGGAATCTCAGGGTGATGGCTGATGCTGGCGAGATTGGCAGTGCTGCTGCCAACAAACTCAGCGCGACTAAGGGAGTGCCGAGAGCCAACATCCAGCGCGGTGCTGGCTTTGGGGAAGCAGTGCGGAAAAAATTGGGGTTTTGCATGGCAGCTCGGTTTGTGAGTTTTTTGGGCTGGTTGGGTCGATCGCTCGATCGGCTTTTACTTCAAAATTTACCGCACATTACGGATGGCTGCGGTCGATCGATTTTTTTTTATCGATTTTTGTTAGAATTTTCACCCTTATCAACATATAATATAGAGTCTGCATAAAATTGCATACAGAGATTAGAGAGGAAAATAAATGTCTCGATATCGAGGCCCCCGATTAAGAATCGTCCGTCGCCTGAAAGAGTTGCCGGGTCTAACCCGCAAAACTCCCAGACGGGATTATCCGCCTGGGCAGCACGGTCAAAACCGCAAAAAGCTCTCTGAGTACGCGGTTCGCTTGCAAGAAAAGCAAAAACTACGTTTCAATTACGGTGTGACGGAACGCCAATTGCTCCGTTATGTCCGTAAAGCCCGTCGTGTGACGGGTTCCACAGGTCAAGTGTTACTGCAATTTTTGGAAATGCGCTTGGACAATACTGTGTTTCGGATGGGAATGGCTCCAACCATTCCGTCCGCTAGACAATTGGTAAATCACGGTCACATTACTGTGAACGATCGTGAAGTCAATATCGCCAGCTATCAGTGCAAGCCTGGTGAAGTGATTGCAGTCAAAAATAGAGAACGCTCTCGCACAATGGTTGAAGCTAACCTCAAAGATCCAGGCTTGGCTCACTTGCCCAGTCACTTGGAATTTGACAAGCAAAAACTGGTTGGCAAAGTTAACGGCATTGTCGAACGTGAGTGGATTGCTCTTCAGATTAATGAACTGCTAGTTGTTGAATACTACTCGCGTCAAGCTTAATTTATTAGTCATCAGTCATTGGTCATTAGTCATCAGTTTATCAGGAAATTGCTACTGATACAAAACTGACGACTGACGACTGAGGGCTAACGACTAATGATTTTTCACACTCCCACCCCTAAAAAGGGATGGGATTTTTTGCAGGTTTCGCTTGAAAAGTATTTTTTCCTAGTGCTTATGCTTCCTCAGTATTGAAATTGCCCGGAAACTCCAGTTAGAAACGGTATAATAATCATGTCTGCGATTATAGCAACGACCAAGGGGATTGCTCTATTATGATGCGAACGAGTCGCACTCAGGCTCCGGATGTTTTTTGCTTGCTAATATGGATGTAATCGAGGCAGCTTTCGTGGACAGCTATAAGATTATTGATTTTCCAATTGTTATGGTTGCCATCGGCATGATGGAGAATTACGTTTTTTGATAGTTATAACTGAGTAGTAAGATCCTCGGAAAAATCCTCCTATGTCCAACAAATTTTCTCACGGTTATGCTCTGTTGATCGGTATAGGTGACTCAGCTTCTTACTCAAACTGGTCGCTCCCGGTTACTGTCAAGGATATTCAGGAACTCCAATCCATACTCATTGATCCTAGTTTCTGTGCCTACCTAAACGATGACGTTCATATGCGCCTCTTATCTAATGCTGGTGCTACACGGGGTGCAATCTTGGACGGTTTAACCTGGATCAAAAAGCAGGCTGCTACCGATTCAGAGGCTACAGTAATCGTGTATTACTCTGGTCACGGCTGGTTGGATGAGTCTACGGGCCAATATTACTTAATTCCCCATGATATCGAACCCTTTGATATAGCAAATTCTGCTCTCTCTGCCCAAATCTTTACGGAAGCACTGCGCGAAATTCAAGCACACCGACTGCTGGTTATCATCGACAGTTGTCGCGCCGAGGGAATGGCTACTGCTAAGAACGAGCAAGCAACAACGAAACTTCCCTCTAGTTTTGTACAGACTGCTTTTCCCAAAAAACTGATTGATGAGCTTAAACAGGGTGAGGGACGGGCAGTATTCACGTCTTCCCGTGGCACACAAAGTTCTTGGATTCGCTCTGATCGTGCAATGAGTATCTACACTTACCACTTGATCGAAGCGTTGCGAGGTGCAGGAAGTCAGCCAGGCGAAACGGTTGTGCGTATTTCCCACATAATGAATCATGTAGGCAAAACTGTTCCTCAGAGCGCTCACAGTATGAAAGTTGAGCAAACACCGTTCTTTGACTTCGCTACCGAGGATTTTGCAGTGGCGTTATTGCGTGGGGGGAAAGGTTTACCTAAAGATGGATGGGATGCAGTGGAAGCAGAAGCTGCTGAGACAATTAGCGCAATGATGCCAGGTAGGGATACTATCACTATTTCTGGCAACCAGGAAGTAGATCAGTCAGGTTCCGGCAACATAAACCTAGGAAACATCGGACAAGCTAGAGACATAACTCTAGGTAGTAAAACTCAGGCAAAAGATTAATCCCAACTTGATATGAGCAATCATGATGACTTGGAGGCAATTCTAGACCGGATTGCCGAAGATAGACATACTCAGGCTGATATTACGGCGCTACGCCATGCCTTGAATTTTAGTGGCAAGCAGGTTGTATTGCAATGGGGCAAGGACAACATCAACCTTGGTAATATTGGTCAAGCAAGAGATATTAATATTGGTGCTCGTCACTATCAAGGAGCCGATGCTGAAGAGATTAAGAAAGTTTTGCGTCACATTTTAGAGAAAAACAGAGATTATCCTCTAACCATTAGAACCAGTAATATTTTTATTGAGTCATTATTCGACTATTTTGAGTACGAAATTGGAAGTAGTACAAAAAAGCTTCTTCAGATATTATTTTTTTTATTGTTATTGAGTTTTATTGTTTTCCTTATATTTACATCTATTCAGATTGAGAATAATGATTACATTAAAATTAACAACTTATTTTTTGCGTTTATATCAGTATCCATTATACTAACTCTCTTTTTACCTTGGGTGTTCAGATCCATTCATAATCAGAGAAGTTTTTGGAAAGAGCTATCTCTAGATGAAAAAAAGATTGTGTTCGTTTATCTAACAGAAATCAAGCGAAGGTTGGTTGAAAAAATCGAGCTAGCTTTCAATACCGAAGAAGATCATGTAGCTCTTTCAGGGAAGATAGAAAATACTTATCCTCATCAAGCATATGAAGAAAAATCACCTACTCGTAAGAAAATAAAAGATTTAGATAGATATTTATTGTCTCCAAATATTAAGCGAATTTTTATTTATGGATCTCCTGGTAGTGGAAAATCAACAACCCTTTATAAGGCTTTTTTAAATTATCAATCCAAAATTAGATCGCAGAATGTAAATTCTATCCCAATTTTTATTCATGCTAATGAAATAGCTCAAATTCTCGATCGTAATACAAATCATGCAACCAAAATCAATGAATTTATTGCGAAAATTTACCAAGGTGAAGACTCACGAGAGGTTATTGAATTTGTTAAGCTACTGCGTAAAAAAACAAATATTAATTTAGTCATAATAGTTGATGCCTTGGATGAATTTGTAGATAAAACTAAGCGAAATCAGCTATTTGACTATTTATCTACCTTAATGAAGAATTCTCCTGGAGAAACAAAGTGGCTCCTCTCTTGTAGAGAGGAGGAATACAAAGCTTATTCAAACAGGCTGAATGTAGCAAATGTCCGTATTCAGCCAATGGATCTGCTGCAAGTAAATAAGTTACTTAGCAAAAGGCTTAAATCTCTTAAGTTCAATGAGCAACAGTGTACTAGCATGAGACGTACAATACTCAGTATTGCTAAGACAGATAAACAGAATGAAACATTTCTAAAAAATCCTTACTATCTGTCTTTATGGCTTTGGCAGCTAGCTACTTCCTCAGATTATGACCCTAATATTCCTTCAATCAATGAGCTTCATACTTTAGAAATTAAAAGAGAGATATCCAAGAGCATCAACGAAAATCCTACTGAATTTGGATCGGTCGATCAAAAACTCGTAAGTAATACAATTAAAGTATTATCCGTACTCAGTTTTTATTTACTACAATTGTCATTAGAAATAGAAGTTCATCAGGGATTAGACCTAAATAATTTTAAAGTTATTCAATCTTTAATACAAGTCATCCTGCCTATTGATCTTGACAGTCAAGACGACTTGACGCGCCGACGAATTCGATACTACTCCGATCTTCTGAATAGAAACAATTCTTTAATCTCAAATACACCTGAAGATAATGAATTTGTCGTCTTAGTAAATGTTTTCGCTCCTTCCTTTTTTGATAATATTTTTCGCTTTGATTTGAGCAAGCATCAACAAATAATATATTGTCTAATTGTTATTACGAGCATTATCGATCAATCCCATAAAAATCGTTTAATCGATTGTGATACTACACAAGCTTTACTATTTGGTTTTTTCAATCAAAGAGCTGCTGACTATCTGGCAGCATGTCATTTGAAAGATATCGGCTTGACAGGTATTTTAAAAGGAAACGAGATAAATTTTTGGTTGTTTCGTGCTATTGCTATAGCCATAGCCATATCAGAAAGACCTCAAGATGTTCTTGAATTTGACATTTTTCCTAAAGACCCTGTGTTTGAAACTGCTATTGGTAACGGCTTAACACTAATTCCATCAAAAAAGAAAAAGGAAATCAGACAATTTGTCAATAAATTTATAATACATATAATGAATGAAGAACGCTTATTTAGTGAGGATTATGATCCTTGCGATCCTTTGAGGATTTTGAGGGAAATTAGGAGATTGTGCTTAAGTGGTTACAGTGAACATATAAAGTTGACTGATACAGTTTTTTTCAAGTTGCTGAAGCATAAGGATGCTGGCATATCTGAAATGGCTACTGAAACCTTACTAATTTATGCCTGTCAAGTAAGCTTCAGATATGACCTTTGGGAAACTATCCTAAAGCATCTGCTCCAAAAATCTATTCTTTTTGAGTTTGGATTTTTTAATTCTTTAATTAAATTTTGGTTGGCTATCAAGGAGATATAAAAGTGAAACAGCCTCAATTGCCGTGGTTGACTTGCATAGTCTTACCATTTCTGACTGAACTAATCTTTGGCAGTACGATTGTGTTGCTATGGCTTTTTATTCCCGGATATATCCTCATTTTTAAAGCTAGTGAGATCAACAATGTAGATCTAATAATATTTATCTACTTTGCATGTTCATGGCTGTATGCTGTATGGATATTTTTTAGACATAGTATATTTATTCCAAAATCTTTATTAAGATTTCCTTTTTTTATCAAAGATGTTTGCTGGAAGCGTCAAAGTAATCGAATTATATTCCTTGTATTAGTTGTCCTAACTGTAATGACTTGGCAGGTACTTAACAAACCAGAAGCAAAAATTAGTAATTTAGATACGATTAAGTCTCGTCTGGCTAGTGTCACTGAATCAGTTGACAGCGCTATAAAAGTCATGTCGTTAACATTAGATTCCCCAAAGCAAAAAAATACTGAATTCATTATAGATGGATGGAATAAATTCTCTAAATATCCTCAACCAAATCAAATACCTCAAGATAAAGATGGTATAGAAGCTTTATCAAAAGATTATCAGCAATTTTTAACATATATCAAATTACGCCAAGAGGAAATAAGAGAAAATGAAACCTCAATCTCTAGCCAAGAAACATTTTTTGAAAGTAAAAATATTCTAGTAACTCAAATTGAAGAAGAAATCAAGGCTGTATGTAATACTAATGATAATTCACAAAATGCACCTACTTGTTCATCTATTCTCCTCAAAATACAAGAACTAAGAATTTTAATTAGCTCTGGCTCTCAATTATTGAATAATCACAAACAACATTTAAATTCTATAAAAAATAGTTTTGATATACCTGATAAATCGCTTGCTATTTGGGAAACAAAAATCGAGGAAATTGTAGGGAAATTTTATTTTAACACAAATAGTGTTAATCATTGGCTATTTTTAGCTAATGATTATCAAAAGGGAGCAAAAGATAGTATATTAAATGCTCAGAAAATCAAATATTTAATAACAAAAAACTATGCAGGAGTGATTGATAGTTATTCGATGCAAACAAACAGGTTTGAGAGCGAAATCATAAGGTCTGAAAAACAATCTCAAGTTTCTGTAGAAGCCAAAATTATCATCAAGAAAGTTAAAAATACTGATATTGAATTAGCTAATCTAAATCAAGAAATTAGTAATTTAAGCATTGAACTTAAATCAGTAGATTTGCAAATAGAACAAGCATTAAATCAATTGAATTTTCAGTATAACACCCATAAACAGATTGCTGGTGGGGGGTATAGACTATTAGTTTATGCTAGGAGCAATTCGGAAGGCAAGCGCTACATAGACGAAATTGTTGATAAAAAGAAAAGAGTTGATAATTTAATTCAAGAAATAAGCTCTTTAAAAGATGAATTATATGGATTTAAGAATCAATTTGAAGCAAACATACAACAACAGCTTTTGAGCTTGGACAAAACTGCATTTTTAGCTAAAGATTTGCAAACCAGGAATAAAAAATTAAAGAATAAGTTGGAGTGGGTTATTCTCCGGGCTTTTCTTGTTAAAATTATACTGGCATTCGTTGTAATAGGAATATTGGTAGGTTTAGCTATATACCAGCACAAAAAGAAGCTTCTTGCTAGATCTAGACAATTAGGAACTAATCTATCTGAATTAATGCCAATAATTACCAATCCTAAAGAATTTCTACAAATCAGGTTGCAAGCTGTCAACATTCTTGAAGAATATAATTTAAGTAACCGAGAAGACATAAATGAAATTAAGAGTCTAATTAGAGACTTGGAGAAATCTAGTTTCCGTGATGATGGAGCGGTAGCTTCCCAGCTCCGAAAAGTAGCAGATTCATTAGAATTACGTTTAACAGAACAGCGCAAATCGTTATGAACTCTTCTCGAAATCGACCAATTTATGCGAACCTTTCCTAGCCCTGTTTGAATTTGAATTGTAGAAAAGTCAGGACGATCGCCCTCAGCGACAAGCTGTGCGGTTCTCGAACCAAAATTAAAGGCAGCAAGCCCACCAGCCGCACAGCAGCCGAAAGGGCAAACAGTGCGCCCAAACTCATGCCCGGAAGTTCGGCAAGAAAGCCGCCGGCGGTAGTTCCCAAAGCCCCAGTTACTCCCGAAACTGCTGCGGCGATCGCAAAATAAGTCGATGGTTGTTCGATCGGCGCTATCTCCATTTGAATATTGTTAGTACAAAGCACGATCGCCCCTAGAGTAGTTCCCCCGAGCAAGTGCAGCAGCGGCAACCACACCCACACCGCAAACGGATAATTGCCCGTGCCCAACCACAGCAAAGGCGTCACCGCTACCACCAGCCCCACGGCAATTAGCAAGGGGCGATTTCCCCAGCGATCGGCTAACTTGCCCCAAAACAGCAGCAGCAACAGATTTGCTCCCGAGCTCAAACTGTTGTAAATCGTTACCAAACTGACATCCAAGCTTAAATCTTTCAGCAGGTAGATATTAAAAAAAGGCGCGCTGAGATTAACTGCAAACGTCCACACGCTAAAGTAAATCAGAAACATTAAAAAATTAGAATCTTTCAGCACCGAAGGCACAAAATCTGTTAGAGCTTTTTCTTTTTTGTCGGGAACTCGATCGCTCTCTGCATCTTTTCGGTATGCCTGCGGGTTCACATCCACCATGAAGAATTGATACCCCAAACTAATCATTCCCGCCACAACACCCAAAAATAAAACCACACCGTAGCCCAAAATTGGATCTGCGCCCCAAGTTGACATCAACAGTCCCATCAGTGGCACTCCCAGCAAAGTAACTAAGCTAGTAGCACTGTTGCGAAATCCAAAATAGCGTCCCCGCAAACGGTGAGGAACCACCGCAGCCATCCAACTAAACCAATTAGAAGTAGCAAAAGCTGCCAGCACGCTAGCGGCGATGACAGTGACCAGAGTCCACTGGAGCAATTGTTGGGGATCTGCGTGCTGTCGGCCCCAAACAATTGCGATGACGAGCACTAGCCACAGCAGCCGCGACACGCCGAATATTGCTAGGTTGTACCAGTGGCGGCTGGTTGTGCGATCGGCGATGTATGCTCCTAATGGTTGCAGGAGATTTACCAGCATCGGAATAGCAGATAATATACCTATTTCCACGCTGCTCGCGCCGACTTGCAGCAAGAAGTTGCTCAGCAGCAGGCCGGTAGTCGCCGACTCGAAGACAGCGGCAAAAACTCCCTCTATAGTTGAGGCTTTGAGAGTGGCTCGAATGTCTTGTTTAGAAATTTTGAGAGCTGTTTTTGGAGGTAGAACGAGCTGAGATATTGTCTTTTCTAGTATTTCAGGAGTCTGAAGACAGAGAGGTTCATTTAACTCTGCAACTGGTTCAACCATAGTCATAGGATTTTAGATTTTAGATTTTAGATTTTAGAATTGCAAAATCCTTGGTTTGTAAAGGTTTTGGGCTTGATTGGGATTAAATTATTTTTATACCAAAAAGAATTGGTTGAAAGCCCCAAGCGCGATCGGGAGAAATTAAAAGAAGACGATTCATTACTCTAATCCTCGGACTTCCAGGTAGAGGTCGCCCTCCGAAGTCAACTGTCAACTGTCAACTGTCAACTGTCAATTGTCAACTGTCAATTGAAGCCTTGGCGTCAATCAAATTTAATCTTTCTGCTCTTATAGCGCAATACGGTTTACTTAAGGCAGATCCCCCCTAACCCCCCTAAAAAAGGGGGGGGACAAGAAAGCTCTTAAGTCCCCCTACAACCAGGGGGATGCGAGGGGGATCTCCGGGGCAGAAAAAGTGTTAAGTAAACCGTATTGTCTTATAGCGGCTCTAGCTCTCATATTCGCGGACGTTTTTGGGAAGAGGGCCCTATACGTTTAAGCGGTTATGTAAGCTGTCAGTCATACCTCACCTTTTTGAGAAAAGCTATAATTGCTGAGTCCACCTAGCAAGATAAAGCCAGTCTAGCTTTCAAGATGTTAGCTTGAAAGCTAGACTGGCACTTCCGGGTAATTGTTATAAATATAAATGACAATCGCTCGCTCGGACATCAACCGCTTGGAAGATTTGACATACTCACGCCTGCTGAAGCAAGGGTGATTCTTATTCATGGTTCACAGAAGTCGGCTTGCGATATCAGGCTTCCCTTTTATAGTAGAGGCAGTCTTCTCCCCATGCTTTCCCGATTGCTCGGCAGATTCCTAATGCCCTTAGGTACTGTTAGATGGAATTAATTATTGTTTTTGTTTTTTTGGGTACTTATTTATTTCCCCTAGCTATGTTTTTCTTGGCTTTCGCTACCCAATATTTTGCAGATCTAAGCTCTACTTTCTGGTTCAAGGAGTCTTAACAAGCCACCACCATGGGATTTCCAACCGCTATAATTATAGTAAAAGTCGTGCTAGCACGGGGCTTTAGACCCAATTTTTTGGTAATTTTGCAAATTGTAAAAAAGTAGGTTTTACCGCTTCACAAGGAAGCGATCGCAACATTTCGTCTGTCAAAAATTGCTCGAATTTCCCCTCGAACAAGTCGCCCCAAGGGCCAAAACAAATTTCGCGCGAGCTCCTCCACTCGGCTCTCAAACCTATATAGGTGGCTAAATCTATAGAATCAAAGACGATCGACTTGCCGAGTATAGCTGCTAACTCCAGCCCTCGGGCTAGCACGGCTATTCCATCTGGGGCGACAACATCCACTTGCTGCATATCCACAACAACTCTCAGAGCGGCCATTTCCAAAGCTTGCTCCAAATTAATTTGGAAATCTAGGACATACCGCTACGTGCGCGTAAGGCTTCGGTGTGGGTTGTTGACGATCGCACCTGAAAAAAAATGTTGCTTGCTTCAAGACAACAGGTTGGACAAAATTCTTGCTTGACAAAAATGAGGCTAACTGCTAATAATAGCAAACCCTAGAATGAAGCTCAAGTGTTTGATGGGTATCACTACCACACTGTGATGTCGATCGCCCACTAATTTAAGGATTTCTGCATTTTGTGACAAAAACTCAACCTTTATCCGGGTATACACTGCCAGTATTTGCCTGTGCGGCCGCACTTGCAGCTTTGCGATGTTTGCGCGCAGGTACTCAGTCTGTAGGTAGCGTATCAGTAGATTTACTGGAACCGCCGATCGCGGCAGAAATTGCGATCGAACAGGCGTCCGTACTCAAAACTGGTACAGCTTTAGGCGTGACTCGCTCCGATCCGGGAGACAACCTCGATCTGACTCGCAATACGCCCGTTTGGGCAATGGTGGAATTGCTCCCAGAGGGAGAGGGGGAGAATGGGGGAGAGGGAGAGCAGATTGTGATTGTCGGGGGCGAGGGAATTGGACATCACAAAGTAGGTGGTGGAGCGGCAATCTATGATTACGCGATGCGACTGCTGCGATCGAATCTGAGCCGAGAACTCGCACCGGGAGAAAGAATTACTGTCACCCTGATTCTGCCCTTGGGGCGCCAACTCGCCACCCGCACTTCTAACGAAGCTTTCGGCGTCGTCGAAGGACTTTCGCTGCTGGGTACAACTGGGATTTCTCAACCTCTGAGCGCCCCCGGACAGTTGGAAATTTACCGCGAACAACTGCAACAAAAAGCCGAACTGTTTGACACTTTAGTCTTCTGCATCGGCGAAAATGGGTTGGATTTGGCGCGACAACTGGGCATCGATCCGCAGCGGCTGGTGAAAACTGCTAACTGGCTGGGCCCGCTGCTGGTAGAGGCTGGATGTCAGGGCGTGCGATCGATCTTGCTGTTTGGCTATCACGGCAAATTGATGAAATTGGCGGCGGGGATTTTTCACACTCACCACCACCTCGCTGACGGGCGCCGGGAAATTTTGACAGCTTTCTGTGCTAAAGCTGGAATGCCCGCTGCTGCCTGTTCCGCGATTTTTGCTGCGGCGACAGCCGAAGAAGCTCTCGGCCAACTGCGGGCTCTAGATGTGGCAACTGGCACCCATTGGGTCGATCGAATTTACGGCGACATCGCCCGAGAAATCGACTTGCGATCGTCCGATTGCATTTTCACTCACACAAACCAGCGTATCCCCGTGGGTTCAGTGATGTTTGGGCGCGATCGCAAAATAATTGTTAAGAGTGACACAGGAGATACATTTTTGACGCAAATTTGTTAATGTGGTGTGAATATCCCTTAATGCTGTTCAAAAGATAGCACAGGGAGAGTATTTAAAAAGTAATAATTCTGAGTCCCTAGAACTTAATTAAACTAGGTTCATTTCTGACCCATAATACCTCCGCTACGTTCTGCCCAATTAGCAATTATTAACTACGCAATCACCGTGACTACTCAAATAGAAACTGAATCCGACCTCACCAATTCTTCTCTGGGGCAAATAGACCGCCAGATGATCGTGATTCTCGACTTCGGTTCGCAATATTCCGAACTGATTGCTCGACGCATTCGCGAAACTCAAGTATATTCAGAAGTTATTTCTTACCGCACTACGGCAGAACAGTTAAAAGCTATCAATCCTAAAGGAATTATTCTTTCAGGAGGCCCGAGTTCTGTATACGATGACAGAGCTCCCCAATGCGACCCGGAAATTTGGAATCTGGGAATACCAGTGTTGGGCGTCTGCTACGGGATGCAGTTGATGGTAAAGCAGCTCGGCGGGACTGTTGAGCGGGCTAAGTTGGCCGAATACGGCAAGGCATCGCTATTTATTGACGATCCGACGGATTTGCTCACAAATGTCGAAGAAGGCGCGACGATGTGGATGAGCCACGGAGACTCCTGTAACGAATTGCCATCTGGTTTTGAGATTCTCGCTCACACGAACAATACTCCGTCTGCTGTTGTTGCTCACCACGAGAAAAGTTTATACGGGGTGCAGTTTCATCCAGAAGTGGTTCACTCGATCGGCGGACAAGCTTTGATTCGCAATTTTGTTTACCATATTTGCGAGTGCGAACCGACTTGGACGACAGCTACTTTTGTGGAGGAAACTATTCGCGAAATTCGAGCCAGAGTCGGAGACCAACGAGTTTTGTTGGCTCTATCTGGCGGGGTTGATTCTTCAACTTTGGCTTTTTTGCTGCACAAGGCGATCGGCGACCAACTTACCTGTATGTTTATCGACCAAGGGTTTATGCGGAAGTACGAACCGGAACGGTTGGTGAAATTGTTTCAAGATGAATTCCACATTCCGGTGCAGTACGTTCTAGCTCGCGATCGCTTTTTGGCTCAACTTGAAGGCGTTACCGATCCTGAAGTAAAACGCAAGCGGATCGGTCACGAATTTATCAGTGTATTTGAAGAAGAATCGAAGCGCCTCGGCCCCTTCGATTACCTCGCTCAAGGTACTCTTTACCCGGATGTAATTGAGTCGGCTGACACGAATGTAGATCCGAAAAGCGGCGAACGAGTTGCTGTTAAGATTAAAAGCCACCACAATGTGGGCGGATTACCTAAAGATTTGTGTTTTAAGCTGATCGAACCGCTGCGAAAGTTGTTTAAGGATGAGGTGCGAAAAGTCGGTAGATCGATCGGGCTTCCGGAAGAAATCGTCAACAGACAACCTTTCCCGGGCCCGGGGTTGGCGATTCGGATTACGGGAGAAGTTACCGCAGAGAGGCTGAATATTTTGCGGGATGCAGACTTCATCGTGCGCCAAGAAATCAACCGCCACGGATTGTACAACGAACTTTGGCAAGCTTTTGCAGTGTTGCTCCCGATTCGCAGTGTAGGCGTTATGGGCGATCAGCGCACCTATGCTTACCCAATTGTTCTGAGATTTATCAAAAGCGAAGATGGGATGACGGCTGACTGGGCGCGGGTTCCCTACGATTTGTTGGAATTGATCTCGAACCGGATTGTGAATGAGGTTAAGGGCGTTAACCGGGTGGTTTACGATATTACTTCTAAGCCACCTGGTACGATCGAGTGGGAGTGATTGCTAGTTAGCTATTGAGTGGGCGGACAATATTTTTGTCCGTCTGCTGCACTGACGAACTTTTGGAAGGCTGTGCGCTCTGATCCAAAATCAGGAGATAAATTAGGGTATTGTGTTGTCAAAATTGAGAATGATGTCGCGAATCTTGTCGGTAGCAATGCTGTCTTCATCTGACTTCGAGTACATAGTAACTAGAAGAATGATGGTTGCTTCTTTGAGTTGGTAGATAACACGATATCCGGCGCTTTTACCTTTTTGAATGTCGCTATTTTTGAGTCTAACTTTGAAAGTGGTGTATCCAGTTCCCACAATTTGATCGCCGACTAAGTTGCCAGATTGGAGTTCCTTAATCAGTGATTGTAAGTCGGCTTGAATACTGCGATACCGTTTTGCTAGGGTTCGCAGCCGAGCTTTAAATTCATCAGAAAATAGGATCTCGAAGTTGGTTAAGTCATTAGACATCGATGCCATCCCAGAGTTCAGAAATGGGATGAACTTTGCCATCACGAACTTGTTGGAGGGAGCGATGGAGACTTTCTAAAATGAGTTCCTCCGGTTCGTTGTCGGGATCGATTTCGTCAGTTTCAGTTGTTGCAGCAGCAAGGGCGCGGTTGGCTAGCAGTTGTTGCAATTCTGGTGGGGAAATTTGGGCGAGTTGGGCGGCTTGGGTGAGGGTGAGGTTGGTTTGTTGACAAAGGGCGATCGCGATTTCCCGCAGCCAGTCACTCTGGTTGAAGGTATCGGTTTGGGTGAGGCTTTCGGGTAGAGTCAGGGTGATTTGCATGGTGGGCGCTGATGGCGGCTGTTTTTATTTTAGAACATAGTTGAAATGGTTGAAGAGGTTAGGCAGGATGCGGGGCAAGATGTTGAAAATATTCGTTATCTTTGGTTGAGTGTCTGCTGGCGCTGTGGGCGACGATCGGTCAAGAAGGTGAATCCTTAATGTGGTTGAATCCTTATGGAATGGTAAAGTGTTCCACAGAGGATGCGAGCAACCTAACGAGTAACGAATGAGAATTAAATAATACCATTTTTTTCAAGTTATGACAGACTTTTGCAAAAAGAGAAAGTTTATAAATTACAATCTCTTGTTGTCCTCGATCTCTATCTATCGTTATAAAAATGGTATTGGTATGTTGTTGGGCCCCGGCCCCAAGAGCGCTTGCATCGCAACTACGTACCTGGTTATACCATTTTTTTCAAGTTATGACAGACTTTTGCAAAAAGAGAAAGTTTATAAATTACAATCTCTTGTTGTCGTCGCTCTCTATCTATCGTTATAAAAATGGTATTGGTATGTTGCTAGGCCCCAGCCCCAAGAGCGCTTGCATCGCAACTACGTACCTGGTTATACCATTTTTTCAAGTTATGACAGACTTTTGCAAAAAGAGAAAGTTTATAAATCAATACAGTTTACTTAAAAAAAATCTGACTTGCCCAAAATGGCTGTATTGCCAGAAAATCCTCAGATGAAATTCATCAAAAGCGTTAAGTAAACCGTATTAAATTATAATCCACTCCATCAAGAGAAGAGTTTTGAACCGTATTGGGGCGCTTTTGGCGCAGAGGGAAGAGTATTGCGAGGGTTTTGGATGTCGTAAAAAAACCTTTTGTCCCTCCCCTCTCTGTGTTCTCTGCGTTCTCTGCGGTAAAATCTTCTTAAGATCTATTTCACCTCTTTATAATCCAAAAATCGTCAGATGAAATTTATCAAAAGCGTTAAGTCAACCGTATTGGTTTATAAATTACAATCTCTTGTTGTCGTCGATCTCTATCGATATTTAAGAAAAATGGTATAAGCTTTGATGTTCTCTAATCTAGTATGGCATAGCGACTTAAAAGTTGCCAAATCGCACGCCGGACACGGCATTGCCGTGTCCTGATATCCCGTACAATTCAGTCAACAATCAAGGCAAAGTCGAGCCATTTTGTGGTTCTATGTATTCATTTTCCCACAGCAGTCGGCTGCTTGCGGTTTCGCACTTCCAGATAAATTAGCAAAGCATTAACATCCGCCGGATTCACCCCGCCAATTCTCGCCGCTTGGCCAATAGTCAAGGGTCTAATTTTAGTCAACTTTTCTCGCGACTCCTTCGATAGAGTTGTAATTGCCATATAATCCAAATCCGCAGGTAATTGGCGGCGTTCGTGTTTGGCAATGTCATCGATTTGATTTTGCTGTCTTTGCAAATAACCGGAGTATTTGAGCTCGATTTCTGCACCATCTTTCTCAGCCAATTCTAGGCTCGAATTGCCTAAATTGTAGCGTTCTAAATCGACGTAGTGAAAACCGGGACGGCGCAGCAAGTCGGCGAGAGTTATTGAACCTTTAATCACTTGTTGAGTGTCAGCAAAAATTGCTTTACCAACTTCTTCGTGTTCTTTAACGCGAGTTGAATATAAACGGGCTTTTTCCGCTACAATATTAGCTTGCTTGCGCTCGAATAACTCCCAGCGACGATCGCCAATTAAGCCAATTTCCCGTCCAAGCGGGGTCAAGCGTTGGTCGGCGTTGTCCGATCGCAATAACAGCCGGTATTCCGATCGCGAAGTCAACATCCGGTAAGGTTCCCGCAAATCCTTCGTACACAAATCGTCAATCAAAGTGCCGATATAACTTTGCTCGCGGGCAAACACAATCATCTCCTGATTCTTCGCAAACCTAGCCGCATTAATACCTGCGACAATCCCCTGTGCAGCCGCCTCCTCATATCCAGTCGTACCGTTCACCTGACCCGCGCAAAACAGGCCTTCGATCTTCTTCGTCATCAGAGTTGGATAACACTGAGTTGCAGGCAAATAATCGTACTCCACAGCATAAGCAGGCCGCATCATCTCGCACTTTTCCAAACCCGGAAGAGTCCGCAGCATTTGCAACTGCAAACTTTCCGGTAAACCAGTCGAAAATCCTTGGATATAAAGTTCAGGAATATCCCTACCTTCCGGTTCAATAAAAATCTGGTGGCTTTCCTTATCTGCAAAGCGCACGATTTTATCTTCAATACTCGGACAATAGCGCGGCCCCTTTGCATCAACCCAGCCGCCGTAAACTGGAGAAAGGTGCAAGTTGTCTCTAATTAACTGGTGAGTTTCGGGCGTGGTTCGAGTTAAATAGCAGGGCATTTGTTCCCGTTCCACCCAGACTTCTGGATCGAAACTAAACCAGCGAACATCTGTATCTCCCGGCTGGGGTTCCAGGTTAGTATAATCGAGAGTGCGCTTGTCAACTCTTGCCGGAGTTCCTGTTTTTAACCGTCCGGTTTCAAAGCCCAAACGATTGAGAGTTTCTGTCAAACCGACAGCAGCAAATTCTCCGGCGCGTCCGGCCGGCATCGACTTGTTGCCTACCCAAATTGTGCCACCTAAAAAAGTTCCGGTTGTCAAAATTACGGCTTTGCATCCAAAGCCGACGCCGAAGTAGGTTTCAACACCGATGACTTCTTCGTTTTTGCCCAAAACTAAGTCTGTAACCATTGCTTCGCGGATGGTCAAATTCTCTTGATTTTCGACAATATTATTCATGACAGCGGCGTATTCCCGCTTGTCTGTCTGGGCTCGCAACGCCCAAACTGCGGGGCCTCTCGAAGCGTTGAGGATGCGTTTTTGTAGGTAAGTGCGATCGGCCATTTTGCCGATTTCTCCGCCTAGGGCATCGACTTCGTTGGTAAGTTGAGTTTTAGCGGGGCCGCCGACGGCTGGGTTGCAGGGTTGCCACGCGATTTTGTCGAGGTTGAGGGTGAGTAAAAGCGTGCGGCATCCGAGGCGAGATGTGGCGAGGGCGGCTTCGCAGCCGGAGTGTCCGCCACCTACTACGATGATGTCGAAACTGTCTTGAAATTGTACGGGGGTTTGTGCGGTCATGGTCTGCGTTTGAGCGGCAAGGACTCGTACTTTATTTTAGCAGTAATTTGGATAATTAGGTAAGCAGAAAAAGACCATAATATTTGGCAAATAATTGGTAGCGGGGGATAATTCCACCGACAAGAAACAAATCAAAAAAATCTTTTTTTGTGGAACTGGCCGGAGAGCCTGTTCCGAAGCAGACAAGATTTTCACCTTATAATAAATAAATCAAAAAAATCCTTTTTTTTGTGGAACCAGTATCTTTCCCGTTTCGAGGCGGGCTGATAGCGCAGCCCTGTGTCCACTCAGCGCATCACTTTGAATAGAAATATCATTGATTGTACTCCCATTCTGCTGCATCGGGCGATCGCCCTGCACGCCCGATCGCCCTACACGCGCGATCGCCCCAGTTACACCCTGTAGTCCCATTTAACATCGGTTCCCAAAACCAATACCGCTATAGGACTGATTCCCAACCTCGATCGCATTACTTGCCAAGTCAATCTAAAATCCCAAATCTCAAATCTCAAATCGATCGACTCGCCCTACTTTATTAGTAGCGCCCAAGTAATGTATCATTGTCACCAAACCTTAAGCAACAAAAATTTCCGTGTTAGAAGCCTTCGTATTTGCCACAGTATTGTGCGGATTTTTTGGTATCATCCTTAAAAAGAACCTGGTGATGAAGATCGTCTCTATGGACGTGATGAGCACCGGTGTAATTGCCTATTATGTCGTGATTGCATCCCTAAATGGCTTGTTCACGCCAATTATGGGAGATGTCAAAAATAGAGCTTTCGCCGATCCAGTCCCCCAAGGGATCATCTTAACTGCGATCGTCATCGGCTTTTCGATTCAAGCCCTGATGCTGGTAGGTGTGATGAAGCTAGCACGGGATAATCCCACATTGGAAACCAGCGAGATCGAGAAAAATAACACGCCGTAAAACCCATCCATGAATATTATTACGATCGCTTGGCTGACAATACCATTTTTTATCGGGTTCGTCATTTATCTACTTCCCAAGCTTGACAAATATCTCGCCTTAGCAGTCACCTTTGTTTCAGCAGGCTACGCGCTACAACTATTTCTCGAAAAATCGCCCCTCAAACTCAAATTACTGGATAACTTCGGGGTTGAAGTAGTCGCCGATCAGTTAGGCGCCTACTTTATCTTGACAAATGCCATAGTAACTGCTGCCGTGATTTTCTACTGTTGGCACAGTGGTAAATCAGCCTTCTTTTACTCCCAGATGATTATTCTGCATGGCAGTATAAATGCTACCTTTATCTGTGCAGATTTTGTCAGTTTATATGTCGCCTTAGAAGTCAGCGGGATTGCAGCTTTTCTGTTAATGGCTTATCCTCGCACCGATCGCTCTTTATGGATAGCCTTGCGCTATTTGTTTGTCAGCAACACCGCCATGCTATTTTACCTCGTGGGCGCGGTGCTAGTCTATCAAAAACATAATTCCTTTCTTTTTGACGGTTTAAAAGGTGCGCCACCAGAAGCTTTAGCCCTAATTTTTCTAGGATTGTTGCTCAAAGGCGGGATTTTTGTATCGGGATTCTGGCTGCCGCTAACTCACTCAGAATCAGAAACCCCAGTCTCCGCCTTACTCTCAGGAATAGTCATCAAAGCGAGTATCTTACCTTTATTGCGCTGTGCTTTGGTTTCCGATGACATTGATACTATCGTCAGGATTTTTGGCGTAGCAACAGCTTTAATGGGAGTGTCCTATGCCGTCTTTGAAAAAGATACCAAACGGATGCTGGCTTTTCACACAATTTCCCAGTTAGGCTTTATTCTAGCAGCACCGGCAGTCGGCGGATTTTATGCTCTCGCTCACGGTTTAGTTAAATCAAGCCTCTTCTTACTTGCCGGTTCCTTACCAAGCCGCAGCCTCAAGGAATTGCAATCTAAGCCGATCGATCCTAGTCTTTGGATTGCTCTAGTTATCGCCAGTCTTTCTATTTCTGGCTTTCCCTTGTTGGCAGGATTTGGAGCCAAAGTATTGACGGTGAAAAATCTGTTACCTTGGCAGGTAATCGCCATGAATATAGCCGCCGTAGGTACAGCAATATCCTTCGCCAAATTCATCTTTATACCTCGGGGAGAGAAACAAGAAGTCCAGCCAGGTTTGTGGCCAGCCGTCATCCTCTTAATTGGCGGGCTAGTTATCGCAAACGTAGCGTACTTAGATGCCTATAGCATTGAAAGTATCGTCAAAGCAGTAGGAACGATCGCGATCGGGTGGCTGATTTATGTTTTAATTATTAAACGGTTAGCGATCGCCCTACCGCGTGCAGCCGAGCAATTCGATCATCTGGTAGGTGTGATGACTCTAACCTTGATCGTACTTTTTTGGATGGCATTAGCGACAGGAACCCACACTTAAACAATCCCAACTGCGATCGCTAATAGTAAAGGTATGCAAGAAACCTCTGTTCATTCAGTTGACAGTTGACAGTTGACAGTTGACAGTTGACAGTTGACAGCCGCCCCTACCTGGAAGTTCGAGGATTGGAGTAATCAATAGTCTGATTTAAATTTATCGATTACAAGGGAGAGGATTTAAACCACTTCTTTCTAGTAAAAGTAGAAAGAATATTGTAATTATCTGTGTGGCTGTCTGTTTATCTGCCTGATATCTGCGGTTTTTGTACCAATCCCAGAGTTGTGCGAGAAATCTAACAAGGAAAAAACATGATTGGAAGTTTCATATTACGATTGACAATTTGGTTTTTGTTGACAGCCGATTTCACTCTGCCAAATATCATCATTGGTATAGCGATCGCATTTCTCCTACCCCGCGGCAATACATCCCCGGAAAGGATCAAGGAATGGCTAAGTATGCTCAAAAAAATCCTGATTGCGATTCCGGTAGCATACATTGAAGCCTTTGAAATTATCATTCGTCCCCATAACGGAGAAGATATGATTTTGGAACGGGCAAAAATGAAAAGATCGCCAATCATGATATTTTTGGATGTATTCCTAATCACGTTTACGCCCAAAACAATTGTGGTGAGACACAACCAAGAAGGCTGCTACGAAGTTCACCGGGTTTTCCCGATTAAAAAACCATGAATTTGCTCTTAATTGCGATGATTGCAGCCATGCTCATCCCCATGTACGAGGCATTGACGGATGATGATATTTGGCAGAAAATGTTAGCCTTGGGCAGTATTTCCACCAAGGCAGGAATTATGACTTTGTTCATCTCTGTCTTGCGGGACGATTGGATGATTGGGGCTGTAGGGGCAATTATCCTGACTGTGGGAAATGCGGGATTAATGCTGTTAGCACACATAATAAAACGAATGGACGATCTATGATTGATGTGGTGAGTTATGTCTTTTTTGGTGTAGGAATATTCTTCTGGTTTTGGGGAACTTCTCACCTAGTCGGCAAGCGATCGGTATTATTTAAGTTACACAGTCTTTCGGTTGCCGATACCTTGGGTTCGATCCTAATCGTGCTCGGGCTGCTGATCAAAATACCTAGTAGATGGCCGCTGCTAACTTTGGCAATTCTTTCCTTAGCAATTTGGAATACAATGCTGGGATATGTGTTGGCGCATTGTTCGAGTGAAGAGCAAGAAAATCAGACGGAGTTTCCCACAGAGACATTATGAATGATGATAGCTATATCTATATCTTAACTGCGCTGTTGCCCTTGGCTGCTTGTATGGTAGTAGTTCAGGCTAATCCCTACCATGCCCTAGTCATTCGCGGCATATTAGGTGCGATCGCAGCATTGATCTATTCAGTGTTTGGGGCGGCGGATGTGGCTTTGACGGAAGCCTTGATGGGTACGATGTTGGCAATAACCCTGTATGCGGTGGCAGTGCGATCGTCCTTGGTGATGCGTTTGGGCGTGTTGGAAGAGGAGAAAGTCGAGTCGGACGGTGATGTTTTGAAGGTAGAATTGACGGTAGAGAGTCCCCGCGATTTTAACTCATTGATGAAGGATTTTCGCCGGATTTTCAGCAAGTATTATCTCCGCATTGAGGTAGTACCTTTCACAAGTGTGGAGGGTTTACATCGCGCCCTGATGGAGAAAGAAATTCATGCAACTTGTGTGCCTGTGTTAGATAGCGATCCAGAAACCAAACATTATCAAACTGTGACTAGAATCCAACGGCTATATGACATCATGCAAGCCGAAATTTCATCAGTAAATACCAGTCTGGCTTACAAAAATGCTACAGATTTAGCGGAGGATTTTCAATGAAATGGGTTTACATTGCGGCGGGAATAGTGCTTTACATTAAAATGCTATTTTTCGCCAATCCAGCGTCAGGTTTATCAGGTTTGGCGATCGTAGAATTGATTGTCAAAGATAGCGGAATTCCGAATGCAGTATCGGCGATTATTTTCCGCAATCGCCTTTATGACACGATTTTTGAAGTGGTGGTATTTACGATCGCCATTATGGGCGCTAATTTTCTGTTAGCCACGGAAAGACCATCCTGCACAATTTATCAGTTTACCGATCAACCTTCAATTGTGTTAGCCCGTTTGGGAGCGACTATTGCGGCTTTGGTGAGTATTGAATTGTCACTGCGAGGACATTTGACTCCGGGGGGCGGTTTTGCGGCGGGTGTCGCGGGGGGAACTGCGATCGGTTTGGTGGCGATTACTTCGTCATCCGAGTGGATGCAGCGGATTTACGATCGATCGCACGCGGCGACTTGGGAGAAGATTTCGGTATTGGTTTTTGTGGTTTTGTCTGCGATAACTTTGTGTGGGTACGAGTTGCCGCACGGACAGTTTGGCGCTTTGGTGAGTGGTGGTGTAGTGCCTTTGCTGAATATTTTGGTGGCTGTAAAGGTTGCTTTGGGCTCGTGGGCGGTGGTGTTGATTTTTATTCGCTATCGCGGTTTGTTGTGATGGATTTTTAGGGGATGTCGATCGGATTCTCATTCATCCATATAGAACCCATTTCAGATCTATTTTGCGTAAATATCAGAAACCGGGTTTCTCTCTATATTTCTCGTCACCCAACCCAAAAACTCGTAAAAACCCGGTTTCTCGCCCCTTGCGTAAATATCAGAAACTGGTTTCTCTCTATATTTCTCGTCACCCAACCCAAAAACTCAAAGATGTCAAATGCGTTCTATAAGTCGCTACAAATTCCCGCGTAACAATTTTTGAAAAGACTCAGCTACTGTTGTCTGCACCCCTCACTCCATTTAATTAACAGCAAACGTTGAAACCAGGTAAAACGACTATAGCCCGACAACCCCGCTACAGCAAACAAGAATTTGCTGTAGCGGGTGATCGGATTTATCAATCTCAAGTCCTGCCTCAAGTCGATACAGCCGATCGCGGTAAAATAGTGGCGATCGACATTTAGACAGTAGCTTTGGCGCGATCGCACTTTACCCAACAAATCTCTTCACATCCGCCACCTCCCCAGACAGCACCTGAACCACTTCCTCTACCCGTCGCTATCTCCCCAACCTAAGCATCGCCACGTCCGATCGCAGATAGCTACCTTCCTATAGGGCTAATTCTACTTCCATTAGGTCGATCGAGTAATGTCTGCGATCGCTCACGAGAGCAACCAGGACGAACGCACTATATACAAAGAGCGATCGCAACTTCCCAATTCATCTCGCCGACAACTCCCATCAATTTTTGTAAACACCGCCCGACCATCCAAAAAATTTGAATTAGGATGGGTGGGAATAATAATTAATCTTGACTTAAACAGCATTTACAGCATTGAGTTTAACCTATAAAGGTTATTGGTTGGCATCGACGAGTTATTAGCGCTGGTTATACAAAACCAGAAACCTCGAGCCCATCATACTTTTGTGCAATTAATGCAATTGGCCATCAGCACATATAAAACAACTGTTTCCTATGGCAATCAATCAGAAAGAGTTTGATAAATTAGTCAAAAATTTGGAAGAATTCTCGCAGCGTCATCCGGGAAGTTACCGCTTGCGAGTAGCCCTGTTTGCCGTATTAGGTTATGCCTACATCTTTTTAATACTTGCTGGGTTATTCGCACTGATCGGGCTGTTAGTCTTTGTGATGATGTTTAGCCATCACATCAATGGTTACATCATTAAGTTTGGCATTTTGTTACTGATTCCGGCATGGGCAATTGTACGATCGCTCTGGGTAACTTTCCCCCATCCTCAAGGATTGAAACTCAGTCGCGATCGAGTTCCTCACTTATTCGGCATGGTAGACGAATTGACCGCTAAACTTGAGGCTCCCCGATTCCACAACATCTTGTTGAATCGAGAATTCAATGCAGCAGTCGTTCAAGTTCCGCGGCTGGGTATCTTTGGCTGGCAAAAAAACTACTTGCTTCTAGGACTTCCCCTGATGCAGTCCTTGTCTTTGGAACAATTTAAAGCCGTTCTAGCACACGAATTAGGACATCTCTCTGGCAATCATTCTCGCTTCGCGGCATGGATTTATCGAATTCGCAAAACCTGGTTGCAGATTTACGAACGGTTATACCAGAGCGAGCAACATGGAGCATCAAAGTTGTTTAATAGCTTCCTAGAATGGTATTGGCCTTCCTTTAATGCCTACTCTTTTACCCTAGCACGGATGGATGAGTACGAAGCCGATCGCTGTGCAGCCCAACTCGCTGGAGTACGCCATGCGGCTGAGGCGCTAATTAATGTAAAAATCAAAGCCCGTTTTCTAGAAAGTTCCTTTTGGTCAGATATCCAGAAGCAGGTTGCAGATCGGGTCGATCCGCCGGACAATGCTTATTCTTCTATGTTGACTTTCCTGCACGGTGCGATCGCAGAAGCACAGACCAATCTATGGTTAGAGCAGGCTCTGGCAGAAAAGACCGATAATGCAGACACCCATCCCTGTCTGAGCGATCGACTCAAATCCCTAGGTTATCTGAGAACTCGATCGCCAAAATTGCTTCAGTCAGTAACCATACAAACAAGTGCAGCAGAACATCTTCTCGGAAACAGCTTACAACAGTTTGCTACCCAGTTCGATCGCGATTGGAAAGAAGCAGCATCGACACCTTGGCGGCAGCAGTATGCTTACCTCCAAGAAATCCAAAGTAAACTGCAAGCTTTAGAGCAAAAAGCACAAGTGCAAGCACTGGATGAACCAGAAGCATGGGAACGAGCCCATTACACATTACAAGTGCGAGGTGGTGAAGCCGCAATTCCCTTGTTGCAAGATGTCTTAAAAACTCACCCCGATTGTGCAGAAGCCAACTATAGCCTCGGGCAGATCTTACTACAAAAGGACGATCCAGTAGGTATTGCTTGCCTGGAAAAGGCTATGACACAAAGGATAGATTGGGTAATAGACGGCTGCGAGCTAATTTACTGTTTTTTCTGGCAACGAGGTCAAACTGACAAAGCAGACAAATATCGCGATCGAGCCGAGAAGCATTCTCAGTTGCTGCTCAAAGCTCAACAGGAAAGAGCTAGCGCGAGCGATCGCGACCAACTCAAACCTCATACTCTAGAACCATCAGAAGTAGATGAACTAAAACAACAGTTGGCTCCCTATTCACAGGTTGAAGAAGCTTATTTGGTAGAGAAAGTTATCACCTACTTTCCCGAAAAAAAATTATGTATCCTAGGAATCGTTCGCAAACGAGGTTTGATAGAAAATGAGAATGCGGCTCATAATGTGGCCGACCTGCTGGCGAAAAGTTTGCAGTTTCCTATTCAAGCTTATGTCATCATTTTGAATCACAGTAGTTCCGGCAATTTGCAAAAAAAGATGTCCCTGGTGGAAGGGTCTTTAATCCTGAAACGTTAGTGCTATCGGCGTTGCTTAATCATGGTATGAAAAAAATAAGTTTAAAATCCAAAACCTTTGTGGATACAGGTTTCTATGACAGACCTATTTAGCCTTTCATACCGTAAATCAGCAACGCCATTTTCGTTCCTTAAATTTCGGAATTCTGTGCTTGCGCTTCCGGGACTTTAACTTCTGCATCCGGCAGATTGACAGCAACTTCCGCAGATTCTACAATCTCTAACGGATCGGGAGTGCGCTTAGAAAATCCCCAGACAAACATTAAGGCGATAGAAGAAACTACCAGCCACTGGGGAGGTACTAAACTCTCATTGATTACCTTCACCAGCAGTCGCATTCCCACGAAACCGACTGTAATGTAGCCAGCAGTTTCAAGGTGTACGAATTCATCCAGCCAGCGGATGAACAAGCCCGCCATAAATCGCAGGGTAATGATGCCAATTGTCGCGCCCGTCAACACCAGCCAAGTTTGGTCAGAAATCGCGATCGCAGTTGTAACGCTATCCAAAGAAAAAGCTAAATCCGTCAGAGCAATTACTGGAATTGCTTTCCACAGAGACGCAAATCTGGGGCCGTGATGTTCTCCATCAGAGTCAGCCTCTGAGGCAAAGTGCTGGAAAACTAGCCACAGCAGATACAGGGCTCCCAGCAGTTCAAACTGCCAGAACTGGATCACCCAAGTCGCCATTAAAATTAGTGCTATTCGCAGTACAAAAGCAATTATCAAACCGATGTTGAGAGCTTGTTGCTGTAGCTTGGGTTCTTCTAAACCTTTGGAAATAGATGCCAGGGCGATCGCGTTGTCAGCCGAAAGCACCGCCTCCAAAGCTACCAAAACCAACAATAAAAAAAAGGTGTCAACTCCCAAATTGGGTGAAGCCTCGAGAAATTGATCTAGCATTAATTATTTTGTGCACCTAACGATTTGCAAGGGTCGAGCTCAGCGCAAATCACCGGCTCTGTTTATAAATGAGTGTCACCTTCACTTATCGTAACCTAGTGCGGTAACTTTGTCGCGGGCGATCGCGATCGCTATGGCAGTTCGGCAACAAGCAATCTACGGGATTTTAACGGATGTAGCGGATTTAAGCGATCGATCTCGCTCCGAGAACCAGAAGTCAACCATCAAGATTTTCCCCATCTCCCGCGATCCCCCTCTCCCACTCCTCCCCAACGGCGCCGAATTACTTGTCGATTTGTAACAAAAGATTCCCAAAAGCGCCAATTTGTCTCAAATTGATGAAAGCTCGTGCCCGTAAAATGGAGTTTTCCTCATATGTCTTTAACAGATACCCAAGTCTACGTAGCGCTCGTAATTGCTTTGATTCCGGGAATCTTGGCTTTCCGGCTGTCAACAGAACTGTACAAGTAGTTTCGAGACACCAGTAGCGAACCGCACCGTCGCCTGTCCTCCTTAGTTAAATCTCGAAATTACAGACAATTGCTGTCATCGTGCAGTAGATTGTTTGTGGTCACGAAGACGAGACTGCAAGGGCAGGCATTTTTATTGGGAAATTCCGTCCTCAGCCGTCACCCAGTCTCAAAAATTTGGGCTGCGAGCACCCTGACAAACAGGGGCGGGTGTGCGTTAAACTCAGAATTTTCTGTGGTCAGCTCTAAAAAGTCAGTCTCAGGTATTTGAAAAAAAAATTATGCAAGCGATTCAACCTACCGTTACCCCACTACGTCCTGTAAAAACTCCCCCTCGGGTTACTCCTCGTCGCAGCAGCAGCCAGCGTTCCTACCCTCATCAAACGCTCGCCGCCGAAACAGGAGTCAAGTTAGCAGTTAATGTAGTTCTGTCAGTGTGTGCGACTTCTGCTTTGATTCAGCTTTGGCCCCACTACCGGGGAGTCCAAGAAAAGTTGCACGAAATCCAAGCTGAAGTGAATCTTACTCAAGCGCGAGTCGATAAGTCGCGATCGGACTTTAACCGCTATTTTGACCCCAGTCTCGCTAAAACTGTGATGCAAGAGCAAAGCAATCGAGCCGATCCCCAGCAACGCCCGGTGATTTTGCAGGAACCCGAAGCACCCGATTCTGAGGAATCTACCCTGCAACCTTAATCTGAAGAGCGGGCGAATTCCATTCGCCCCCATACAAACAAAACCCGCCTGATGCGGGTTGAAGAAGTGGTAGTTGAAACTACTTTATTGTCTTGCGTCTGCGGAGGCGGACATTGTTTGTCTGGGCGCGGTTTCAACCGCCGTCTTTGCCATCACAGTTTTTTCTTTTAGCAGTTGCAATGCAGCTTGATATTGTAAGTCTTCTTCAGTGCCAATTCGATCGCGCGCAATCGGTTCTAGCGGCACTGCGCGATCGGGCGAAATCCCCAATTTGTTAATATCCGTGTGGTTCGGTGTCTCGTATTTAGCAACAGTTACAGCCAACCCGGAACCGTCGGACAAATCAAACAGCGACTGAATCAGTCCTTTGCCGAAAGTCTTTTCGCCCACCAGTTGAGCTCTGCCGTTATCTTGCAGCGCACCCGCCAAAATTTCGCTAGCACTAGCCGTTCCCTTGTTCACCAAAACAATCAGCGGATCGCCAGTCAAGGCTTGTCCAGAAGCCTCAAAACTGCCGAGAATGCCTTGTCTGTTGACCGTGTAGACGATCGTCCCGGAATCGATCCACAGGCGCGCAATTTCAATCCCAGCTTGCAACAGCCCGCCCGGGTTGTTCCGCAAATCGAGAATGTAAGCGGCGGCGCCTTGTTTTTCCAAACGATCGATCGCGTGGGCGACTTCCTCAGTGGCGTTAGCGCTGAATTGACTCAGGCGAATGTAGCCCAGAGGTAAATTGTCCGGCCCCGACTGCAATTCGGCGTAAACCGGATTCAAAGCAATGCGATCGCGCACCAGCTCAACGTCTTCAGGAACCTCCCTGCCTTCGCGTCCCAAGGTCAAGGTAACAGCAGTGCCGATGCGGCCGCGCATTCGAGTTGCAGCTTCGTCCAGGCTCAATTCTGAGGTAGGAGTGCCGTCAATTTTCAAAATGCGATCGAGCGGTTGAATGCCGGCTTTATCCGCCGGCGAACCCGCCAAAGGAGCCACTACTGTTAGGGTATTTGTCTCGGGGTCGATCGCAATTTGCAGCCCAACTCCCGTCAATTCTCCCGAAGTGTTGACCTGCAAACTGCGGTACTGTTCTGGTTTGAGCAGTCGAGTGAAAGGGTCGTCAAGATTTGCCAGCATCCCTTGAATCGCCGCGTAAGTCTGCTGTCTGTCGTTGAGCGGTTCCTTGACGGCTTTTTCGCGAATCGACCACCAGTTTTTAGAGTTGAAGCTGTCGTCCACATAAGAGCGGTTGACAATTCGCCAAGCTTCGCTCAACAACTGCTGTTCTGGAGTTAGCGCCGCCGCCGGAAGAGCCCATGCGCCTAGAACCAGGACGACTTGGAGAAAGAAGATAATTGCTGTCTGGAAAACTCGTCTCTGCATGATTTTTTTGTGTCAAAGATAGGCAAGTATGGCATTTCCTGTATTTTAAGTTTGTAAGCTTTTAAGCTTTTGTGCAGTCAACTGTCCCGGAGACATTCAGGATTCATCATTGCCCAGCCGCGAACAAAAAATTAGCTCATTGTAACATTAAATTGCAAATTTAGTGAAGTTTTATCATGAATATTAAATTTTACGGCTGGGCCAGCCTCGGCCGGCTCGGACTTTGCTCCTGGGCTCGGCTCTTGGCTGTATGCCAGCTTGGGGCGAATGTTGAGCTGGCAAAAAATGCTATTTCAGACGAAGACAAAAGCATCGCTCCGTGAAATTTGTACAGCAATTATGTTACATTTTTTATCACACTCTGGAATTCGATCGCGCAACGCCAGCGAGTAGGGATCAGCTCTAGTTTAGTTTCCCAGTGCTCGCGGGCGATCGCACAATAGATTTCCTTTCGTGAGCTCCAAATTTAAAAATAGCCTCAGGCATTTGCTAGTAAAAGCCAACTGCTCGGCGCGGGGCGACAAAAAAACCTTGTGGCTGCTGCCCTGAACCTCAACCACAGCAATATTCTTTTAGGAATTCTGGCTCCATGTTTTCTAAACAAATCACCGAATCAAAAACCTACCAGTGGTTTGATGAACGCCTGGAAATTCAGGCGCTCGCAGACGACATCACTACAAAGTATGTACCTCCCCACGTCAACATCTTCTATTGCTTGGGCGGGATTACTCTAGTTTGTTTTCTAATTCAGTTTGCCACTGGCTTCGCCATGACTTTCTATTACCGTCCCACGGTAGCAGAAGCTTTTTCTTCAGTGCAATATCTGATGAATGAAGTCAACTTCGGCTGGCTGATCCGCTCCATCCACCGCTGGTCTGCCAGCATGATGGTACTGATGATGATTCTGCACATTTTCCGGGTTTACTTGACCGGCGGCTTCAAAAAGCCCCGCGAATTAACCTGGGTGACAGGAGTAATCTTGGCAGTCATCACTGTTTCCTTCGGTGTGACAGGCTACTCGCTACCTTGGGATCAAGTCGGTTACTGGGCCGTTAAAATCGTTTCCGGCGTACCCGAAGCTATCCCGTTTGTCGGTTCTTTGCTGGTGGAACTGCTGCGCGGCGGTGTCAGCGTAGGTCAAGGCACTTTGACCCGTTACTACAGCTTGCACACTTTTGTGTTGCCTTGGCTGATTATCGTCTTCATGCTGGCTCACTTCTTGATGATTCGCAAGCAAGGCATTTCTGGCCCGTTGTAAATTTTGAGTTGTGGGGGCGGTATTTTTTTTGCCCCCCTGCGGAATTTTGGGTTGAAAATTCAGAATTCATCTCTCATGATATTTATTAGGGTCAATACTTCCTGCGATCGCGCCGCTGATTCGGACTAACGAGTACAGCGGAATGCCAAGCCCGGGTAAAACTAAAAGGAGAACACTCTCACTATGTCTATTATCAAAAAACCAGATTTGAGCGATCCAGAGCTACGCGCTAAGCTCGCTAAGGGCATGGGTCACAACTATTACGGCGAACCAGCTTGGCCCAATGACTTGCTGTACGTTTTCCCCATTGTGATCATGGGAACAATTTCTCTGTGCGTCGGTTTGGCTGTACTTGACCCAGCTTTAGTTGGCGAACCTGCTAATCCCTTTGCTACTCCGCTAGAAATTCTGCCGGAATGGTATTTGTGGCCTGTGTTCCAACTCCTGCGCGTTTTGCCTAACAAACTGTTGGGAATTGCTTGCATGGCCGCTGTTCCAGTTGGCTTGATTTTGATTCCGTTCATCGAGAATGTCAACAAGTTCCAAAATCCGTTCCGCCGTCCTGTGGCTACTACAGTCTTCCTGTTGGGAACTGCGGTAACTCTGTGGTTGGGTATTGGTGCTATTTTCCCGATCGACAAATCTTTCACGCTCGGTCTGTTCTAAGATTTAAGCTTGTCTAATTTTGACGCCTGCGGGTTTCCGATAAAGTGCTTTTGTACTGCTGGGAAACTTTAGCGGGCGTCATTTTATTTGGGAGCCGTTTAGGTACGTAGTTGCGATCTTTGCGCTCTTTGATAATATAAGCTAAGAGCGCTCTTCGCGCAACTACGTACCTTGGCCCGATCGCGCGAGCCGACCTTTGAGCGATACTTTTGGTAGTTTTATATCTCCTATCCTGACAATAAAACCACCTTCCTCATGTCAAATTCCATTAAATTTTATTGCGAAGGCTAGACAAACAGACAGAGAATATGTGGCGTAAGCCCTGGGTATCTTTGTATAACTGCGGGAACTTCAGACCTATAAAATAATAGCCACTACCGCAGGTGTAAGCTATGTCCTCAGAGAAAGCATTAATTCTCGATTTTGCCCAGCCAGACGCGATGAAATCGATTCTGCCGAATACCTCAATCCTCTCGAGTCACGGCGCAAATTGGCAGGGAATTCACGTCGAATATCACCGTCAGCCGCCAAACGAATCTCCCGCACACTATCTCCAACAACACAGCATTGGCATAATATTCTCTTCAGCTATCGGGGGAGTAGCACTGAACGGAAAACAGTACGGTAGCGAACCGTGCCAAAGTGGACAGATGTTCATCGCTGCTGCTGGTACTTATTTTCAGTCACATGCAGTCGAAGAACATGAATTTATGGCGATCGCGATCGACCCTACCGACTTCGACAATACAGTTCACGAATCTACAAACGGGAATCTCATTGAATTTATACCGCACTGGCCAATCAGCGATCCGTTAATTTTCGGCATTGGCTGGGCCCTCAAAACCGAACTCCAATCAGGTGGATTAAATGGTACTCTCTATGTCGATGCACTAAAAAATGCGCTTTCACTACACCTACTGCACCGGTATTGTGCACAAAAACCAAAACTGCAAGATGTTGAAGGCGGTCTTGGTTCTCATAAATTGCAGATAGTTTTTGACTACATAAATGACTACCTCAGCCGAGATTTGCACATAGCTGAACTGGCTAATTTAGTGCAAATCAGTCCTTATTATTTCAGTCGTTTGTTCAAACAATCAACGGGAATAGCACCCCATAATTACGTGACCCAGTGCCGGATGAAAAAAGCCAAGCAGTTGTTAAAAATCCCCGATTTATCAATAGCATATATCTCGCAGCAAGTCGGGTTTCACGACCAAAGTCATTTTAGTAAAACTTTCAGCAAAATCGTCGGTGTGACTCCTAAGAAATATCGCGATTCACTTTAATAAAGGTAACACCCGCAGTCCGGCCCTCCGGCAGTCAGGCCCTCCGGCAGTCCGACAGTCCGGCAGGGGTTTAAACCCCTGCCTCATAGCGAAAGTCGGTTGAGACCGACTGGTAAATCTAGATTAAATTACGATTAATATGAGTCCTCTTTGAGAAGACTTTCGCTATGAGACAGGGGTTAAAAACCCCTGGCGGACTCTCGGACTTACCCAAAATATTTCGCATTCAAAAGTCTTCGCATTACCCAAAATATTTCGCATTCAAAAGTATTTATTACCCAAAATATTTCGCATTCAAAAGTCTTCGGATTACCCACAAGTCCGCCGGGAAATCAATTCCCCGTCGAGAAAGCGAAAATCGGTTGAAACCGACTGAAAAACCAAATTAAATTACGATCGTCAATCCCAGTCCTCTGTGAGAGGACTTCCGCTATGAGACAGGGGTTTTAACCCCTGGCGGACTATGAAACAGGCATTTTAACCCCGGTTGGACTATGAAACAGGCATTTCAACCCCTGGCGAACCCTCAGAATGTCGCACTTACAAATCGCACCCCCCAACCATTGTTACAATTATTCACAAAAATCCGAGAAATTTCGCAAGAAAATTGTATTTTTCGCAAATTTTTCGCAAGAATTTACAATACAGCCGAGCTGGTACTTCCGTAGACTTACTGACATAACATAAACCAGGGGTACCAGCTATGAATTCTCCAAATCAACAAACATCTTACGGTCAAATTCCCTTAAGTTTTATTGCAAATGCTGGACAAACAGACCCTAATGTGAAATTCCAGGTCAAAGGCGCCGGTCACAGCATCTATTTCACTCCCAACGAAATCACCTTTACCGCTTTCCAAAAACCAAATGAACCGGGAAACCAAGCCACAAATTCTGCCATTGTCCGCAGCAGCTTAGCCAACAGCAACCCGAATCCTACAATTTCCGGGCTGGAAAAATTGCCCGGAGTTGCTAACTTTATTTTAGGCGAAGATTCCAGTCAATGGCACACTGACGTTCCTACTTTTAACGGCGTTGTTTATCAAAACGTTTATCAAGGAATCGATCGCGTTTTAAAAGGCACGGAAGGACAACTTAAAAGCGAGTTTTTGGTTGCACCTTTTGCCGATTCGAGTCAAATTAAGATGAACTATAGTGGTGTTAACAACATCCGGTTGCGTGACGACGGAGCACTGATACTAGAGACACCGCTAGGCGAATTAATTGATAACGCACCGATAGTTTATCAAGACATCAACGGACAGCGGGTGAATGTTCCCGCAGCTTACAATTTATTAGGAAACGGTCAAGTAAGTTTTAGTTTGGGAGATTTCGATCGCACTCAACCCCTAGTTATTGACCCGGTTTTAGCTTACTCGACTTACTTAGGCGGCAGCGGCTATGATGGTGCCAACCGCATGACTGTAGATAGCACAGGTGCGGCTTACATTATTGGAACTACTGTTAACAATTTTACGACTACTCCTGGTGCATTCCAAACTACACCAGGGGGTCAAGCTGATTTCTTAGTTACTAAAATCAACCCCCAAGGAACTGCCTTAATTTACTCTACTTATATCGGCGGTGCTGGCAATGAATATGGTTTTGGAATTGCGGTAGACAGTCAAGGCAATGCTTATTTAACTGGACAAGTCGATCCGGGTTATCCAACTACACCTGGTTCTTTTCAACCTATAGCACCTAATTATACTGCTGCGGTAACTAAACTCAATGCAGCCGGCAATGCGTTAGTTTATTCTACCTTTTTAGGCAATAGCAGCAGCGGCGCCCTAGGCAACGGCATTGCGGTAGACAGTAACGGGAATGCTTATGTTACCGGACTCACAGGTGGCAACAACAGTTCCCCCCCTGTAGTTAATGGCGGTTTCCCCACAAAAAATGCTTCCCAGCCTACAATAGGAGGCGACATTGATGCGTTTATTACTAAAGTCAATCCAACTGGCAATGATTTAGTTTACTCTACTTATTTCGGCGGTTCTAGTCGCGAAGATGCTCAAGCCATTGCCATAGACAATAATGGTAATGCCTACATTACTGGAATTACTTATTCGACGAACTTGCCGGGGAAAGATTTAGGCTTTCAAAATGCCCTTGCAGGTGAATATGATGGTTTTGTCGCTAAATTTGACGCGAATGGTGCGCGCGCTTATGGCACTTATTTAGGTAGCTTTGGCAATGAAGTAGGTCATGATATCGCTGTAGATAGTTCTGGAAATGCCTATGTTGTGGGACGTACCACTTCAACAGAGTTTCCGACTAAAAATGCAGTTCAAGCGACTTATGCAGGTGGTGCAAATGATGCTTTTGTCATCAAGTTAGGCCCTCTAGGTAACAATGCGATTTATTCAACTTATTTGGGTGGCAGCGGAGATGACAACGGGCATCGCATTACTCTAGACAGTGCGAATAATGTTTATGTTACGGGAGATACGACTTCGACTAATTTCCCGACTAAGAATGCGATTCAAAGTGTCAGCGGTGGCGGCAAAGATGCTTTTGTCACGAAAATCAATGCGTCGGGTTCTGCCTTAGTTGATTCTACTTATCTTGGCGGCAGCGGCGACGACAACGGTAGTGGTATTGCGGTGGATGCTTCTGGTGCAGTTTATGTGGCGGGATCTACTAAATCTACTAATTTCCCAACAGCAACCCCTTTGCAAGCGGCGAATGGGGGAGGTGATTATGATGCTTTTATTACTAAAATCATTCCTGGCGGGCCGCAGGTGAAGATTGTTGAGTCGGGGGGCAGTACTAATGTAGCAGAAAGCGGCACGACTGATACTTATACAGTGGTGCTCACTAATCAGCCTACTGCAAATGTGGCGATCGCCCTCAACACCGCGACTCAAATTCAACCGATTGCTGGCCTTAGTTTCACTCCAACTAACTGGTTTGTACCGCAAACGGTGACAGTCAGTGCAGTTGATGATACCGTAGCAGAAACTTCGCCACACACCGGCCCGATCGCCCATACTGCTATCAGTACCGATGCTAATTATAACGGCGCGACTGCAAGTTTTACAGTTAACGGTACTGCCGGCAACACTGTCAATGCGAACATCACCGATAACGACATTCCAGGCGTTAGCATTACTCCTGCTACTACGACTGCTACAGAAGGCGGTGCCAATGGCAGTTATACCGTTAAATTAAATACTCCACCGACGGCACCTGTTACGATTAACTTGGCTACGGGCAGTCAAATTCAACCAATTACCGCACTTACTTTTACCCCTAATAATTGGAATGTCGCTCAAACTGTGCAGGTGAAAGCAGTTGACGACAATTTAGTTGAAGGAAATCATACAGGTGCGATCGCTCTTACTTCTACCAGTACCGATACGAAGTATAACAACATCACAATTCCCAGTGTTAGTGTCGCCATTACTGATAACGACACGGCAGGTTTCAGCGTTACACCTACAAACATAACTGCTACAGAAGGCGGTGCAACTGGCAGTTACAAAATCAAGCTAACCGCGCAACCGACAGCACCGGTTACGATCGCGTTTAATACTGGAACTCAACTCAATCCGATCGCCACACCGATTACTTTTGACAGCACTAACTGGAATGTTGAAAAAACAGTGACTGTGACTGCGATCGACGACAGTTTAACACAAGGAACGCACAGCGGTACGATCGCTCACACAGCTACGAGTACCGATGCAAATTATAACGGCAAAGCCATTCCCGATGTGACAGCCTCGATTACTGATAACGATAGCCCTGGTGTGTCTATTGTCCAATCAGGAGGCGGCACAGATATTGCTGAAGGCGGCGCAACGGATACCTACAGCGTAGTTTTGACTACCGTACCTACTGCCAACGTCACGATTAACTTTGAAACTGGGAATCAAATAAGTGCGATCGCGCCTGTTACTTTCACCCCGACTAATTGGAATGTAGCGCAAAGTGTCACTGTTAAGGCGATCGATGACAGCATAGCGCAAGGAACGCGCAGCGGCACGATCGCTCACAAATCTGTCAGTACCGATCCTAAATATAACAACCTGACAATTCCTCCGGTAACTGCCACGATTGCTGACAACGATACCGCTGGTGTGACTGTTTCACAGGAAAACATCACAGCTACAGAAGGCGGTGCCACAGGCAGTTATACACTCAAGTTAAATTCGCAACCAACTGCGCTAGTTACAATTAATTTTGATGGGGGAAATCAAATAAGTGCGATCGCCTCCATCACCTTCGACGCTACTAACTGGAATGTGGCGAAGTCAGTCACAGTCACGGCTGTTGACGATACGGTTGTGGAAGGAAATGATACAGGCAGTATTTCTCATACCGCTACCAGTACCGATAGCAAGTATAGTGCGATCGGCATTCCGGCTGTGAATGTCGCAATTACCGATAACGACACCGCCCCAACACCAACACCTCCAACCCCAACACCTCCAACCCCAACACCTCCAACCCCAACACCTCCAACCCCAACACCTCCAACCCCAACACCTCCAACCCCAACACCTCCAACCCCAACACCTCCGTTACCAACCCCAACACCTCCAACCCCAACACCAACTCCAACGCCAATTAGAAGAGTACCTCCTGGTATTACTGTTAACCCAACAACAGGATTAGTTACTGATGAAGGCGGACTAAAAACAACATTTACTGTTAAACCCAATACCCAACCTACTGCCGATGTCACAATAAATTTAAGCAGTTCTAATACAGCAGAAGGAACTGTTTTTCCGCCATCACTTACCTTCACTTCTGCCAACTGGACTATAGCACAAACGGCAACAGTAACAGGTGTTGACGACCGTGTAATAGATGGCGACAAAGCTTACACAATTATTACCGCACCTGCTATCAGCAATGACAGCAACTACTCCGGGTTAAATGCAGCCGATGTTGCTGTTACCAATCTTGATAACAAGACCAATACTGCCGCACCAAAGGACGACGCAGGAAACTCTGCAAGTACAGCCAGTGACATCAATGTAACTTCTGCTCTCAAAACTCATAGTGATTCAGTTAGCAGCGCTGACGAGGATTTCTACAAATTCACGATCGGTGCTAAAAATGACTTCAGTTTGTCAGTCAACGGATTCACTTCAGATGTGAAAGTTGAATTACTTGACAGCAGTCTCAATGTCATCTCAACGGCACAAAATTCTGGCAACTCTTCCAAGTCAATCAATCGTCTTTTGGAATACGGCACTTACAGAATTCGAGTTGCTTCAGTTAATGGCGCTGAAACTCCATACAACTTAAATCTGTCTGCTGTACCTCGCCTTTCAGGTGTCACAACCACAGGGTATCAAGTCACTTCCTCTACACCTACGCCGTTAAGTTCAAATACCACAAACTCTTCTAACAGCAGCAACCCCAATTCATTCAATTTCCTGAGCAATAACAATTTCCTTGCTGCCACACCGAATCTTACCAATGTTAACAGCAACAACAATCTTGTTAGCACTTTCAAGCCTGCTACAACCAGTTTGCTGATTAATAACAACCCGATCGCCCCAGCGAATTTTAACGATATTGACGGCACTGATGACCCTAATCCCAATAATGTTAAGCCCGCCAGTGTATCGAATTCATTGATTAAGCTAGATAAATTCCGCGAGACACCGAGTTTTGCCGGGATTGACGGCAGCGGTTATTCTGTAGCAGTATTAGATACTGGCATTGACTTAAATCACCCATTCTTTGGCCCGGACACCAACTCAAACGGCATCAGCGATCGCATCGTTTTTAACTACGATTTTGCTGACGGCGACGCGGATGCTAGCGACAGAAAAGGACACGGATCGAACATTGCAAGCATCATTGGTTCCCAAGACTCAACCTACAAAGGGGTGGCACCAGGTGCTAACATTATCAGCCTCAAGGTGATGCGGGATACGACTCGTGAGAAAGACGAAAAGAATAAGTTTGCTTTTGTAGAACAAGCCTTGCAGTGGGTATTGGAAAATGCAGACACTTACAAGATTGCCAGTGTCAATATGTCCTTAGGCGACGCCGAAAATTATCCCAATCCTGCTTCACCCTACGGTATTGAAGATGAACTGGCAGCTTTGGCGGCGAAAAATATAATTGTTGTCTCTTCATCAGGCAACCGTTACTACCAGTACCAGAACAATCCAGGCGTGCAATACCCTGCCGCCGATCCAAATTCTCTGTCAGTTGGCGCGGTATATAACTCTGACATTGGTCAGTACAAGTATGACGATTATTTTGTCAATTATGAAACTAATAACTTCGTCACCGCTAATACCACTGCTGCCGATCGCATTCTCCCCGTTTCTCAGCGTAGCGCGACATTAACCACAGTTTTCGCACCGGGGGCACCTATCACCGGTGCGGGCAAAGATGGCGATTTAATCACCTATCACGGTACCAGTCAAGCTACAGCCTACATTAGCGGAATTGCTGTATTAGCCCAACAGTTAGCACAGCAAAAATTGGGCCGCAAACTGACGCCAACCGAGTTCGCCAAACTTTTGAAATCAACGGGTGTCACTATCAATGACGGCGACGACGAAAAGGATAGTGTTGCCAATACCGGTCTTAATTTCAAGCGCGTTGATGTGCTGGCTTTGGGTCAAGCTATTGCTGCTGGAGGTGTTGTTGGGAACCGTCCGCCACAAGAGAAGATTCATTTAGCCTATTACTATAAGGAGTTTAATCAAGACATTAAAAATGTCTACACCGATCCGGATGGCGACTTGATCTCCTACAAATTAACTCTCAAAGATGGCAGTCCTTTAAGCAGCAATTTCAACAGTCGTTGGCTGGGATTCTCTTTCGACTCTAACAAGAACACCATCAAACTTACTGGCACTCCCCCATCGTTTAATATTAATGGACGACCGTTGAGTTTTGTCAGACCATTTGAGGTGAAGTTAACCGCCACCGATCCGGCCGGTGCTAGCAGTTCTCAGATTTTCAAGATTACGAAACTTAACGGTCGCTGGGTGATTGATAATTACATTGCAGGTGCCAAGGTATTTTTGGATGCCAATAAAAATGGTGTTCTCGATGCTAACGAACCATCAACCAATAGTGACAGCACTGGTCTATTTAATCTCGATTTCCCCTTCGAGGAATTTGACAAAAATCAAAATGGGGAAATTGATTCAAATGAAGGCAATTTAGTTGCTTTTGGCGGCATTGATACCGCGACCGGTTTGCCTTTAGAAACGCCTGTTACTGCACCTGCTGACGCTACTGTGGTCACGCTTTTAACAACTTTGATGGTGGACTTGGTAGATAAGGGCATTGAGGGCGATCGCGCCGAATCTCTGATCAAATCTGCTCTTGCTATTCCGGCTGATGTTGCGATCGCAGATTTCGACCCGATCGCAGCCACCAACGACAGCGAACCGGGCGGCGTCGCCACTTTATCCGCAATGGTAAAAGTTCAAAACGTCATCACTCAAACTGCTGGTTTGATTGACGGCGCATCTAGTGCATCTACTAAGGATATTGTCAAGGCGGTTGTGAGTTCAATTACTGAAAAAATTCAATCTGGTTCTGCCTTAAACCTCAGCAATGCAGCCACTTTAGAACCCATAATTCAGCAAGCAGCAGCGAAAATACAGCAGATTGACCCCAGTTTCAACAGTCAAAAAGTCACCTCAATTACCTCGCAAGCTGCGACAGTAATGGCAACAGCAAATCAACGCATTGATACTGCTGTCTCCAGTACAACAACATCAATTCCTGCTTCTGTTGCCCGCATCCAAAAAATAGCTTTGGGCGCAACAACTCAAGATTTAAAAGCCGTTGGTGCGGGAAGTAAGCCAATTTCTCAGGTAGTTACTGACAATACTGGTTCTGCTTTAGATAGCAAACTTCAAGCTGTCACATTACCTGCTGGGATTGCGAGTCCTGTTGTCAGTGGCGACGCGGATTTGACCAGCAATTCCGCCGATCGCATCGTCGGTACAAATGGCGACGATACCCTGACTGGCGGCAGTCCGAATAACGTTTTGCTGGGCATGAGGGGCAATGATTCCCTCGATGGCGGTGTTGGGAATGACACTCTATTCGGCGGCAAAGGTAGCGATACTTTGCTCGGAGGTAGTGCTGATGATGTCTTGTTTGGAAATCGCGGTGATGATTTGTTGGATGGCGGTTTGGGAAGTGATAGTTTGACGGGAGGAAATGGGAGCGATCGCTTCTTATTATCTACCAATTCTGGCATCGATACGATCGCCGATTTTGAAGATGGCAAAGATTTGCTCGCACTCGCCAGTGGCATTACTTTCTCGCAATTAGCAATTATTCAAAGTGACGGTGCAACCTTAATTCGCTTGGCGGCTACCGGAGAAATTTTAGCTTCTCTAACTGGAGTATCGTCGAGTCTGATTGGTGTCGCCGATTTTGCCTCAATCTAATAGTAAGCAGTCGCAGATAACCGCAGTTATCTGCGACTCTCAGCAATTGGCACTATAGCGGTTCTCACAAAGATGAGGTACGTTGTTGGGCTTCAGCCCTCTTGGTTTCAGCGGTTATACAACCTGCCAGTCATACCTCATCTTTTTGAGAAAGGCTATAATACTTGAAAACTAGAGAGTACATATACTTACTAGGAATTGTAATAAATTACAGTCAATCTCCGGAATAAGGCTAGACTTGAGCGCAGACATATTCAGTAGAATTAATCTATATTGCCACGACGTTTACAAATAAAGATGGCTATAGTTGTACTTACTGATTTTGGCAATCTTTGAGGGTCTGAAATCCCGGTAAATAAGGGTTCAATACTCTCTTGCTGCTAAATGCGTAGCGTGTTAAAGCCTAAAGAACTCGGAGGAAGATCGTGAACCTAAATTTAGATACTATTTTCTCACCGCTGATGAACCCGGCCCTGAATGAGTTTCAGGTTTGGGCTTTGGAAAACCCCCAGGAGGGCCTCAGCAAAACGATGCTGCCAGCGATCGCCCTGATCGAGGGTTTAATTGCCAACGAACCCACCTATTTGCCAATAAAACGGCTGGCTTTCGGGGCTAATTTTTGCTGCGCGGGACAAGTGGTGATGGGAGAGTTTGCAACACTCGAAGAAGCACTCACATCGCCCCAGGCGCGCGGATGGCGGCTGGGTACTTCTGTGCTCGATCCGGATCTCTCCCCCAACCAAGATGTCGGCGGTAGGAACCTTTTCCTGCTGTCTTTGTCCGATCGCGAACCAGACGGTAGCAGCAATCACGCAGCCTTCCGAAGCTGTATGCAGAAGTATCTCTTCAACAGCGCGACAACCGATCGCCAAGCAGACGAAATCAGCAGGCGGTTGCTCGATCGCCTAGCATCAGATTATACCGAGATGTCGCACGGTGCGGGGGGAACATTTTTTACCGATGTCAGGCGCGGTTGGATGGGATTTTTAGTTCCATATTTGCACTACGTAATTTTTGGGATTAACCCAGATGACAAAGAGTCGATCGAACTTCTCACCGATTTACATTACATCCGCCAAAGCCCCGCGCACTACTTCGCCGTCGCGGGCAGCCTGCTGCAAAGCCTGAACCTGTTTGGACACGGGGATTTGTCGGCTTTAATCGAGCGCGCGGCGACTATCTACGAAAATTCTCCCGCCCTAGCCGACTTCGATGTGAGCTCGGAATACAACGGCATGACTAAGCGGGAATTGGCAAAGCTGATGACAGCAATTATGGGGATAGCGGGACTGCAAGGCCCCCTGCACCTAGGCTACACGGCTATGGGATACCGTCCTCTCCCGGCGTATAAAGGAACACAGACGGCTGACATTAATCCGACGGATTTTTGGGACGATCTTGATTTGGACGATCGCCAGTCGATCGAGCTTTTCCTGTTGGAATGCGGGCGCCTCTGGGCTCCCGTCAGCGCTACCCACCGAGTGGCGACAGAGCCATTTACCGCCACGATCGGGGGCAGACAGCGCACTTTCCCCGCCGGAACAAAGGTACTGATACCGCTCAGTTTGGGGCATCTAGACGCGAGTTTCTGGGGTTCTACGGTGTACGAATTCAATCCTAAGCGCGAGAATTTGTGCCCTTATCACATGGGTTTTCATGCGGTGGGCGATCGAAGTGCGGGACGGATTTGCCCAGCTAAAGATATCGCACTGAAGATGCTGGTGGATGTTATTAGTACCGTTGGTAAAGTGAGACGAGCTTCGGCACCTAATTTGCAACAGTAATTAATCAGGTTTGTAGTGAGGACTTTAGTCCTCTATCCTTGTCCGAAGAAGGACTAAAGTCCTCACTACGAACCTAATTTTAGTTATCTAACTGGACAGGTTTGTAGTGAGAACTTTAGTCCTCTATCCTTGTCTGAAGAAGGACTAAAGTCCTCACTACGAACCTAATTTGGATTATCTAACTGGACAGGTTTGTAGTGGGGACTTCAGTCCTCTATCCTTGTCCGAAGAAGGACTAAAGTCCTCACTACGAACCTAATTTTGGTTATCTAACTGAGCGCGAAATCACAAATATTTTCGAGGTTAAATAATACCATGTTAATCGAAACAAAGAAACAAAAAGATATCGCAACTTGGATGAAAGCAGAACATCCACCCGAATTCCCCGAAGCCCTCCAAGGCATCTTCTTTATGGATGGGAATATTTTGCCAGACTATTGTCTGACGATGTCCAATTCAGAATGGAATCCCAGCCAACGGACGTTATTGCTGCGGATTTATGAACCAGTTGTCTGGACATTTCATTCATCAATGGCGGGACGGATGTTGCTGTATGCCGTCAAAATTTCTCGCTTCAGCTACTTGTTTCGCTTCACGGATGCAACTTTGCAGCACGGGCACATCACGCCGATCGCGTTTGGATTCTCTGTACCGCCGTGGATTATGGATTTTTTGATCGATCGCGATCCGAACACTCCCAATGGGGATATCTGGGATCGCAGAAACTCGTTTTTCGGCAGAGCTCCTGAAAAAGGCTATACACTCCGCAGAGTCGTCAACAAAGATAGCAGCCCCACAGCAGCATTTCCTGATTTTCTGTCGAAAGTTGGCAGTGATTGTTTAATTATTGCTCAAGAATGAAAATTTTACCACAACTACTAAACCCGCTGAATAAGGCGGGTTTTTGCGATCGAAGTACCGGAATTTATATCAAATCCGCTCTTCATCATCAGGTGATTCATCTCTCCATTCTCTCCCTCTGTGTCCTCTGCGCCCTCTGCGGTTTAATTATTCCGGTACAGCCGGATTTGATATTAAACCTACTAATCAGACTAATACAATCTTAAACACGTAAATAATTATCACAAAAACATTATTCACCCTCTCATTTGTTGTGTTATGTGAGATATTAAGTTAAGGATTGACAGCAGAGATTTAATAAAATATGTGGGGTTTAGACTATGGTGGATAGTTTATCAATTCCAGAAGATTATCATATTTTCCTGCGGGAACTCAAAGAACGCATCCGCAATGCTCAAGTACGGGCAGCAGTTTCTGTTAACCGAGAATTAGTGTTGCTTTATTGGCAAATTGGACAGGATATTTTAAATCGGCAACAGCAGCAAGGATGGGGTACTAAAGTTATAGACACTTTGGCGACTGACTTGCAAAAAGCTTTTCGTGAAATGAAGGGTTTTTCATCTCGCAATCTTAAATATATGAGGAGTTTTGCGGAAACTTACCCGGATTTTGAATTTGTGCAAGAGGTGCTTGCACAAATTACTTGGTATCACAATATTGCCTTAATGGAAAAGGTTAAATCCACAGAGGAACGTCTATGGTATGCAAGACAAACTATCGAGGAAGGATGGAGTAGAAATGTGTTAGTTCATCAGATAGAAAGTGGGCTATACCGGCGGCAAGGGAAAGCTGATACTAATTTCTCTCGCACTCTGCCAAATCCGCAATCAGAACTGGCTCAACAGTTATTTAAAGACCCTTATAATTTTGAGTTTCTCAGTTTAGGTAAAGCAGCACAAGAACGCGATTTAGAGCAGGCTTTGATTGAACGAATCCGCGATTTTTTGCTGGAGTTGGGAGTAGGGTTTGCGTTTGTGGGCAGTCAGTATCATCTAGAGGTTGAAGGCGAAGATTTTTATATGGATTTATTGTTTTATCATTTACGGTTGCGTTGTTTTGTGGTAATAGACTTGAAGGTGGAAGCGTTTAAGCCGGAATTTTCGGGAAAGATGAGTTTTTACGTTTCGGCTGTGGATGATTTACTCAAACACCGGGACGATATGCCGACTATTGGGATGATTTTATGCAAGAATAAAAAGCAGAAGATTGTCGAATATTCCTTGCGAGACATGAATAAGGCGATCGGGGTTTCGACGTATCAATTGCGGGAGACTTTACCGGAACAGTTACAGGGGAGTTTGCCGACTTTTGAGCAGTTGGAAGCTGAGTTAGGAGCCGTGGATTTGGAGATTGAGGAGGAGTTATGAAAAAAAACAATGAAATGGTTTATGAGATAGCATTCGACAATATTTAACAGCACATTCCGACACTACGATTATGAATTTCTTACTCCCTCCCCTTAGCAAGGGGAGGGCTGGGGTGGGGTAAAAAAATCACGACTCATGCAAGGATTGCTACATACATAGAAAATTATTTAGGATCGCCATCTATGACATAGGTTTGTGTACAATCTAAAAAAACCTACGACAAAACTTGTGCATTCTATCAATTAAAATGAAACCAAAAACTTCACAAGCTCCTATTGCCACTAAAATCAAGAAATGGGTTCAAACAGCCAAGGAAGCTGAAAAAACTCGGCTTGCTATTTCCATAACCAGGCTGACAAGTATCAAAAGTTTGTGTACCGAGCAAGTTGCTGCTGAAAAATTTGCGATTTATATTGCGAAACGAGTGCAACAAGATATGAATCAGACTACTTGTCCCGAACACTACCCTGAAGAAGAATGGGAAGTGCACAAACAGGTAATAGCTGAAGGAATCGCCACAATGGAAATTTACCTAGAAAATCCTAGTAATGAAGGCGAGCATTCTATCCGTAACTTATTGAGAACAATTAACGGCCTACAAGGAGACGATCGTCGTAATGTTGCCTGGGGAACAGTACATTTTGTTCGCAGTGGAAATTTACTAAAATTAGACTATGCACTGCGTTGTTTTGCAGAGAACGATTTTCCTTATTGGATCTATAAACTAGCTAAAGAATACGTAGAACGTTATGGCCCGCAGTATGGTTCAGGTATAACTTCTGAATCTATACCGATGTTGTTAGAAGTAGCAGAATTTTGGTGTCAGCATTATTTCTCTCAAAGTTTGAGTGAGAAATTTCCTGGTTTTGTCTAAAAGAAGTCCTTACTCCCTCCCCGATGCCTTGGGGAGAGTTGGGGTGGGGTTAAAATTTTACAACGACTCCTGCAAAGATTGCTATATACGGTTCAGCTAGCGATCGCAAACAGCACTAAAAGAAATTGTGCTGTTTGCGAAAATAAGATGCTCCCTACCAAAACATCGGGAGCATCTGCACAAAAAACTTTACAAACCCCGAGGGTTGCTGTGATGGTTGCCTTGGGAAAATTGGGGAGGCTGCCCTTAATAATTTGTTGCAATATCGTAATAATCCTATACGCGGATCGTCGTATTGTTCGCAAAGTTTATTTTGAAGAGGATGAGAGCAATACTTCGCATATTGTTTGATTGCGAACCGTAGCATAAGGGTTTCAGGGCGATTGTGCGATCGCCTTTCCGGTAAATCAAGGTTTTTAGGCTAGGAGCTAAAAACTCCGCAGTGTGAATTGTTTACACTGGAAAAATTGAAGCTAGAATGGGAGAATAAAAGTTCCTTCCTTGTACAGCGGGAGCGCCATCTCCTTTGGGGATGTTGAAGGCAGGAAATCTATCCTGCCCAACAGATGAACCTCACAAAAAATCTTGGTTTCACAAGGATTTAAGTTTGTTTGCACAAGCTCGGGAACTCGCATTTGTCTGGGTCATTCCTGACATCGTTGCCGTTTCTATTTCCTGAATCTACTGCGTTCACACCTGATTCAGGTAGATCGAAATAAATATTCTCAAGCATCGCTGGTTATTTGGAATAATTTTTCAGCAATTCAGTACGCCTTGGGATTTACAGTCTCTAGGCATTTACTTTTGAGGAATTTGTCATGACTAAACTTTCGGAAATCGACTCGAATCAAGTTGAGCAATTACTAAAACGCATCGAACAAATTGAAGCTAAGCTCGGAATCCAAGTTGACTTGGGTGTCGGAGAATATAGTCAAAAAGCACAACATTTTTGTGCTATGCCAAAGGTTGCTCCACGCATCTTGGATGCAAGTGTGTCGCCGGATCGAGCTCGTCTCATACGGTACATCGGCAAGAAGTGGGTTAACGGTACAAAATTACGTTATTACTTTTTTGAGAGCGGCCCAAATTCAGGCCCGAACGAGCAGAAGGAGATTGTCCGTCAGGGGTTTGAGGTGTGGAAAAAGGTAGGGATTGGTATCAAGTTTGAGGAGGTTCGGAACATCGGCGAAGCAGAGATCCGAATCGGCTTTGTGCAAGACGATGGAGCCTGGTCATATCTTGGCCGCGATGTGCTCAGTATTCCTAAGCAGGGCGAGCGAACCATGAACTTTGGCTGGGATCTGCGGCAAGATCCCCGTGGGGTAGATGTCCCCGTTCACGAAATTGGCCACACCTTAGGTTTCCCTCACGAACACCAAAACCCCTTTGCAGGTATCGTATGGGACGAAGAAGCTGTTTATAAATATTTTGGTGCTGCTCCTAACAATTGGGATCGAGATACAACTTTTTACAATGTGCTCCAAAAGCTTGGAGTAGGAGAAGTTGAGGGTTCAAAGTGGGATCCCAACTCAATCATGCACTACGGTTTTGCAGGGGGACTGATTCAGAAACCCGTGGAGTACCAAAAGGGATTAAACCCGGCTGGCGGACTTTCCGAGCAGGATTTGTCCCAGGTACGATTGTTCTATCCCCCGCTTGATGACTCGAAGTATACTGAGCTTAAACCGTTCCGTTCGGAGATTCTGTCCCTCGCGCCTGCTGAACAGAAAAACTTTGCGATCAACCCGGATGCTACCCGAAGCTATACAATTGCGACTTTCGGAAAAGCAGATACAGTAATGGTTCTGTTCGAGGATCAAAACGGTGATTTGAAGTATGTTGATGGTGACGACGACAGTGGCACAGACTTGAATTCACAAATTACTGTTCGGCTTTATCAAGGTCGGCGGTATGTGTTGAGAATCCGCTTGTACTCTAACTTTTCTGCTGGCGAGGCCTCAGTGATGCTTTCTTGAGGGGGTTGTCGATCGCAATTACACTCACCCATAAAAACAACAAAACCTTCTCAAACGAGAAGGTTTTATCACGATCTTTATCACAATCGGAGCGGCGGGATTTGAACCCACGACCCCTACTACCCCAAAGTAGTGCGCTACCAAGCTGCGCTACGCCCCGACAGCTTTAACACCTTAGCATAGAATCTCAGAAAAAGTCAAAAAACTTTTAAAACTTTGGTTGCCTGCACCAAACTAGGAACCGCAGCAGCCGCCCAAAAACCCTCGCACCTCCTACCAGCATTCAAGATCAACTGCACGCTGTAAGCTTGGGGATAGCCTTCTAACTGCACCCACAACAAGTCGCTTTCGGCTTCAATGGCGATTTTTTCCTCGTCCATGAGCTCAGAGGCCATTTGACTCATTGTGGCGGCTAATTGTCCCAACAACCGGCAAAAGTCGTTTAACTCGGCTTCGGTGAGTTCGATCGCCCAACCGTCCCCAGCCACCAAACCCTGAAACTCTTCTGCGTTTGGGTTCCATCCCAAACGCCAGCCAACACCCGTCTTAATTACACGTTCCATTGTTGAGAGATTTTAGATTTTGGATTTTGGATTTTAGGACTTATATCATGTCCGGTCGATTACCATAACAACAACCGATCGCGCGTGCGCCCTCCCATTCCGCAGCCGGATAGCGGACTGAAGTCCGTACTACAAACCAATCGCGCGTGCGCCCTCCCATTCCGCAGCCGGATAGCGGACTGAAGTCCGTACTACAAACCAATCTGCGAGATTTAAGCTAAATTTGATATTCAATAAAATCTTAAGGTGCGAGCAATTTTGCATCTCCCGGCTGCGGCTGCGGTATTTCCGGGGAAGTCTCGCGCCCTTTTGGTGTTTCGCCCGCCGCCGGTGTGCGCGATGGCCCCGAATTTTCGGTAAAAACATCAACCAAAGCTTGAACCAAAGCATCCCGCTGTTTTCTATTTAAACTTTGAATAGCCGCGCGATCGCGTTCCATCGGATTTTCTCGCAAAACATCTTTTCCCGGATACACGCCTTCCACCAAATAATCGGGAGTCGCCCCCAGATAGTCAGCCAAACTCAACTTCCAATCAAAACGGTAATTCGGCGGCCTTCCTTTGACAAACACGTGATATCGAATCAAACGCCCGACTAAAGTATTGTTGGGATCTACTTTGCCGGTTTCCTTAGAAATGTAGTTATTCTCGATCGGCAAATCAGGCACTTTTTCATACACCAATTTCCACGCATCTTGCGCCCTCAATTGCTGTGGCGCCGATTGTTGAGCAACCAGTTCTCTAGACCCAGAACCGCGCAGCAGCGAAGGTTCCAAAGCCGACACACTTAATTTGCCCGATTCCAATACCCCACTCAAAAGCGTAAAAATCGCCACACTCAAAGTAACTAGCAGAAAACTGAAGCCCAGCTTGAATTTCTTTTTCACGGTTTTGACAATAATTTCAATTCAAAAATAGAATAATTCCCTAAGCTCACCTACCAGCAGATATCCTAATTTCTGATTTGAGGACTTTCCCAAAATCAACCCGATTGGGTTCATCGCGATTTGGTGAAGATAGTTTTTTAAGAGTGCGAGGCGGACACTCCCTTGTCTATATATTTCTACCTCTCTTCGGTAGATATAGAAGTCTTTGCATGAGTCGTAAAGTTTTTCACCCCACCCCAACCCTCCCCTTATTAAGGGGAGGGAGTAAGAAATTCACAAATCATTTAGGATTGTTATATAATCAACCGGATTTTTTGGCCAGTCGCGCCAGTCTATTTGAAGAAAGTTTTGAGTTTTGAATTAACAAAAATTGTTGAAATTCACCACTCAAAACTCCCCAAGTCTAGATATCCCCGATAATTTCCGGCTGAGTGAGTTCGTCCGACATCTCAAATATCGCCCGCATCACAGGCTTCATCATTTGAGTGTCGTCCATATTCTCGAAATCTTCATAGCGACGGCGTTTGGCGCGGTTCGCCACTTGCACCGTAATCCGATAGCGGTTGGATGCAGCACCGATCAACTCTTCTGCCCGACGGGTTAGCTGAGTTGAATCGAAGGTTGGACGCTTAACCATGAGATTACCTACTTTATCTAATGTTACATTCTAGTCTAGTATGCGAAGATTCAAAATTACTAACTGAGTATCATTGCTTATGCAGGCAACAACAGCCTATTCCTTTGGTAACTTACATCGGGTAAATTCTCATCCCCTCAAATTGGTTGCTTTCGGCGACAGTTTAATCTACGGTTTCGGCGACGGTGTAGGCGGGGGTTGGGTGGAAAGATTGCGGCGACAGTGGATGTTAACGGAGAGTGCAGGACACGTTTTATATAATTTGGGCGTTCGGGGCGATCGCACCTATCAAGTCGCCCAGCGGCTCGAAAACGAGTTTAAACACCGCGGCGAGCTCAGAAACCGCGTCCCAGATGCGATTATTCTGTCGGTAGGCCTCAACGATACGGCGAGGGTGCAGTCGCCTACTGGGCGCAGCTATACTGATTTTGAACATTTTAAAGCTGTTTTGGATAATTTGTTAAACATATCGCAACAACTTTGTCCGGTGATATTTGTCGGGATGGTGCCGGTGGATGAAACCAAAATGCCTTTTCAAGATTGTTTGTACTACAATCACGCTGACCAATATCGCTATAAAGAAGCCACGAAGTTAGCTTGTTTGGAACGGGGAATTCCCTATTTAGATATTTTTGATAAATGGATCGATCGCGGTAATATTTGGTGGCGTTCTTGTCTGACTTCGGATGGTCTCCATCCCAATGCAGCCGGTTATCAATGTTTATTTGAAGATGTGACAAGTTGGGAGCCGCTACTTGCTATTAGTCATTAGTCTAGGTACGTTGTTGCGCTTTAGCGCTCTTTCCTAGATCTCAAAAGAGCGCTTAAGCGCAACTACATACCTTTATCTAGGTACGTTGTTGCGCTTAAGCGCTCTTTCCGATATCCCATTTAAAGATGTGACAATTTGCGAACGGTTACTCACTATTAGTCGTTAGTCTAGGTAAGTTTTTGTGATGTAAGTGCTTTTTCCTACATACCTAAGAGAGCGCTGAAGCGCAACTACATACCTAAGAGAGCGCTGAAGCGCAACTACATACCTAAGAGAGCGCTGAAGCGCAACTACATACCTAAGAGAGCGCTGAAGCGCAACTACATACCTTTTACGTACCTTTCTTCCAGGTAGATAAGGAAGATAAGCAATATAAGGATTTTAAGGAATTTAAGCATTTTAAAATCGACCAACTAGCATAAAAATATTTATTTTAAAAGACCGTATCTTCCCCTCGCCACAAATAAAAGCATTTAATAATGATGACATCACTGAGCACTCATAGCAAGCTAGGCAAGAATCAATCAACGATAAATAGCCGGACAAAGGCTTGCTTTTTTCTCAATAAAAAACTTGTGTAAATTGGAGAATCAAAAATGTCTGTATTTCAACGCATTAAATTCGGCACATCTGTTTTATTAGCCTTGGGAACTGTTGCTGGAAGCGCAGCGCCGATGCTCGCTCCCGCGCCTGCTTTTGCTCAGACAGCTTTTTCAGATGTTAGTAATAACTATTGGGCAAAAGACTTTATTCAAGATTTGTCGGAAAGAGGAATTATCAAGGGATTTCCCGATCGCACTTTCCGCCCGGATGCACTGGTAACGCGGGCAGAATTCGCAGCCATGATCCGTTCTGTGAAAAAGGCGAAAACTCGCGCTGCTATAGGTTTTGTCGATGTTCCGTCTAATTTTTGGGCGCGGGGGGCGATCGCCGAAGCTTATGAAATGGGATGGATGTCTGGCTATCCCGGCAATGTTTTTCGGCCATCACAGCAGATTCCTCGCGTTCAAGTTGTAGTGGCTTTAAATAACGGACTGGGTTATGAGCCTACTTGCAATTTTCAAGATGTTCTCAGCTACTATAATGATGCGGGTGAGATTCAAAGTTATGCTGTGAAAAGTGTGGCTGCTGCTACTGAAAAACAGTTGGTTGTCAGCTATCCCAATCCTAAATCTCTGAAACCAAACCAGTCAGCGACGCGGGCGGAAGTAGCTGCTTTTATCTATCAAACATTAGTCAGTACCAATCAAGCAAGAGCAATTAATTCTCCTTACATTGCTAAGGTTGATATTGGCCAGAATGTGGCTGTGAAAATTCCCAGCGGGGTGACTATTCCCATCGAGTACGCCAAAGGCAAGATTTTGCTCGCGCCCAATGACAAGTCTCCGATTACGCTGACTGTGGCGGAGGATGTCGCAGGGAGTAATGGCAAGGTTATGATACCCGAAGGCTCGAAAATTAGCGGTGAATTGCGATCGACTGCTGAGGGCGTTCAGTTTGTGGCACAAGAATTGAGTATCATCAACGGTAGCAGGGTGCCTTTGAATGCTACTTCGCAGGTGATTACTCGCAAAGAAAGTGTGACGAAGGGCGTGAATGTTGGTAATCTGATTAAGAACACGGCTTTGGGTGCAGCAGCGGCGGCGGCGATTGCGGGAGTTACGGGCGATCGGGCGATCGCAACTGAAGAGGTACTCGGCGGTGCGGGAGTCGGGACTTTGGTTGGGGTATTTTTAGGTAGAGATAAAGTCGATTTGTATGCTGTTAATCCCGACACCGATTTAGATTTGTTGGTGAATTCTGACTTGGTATTGGGTACTGCAAATACAGGCATTTGTCGCACTCGGTAGAAGCAATTTCGGCAGCGGATGTAGCAGATATCAGTGATGCTGACTTAACAAGGTTCGTAGTGCGGACTTTAGTCCGCATAATGCGGACTAAAGTCCGCACTACAAACCCATTTTATTCAGTCTTATTTAAATCAAAATTTCTACGAACATCCCAGACTTTCTCGCGTAGAAACTCCCGTCACGGGATTGACACCATCTGCTTTTTCGCACATCATTGTTACTTGATAAGCATCGATAATTGCGTCGGTAAAATCAGCCCCGGAAATGGCAGCATCAAAAAAACGACTGCGAGTCATAATTGCTTCGGTGAAATTAGCATTCGTCAAATCAGCGCCATCAAATGTAATTCTATCGGCTAAAGCACCGGTGAGATTTGCACCTGATAAGTTGGCTTTCCACAAAACTCCCTTAGTCAAAATCGCATTGGTTAAATTAGCGCCTTGAAAGTTAGTTCCCCGCATCTCGGCGGCGACGAATGTTCCCCCGGCTAAGTCAGAATTGGAGAAATCGCGATCGGACAAGTTAATATTTGTATAATTAATATTGGTTTTTGGTAGCGCAAATGCCGGAGTAGCACTCAGCATTACCCACCCAAAGGCTAAGACTACACTTATAATTAGGCTCAAGACTATTCGGAATACACTTTTCACAGATTTTTTACTCATGGTAATTGACTAATAACTAATGATAGTATGTCCGAACCGAACAACAACTATAAAATCGGTTTGTAGTGAGGACTTTAGTCCTCTTTCAAATCAGAGGACTAAAGTCCTCACTACAAACACTTGTGACTAATTAAAATCGCTTTACCAAATCTTCGCCGACGCGAAGTGTCAAGTCAGATTCAATTTCACCAGTAGAAGATGCCTCTATTTTACCGTAGCCTAAAGTTTTTTGCAGAAGATTTGCTGCTTCTAAATCGCCTTGCTGTACAATAATTTGACTTTGACGTTGCTTGTCGGGCCAATCTTTGACTACAGATACGTTAGAAAAGCCCTTTTTTCTGAGAAATTCAGCGACGGTTTTGGCGGTTTTTGGGTTGCTACAAGCATTTTGGACGGCGATTTTGAGGCTGCTGGGTGAAACTGGCTGGCTGGGATTGGCGGTTCGCCCTTGGGCAAAATCCGCTGCGCCTTGTTTGAAATATTGTGTCATAATGCGATCGCGCGCAGCAACATCCACAATCCAATAACTCCTCAAATCCCCTTGTGATGAGCTAGAGCGTCCCGGCAACATCACCATTTTAAAATTATCTCGCTCCAATTGCAAACCGAAATTGGCGATCGTCAATATTTCCTCAAAATTTAGGTTTGTATCTACATATTTTTGCATCAATCGCACAATTTGTGGCAATCGCACCAATATTGATGGACTCGTGAGGCGGTTGCGAATAGCTTGAATTAAAGATTGCTGTCGCCCAATTCGCCCGATATCTCCCAAACCGTCGTTGCGAAATCGAGCCAATTGTTCTGCTTGTTCTCCGTTGAGATTTTGCCATCCCTGTGCTAAATTTATGCTTAACTTTTGGGCTTTATCTGTATAGGACATCGCCCGAGGTACAAATACCTCAACTCCGTCCAACAAATCGACTAATTCCCGAAACGCACCGCTGCTGACTCGCACGTATCTTTCAATTGTCGCATTGTTCGCGATCGTGCTCACCAATCGCGCCGCCAAAACAGCTCCTCCTCTAGCATTTGCTTCGTTAATTTTGCTGAAGCGAATTCCGGGAATTTCGACTTTTGTATCTCGCGGAATTGAAAGCAAATTAATAGATTTATCTCTAGGATCCAGGTGGAATAAAAGTATTGTATCGCTGCGGCCGTTAAAAATCTTGCGGGAATTGGGGGCAGCGTGCGGCACGCGGTCAACTCCGAGGATTAAGATATTAACAGGCCGCGAAAGGCGGTATCCAGAGCGGTTGGATGATATATAGTTAAAGCCTGTAGCGTCTAGGACTCTACTAATAATTGGGGGTTCGACGGGCGCTAAGAGGGCGGTAATTGCCCCAATTCCTGCGGAGATGGCTGCTGTGACAATTAGCACAAATAGCCCAAATATACATAGTGCTAATTGGAGCTTTTGTCTAGATTTGCGATCGGCTGGTTTAACAAAGTTTCTTTTAAAGATTGACAAGTTTTTCATTGACTTGCTTTTAATTATTACATTTTTTCAGCTTTGCAATAAAACTTGGGCGGTGCTTCTAGAAAGTATTTAAACAAAGCCGGGCACAGCCAGCCTTCCATATTTTTGGCTTCCCACCGATACCAGTTACCGCCGTATTCTGCTTTAAACCAAGCCATTTCTGCTTGATATCCGGGAAATGGATTGGCTGAAAATAATAGTCGGAAACCTTGAGCGGCATTGGGAATGTCTGCGACAAGTAGGTTAATCATTTCGGGGACGCCCTGAACAAATGGTTCTCGGACAAGTCCGGCTCGCTCGTCGTCAAAAACCCAGGTGTACTGTTCGCGATAGGGGAAAATTACCATCATGGCATTTGACATCGTATTCTCCTCTTTTTATTTTGTTTTTTGGGGATATAGCGATTCTCAGAAAGATCAGGTACGTTGTTGGGCTTCAGCCCTCTTGGTTTAAGTGATTATATGAGCTGTCAGTCATACTTCATTTTTTTGAGAAAGGCTATAAATGCAAGTCTTGATACATTATATTCGGTGGGGCGGAAGTTGTGTACAATCCGATTAGAGCGCTATGTTTTAATACCAATTTAAAATAAATTGCTACAATTCTTAATATTGTGCCAATTATTAAAACTCGCTGTTCTGTGAGCTAGGCGGCATTGTCGTATCCCTACAGATGCTCACATACTATTTATATTTCGCCAGTTTTTTTAGGAAGTGAAGTACGTTGTTGGGCTTCAGCCCTCTTACCGTAGATTATAGATCGATACGGTTCAGTTAAGCATAGTCAGGCTGTTAAAAAATGCTTGTATTTTCTGTAAATTTGTGAGATTAAACTCATTTGAAAGCTTTAACCCAAGCGTATTTAGGTAGATTCGGTAAAAGCAGTTGTTGCGTAACTTGTCATTCGTCACAAATTTTCGGAGGGCTGAAGCCCAACAACGTACCTGAAAGAGGGCTGAAGCCCAACAACGTACCTTGTTTTTTTTTGGGAATTTCTTTAGTTAAGGGTTAGGTTTTTTTTGGGTAACTTTTAGTCAGCTTCCTGTTAGCTCAGCTAGCGCTTTCGCTAAATATTCATACTGTGGCAAGGTATTGTAAAATTGAGCTGAAATCCTCACCAGCCGCTTGCTAGTATCCGGCCAAGGAATCACGGGTACTTCTATTTTAAAAATCTGCCACAGCACCTCTTGCAATGGTGGAATTCCACCCGTTGCAGCGGCGTCAGGCTGTTCGTCGGCTAGTGGTATAACAGCCATGGAACCTACCATTTCATCGGGACAAGGCAGGGGCAAATCTAATTTATCTGCTAATATTTGTCTCCCAGCCAATGCTAAATCATGATTCTTTGCCATCAATTCCGGCCAGCCGCCACTCAACAAAGAACCCATGAAATCAATGGCTACAGGTACGCACAAATAGGGACTTGGATCGACTGTTCCCATCCAGTCAAATTCTAGTTGAAAGCGCGATTTGTCGGCGCGCGGTGAGTTGGCGCCGTGACTGATGGTAGTTGGCCGAATGCTATGTTGTTTGTCGCGCCGCACGTACAGGAAAGCTGCTCCTTTGGGCGCGCAAAGCCATTTGTGGCAATTTCCTGTGTAGTAAGCGGCGCCGATTTCTTCTAAATTCAGTGCTACCATTCCTGGCGCGTGAGCTCCGTCTACTAATACATCTACGCCACGATTAGCTAATTCGCCGACTAACTGTTTGATGGGGAAGATTAAACCTGTTTGGCTGACAATATGGTCTAATAAAGCTAGTTTTGTTTTCGGGGAAACGCACTTAATTATTGCTTCGATAATTTGTTGGGGCGATTCTATGGGAAATGGTATTTCTGCTACTATTACTTTGGCACCTGTGCGCTCTGCGATAAAATCTAGTGTGTTGCGGCAGGCGTTGTATTCCTGATTTGTGGTTAGCAATTCGTCGCCCGGATTAAAAGAGATCGATCGCAAAACGGCATTGACTCCAGTGGTAGCATTCGGCACAAAGGCTAGCTCTTCTTCGCCTGCACCGATAAAGGCAGCTAACTGATTTCTAGCGTTATCTAACAGCGGCTCAAATTCCCGCATTAAAAAGCGCAATGGTTCTCTTTCCAGTTGTTCTCTAAAACTGGTTTGTGCTTCCAGTACGGGAATCGGACAGGCTCCAAAGGAACCGTGGTTGAGGAATGTGATTTCGCGATCGAGCAACCAATATTCGTTAATCATTAGTTATTAGTTATTAGTCATTAGTCATTAGTCATTAGTCATTAGTGTGAGCTTAAGAGCTCGCGAACGCTATTAGTCCTTAAGTATGAGCGTCCCCGCTCGCGAAAGCTATTCGTCATTAGTCTGTCAACTGTCAACTGTCAACTGTCAACTGTCAACTGTCAAACATTTTACCTTTTAATTGCTCAAACTCTTCTGATGTATTGCAATTTGATAACATTAGTGCTTCTGGTTCGCCTACGGGTAGAGGGATTGCTTGGATTTGATTTAACCACTCTTGAAATGAACGTCCCCCTTTGTCAATAAAACTTTGCAAGCTGGATAGAGATTGTTTGCGGTAGAAACCGCATAATGGCTCCCAGCGCGAATTTTGATAGGGGACAACTGCTAAGGTAGATGGGGGAAATTCTGTTAACTTACTCGCCCAATTATCAATGATTCGGGAATCTAATAAGGGCAAATCGCAAGCTAACAGTAAAATCCAGTCGGCTGAAATGTCCGTCAGTCCTTGAGTCAATGCCACTAAGGGGCCGGAGCCCGGATTGTACTCTACCAGAAATTGGGATTTTTGGGTTGCGGTCGATCGATAGCGATCGGGCCAAGCTGTCAAAACATACACTTGTGGCGTTAAGGCTGCTGCAACCTCACACGCCCGCTGCAACAGGCTTTTACCCTCAATTTCTAGGAGAGCTTTATCCGTACCCATCCGCGAACTTTGACCGCCTGCGAGTACAATTACTGCTATTTTATCGTTAGTCATTGGTCATTGGTCATTAGTCATTAGTCATTGGTGATTGGTCATTAGTTAACTGTCAACTGTCAACTGTCAACTGTCAACTGTCAACCTGATTGATTGTGTTCAATTCAAAGCACTAACTGCTTTGCTAACTTCCTCTAGTTTTTGCACGACTTCACCGCTGCTTAATAAATTTTCCGCTTCAATTAAGCCCGAGTTCATATCCAAACAAATTCCGCTGCGCCACAGATAAAATCCGCCGTTCCAGATAGCAGATTGCATCAGTTCTGAGGGTTTTCCTAACAAAACTTCCTGCATTTGTTTGAATAACTCAGATGCTGATTCAAAGGCGGGATTTGTACTGCTAAAACCGTAATCTCCGTGGGCTAAAAGCACTCGCTCGAACTCGGCGCCCGGTTTAGCAATGCCGATAATTGCAGTTCGATCGCGCGGCAAGTCGCAACTGCCCTCCAATCCTTTGACTGTGGTATAATTCTTGACTCCCCGCAACTCAAAGGCTGCTTGAAACATACCCTCTGTAGGCGGGTGCACGTAGCCTGAGATGACGTTAACGTCGCCGGCGCAGGGACACCACATCAATTCCATTGTCGAAAAAGGCGGCCGTTTGCCGATTTCGCGGCGGTAGGGCACTAAACTCGCGGCTTGAGGAAAATGCTTGGGAAGGTAAACAAAACCTAAACCGGTATTGTCAAAAACTTGCTGGACTTTTTCTAAACTAAGTTTTCTCCAGTCAACTCCCAAACCGCGCCAAATTTCGATTAGGGGAATGCCTTCTTTGGTTGGCATTGTCTCCCCTCCGTGCATGACGGTTGGGACGCCAGAGGCGGCTAATATTAGGGCGGTTATTGGGCTAATTGGAGCGGTGCGCGATCGCCCGTCGTAGGCTACGCCAAACACGGCGACGCTAGAAACGGCAAATCCTTTTTCTCGGTTGGGAGGGGCAAGCATTGGCCCCAATTCTTCGTAAGCATCCAGCATTCCGGCTAATTCTTCGCCGGTGGGCCGTTTGATGCGATGGGAAATCATGAAAGCTCCGATTTGAGTCGGTGTTGCTTCTCCTAGCAGCATCATTCGCGTGGCTGCTGCTGATTGCGATCGAGTTAAGTTTTCTCCTGTGTGTATTCCGCTGCCAATTTTTCGCAGCAATTCTCTAAATGCGTCACTCATAATTATTGAAGTTGGGAATTTGTCAGTTGTCAGTTGTCAGTTGTTAGTTGTTAGTTGTTAGTTGTTAGTTGTTAGTTGTTAGTCGTCATTGGTTGTTGGTTGTTGTTATTGGTTATTAGTAATTGGTGACGCCCTCAAATCTCAAATCTCAAATTTCAAATCTCAATTAGAAATAGATATTAATTTCAGGATTTTACTACTTTGATGACATCACGTGGTGGCACAAGTTCCCGTACTAGATTCCAGAAATGGGCGATCGGCGGAATTTGCATTCGATCGTGAGTTGTTACCAACACCACTTCGCGAGTCCAAGTCGGATCGATCGCCGATTGTCCGTTAGGGAAGCCCTCGAAGAGGATCGCCGAAACCTTGGAATTTGCGCTTTCTTGAGCGATCGAGCGAATTGCTAAAGTGCGATCGGCCTTAGCGTCTAGCAAAGCTGAATGCGGCAGCAAAGCAATCAATTCTCCCTGGCGCACCACGCCTCGAAAAGCATCGAGAGTGTTGAGTTCCAAAACAGCATGAAGTTTAGCACCGATGCGTCCGAATTGCTCTTGTACCATGCGCTGCATTCCGTACCCGTCCTTAAACACCACTTGCGGGTAACAAATCAATTCCGGCCAAGGTACTCGATCGTACTGGGCCAGGGGATGACTCGCGGCCATTAATACCTCGATCGGCTCATTGTAGAGCACCTCAACCAACATTTCCGGGGCTTGAGTAAAATAGCGGTTGTTCATCACCACCGCGATGTCCACCAAACCGTCTTTGAGAACTTTCAAAGCTCGATCGCTTCCCAGGGATGTCACGCGCAACTGCACCTCAGGATAGCTGCGACAAAACCTTTGCAGCACAGGCGGTAAATAAGCAGCGCAAACCGAGTGAATCGCAGCCACGCAAAGTTCCGGCTGCTTTCCCGCCAGCAAGTCTCCCAATTCTTCCGCAGCATTTCGCCAACTCTGACAGATTTTGCGAGCGTGAGGTAACAGGCGTTCCCCTCCCACTGTCAGCTTGGCATGGGCGGTGCGGTGAAACAGCGACAAACCCACCTCCGCTTCAAGTCCCTGCACTTGACGGCTAATAGTCGATTGGGTAACGCCGCACTTCCGGGCTGCTTGCTGAAAGCTACCGGTTTCAGCAACTGAAAGAAATGCTTGAAGCTGCTCTAAGCGCATGGATGTTTAATTCGAGATGGTTTGAGAAATTTGACTGGGAGATCGTCAGAGACTTTAGAGACATTAACCGATTGAGTAGAATAATTTAGTACAGCTTGATACAGGTGCAGATTAGTTTGGATTCTGGTTCTAGAGGCGCGGATGCTTGGCCCTATAAATTAATTTGCTCGGTTAGGATTTATTAGGCTAAATAAGACTTAGACTATTCCATTCTCCTCTATTGAATCCATTATATTATATGAACGGGCAATTTTATCAATCATAACGATTCTGTTGAGCAAAATTGAGCGAGCGATGTTTTCAAGTTGGCAACTCACGATCGCAAATTAAATAATTTACACAGTTTTGTGGGATGGGCCCAAAGAGCCCGTTCAGAAAGGACGGGCTCTTTGGGCCCATCCCACAAGAATTATCAAATTGTATGTAAGTTGTTTAATTCTCATTCCTAAGCAGCTTCGATCGACTGTACAGTGGCAGTGGTTTTTTCCAGGACTTTAGCTAAGTTTTTTAGATAAAATCAAAAGTTGAAATTTAGCATTTTATATCGTATATTTTTGTGAAGATTATAGTATCTAACTCTCCGTATTACTGTCAACGAATGTCCGAATCTTGCCGACAGGTTGAAATCTGCGATAAACTTTCATCCGCCGCCTAAAGTTATTGTTGTTTTCGGTTTTTTTGTGTATTGTAAAACTTCGTTGAGTTTATAAGAAATTATAAACAATGGTAGTATGATATTATCATGGTGGTCGAGTGAACTACACATAGGTTAAAAAATGGAAGCCTTAAATGCAGCTAACAGAAAGGCACATCATTAAATCGACGGAATATCGTTTCACTGAAATTGACACACTAGCTTTTAAATCAAAAAATCTCTACAATGCGGCCAACTACGTCATTCGTCAGAGTTTCATTTATGGATGGGGCTATGTCGGCTACAACGAAATGAATTGCTTGATGAAGTCCCACGAGGCATACAAAGCCCTGCCAGCTAAAGTAAGCCAGCAAATCTTGATGGTGTTAGACAAAAACTGGAAATCATTTTTTGAGGCTCTCAAGGCTTACAAAAAAGATTCCTCTAAATTTACTGGCCCTCCAAAACTGCCAAAGTACAAAGATAAAGTCAAAGGTCGAAATATCCTAGTTTATACAATTCAGGCGATTAGCAGCAAGCAACTGAAGAAAGGAATCATTAAGCTGTCGGGTACTGAGATTTTAATCAAAACCAAAGTAAACCCCGAACGAATCTGCCAAGTCAGACTGGTTCCCAAATGCGATGCTTATGTAATTGAGGTAATTTATAATGAGCCGGAGTCCACCGCTAGTAGTAGCAACTTCGTAGCTAGTATCGATTTAGGACTGAATAATTTAGCGGCGCTAACTTCAAATCAACCGGGATTTATTCCTTTGTTGATTAACGGGCGACCATTGAAGTCAATTAACCAGTTCTACAATAAACGCTCATCGCGATTGCAGTCTCAATTGAAAGGTAGTCGCAAAACCTCATCACGCATTCAACGCTTAACCCGGTGTCGCAACCAAAAAGTCGATAATTACTTGCATCACACAAGTCGATTAATAGTCGAACTTTTGACAACTCATCAAATTGGGACGCTAGTAATTGGCAAAAATGCACAGTGGAAAACAGAAATTGACCTGGGAAAACGAACTAATCAAAACTTTGTCAGCATTCCTCACGCTCGACTAATTGAGATGTTGGAATACAAAGCTCGATTGGTGGGAATTAAGGTGATAGTGCAAGAAGAATCTTACACGTCTAAATCGAGCTTCTTGAATCTAGATCCAATTCCTGTGTACGGGTCTACTGGCGCTTTGGATGTCATATTTAGTGGCAGGCGAATCAAAAGAGGATTATACAGAACATTAGCCGGTCAATTAATTAACTCTGATGTGAACGGTTCTTACAACATCCTCAGAAAAGCAATCCCAAATGCGTTTAGCAATGGGATAGAGAGCTGCGTAGTTCAGCCGAGGCGGGTTAATCCGCTCAAAGTAAAAGTGAAGGGGGAGGGATTTAACGCCTCCCATGTCATGTAATAAATGACTATACTTTTACCAGCTATAAACTAGGAATTAGCGGGTCAGCAACACAAGTGCAAGTACGATCGATCGCACAGGAAAGGCGAAATGCAGAATTTTCTTAAGATTATGTCATTTAAGCACAATTTTATGCCCCAAGGTGGATGGGAAGAGTGGCAATCGCAGTTAGTGGGATTGCACGCGGTGAGCGATTTGTTAATTGCCTTGGCTTATTACTCAATTCCAGCGATGCTGATCTACTTTGCCAGGAAGCAGCGGGACGTGCCTGCAAGCAAGGGTTTTATCCTATTGGGACTCGGGTTTTTCTGCGGTGGCACAACTCACCTGATGCAAGTTTCGATGCTGGTGCATCCCAGTTATGCGCTGTCAAGTTTGCTCGCCGCCGTTACCGCTGTCATTTCTGTGTGGGCTGTGTTGGAATTGATGCCCTCGCTTTTTCAAGTGTTGGCTGCGGGGCGGGCGACACAATTAGCAGCAAATACAGCGCTGGAAACTCAAAAGGCCGATCGACCGCAAGCTGGCTGTACCTTTGAAAATCCCGTCCCATCCCCCAGCAGCGAACTCGGGCCAATTAACCAGCAATTGCTCCTAGAAATAGCGCAGTCGGAGGGAGTCCAACAACTCCTGCTGGAAATTGCCAACAAGCTGCAAGCAAGCGAAGAACGCTTTCGCGCTTTTCAGGAATTATCTCTAGACGGATTTAACGTGTTTCGCAGCATTCGAGACGGTTCCAAAATTGTCGATTTTGAATGGGAATACGTCAATCCCGCTGCGGCAAAAATTCAGCAAAGCACTCCGGGCGAATTGGTCGGAAAGCGATTGCTGCAAGTGCTGCCCGGTCATCAAGATAGCGGTTTGTTCGATCGTTACGTGCAAGTTGTAGAAACAGGAATTCCGCTCAATACTGAGATTTCTTACAACAGCGAAGGCATTGTCGGCTGGTTTCGGATTATGACCGTTAAATTGGGCGACGGTATGGCTATTTCTTTTAGCGATATTACTGACCGCAAGCAAGTAGAAGCATCCCTGGGCGACGCCCTGCAAAAACTGACTTCTCATTTTGAAAATACGCCCCTAGCTGTGATTGAGTGGGATGAAAATTTTCGCCTCAGTGGGTGGTCTCCGGCTGCTGAAAAGATTTTTGGGTGGAAGGCAACAGAAGTTTTAGGCAAGCATTTTAGCGAATGGAACTTTATTTTTGACGGCGATGTGAAAGATGTACAAGCGGCAATTGAGAGTTTGAAAAACCAACACGAACGGTGCAATGTCGTTCGCAACAGCAATTATGATAAGTCGGGTTCTTTGGTGCATTGCGAGTGGCACAATTCGGCTTTTTACAGCGATTCTGGACAGTTGATCTCGATGCTGTCTCTGGTTTTGGACGTGACGGAACGCTTTAAGTTTATGGAAGTGCTGCGACAGTCAGAAGAGCGGTTTCGGATTGCGGCAGAAAGTGCTAGCGATTTAATTTACGAATGGGATATCGAGACCGGTATCGTGCTGTGGTTTGGTCGTGTAGATGAAATTTTGGGGTACAAAAAAGGCAGATTTCCGAGGACGAGAGCAGCTTGGAACAGTATTTTAAATTCGGAAGACCGATCGCAAATCGAGGCCGCAGTCGATCGATATTTGAGCGGGCCAGACAATTGGACTGCCCCATTTTTGCAGGAATACCGCGTGCAATGCTCCGGTGGTGGCTTGCTCCACTGGATCGATCGGGGCAAAGTAGTTCTTGACAAACAAGGCCATCCGTGGAAATGGATCGGCGTCATTAGCGACATCAGCGATCGCAAAGAGGCCGAAGAACAGCGAAATCAGGCTTGGGCGCGGGAACAAACCGCCCGTCGCGCAGCCGAAGCTAGCGAACATTTGTACCGCATCCTCGCAGAAACTATCCCCCAAATAGTTTGGACTGCTTGGCCTGACGGCTGGATCGACTACTACAACCAACGCTGGTTTGAATACACCGGTTTGACCCTAGAAAAAACTCAAGGCTGGGGGTGGCAGCCAGTGGTACATCCAGATGACTTGGAAAATTGCCTGGAACACTGGAATGAGTCGGTGCAGATGGGGGAGACCTACGAGGTGGAATACCGCTTGAAACGGGCATCTGACGGGGTTTACCGCTGGCATCTGGGTCGCGCCATGCCAGTGCGGGACGCTGACGGAAACATCCTCAAGTGGTTCGGGACTTGTACTGATATTGACGATCGCCAGCGATCGGCCGCCACAGCGGATTTGCGCGCCCGAGCTTTGGCTGTGCTCTCATCGGCTTCTTTGAATTACCAAGAGGCGCTGCAAGATTTGGCAGATTTAGCAGTACCGGGGCTGGGGGATTGGTGCTGCGTGCATTTAATCGAGGCTGACGGCTCGATCGGCTTGCAAGCAGTTGCTCACTCAGATCCGAGCAAAGTCGCTCTGTTGTGGCAAATCGATCGCCGTTTGCCGGTAGACCCCCAGGGACGCCACGGAGTAGCAAAGGTGCTGCGGACTGGGGAATCGAAGCTCTACCCAGAAATACCGCATTGGGCGATCGAGGCGGTGCTGTCGGACAACGAACTGTTGGAAGTGCTGTGCTACCAGAACCCGCTGTCGGCAATCTGCGTGCCGCTGATCGCTCGCGGGCGGACGCTGGGAGCGATTTCGTTGCTGTGCGGAGAGTCCGGCCGCCGCTGTTGCGAGGGCGATTTGATTTTGCTCTCGGATTTGGCGCGGGATGCGGCGGTGGCGATCGATAATGCGCGGCTTTACCGGGAAGCAGCGGAGGCCAACCGGATTAAAGACGAGTTTTTGGCAACGCTTTCTCACGAGTTGCGGACGCCTCTGAATGCAGTTGTCGGCTGGGCCCAGATACTGCGACAGCGCAAGTTGAGTGCCGAAAAAACGGCTGTGGGTTTGGAGACGATCGAGCGAAACGGGCGGTTGCAGACTCAGATGATTGAGGATTTGCTGGACGTTTCCCGGATTGTGAGTGGCAAAGTGTGTTTGAAGCTGCGCCCCGTGGATTTGGTGCCGATTGTAGAAACCGCAGTCAAAGCGCTCGCCCCTGATGCTGAAGCTCGGGGAGTTGAATTGGCGACTTTTTATGGCGAAGGGGTGAGCTTGGTGAGGGGCGATGCTACTCGTTTGCAGCAGGTTGTGTGGAATTTGGTCTCGAATGCCATTAAGTTTACGCCACCGTCCGGTAGCGTGGAAATCAGGCTCTCGGAGGAGGGGGAACCGCGATCGGCTCCTAGTGCGATGTTGTCTCCGTCTCCGGTTCGCTCTGTGACGATCGCCGTTACCGATACAGGAATTGGCATCAGCAAGGAGTTTTTGCCCTTTGTGTTCGATCGCTTCCGCCAAGCTGACAGCAGTCATACACGCAATTACGGCGGGTTGGGAATCGGATTGGCGATCGTCCGCCATCTCGTGGAACTCCATGGCGGCACTGTCTGGGCCCAAAGTCCCGGCCTGGGACTCGGCTCGACTTTCGGTGTGCGATTGCCTATTGAAAAGAGGTAAAGAAGACAGTTAACCTGTGGTAGGGGCAGTGTTCGTAGTGCGGACTTCAGTCCGCAGCCAGAAAGCGGACTGAAGTCCGCACTACGAACCTTTAAAGAAGTGCGATCCTAATTCTCTTGCCATTCTTGCAGGGCGATCGCAATTCCCTGTTTTAATCTGGGTTCGAGACTTGGACGATCGACTAAACTTGCTAATTGCTGCCGAACCTCTCCCCCACCCAGCCGTTTGAGTGCTGATAAACTATGCAGTCTGACGCTGTTATCGGCATCTGCCAACAGTTGAACCAACACATCTAAAGCTCTGATATCTCCTAATTGTCCTAACGCTAAAGCCAAAGATTGTTTGATTTGGGAAGACTGCACAGCGGGATGATTGCTCTCCAGCAAATCGATCGCAATTTCAGCAGCTTTGGCTTTTAATTCCAGCTTTTCCACTCGCCCCAAAACAGTGACAATCTCTTGACAAACAGCAGGATTCATGTTTTCAATTAATCGGTGTTCGCCGACAATTGGAATTGCAGAATTACTTGTCAATGTCTCGCCTTCCAAATCAGCAGCCGATCGCCAGATCAGCGCTTTTTGCAAATATTCTAAACCGGCAGTGGTTTCGCTCCAGCCGAGGGCGCGCACAGTTTCGATTTGCAATTCAAGGGGAGTTGCGGGCGATCGCAACAATTCAAATAAAGCCGCCGCCGCAGCATCGGTTTTTAGTCGCCCAATTGCGATCGCCGCTTCCTGACAAACTTCTAATCCGATATCCCAAAGCAAAGGTTTGAGCAACTTAACTAAATCTAATTCTGCATCTAAATAGGCGCGCACTCCCAAAGCCCGCACGGCTTCTTTTCTGACTGCTGTCGCCGGATCTTTGAGTGCACCTACCAGTATTGGCGGAATCCGAGAGTCGTGAAAACTACTCAACGCCTCAATAGCGCAAGCACGCACCGCAACTTGAGAATCTGTGACTACACTCAACAGCGGTGCGATAATTTCGGGGCGCCGAATTTGGGCGAGGGCTGCTGTAGCAAACTGTCGCGAGTCTGGTTGTTGCAGGAGATTTGTCAGGGATTCGATCGCACTCGTGCCGAAATTTCCTAGGGTTTCCGCCGCAATTTGGCTCAATTCTTCATCAGAATTTTCGATTAATTTGACTAAAGCTTGCATCACTTCCGGGCGATTCCCTTCGGGATAGCTAGGCTTCACAAACTTTCCGAGGATGCGGGCGGCAAACCACCGGGGCTCTGTATCTGCCTCTTCGTCTTCAAGCAAGGCGATTAAAGGTGCGATCGCGCCATTTCCCAGATTGGGCAATACTTTAGCAATTTCCCAGCGGTCTTGAAAATCCCCCCATTCTAAGGCTGCGATTGCTAAACTGACAGCTTGTTCCAAAATATGTGCTTCCGGCTGCTGACTGCCGTTTGCTGTCACTTGCTGCAAGCATTCCACTAAAAGAGGCCAGTTTTGGCGATCGGCAGCAGCCTGCGCTTGTTCTAAAATATTCGACATGATTTTAATTTAGCTTCAAGAAGGTAGATGACAGCTAGCGCAGAATGCGAGAGACTTTTCAGCAATCTTTTGCTATAATTATCAATTATTTAAGATTAATGTCAATCCATCACCATAGGTATAATGTAATTAAAGCATTAAATTCATGCACTTAAGTCATCCACCTGTTAAATTCTTAATTTGAAAAACCAAAATCGCAGTCGATCGCAGCTTTGAGACAACCAAGATAAAAACAACGACACCCAACCGCGATCTAATTATTTTTCCCAATTCCCAATTATTCATGAAAAAAGCTCTCCTTTTAGTAAACCAGCACTCCCGCAAAGGGAAAAATCTGTTATCTCAAGCCACTCTAAAATTACAAGCACTTGGTTTTGATTTAATTGTAGAATCAACCAACCGCGCCGATGAAATTCCCGACACAATTCGGCGCCACCAAAATCAAGTCGAATTAGTCATCGTCGGCGGAGGCGACGGCACACTCAACTGCGCCATAGAAGGTTTGATAGACACTAAATTACCCTTAGGTATTTTGCCCATGGGAACTGCCAACGATTTAGCCCGCACTCTGAAAATTCCTACAGATTTATCCGCAGCTTGTCAATTAATTGCCAGCGGCAAAGTTCGGCTCATAGACTTAGGTTGGGTGAACGGCCAGCATTTTTTTAATGTAGCGAGTTTAGGATTGAGCGTGCAAATTACCCAGCGCCTGACTAAAGACGCCAAGCAGCGCTGGGGAGTTTTAGCTTATGCTTTTACCGCTTTGCAAACAATTTGGGAATCGCGACCATTCAGAGCAGAAATCAAGGTCAACAACCAATCTTTTAATGTTAAAACTATTCAAATAGCCATTGGCAACGGCCGCTATTACGGCGGCGGCATGACAGTTGCCGAAGATGCAACCATCGACGATAAGCGACTAGATTTGTATAGTTTAGAAACAAAAAATTGGTGGGAAATCATTGCTTTGCTGCCAGCGATGAGGCAAGGAAATCATAACAGTTGGCCAAACGTTCGCGCCTTGCACGCTCAAGAAATTGAGATCAATACTAGCAAGCGCCGTCCGATTAATACCGACGGTGAAATTACCACTCAAACCCCTGCAAAATTCCGAGTGATTCCTAAAGCTTTAGCTGTTATAGCGCCTGTATAACCCACAACTCATATATCAGATAAGACGGCGGTTGAAACCGCGTCTACACAAACCAAGTCCGCCTCCGCGGACTAAAGAAAATTAACTGTTTTAACTCGTTGCCAGGCTGAAGCCTGGGAGCCTGGTAACGAGTTAAACTGCTTGCTCTTCAACCCGCGGAGGCGGGTTTTGTCTGTATAGACGCGGTTTCAACCGCCCGGTATTCTACAAATAAAAATACTGAGAATTAATAATCCCCTCCAGCGCCGTATTTCCAGGCTTCAACCAATCGGTGAAAATAGTATTGCTGTTGGGCCCCTAAATTTTTCACCTGCGGTTCTACCGCTTTCCCTAAAGGCTGCAATCCTGTATAAATCCCTAAATTCACATAATGAACCATCCAATCGAGCAAATTAGCTATCCCCACCTGCGGGACAATTTTCATCACCAATCCGGGATGGCTGATTGCTGTTTTAAACAAAGTTTGCGACAAAGCCGGAAACAGCACGATATCCTGAAGAAACGGCTTGAGCACTGGTTCTCCCAATTCTTCCATTATCCCAAATACAGCAGCCAAAAGTTGATTGATTTGATTGGGGTCTATTTTCTGATTCATCGCAGCACTCATCGAACGCTGAAACAACCAAGTAACTGATAGATTTGGTTGATACGGTTGCAAAAGTGCCAGGGAATTTTTGTCTAGACTTTCGCTGGTTAAAGCTTCGTCAATTCCGAGAGTCAAGCGTTTGAGGTGGCGCACCATTGCCCCGAAACCGCCGAAGCTGAGGGGCGATTGGCTGCCGCTGCTGTCTCCGACTGGAAGTATCCGATTCCAAGGCATTTTTAGAGGGCTTTGGCGGTAGCAGGGAAAGAATCCGTAGAGTGCTCTTTGGAATTTTAAGTGTTCGAGTTCGACGTTTTGATATTCGGGAAGCAAGCGCAAATAGTCTTCAAATAATGTTTCTAAACTAAATCTTTCTGTGTCGGCATCTATATAGGTAAATAAGTAAGTCGTGCGCCCGTCTCTGGCGGGAAATGCTTCCCAAAAATATTGGCACTGATTTTGCATGGGGGTGAAGGATGCAAAGATATCGCCAGTGTCATTTTTGGGGTATCCTTGGGCGCAACTGCCGACTACTAAACATACGGCGTCGGGTTTTTTGCCTTGTCTGGCCTGGCGGACAATGGGCGAAAAATGTCCCATTGCGTCTAATAATAATCTGGTTGTAAATGCAGTGTTGACATTTTGTGAGTCGGTATTTTCTGATTCTACTATAACTCCGTTGGGGTGAATTGTTGCTGTTTTAAATGGTGTATTTTCAAATAGTTTTCCTCCGGAATTGAGAAATTTCTGTTTGAGGGTTTCGAGGAGGTAAATAGGATCGATGCCGATGTTGAGTACGTCGCGAACCCAGATGTCGGGGGTGTTGCTAAAGCTGATGCGGGCTGGGTTGTATTCGGTGGCAATTGCTTTGTCTATTTCTGCAACTGAAAGCAAGTTTAGTTCTAAGAATGCGTCTAATTCTTTGCGTGAAATGTTCCATTCTTGTTCGCGCCCTCGCAGGATGCCGCGTTCGAGCAAGGCTACTCGCCAACCGCGTACTGCTAAGGCTGTACCGATTAATATTCCTAGGGTTCCGCCGCTGATAACTATGTCGAAGTCGAGGGTTTCTAGGGGTTGTTGGCTGTGTTTGACGGCTGCGGGTGTTGGGGCGGTGTTTTGTTTGAGGTTTTCCCAGAGTCGATCGACCTTTCGCAGGCCTCCAAGGGCGTCTCCCGGCACTTGGGAGAGAATTTTTTCGGTGAGGGACATGGGATTTTAATATTTAAGAGCGGTTAATTTGATATAATTTAGCTTAAAATTTGGTCTGCATTTAAATTTAAGTTTCGTGGGATGGGCGTCCCGCCCGTTATTTTCATGACGGGCGGGACGCCCATCCCACAAGAACCATCAAATTGTAAGTTTTTGATAAGTAGGGTGCGTCAGCTAGGATGATTTTGGTGACAAACCCACAATCTCACACCTGACGCACGCCGGGAATCATCTTATATCCGGTGGATTACCATCACAAAAACAGTTTGTAGTGCGCCCGAAAGCTCGCAGCATTTTCCAGGGCGTTTTTATTGTCGTCAGACAAATTAGGTACGTAGTTGCGCTTGTGCGCTCTTTCCTAATATCAGCTAAGAGCGCACAAGCGCAACTACGTACCTTGGCCCAAACGCGAGCCGACCTTTGAGCGATATTTTTGGTAGTTTGAGATTTCCTATCCTGACAATAAAACCACCCTCCCATTCCGCAGCATTTTCGGACTGAAGTCCGTACTACGAACAAATCTTACTGCGGTTAATCGCACACGATATCAATGGTGCGTCAGCCTGAGACTTTGGGTGGTGATTGAAAATGTCACACCTGACGCACCCTACTTATTTGTCAACTGGTTTAATCAGGTGCGCTTAATTCTTCAACTCGCAGCCGATCGCACAAAATTCGCTCGCACACAATAGCACCCGTCTCGGCACTCCTGCAAACTTCTAACTGAGCTTCCGGGAGCGCTTCAAACAAAAAACGTTCTCCCGGAAACACCGTCCGCTCAAAATACCAATTCGGAATATTTGTAATCCGAGCAATTTGCATTTGGCTAGTAGTATTGAGATACCAACACAAAATACGCGCATCACGTTCCGAAATTACCTGAGTAAGTGTCATATTCATGTTTTTAACTTGTTTGTGAAATTGTGCAAGGTATCTGTCACCAGCCTCAGTCTAATATATATCCGCTCGCCTGTCAAAATCAAATTTTTCCCGACATTCTTTAGATTAATTAATAATTAATTAATTAATTAATTAATAAATAAATGTCCCTGAGGAAATAGTGGCGCCTTCCACTTGTTCCCAAGAAGGTGCAAAAGGCGGCAGTGCTAAAGTGCAAGATTTCCATCCTCCTCGCACTGGTGCGCCTAACAATTGACAGTGACCCACGGCACCTCTTTGCATCTTGTAGTGACCGCAAAATTTACACTTAGAAGTCTGATTGCAGCCGCGATCGCTAATTACCCGATTGGGATTGCTGTGAATGTTGTGGCGTTCGAGAGTCAGGGTTTCCATCAAGATCTTTTTTAAATCGTCACTCTCAAGTATGACAGCCGGATTTCAGTCGTCGCGTCTATCTCAAGGCTTAGTTCGTTACTTAAGTTTTATTAAGGATCGATATAAAACACATTATTTTTGACATTATAAACCCAGGGAGCAATTTAATTTTGTTATTGTCGAATTGCTGGCTTTGGCTGGACGGGCGATCGCCTTAGCGCTGTGTATACCTCCTAAGACATAAGCTAATTATCCTCTCCTAACTTGCTGAACAAGTCGGCTAAAATTGTATTAGAAAACAAAAAACCTTCGGGATCGCTCAATCTCAAATTTCCCGAAAGCGGCAGTTTTTCACCTTCGGCTAAAGTGGCGATCGCCCCAGCATTCACAATTTCCACCAATCCCTGCCGCCAGTAGGGCTGCAAGCAATGCCAAATGCGATCGACAGTTTGCTGAGTAAACTTTTCAGTCAGCGCCGGCAGGTTAACTCCTGCTGCTAAACGCAAGCCTAGCATCAGCGTTTCTAACAAAACATCATTGTCTGAGACTTGAAAATTGGGTTCAATTGCTGGGTGAATATCGGTCTGGGTTTCCCCCCCCAGTTGGGCGGTAGCAGCAGAAGTTGTCTCGGAAAGATTTCGCACCCACTGATAATATTCTTGAGTTTTGCGAGGCCTTGTCAACCTCCGGCCTTCCACATAACTCGCCGCCCCCATCCCCAAGCCGTAGTAAGGGCGATTTTCCCAATAAACGCGGTTGTGCTGACACTGATAGCCCGGCCTAGCATAATTAGAAATTTCGTAATGTTCGTAGCCAGCATCAGTCAGAATTTCCTGCGCTAAACGGTACATTTGAGCAGCAGTTTCATCTGCTGGAAGCGGCTGGGAACCTGCTTCAAAGTATCGCCCGAAAGCTGTTCCCTTCTCAACAATTAAGTCGTAACTCGACAGGTGAGTCGGGCTAATTGCTACGGCTGATTTTAGGGAAGATTCCCATTGTTCTAAGGTTTGGTGCGGCAGTCCGGAAATTAGGTCTAAACTGAAATTGACAATCCCAGCCGATCGCACTATTTCTACTGCTTCCCAAATTTCTGCCACCGAGTGCGATCGGCCGCAAGCTTGCAGCAATTCATCCTGAAAAGCTTGCACTCCCAAACTAACTCGATTTACTCCCGCTGCGGCATATCCCCGCAACTGTTCTAAAGTAAATGTTCCAGGGTCAATTTCTATTGAAATTTCTGCCCCAGCAGCAATCCCAAATTTGCCGTCGATAGTTTCTAAAATATGGCTCAATTGACTGACAGAAAGTAGCGAAGGCGTGCCACCACCAAAAAAAACTGTCTTTAGAGATGTGCCTAAATTTCGAGTTTCTTGAATTTCTTGACACAGTACGGCAACGTATTGGACAATTGTGCCGGAATTTTCGCCATTTTTGCGATCGCCCACCACAAAAACCGGAAAGTCGCAGTAGTAACAGCGGCGGCGACAAAAAGGTACGTGCAGGTAAGCCGAACTCGGAATGCCGAAATTTGACACCTGCCCACTTTTTGGGAATTCAAATGTTAAATAATCTGTGGTAGGGTTCATTACATTTCCAGCCAAAAGTGCAACTTCAAATCTAAAGTTTTAATTAAACCGTCATGAATAATTATGTATATTGTGACATTTTCTTAGCAATAACGCACTGCGAACGATGGCGTCGGGCCCCACAAGTTACGGCTATTGTAGCTCGATATCCTAGCGATGGCGATCGGCAGAAATTCCCGAACAGGTTGCAGGGCGGTCTATTGGCACCTCGTGTCTGCCCGTGAAGGGGCGCGCTAAATGCCGCGAAGCACGGGTAGCAGATCCGCATTCACGGTACAGGCGCGAAATATAAGTTCATAAAAATTGGTGAGTAAAGATAGCGATATCCGATCGCAACTACGAAAAAACTATCAGCACTCGAAAGATATAATGTAAACACATTCATTAACCTAGAACTAATGCTAGACGCAATCATAATTATCTCATTCATAATTGCAGGCGGAGGAATCGGCTATTACGGAGTCGAGCTCCTGCCAAACAACCTGCTGGAGCAAGTTACAAATATACAAGGCCTAAGTTCGGTACTCGGCTCGTTTGGAGCATTAATCGGCTTCGTGTTGGGATTAGTGGCTCAAACAACCTACCGGCGGGTAGAAAAGCAAGTCCGCGATATGCCGGTGGAAATGCTGCTGACAAGGGCTATAGGCTTAATCATCGGGTTGCTAGTCGCCAACTTAATGCTGGCTCCGCTGTTTTTGCTGCCAATTCCCCGCGAGTTCGGCTTCATCAAACCGCTAGTCGCAGTATTGGGTAGCGTCATGTTCGGCTTCACAGGCGTCAGTTTGACAGACACCCACGGCCGCGCTTTCCTGCGACTGATCAACCCCAAAAGCTTAGACACCACAGTGTTGATAGGCGAAGGTAATTTCAAGCCAACAAGTGCCAAAGTTGTCGATACAAGCTGCATTATTGACGGCCGGATTGAAAACCTGCTAGAAACAGGCTTCCTCGAAGGTCAAATTATCATCCCGCAATTCGTGCTGCAAGAACTGCAACTGATAGCTGATTCCGCCAACGATCAAAAGCGAGTGCGCGGGCGTCGCGGCTTAGATATTCTCAACCGCATCAAAGAAACATATCCAGAACGGATTCAAATTCACTCGGCTGACTACGAAGAGATTGCCACAGTCGATGCTAAATTAGTCCGATTTGCTTTGGATATCGACGGCATTTTGCTCACCAACGATTACAACTTGTCGAAAGTAGCTACCGTTCAAAAACTGCCCGTTTTAAATATCAACGATTTGACTCATGCAGTGCGCCCGACTTATTTGCCGGGAGATACGATCGAACTAAAAATCCGCAAAGAAGGCAAAGAACCGTCTCAGGGAATCGGTTACTTGGATGACGGCACAATGGTTGTCGTAGAAGCAGGCAGCAGCTACGTCGGCGCCGAAGCCCGAGTCGTAGTCACTAGCGCCTTGCAAACTAGCGCGGGCCGCATGATTTTTGCCCGCCCTCAAGAGTCAGTTATTGCTTGAAACTGAGAAACAATGACCAGAGGAATTAGAATCAAATATTGCGATCGCTGTTCCCAATCTGCCCCGATTCTCTACCGCGCCCGGTATGACGAGTCGGGGCAGTGGTTTTTTCTGTGTCTTAACTGTTGGGAATTGGTAAGCAAAAACAATGCTTTGTACTTCTACGGCGGCACTTGGAAAGCCAGCAAGAAGAAATAAAGTTTGTAGTGAGGACTTTAGTCCGCTGTTTGTAGTGAGGACTTTAGTCCGCCCTCTGCCGTTTAGTCGCTCAGGACTAAAGTCCTTATTACGAACAATTTTGATGAATTAGAGCAGTATCGCATCTTCATACAATGCCTCGATCGCACAGCTAAAATCAATACTAGCAAACTGAACGTCTTGCCCTTGAGTATAAGGATAAAGCACCCACAAACCCTCTGCATTCCGGCGAAAACACTCTACACTAACTCTTTCTTGATTGATTAAGACATACTCTTGCAAAATTTCAGAAGTGCGGTAATCGGCAAACTTTTCGCCTCTGTCAAAAGCCGCTGTTGTCGGCGATAAGACTTCCACAATTAAGCGCGGGTAGATAATGAAATCTTCAGCAGTATTTCTGTCCCGTTCATCGCAAGTCACCGCTACATCGGGATAGTAATAACAATTTGCGGCCTCAATCCGAACTTTTATGTCTGCCACGTAAGGTATACAGCCACTTCCCCGAAGATTATTTCTCAAAAGAGCAAACACGTTTCCCGTAATAATGACATGAGCTTTGCTTGCTCCTGCCATTGCATAGATTTCACCTTGTCTGTACTCGTGTTTGATGGGGCTGACTTTCTCGCCTGCTAAATAGTCTTCGGGGGAGACGTAGGTGTCGCTTTTACTTGCAACCATATAATTTTGAGGTGGGTGAGGATTACACAATTATAGCTCGTCGATGCGCGATCGCTCAGAATACCAGGCGGTTGAAACGGCGTCTGTACAAACTCTCATCCCAACCCAGAGGGGTTGAAGAGCGGTTAAAATTAGCAGAAAGAATTAGTTGAAAGCCTATCCCTTATAAGGAGAAATAAAAAGAAAACTATTTATTACTCCAATCCTCTTCCTTCTAGGTCAACTGATGTCCTAGGTTAACCATTCGACTACGTTCACGGCAAGCTGTCAACTGTCAACTGTAGACAAGATTGCATAAGTCTTCGATCGATCCTGCAACCGCAGATGTCAGACAGATAAACACAGGTAAACGCAGATAATTTCAGGGTGTTTTCCGATTTTTGCAAGAGGTCTTGTCAACTGTCAACTGTCAACTGTCAACTGTCTTTGGGGTTTGTTACGAAAAATAAATGTTCCGATTGTTGACAACTGCTATCTCTATAGATACGATTCACTTAGCGATCGCTAAAATTTCAGATTTCAAAAGATGCTGTTTAACTCCACATTATTTTTGGTCTTTTTGGTGGTGGTGGTGTATGTCTATTACTTGCTGACACCGCAATACCGACGTTGGTTTTTGTTATTGGCTAGCTACTGCTTTTATTGGGTGTGGAGCGTACCTTACTCACTCCTAATGGTTTTATATACCCTGCTAGCTTATATAACAGCTCGCATCATAGAGTCATCAACTAAAAATAGAGATAGAACTACTGCCTTAATTGCTTTCCTGGTTGTAGTTATAAGCACTCTCTGCGTTTTCAAATACGCAAACTTTTTTTCGGCTTCGGCACACTCCCTGTTGGGATTTTATCCTTGGCCTAAACTAAATCTACTATTGCCTCTGGGTATTTCTTTTTACACATTCCAGACGATCGGTTACATAGTCGATGTCTACAAGGGCGTTACACCTGCTCAAAAGTCATTTCTCGACTTAGCACTGTACGTCATTTTCTTCCCTAATCTGGTTGCTGGCCCGATCGTCCGCGCGAAGGTTCTCATGCCCCAGTTGACCTGCGAGTCAGCGGTAGACTGGGTTCAGATCCGCAGCGGCATTGCCCAAATCATCTGGGGGATGCTGAAAAAAGTTTATATAGCTGACCCGATGGCATCAATTACCAGTGAGGCTTTTAGTGGGCCCCAGAGCGTTTCCGGGTTGGGGTTGTTACTAGCTACGTTCGCCTTTACAGTTCAAGTCTACTGCGACTTTTCTGGTTATTCAGATATGGCGATCGGTTCTGCCCGCCTATTCGGAATAGAACTGCCGAAAAATTTTGACAGGCCTTATCTGGCCTACAGCATTACTGATTTCTGGCGCCGCTGGCACATTTCACTGTCAAATTGGCTGCGCGACTATCTTTACATTCCCCTGGGTGGCAACCGGCAGGGCCAACTCCGTACCTATGGAAACTTAATGATTACGATGCTGCTGGGAGGGCTCTGGCACGGTGCTGGATGGAACTGGGTTGCTTGGGGAGGTTTGCAAGGGGCAATGCTGTCAATGGAAAGAGCGTTTGGACTCTCCTCTGCACCTAAGTCGAAAGCCAGTTATTTCCTGCACTGGCTGTTGACCTTTTTTGTGATTTGTACTTCTTGGGTACTCTTTGCATCATCTGATTTGAACAGTGCGGGTGTGGTATTTCAGCGGATATTGACTTTTGCTGATGGCCGGATACCTATTGACTATCGCCCGATATTCTACCTGGCGCTAGTTTTGCTAGCTCAATGGGGGGATGTGAAGCAACGATGGATGAGTTGGGCTCAGATGCACCCAAATTTGCTCAAGTGGATTGTTTGTACGATCGCAATTGCGCTGATATTTACCTTTGCCGGCGCCTCAAGTTCAAATTTCATTTACTTCCAGTTCTAATCGGATCGATCAGTTATGCTCCCAATATTTAATGACCAAGCACTTTCCCATATAAAAACCGCATTTCGCCGCACCACCGCAGACTTGTCAAAGCTATTGTTAGCAGCTTTATTATTGGAAGGAATGCTGCAAGTTATTGCTCCTGAGTACAAAAATAACGTTTACGATCGCCAATTTACAGGAGGTCGTCCCATCGCGATGAGCAGTGCGGGAAATCGCGGCCCCCTGCTGCCGGTTCAGAAACCCCCTGGCGAAGTGCGAATCCTCGGGATGGGGGATTCAACAACATTTGGGACTGGGATTGGTGCAGAAGATACTTGGCCAGCTCAACTAGCAACTGTTTTTCAGAAAAATGGTGCCAAAGCAACCTATATCAACAGCGCTATAGAAGGTTATACGGTCAAAGAAATTAACTATGTTTATCGCAACCAGTGGTCGGCCTACAAACCAGATATAGTAGTGCTGGCTGTAGACAACAACATGGTCTCAATGACGTGGTTTCGCCGCGAGGACAAAGGTGCGCCGAAAAACCCCTATCTAGAGCCTGCCCCTCAATCCAAACTGGACAATTTGAAAAACGGATTAAAACAAGTTACTCACGTCTTAGCTTCTCCTTCCTGGCTGAGAATCAACTCCCAAAAATGCTTGTACTTGCTAGGTTTATCAAATAACAACATCAACCCGGAAGTTCCTTTGGGCGCAACGGTAGCCTCTGGCTGGAAGCAGGCTAATGTACCTCCAGATCTCCCCGATCGCGTTTGGAAGCAGTTTGAAGAAGATTTGAGCGTACTCCGAGACTCCGTTGCTGCTGACGGTCGATCGCTGGTTGTAGTTTACTTACCTGCTCGCTTTATTGCTTTTGACGGGTTTTTTGACAACGAGCAGCGAGTGCCAAAAAATCGGCTGACTATCGACGCGGGCAAGCGACTTGGGGAAATTAGTCAGTCACTCGGTGTACCCTATCTCGATGGTACCGAACCAGTCCGTCGGGGTCGATCGCAAATTGCCAAAAAAGAAGGTCGTTCTGCTCCCATGTATATTAAGTTTGATAGTATCCACCTTGATAAAGACGGCAATCAAGCTGTTGCTGAAGGGTTGTTCGATCTCGTTAGCAAATCTGAAAAAGCTCGATAAAATCTGTCTGTCGTGTTGAATGGTTTGTAGTGCGGACTTCAGTCCGCAGCCTAAAAGCGGACTGAAGTCCGCACTACGAACGAATCTTCTTGCGGTTAACCGATCGCTAGTTTTAACGCCGGCGCGGGGCCGGAAGCCTCGCGCTATTTGACGGTTGCGGTTTTTCTTGCAGCTTCATCGTCAAACTCACCCGCTTTAACTTTTCATTCACCTCCAAAACCCGCACTTTCACAACTTGTCCGACTTTCACAACCTGTTTCGGATCGTCCACGAAGCGATCGGCTAATTGAGAAATATGAACCAAACCATCTTGGTGCACTCCCACATCTACAAAGGCTCCAAAGTTAGCTACATTCGTGATGATGCCTTCCAATTCCATCCCAACTAGCAAGTCGGAGATTTCGTTAATTCCGGCTTGGAAAGTAGCATATTTAAACTCGGCGCGCGGGTCTCTTCCGGGTTTTTCGAGTTCGGAAATAATGTCTCGGAGTGTCGGTTCTCCGACTTTCTCGGTGACATATTTCTTGATATCTACTGTCTTGACTTTTGCCGATATTTGTGTTATTTCCGTCAGCGGCAAACTTAAATCTTTGGCGATCGCCTGGACAACAGGATAACTTTCAGGATGAACTGCTGTATTGTCTAACGGGTTTTCGCCGCCGCGAATGCGGAGAAATCCGGCTGCTTGTTCAAAAGCTTTTGGCCCGAGTTTGGGAACTTTCAACAGTTGGCGGCGATTTTTAAAGGCGCCGTTTTCGTTGCGGTAATTGACGATATTTTTGGCAACTGTTGCTGTCATTCCCGACACAAATGTCAGCAGTTCTTTGGAAGCTGTGTTTAAGTCAACTCCGACATAGTTAACGCAGCTTTCGACTGTTTCGTCGAGTTTCTTTTTGAGCAGTTTTTGGTCAACGTCGTGTTGATATTGACCGACTCCGATTGATTTTGGGTCAATTTTGACAAGTTCGGCTAAAGGATCTTGCAAGCGCCTACCGATGCTGACTGCACCCCTGACGGTGATGTCGAGATCGGGAAATTCGGCGATCGCCACATCACTCGCTGAATAAATCGATGCGCCGGATTCGTTCACCATAACTTTAATCGGTTTTTTGTCCATATCTGCCAAAACTTCCGACACAAAGTCATCGGTTTCGCGGGAAGCTGTACCGTTGCCGATCGCGATTAATTCAATTTTATATTTTTCCAGCAAATGCTTGACAATTTTACCAGCTTGTTGTCTCTGACCTGGGGCTTGGTGGGGGAAAATGGCTTGATATTCCAAAAACTGCCCGGTTTCGTCGAGGGCGGAAACTTTGCACCCCGTGCGAAATCCCGGATCTATTGCCAGTGTGGGTTTCATGCCCGCCGGCGCCGACAGCAACAACTCGCGGAGGTTGGTTTCAAAGGTGGTGATGGACTCGATATCAGCCTCGGCTTTGTGGTGCGATCGCACTTCCGTCATCAGCGAAGTCTTCATCAGGCGGTTGAAAGCGTCCTTCAAGGTCGATCGATAAAACTCTTTAACTTCAGGTATCCTAGTTCTAATTTCCTGAGATTCCAAATAAGCCATCACCGCCGATTCATCAAAGGCTAAGTCTAAATCTAAAACCCCCTCCGTTTCCCCGCGAAACAAAGCCAACATATTGTGCGACTGAACATTTCTCGCTGCAATTTGGTAATTGCGGTACATTTCAAATTTCGTAGTTCCTTCCGGGAAATCATCTTTAATTTTCGAGACAAAAACCCCAGTTTTCATCAAGAAATCTCGCAAATAAGCTCGGTACTCAGCTTTTTCAGAAACCGCCTCCGCCAAAATATCCCCAGCACCTTTGACAGCTTCTTCTGTTGTCTTCACGCCCTTTTCTTCCGAAATATATTTAGTGGCTTCCGCTTCGATATCGACTGGTTTCGCCGTCGGCAAATTCAGAGACTTAATAAAAATTGCCAGCGGTTCTAAACCTTTTTCTCTAGCAATCGTCGCCCGCGTCCGCCGCTTGGGTTTGTAAGGCAGATAAAGGTCTTCGAGTTCATTTTTTTGCAAGCACGACTCAATTTTGGCTTGCAATTCGGCCGTAAGTTTGCCCTGGGAGGCGATCGTCTCTAAAATCGACTTTTTGCGGTCTTCAATTTCCGTCAAATAGGTGAAGCGATCGGAAATATCCCGCAACTGAATTTCGTTCAGCAAATCGGTGCGTTCTTTGCGGTAGCGGGCAATAAACGGAATAGTTGCGCCCTCCGCGAAAAGTTCCAGAGCATTGTTGACTTGAGAGAGGTTGATGGAGAGTTCTTGGGCAATCAGTTGAGGAATGTTGAGCATAGTACAGAAGTTCGAGTCAGTCGATTTGAGCTTTTAGATTGGAGATTAACTTCACGGAATAGACGCAGAAAAGGGGAGCATCCAGATTTTATAAAAATGGTTTTTTATAAGTGCGAGAATCCGCTAGCGAGCCGATAATCTGAGAGCATCCAGATTTTATAAAAATCGTTTTCTAGGAGTGCGAGCGTCCCGCTCGCGAGCCTATATATTTAAAGCTCGCGAGCCTATATATTTAAAGGTGTTATTACTCGCCCTAGCAGTATTAAAATAATGTTAGCATAAATGCAGTCATTTCTCAATATTATATGTTTCCTTTTAAATATCCAGTGCCGCAAAGCGATCCGCCGCGATCGCCCAGAGAAACGCTGCCGACAATGTACGATTTACCTAGCGAAGATCCGGAGGAACCTGGTTTGCCAGACGAATTTCACGATTTGCAGCCGCAGTTGTTAACCCTGGCGTTTCGCCCTCCGAATTATCAGGCTTCTGAGATATTTAGCGGCACCGACATGAACCTGTATTATGACGTGCAGCACACTCTGTGGCACAAGCGCCCGGATTGGTTTGGAGTGGTGGGAGTTCCGAGACTTTACAATCAATCCGAACTGCGGATGAGTTACGTCACTTGGCAGGAAGGCGTGAATCCTTTTGTAATTGTGGAACTGCTTTCGCCGGGAACGGAAAAAGAAGATTTAGGTGCAAATATCGATGAGGAAAAGTTGCCAACTCAGCCGAATAATGTGGGTAACGGGCAACTTTTACAGGCTGATACAAATGAGAAACCGCCCAGTAAATGGGAGGTTTACGAGCAGATTTTGCGGGTTCCTGTTTATGCAGTTTTCAGCCGCTATACTAACAGGTTGCGAGTGTTTGCATTGAATGCCGGACACTATCAAGAATTAGAATTATCTGACTCGCGAGTCTGGATTCCGGATCTAGGTTTGGGCTTGGGTTTGTGGCAAGGGGAGTTTCAGGGAATCGATCGCCTGTGGTTGCGCTGGTATGATGTTGATGGCAACTGGATTCTGACTGAAGCGGAACAGCAACGGCAGCGCGCTGATTCAGCGGAATCTAGGGCCGAGTCAGCGGAAGCTCAATTGCAGTCTTTAATTCAGCGGTTGCGGGAATCTGGCATCGATCCCGATCGATTTTTAAACCGTTAGAAAAAACGTATAGCGCTTCTCAGAAAGATAAGGTACGTTGTTGGGCTTCAGCCCTCTTAGAGGTTGAAACCGCCTCTAGACAAACAAAGTCCACCTCCGTTTTTCAACCGTTAGAAAAGACGGCGGTTGAAACCGCGTCTACACAGACAAAGTCCACCTCCGTGGACTGAAGAAAATAACGTATAGCGGTTCTCAGAAAGATGAGGTACGTTGTTGGGCTTCAGCCCTCTTAGCGGTTTCAACCGCCCGATTTTCTTGTTTATTGCTGACACAATTTACCAAGAATAATGGGTTTAAAGCCTCCTCCTTCTATGGGTAATAAAACAAAATTATTCACTGTTTTAATCCTATTCCTTCTAGGTAGAGGTCGATCTAAAACTGTCAACTGTCAACTGTCAACTGTCAACTGTTGAACGTAAATCCTTCCGCATAAGGTGACTGATGCAAATAAGCCTTACCAGCAGAACCGAAAAGTTGCAACTTGCCCGCAATCACCGATCGCATAGCAGCGATCGCCTTTTCCATAACTTCCAACAAATCCGGATCTGACAAAGAATTGCTAGTTTTCAACACCTCCATATAAGCATCGCGAACTTCCGTATTTACATTAAACTTAGACACACCTAATGTAATAGATTGATTAATCATAGATTCCGGCAAACCGCTAGCGCCGTGCAGCACTAACGGCACCGAAACAGAAGCTCGGATTTTTGCCAAACGCGGAAAATCGAGTTTCGGTTCGCTGAAATATTTACCGTGAACGTTGCCAATTGTTACCGCCAAAAAATCCACCTTAGTTGCTGCAATAAACTCTACAGCTTCCACCGGATCGGTCATCTTTGCCGCTTTTTCTTCAATTGTCAAACCGTCCTCCGTGCCGCTAATTCTGCCGATTTCCGCTTCAACTACCGCACCGTTAGCGTGGGATAACTCAGTCATTTCGCGAGTAAAGATTAAGTTTTGTTCGTAAGACAAAGGAGAACCGTCAGCCATGATGGACTTGATACCGGCGGCGAGGGCGAGGTGAATGTCTTTTTCTGAGGTGCTGTGATCTAAGTGTACTGCGATCGGCACTACAGACTTGCGCGCTGCTTCCATGCAAAGCGCGACTAAAGGCGATTTTCCGTATTTGAGAGCGCTGGGATGAAGTTGCAACATCGCAGGACTTTGCAGCGCTTCGGCGGCATCGATGACGGCTTTTACTCCTTCGAGATTGTACACGTTAAAAGCGCCGATCGCGTAAGCATTTCTCCGGGCTGTGTTCAGCAATTCGCTAGTTGAGGCGAGCATAAGTACCTGGCTTAAAAACTTGTCAGTTGTCAGTTGTCATATCATGTCCGGTCGATTACTATAACAAAAAAAGGTTCGTAGTGCGGACTTCAGTCCGCAATATGCTGCGGACTGAAGTCCGCACTACGAACCGATATTATCGCGGTCAATCGACCGGACACGATATCATTAGTCATCAGTCATTAGTCATCAGTCATTAGTTAACTGTCAACTGTCAACTGATTAACGCTATCAACTATTTTTGTGTATTACCAGCGTGCAAACCGCACTCTTTCATCGTCGATTCTTCCCACCACCAACGACCTTCGCGTTCGAGTTGGTTTGGCAATACTGGTTTCGTACAAGGTTCGCAACCAATGCTGACAAAACCGCGTTCGTGCAACTTGTTGTAAGGCACTTCCAAAGCGCGAATATAATCCCAAACCTCTGCCGAAGACCAGTTTGCTAAGGGGTTGAATTTAATTAATTCATGGTCTGGAGTTGAAAAAGCACCGTCAGCTTCAATCACCGGAATACCGTTGCGGGTACTGGGACTTTGGTCTTTGCGCTGACCGGTAATCCAAGCATCAAGAGTATTCAATTTGCGGCGAAGCGGCTTGACTTTCCGCACGCCACAGCATTCTTTGTGGCCGTCTTCATAAAAACTAAACAATCCCTTTTCATCTACTAGGGCTTGTACTTCTGCTGCATCGGGAAACATTACTTCTAATTTAATGCCGTAATGTTTTCTAACTCGCTCCAGAAACTCATAGGTTTCTGAGTGCAACCGTCCCGTGTCTAGGGTGAAAACGCGGAAGTTTTTGGTAATTTTTGATGCCATGTCGATCAGAACTACATCTTCGGCACCGCTGAAAGAGATTGAAATATTGTCAAAATTGTCTAGGGCAAATTTGAGAATTTCTCGCGGTGTTTTTTGACTGTATTCTGCTTCCAGGGCGGCTATGTTGAGATTCTTCTGAGTGGCAACCATATTTTTGCGCGATCGGTGTTCTTTTTTTCTAACTCTTGATTATAGCCGATCGCAGTATCTATCTCACGGATTAATTTTACTGCATCTTGCGACAGTCTTTTCGGCTGTGCGATCGGGATCGAGGATGGCGATCGCCCGTTTGTCGTAATTTCGGTCAAGCCAAAACTCTTATACCGGGGAAAATATCACTATCGCGCCGTCAATGAGCACTGATATCACCTCCGCTCGATCTACCACTATAAAACAGGTTTGTAGTGAGGACTTTAGTCCGCATGAATTTTTGCGGACAGGTTTGTAGTGAGGACTTTAGTCCGCATGAATTTTTGCGGACTAAAGTCCTCACTACAAACTGATTAGTCGCAATCATTATGACAAAGATTCCATTTCTTTCTGCCACTTTTTCAATAAAACTTCCCGCTCTTTTTGTTCCTGAGGTTCCGGGATTCTCAAGCCATTTGTAGAATCATATTTGCCGTAATACTGCGACATTCCCTGAAAAGATTTAGTCCCCTCATTGGGCATGATTTTTTTCTGTTTCAGCCACTTTTCGCAAGAACTTTGCCACATGAAAACGCGATCGTGCACTTCACCGCCTAGTTTTCTGATGCGCTTAACAGACAGTTCTTTTTTGACAAACAACAGCCGATCGCTCTCTTTGGTACGCTTAATCAAGCGAATTTCGGCGCCTGTACCCCGGAAAAACTCGATCGCGCAATAGCCCTCCAACTGAAAAATGCAAACTTCCGTTGGAGGAGCGCCGTCTTCCGGTAAGATATCCACATCAAACGGCAACTGGTAGCCGATCGCGCTCACAGACGACTGCGGCAACAGCAAGCGCACCCGCAGCAGGCGATCAGTATAATTGGCCCAAAAATCCCGGCGCTCCTCCAACTGCTTAATTTCCACATCAGACAGCCGCAGCATCCGCGCCACCAAATCAATTGTTTTCTGGAAATAACTGTAATTTAGTCCGCCAATCCATCGCCTCAGCGACTCTTGGGCGGGAGTCGAAAGTAACTGCAATTTCGGATAATATTCATCTCGCACCCACTCCACCAATTTCGGCCGTTGATTTTTGAGAATATCGCTCGAAATTTTAACTAACAACTCTTCAACTGCTGCAAGTTGCGGCGCTGGTGGCATTTCCTTCAAGCACCTGAGCAGCCATTCTACACCCGACAAATCGGCAACCTGATTTTTGGCAAAAATTCCAGCAAGATGTGGCCCGGCGCGATCGACTACGGGGATACTTGCGGGTAACTGAGCTTTTCCTAATAGTTCTACGGGGGTTTTTAGGTATTGCCAACTCAGTTTTGCTAGCTCGTAATCTGGTAAATCGCGGGTCAGTATTTTAATGATTTGTACTGGCAAAGCATCGGTACCAGTCGCTGTATTAGCAAAGTCGGCAAAGCACTCTACCAAAGCTCGATCGAGGGCGGGAGCATTGCTAGAAACAGGATTTTCTAACTGGTGGCTGTAATGCAGCGCCAAACGCCACAACAACTGCTGTTTCAGGCGCACGTTGTTCTGAGCTACCAGCCAAATAGCTTGAGATACTTCTCTAGTGCGATCGGGATTTTTCAGATCCCATTGAGATTTAGCCCAGAGACAATAAGTCCATTCTAGAGGAGTAATACTGTCAGCTCGATCGCCCTCAATATCTGCTATAATTTCTGCCATCCCTCGCAAAATACCTGCTTTCACTTCGCTAATATTTGGCTTGCTTTTCTGTGCAAAGCTTCCCGCAGTTTTTGTTTTTTCTGGCAGTGGCTGGGTGGGATTTTCCGGTAGTTGAATTTGGCGAAACTGAACGCTCATATTTATAATTTGTTCCTATAAAGTTGCTGCACTAGCCATTATGCAATTTTTGATCGGAAAGAATTGGTTTAAAGCCTCTCCCTGAGTGGGATAAATTCAAAGAAGGCGATCTATCAATCCAATCTTCTTCCTTCCATGTAGAAGTCGCTGTCAACTTTCAACTGTAAGTAAGGTGCGTCGCTCATCGATAGTCGATTTTTATTTGTGATGCTTGGTGGCGAGGCACCCTACAACTGAAAGAGGGCGTGCCCGCACCATCCACGGCCCCTACAACTGTCAACTGCCAACCAACTATTGTAAAGAAATCTCTTGCAAGTGCGCGATCGATCGCAATTGAAAACCCCGTTGATTGGCTCGCCCGCGCGTCATTTCTGTGATTGCAATATTTTACACAATTTTCGATATTAAGGGAAGGTACGACTGGAAAAACGAGCTGGCGTTGGGCGTTATTCTCTCTTTCGGCAGAAGTCAAGCTAGCTTTTCCGTGGCGCAGTAGCCCTGTAAACTCAAAAAAGAAGCACAAAAGTGCGTTAGCGAAGCCCTCGAAGAGGATCGGCTTGGCTGACAATCTCCCTCTCAGGTAGCATAGACTAAATTTGTAAATTGTTATTAAATTTAATTGTGCGCGACAGTAACTTAAAAGTTAAGAGAAGTTGCTAACACTACCTAGTGTAACAATCCTCAATCGCGTAGGAAATTTTACAGTAAATAAAATTAGAAGGTTTGTGATGAGAATTGCCCAAATTGCCCCCCTGTTCGAGCGAGTTCCGCCCCCAGCTTACGGAGGAATTGAACTGGTGGTCAGCCTCTTGACCGAAGAATTAGTCAGAAGGGGACATGAAGTCACCTTATTTGCCTCCGGCGATTCAATTACTTCTGCTACTTTAGAATCAGTTCACCCCAGAGCGCTGCGTCTCGATCCCACCGTTAAAGAATACGGCATTTACGATATGATGCAACTGAGCAAAGTATATGGAAAAGCCGGAGAATTTGATATCATTCATTCCCACGTAGGCTGCACAGCTTTGTCTTACTCGCACTTAGTAAAAACGCCCACAGTTCACACCCTCCACGGCATTTTTACCCCAGACAACGAAAAGATGTTTAGCTTGGCCCGCACTCAGCCCTATCTAAGTATTTCTAACTCTCAGCGGGAAGATAGATTAAATCTCAACTACGTCGCCACAGTTTATAACGGCATCGATCCGGTGACTTACGAATTTCACCCCCAGCCCGAAAATCCTCCTTATTTAGCTTTTCTAGGTCGCATTTCGCCGGAAAAAGGTACTCATTTAGCCATAGAAATTGCTAAGGCTTCCGGTTGGCATTTAAAGATAGCAGGCAAAATTGATACTGTCGATCGCGAATATTTCGAGCAAGAAATTAAGCCGCACATTGACGGCGAGCAAATAGAATATTTAGGCGAAGCTAACCACGCTCAAAAAAGCGTGCTGATGGGCGGTGCAGTCGCCACATTATTTCCGATTACTTGGCGCGAACCTTTCGGGTTAGTCATGATTGAGTCCATGGCAACGGGAACGCCCGTAATTGCCATGAAATTAGGCTCGACTTCCGAAGTTATTGTTCACGAAAAAACTGGTTTTCTGTGCGAAAGCGTGGCAGAATGTATCGCCGCCATCGAACCCGCCCGACAACTCGATCGCAGCGCTTGTCGCCAACACGCGATCGATCGCTTCAGCGTTAAAACAATGGTCGATGGCTATGAAGCAGTTTACCGACAAATTTTAAAAGAGCGATTTTCTCAAAATGGTCACGCGCATCATTTGACAGAATTTGAACTGCGTAGCAGATAGCTGCTTAAACAGTTGACAGTTGACAGTTGACAGTTGACAGCGAAGTGATAAGAACGGAGATTTAAACTCCGTTCTTATCACAATCTGCCGACCTGAGTAAAGGCTTCAAACCCGGCTATTCGGTGAGGACAAATTAAACCCACGGTTGACAAATCCAAAATTTACGCACAATACTCAATTCACGGGTCTTTTTACGAAAATATTCTATTTCTGTGTGACGAATGTTATCGTTTTAGCTGTGGGATGGCAGAAGGAAGAATATCAATCCCGCGTGATTTATTGTAGGGAGACGAGACTGCCGTCTCCGACTTTGCTATAATTTCAATGCAGCCAAAATTGATATCACTTATATTTTCTATTTTAAGAAAAGTTGATTTTATTTTATCAACCTAACTATTAGTTAGCAGGAGGGGATAAAAATGGTAGTATAAGAATAGTGAAGCATTACATTAGGGTGCTTCGCCTCAAAATTTAATGCCAAAAAGTCAAGAGTCAAAAGCTCAAGAAAATTAAACTTTTGAAAGCTGGGAATCCACTTTTTGTAAAAATGACCGATACCTATGAACTAGAAGGAAAAACATTTGTCGCCGCTGCGGAATTACCCGTAACCGAGTGGCCTTGCGCGATCGCCGATCGACCTCAACCAACACTCACCCTCAAAGACGATGATTTATTCCTGATTACTGACACCCTCGGCAACATCTCAGGCTGCTTAGAAGACGACAACGTGTCTAGCTTTGGGTTGTTTTGCCACGACACGCGCTTCCTCAGCCGCCTAGAATTGCAAATAGAAGGGCGATCGCCAATTTTGCTCAGCAGCAACGCCGAAAAAGGCTACCTGCAAACAGTTTTGTGCTCCAATCCCCGCATTGACGAGCGCATCGGCGCCGAAACCATCGGCATCAGGCGAGAAATGGTGCTCAACGGCGGTTTGTTTGAAGAAATAGAAATCACCAACTTCACCACAAAACCAGTCAGCTTTGAAATAAGTCTCAGCTTCAGCTCAGATTTCTTAGACTTATTTGAAGTCCGGGGTTACGGCCGCTCCCAGCGCGGGAAACTCCTGCGCCTGGTGCCCCAAAAAACCGACGGAGCATCCCCCAGCGAATTTGCAGGCAAAGCAGCTTTTCCTGACGCTGCAAACGGCAATAGCCACGGTGAAAATCCGGCAGTAGAAAACCCAAATGTGCCAATTCAAGAATCAGCAAAAAACCCGATCGGCGATCGAGCGATCGCCCCATATCCTTTCTGCGATCTTCAACAAGATTTAACCCTTGCCTACCAAGGTTTAGACGGCTTAGTAATGGAATCTCGGATCGAGTTTTACAACCAGCCACCATCACTGTTTCAGGGGAATACAGCAGTATGGCGCATCTCCCTAAAATCCCACGAAGCAATCAAATTGGGATATCGGCTCAAAATGCTGATCGACGGCAAATCGATCTCCCAAGTTACCACTCCCGTAAACCTAGTTCAAGCCAAAGCAGCGGAACTTTTAGAAGAGCGAGAATGGCTGAGCGAAATTACCCGAATTAAGTCAGATAAAAACACCTTTAATCGACTCCTAAAACGCGCCGAACAAGACATTTATTCCCTACGACAAACCTTTGGCAAAGGCAAAGCAATTTCAGCCGGAGTTCCCTGGTTCTCAACATTATTCGGGCGCGACTCCATCATCGCCGCTGCTCAAATCTTAATTCTCGATCCAACTTTAGCCAGAGAAACCCTAACAACTTTAGCTCACTATCAAGGCAAAAATGACGACGATTGGCGCGACGAAGAACCGGGCAAAATCTTGCACGAAATTCGCATGGGAGAAATGGCTCGCTGTCAGGAAATACCCCACACTCCCTATTACGGAACTGTCGATGCAACGCCGCTGTGGTTGATGCTTTACGCTGAATATTATGCCTGGACTTACGACAGCAAAACTTTAGACCTTTTGTGGCCAAATGCCTTGGCAGCGATGGAATGGATCGATCGCAAATGTGCCGCCACAGGCTACCTCAGCTATTACAAAAAATCCCAGCGCGGCTTAGCAAATCAAGGCTGGAAAGACTCGGGAGATTGCATCGTCAACCGATCGGGTGTCATCGCAGAAGGAGCGATCGCCCTTTGCGAAGTCCAAGCCTACGTTTACGCTGCCAAAACCAGGCTGGCAGAGATTGCCCGCATCAAGAAACGCATCGATTTATGCGATCGCTGGCTAGAAGAAGCAAGAGACCTAAAAACCCGATTCAACCGCGATTTTTGGATCGAAGATTTAGATTATTGCGCCCTAGCATTAGACGGCCAAGGCAAACCTGTAGACAGCATTTCATCAAATCCGGGACACTGTTTGCACCTCGGCATTTTGTCCCGAGAAAAAGCTCGCAGCGTAGCAGAAAGATTGCAAGCCCCAGATATGTTTAGCGGTTGGGGAATTCGCACCCTATCCTCCTTATCTCCCGCCTACAATCCCATCGGCTACCACACAGGCTCCGTCTGGCCCCACGACAACACTTTGACAGCGATGGGATTGCGATCGCTCGGCCGCGTCGAACAAGCCCTAGAAGTAGCTCAAGGCTTATTTGACATGACATTGCTGCAACCCTACGAGCGTCCCCCCGAACTTTTTTGCGGCTACGAGCGCAACAGCGAGAGCGATCGCCCCGTGCAGTATCCTGTAGCTTGCTCGCCCCAAGCTTGGGCAACCGGCAGCATTTTTCAACTCTTGCAAATGATGTTAAATTTAGTTCCCGATGCCCCTAACAACCAACTGCGAATTATCGATCCGGCTTTGCCCGAATCGATTAACAAACTATCTCTAAATAACTTAAAAATTGGCTCAACTTTGCTCGATTTAGAATTTGAGCGCTCCGGTGCGTCCACCGCTTGTCGGGTGATGAAAAAGCGCGGCAATCTGCGAGTAATTATCGAAGCTTAAATGTCGCAAGCAAAGGGAATTAGTAATTACCAATTCCCTTTGTTCGCGACACCGAAGTCACGGAGATAGGGATAGCTTTTTTGTCTTCCAACTTCATCAGACTTCTTCTTTCTGGCTGATTCTCGCTAATTCTGGCTGATTCTTCCTTTTTTCCTGTTTCTGCTTCCTTCTTTTTTCTTCCCTTGGGCAATGTGACCGGCTATATTGTATTTAGAAGTGGATGAATTTATTCGTTAGTGCGGTGAAGTTAAACAGCCGTAGCTTTCGCTGGGTGAAAGCCATCGCGCCAGCAGCTTCTGAATCCTCAATAGTCCGCCGTCAACGGCAAAAAAGTGTGAAATTATGTCAAAAATTTTAGTAGTGGACGATGTTCCCAGCGAACTAGAAATCATCTGTCGCATTCTGCAAGATGCCGGAATGCAGGTGTTCCGGGCTGGTGACGGCGAAGAAGCGATCGCCCTGATCCGAGAAGTGCCGCCGGATCTCGTGGTTTTAGACGTAGTGATGCCGCGAATGAACGGATTTGAAGTGATCAGAGAATTGCGGGGCGATCGCGCCACTGCACACTTACCAGTAGTATTTTGTACTCATAAAAACACTGATATCGATAAAGCTTGGGGAACCGATTTAGGCGCCGATGCTTACGTCAGCAAACCATTTGAGCCTCAGCAACTCGTCAACATCGTGCAGCGACTGCTTTGGGCATAAACAAAATATATAGCGCTTCTCAGAAAGATAAGGTATGTTGTTGGGCTTTAGCCCTCTAAAGATTTGTTATATAGCAAGGTATGCGCCTAACAACTCCATTTACAGTCATACCTCATCTATCCGATCGAGGCTATATAGCCCTTCTCCTAATAGTGAGGGAATTGATAATCGTCATTGACCTCACTCACACTCTTTTGTGCTATATCAAGTGTTCAGTAGCTTTTACAAAATATCATAGCAAGAAACCCCGTTTTTTTCAACAAACAGGGTTTCTAAATTTCTTAAAAGTGCTACATATAATCAGAGAAATCTTTCCTGTTGCCCAGCCCGCTATTTATTTAACCATTTGATGTGGCAAAACCGCTCCTGAAAAACTTTCCGGGCGATCGGCTTTCCTGGCAAAGCAAAATCCTAATTTGCTAAGATACACTATAAACAAAAAATCAGCAATGAAAACAACTGCTACCCAGGCGGCGGGGAATCAGACAACTGGAACAAAGCAATTTCTCCTTTTCGGTCAAGGAGGCAGTCTCTTTGGCGTAGAGTTAGAAGCAGTGCGGGAAGTTCTTTCCCTCAACGAACAACCGATTTCCCCGGTTCCCAACACCCTGCCATTTTTGTTGGGATTAACCAACTTGCGGGGCGAAATCCTAGCAGCAGCAGACTTCGGACGGTTTGCTGGGCTCGATCCGGTTGACACCCACCACCCAAGCAGCCGCATCTTAGTGGTGGAAGCGCCCGATCCGCGAGATGTGAGATTGTCGAAAATGCGGATGGGCTTGGCTGTCTCCCGTGTCGAAGGAGTTTTGTCTCTAAATCCCGATCGCACTGTCTCAGCAGTAGATGTCAGTCCCGACTTGGCTCCCTTCTTAAAAGGTTTGTACAATTCCGAAGGACGCTTACTCATGATAGTGGATGTCGAGGCGATCGCCCATTCCGAACGCTGGTAATTAAACAGTTGACAGTTGACAGTTGACAGTTGACAGTTGGCAGTTGACAGTTGGCAGTTGGCAGTTGACAGTTGGCAGTTGACAGTTGACAGTTGACAGTTGACAGTGAGGTTTTTAGGCAGTTGACAATTGACAAAGGAAGAATATGGAGTCAATCTAAAATCTAAAATCTAAAATCGATCGCCTTTAATTTACCAATTCTTAATTTTATCATGAATTTTATCTATAGTTCGATCGCCACGACATTCACCCTGACATTACCTGACTTCTCTACTTCGCTGGTAGCTGGGATTGCCAATTGTATTATTTGTTTCTGTTACTTTGCGATCGCCTCGCTAATCAGCTTAGGTTTGTGGCGAAACCGTCAATTCGGGTTCGACATCTTCGCCACAGTCACAGCATTCATATTTTGGAGCTGCGCTTTCGGCCACAGCGGCCACGCAGCCGAATACCTGGGATTGCCACACTCCCCGGTAATGCAAACTGTATCGGATTGGATAACTGTCATTCCGGCGATCGCCTTTTTGAGTCTGTCCAACCGCTACAGCTTATTAGTAGGTTCCACCCAAATTCTGCAAGCTAAAAAAGAAACAGAACAAGCCCTCAGCGAAACAACCCAGCGATTTCAGGCAATCTTCGACCAAGCTTTTCAACTGATCGCATTATTGAACCCAGACGGCACTCTGATCGAAGCAAATCAGACAGCATTACAATTGGGAGATTTGGAACCATCAGAAGTGCTGGGGCAAAAATTTTGGCACACACCTTGGTGGGCATCATCCCCAACCAACCAGCAGCGCCTCAAAACCAACATTAAACAAGTCTCGATCGGCAAGTTTGTGCGGGAAGAATACGAAATCACCGGAGCCAACAACCAGGTGACAGTAATTGACGTATCATTTAAGCCCCTGTTAAATGAAACAGGAGAAGTATTTCAAATCCTCGCCGAAGGTCGCGACATAACAGCGCGCAAACAGACAGAAGCCCAATTGCAGCATCTAACCGCAGAACTAGAGCAGCGAGTCAATGACAGAACCGAGCAGATTCAGCAAACCAACGCACTATTGCAACAGGAAGTTCGCGATCGCACCGCTGTTCAAGAGCAATTAAAAGCCTCTGAACAATTTTTAAACAACATCATCAACACCATCCCTGACCCGATTTATGTCAAAGACGAACAGCACCGCTGGCTAGCATTAAATGATGCTTTTTGTCAATACATCGGTCGCAGCAGATCGGAACTAATTGGCAAAGCTTACCGCGACTTCTTGCCCAAAGAACAAGCAGACATATATGAAGAAAAAAACCAATTAGTTTTCTTGGCAAACACCAGCAGCGAAACCCAAGAAACCATTACTGAACCGGACGGAAATACCCGTTTTCTGTCGGTCAAAAAATCTACCTTTGTAGATGCCGGCGGCAGCAAAGTCCTCGTTTGCGCCATTAGAGAAATCACCAACCGGGTGCGTATGGAAGAACAACTGCGGGAGACACTCGCCGAGGCTGAAAGCTCCCAAAACTTGCTGCGAACAGTTATTGACTCCACCCCAGACTTGATCTTCGTCAAAGATCGAAACTTCCGCTACAGCCTAGTCAACGCAGGTTTCGCCGCCGCCTTCGGCAAAACCCAAGCAGAAATGCTAGGCAAAGATGACCTAGAACTCAACGTACCCACAGAGCAAATATTCGGCAACTTCCATACCCAAACAGATCCTCAAAGACAAGTTAAAGGCTGGCGCGCTGATGACACAGCCGTACTCAACGGTCAGGTAGTCCATAACCCCAACGACATTGCCTCCTTAGCAGACGGCAAAGTACACATCTTCGACACCCAAAAATCGCCCCTCAAAGACGCAGAAGGCAAGATTCTAGGCGTTCTCGGCTTCTCGCGCGACATCACACAACGGCGCGAATCCGAACAAGAACTATTGCGGCTCAAAGCAATTTTAGAAACCACCACCGACTGGGTAGGCATGGCAGACTCCCAACAGCGCACCATCTATCTCAACCGCGCAGCCAGAGAAATGTTGAGAGTTGGCAAGGACTCAGGTTTAGCCGGAATTAGCATTTCTGACCTAACATCGCCCAAAAGTATGGACGCTCTGATGGAAGTTGGTATCCCCGCAGCTTGCCGGGACGGGGTGTGGAGCGGCGAGACAATTTGGCAGACTTTAGACGGCGAAGAAATACCGGTTTCCCAAGTAATTATTGCCCACAAATCCCAGAGCGGAGAAGTTGAATTTATGTCAACGATCGCCCGCAACATCACAGAACGCAAGCGCACGGAACAAGCCTTGCAGCAGAACTTGCAAATGCTCGACCTTGCCAGCGATGCTTTGATTGTTCGGGACATTGACGGCACGATTAATTATTGGAACCAAGGCGCCCAGAGAATGTACGGTTTCACGAAACAAGAAGCTTTGGGTCAACTCACCCACAATCTGTTTCACACCATCTTCCCCCAGCCTTTAGAAATAATATCGGCACAGTTAGCAGAGCGGGATTATTGGGAAGGAGAACTGATTCACACCACCAAATACCACACCAAAATTACCGTATTCAGCCGCTGGAATTTGCAGCGAGACGAACAGGGAAAACCTAAGGCAATTTTAGAAACTAACAATGACATTACAGGGCGCAAGCAAGCCGAAATCGAAAATCAAAGATTGAGATCGATCGTCGAAAGTAGCTCGGATTTTATCGGGATGGCAACAATGGAGGGAGAGCCATTTTACCTGAACCCCGCTGGCACGAAGCTAGTGGGACTCAACTCTCCAGAAGAACTCAAAACTAAGAATACGGGGGAATTCTTTTTTCCCGAAGACCTCCAGCAATTCACAGCAGAAATTATGCCGTGCGTCATGGAGACTGGCTCTTGGCGGGGCGAGTTTCGGTTGAAGCACTTTCGCACCGGCGATCGCATTCCCGTTGACTACAGCCTATTTACAGTCAAACACCCAGAAACAGGAGAGCCGATGGGGTTGGCAACAGTTACCCGCGACATCAGCGATCGCAAACGGGCAGAAGAAATGCTGCGCGATCGCGAAAGACTGTTCCGAGCCATTTTCGACCAATCGTTACAATTCATGGGGCTGCTAGAGCCAGACGGTACTGTTTTGGAAATCAACCAAACAGCCCTCCTTGCCGCTGAGGTGGGGATTGAAGAGGTAGTAGGCAAGCCGTTTTGGGAAACCCCGTGGTGGCAGATTTCCCCAGAAGTCAAGCAACAGGTACGAGAAGCTGTCGCCAAAGCCGCCGCCGGCGAGGTAGTTCGCTACGAAGCGGACTTGTTAGTTGTCGGCGGTGCAGTAGCAACCGTTGACTTCTCCCTCAAACCAATCAAAGACGAGAGCGGCAAAGTCGTGCTATTAATTCCAGAAGGCCGGGATCTGAGCGATCGCAAAGCCCTAGAACGAGAGCTTTCTTTGCGTCAAGCTCGCTTTGATGCCTTTTTCGCCGCAGCACCAGCGGGAATGTTCATCACCGACGACCAACTGCGGTTCATGCAGTTCAACGAAAAGCTTGCCGAACTTGGAGGTCAGCCTGCTTCAGCATACATCGGCAAAACCCTATGGGAAGCCGAACCGGAAATGGCACCGGTGCTCGGCCCGCTGTACCAGCAGGTTTTGAGTACCAACGAACCGATTTTAAATCTCGAAGTCGCCCACGCTACCACCGCCCACCCAGATGTGGTGCGGGATTGGCTGTCTTCTTACTTTCCTTTGCCGGGAGAGGACGGCAAACCCCTTGGTATCGGTGCTTTCGTTCTGGAAGTTACCGATCGCAAAAATTTAGAACGAGAATTAGTTTTGCGTCAATCCCGCTTTGACGCATTTTTCGCAGCGTCCCCAGCCTCAATGTTTATTTTTGACGACAAGTTGCGGTTCGTGCAAGTCAACGAAAGTTTGGCAGAAACTACAGGGCCCTCAGTTGCCGAGCACCTAGGCAAAACCGTCACAGAAGTGATACCGGAAATGGTCGATACTCTACAGCCGATTTTGCAGGGGGTTTTGGCAAACAACCAGCCGCTTTTAAATATTGAGGTTGCAGGTACAACCGTCAATCAACCGGGCGTAATCCGAGATTGGCTGGCTTCTTACTTTCCTTTGGCCGGAGAGGACGGGAAACCGATCGGTGTTGGCGGTGTGGCGATCGAAATTACCGATCGCAAAAAAGCCGAAGCAGAGCGCGATCGATTTTTCACCCTGTCCCTAGACTTGCTGTGCATAGCCGATTTTGAAGGCAACTTCAAGCGTCTCAATCCCGCTTGGGCAACAACCCTCGGCTACACAGTAGAAGAACTGCAAAACCAATCTTTTATCGATTTTGTCCATGCCGAAGACGTGGAAAAAACCTTGGCAGAAACGGCAAAAGTAGCCGGCGGTGCCGAAACAATATCTTTTGAAAATCGCTACCGCTGCAAAGACGGTTCCTACAAATGGCTCTCCTGGAAATCGCGACCGCTAATGGAAGAAAAGATCATGTATGCAGTTGCGCGCGACATTACCGAAAGCAAACAAACAATTACTCAACTGCAAGAAACAACAGCCCAATTAGCCCGTTCCGAAGAAGAGTTTAGAGGACAAAGCAATCTCTTGCAACTGCTAATTAACAGCATTAGCGACGGCGTGGTTGCTGCCGATGCCAATGGCAATTTTGTGTTGTTCAACCCCGCCGCTACAAATATGTTTGGCTCGGGTTCCACAGATACTCTCCCCAACGAGTGGTCGGCCAAATACGGTGTATTTTTGCCCGATACTGTCACTCCCTATCCCACAGCCGACATCCCTTTAGTACGCACGCTTCGAGGAGAATCCGTTGACGATGTAGATGTTTTCACCCGCCACGCAGCCCAGCCTGAGGGCCTGTGGGTCAAAATTAACGGCCGGCCGCTCAAAGACGAAACAGGAGCAATTAAAGGTGGTGTAGTCGTTTGCCGCAACGTCACCCAGGAAAAAGCATCGCAGCAGCAGATGCAGCAGTTGGCCGAGGCACAGGAACGCTTGCTGCAAGAACTCAAAACGCGGCAAAATGCCCTTGATGAAGCTGCGATCGTCAGCGAAACTGACCTCAAAGGCATAATTACCTACGTTAACGAAAGATTCACCCAAATATCCGGTTTCAGCATGGGAGAACTGCTGCACCGCGACCACCGCATTGTCAATTCTGGCTACCATCCCAAAGCATTTTTTTCCGAAATGTGGCTGACAATTTCTCGCGGTTTGGTGTGGAAAGGGGAAATCAAAAATCGGCGCAAAGATGGCTCGTTTTATTGGGTAGATTCCACGATCGCCCCTATCTTCGATACTAGCGGTACCATAGTCAAATATATCGCCATCCGCTTTGACATTACCGAGCGCAAAGAGGCAGAGGAAGGACTGGAAAAATTGGCCGCCGAACGCAAAGCCGAAGCTGATTCGATGACGCAGCAAGTTCTCAAACTGTTGGGAGAAATTAAAGGCGCAGCTCAAGGGGATTTGACAGTCAAGGCGGAAGTAACGAATGACGTTTTAGGTGCTGTCGCCGACTCTTTTAACTTTTTAATTGGTTCTCTGCGGAAGGTGGTAACGGGAATTCAAACTTTAGCAGAACAGGTAACATCTGCCACCGGCGAGTCAATTAACAATACCAGCGAACTCACTCAACAGGCGGAAGTTCAAGCAGAAAAAATATCTGCAATCATGCGGGAAATCGAGCGAATCGTGAATTCGATCCGCGACGTGCGAGATGTTTCGGTGCGCGCCGAAACCGTCGCCCAGCAGTCTTCTCACACCGCAGAAGTCGGCGGTATGGCGGTCGATCGCGCTGTCGAAGGCATTAACGAGCTCCGGTTGACGATCGCCTCTACCTCAAAAATGATGAAGCGTTTGGGCGAATCTTCGCAACAAATCGGCAAAATTGTTACTTCGATTTCTCAACTGGCTTCCCAAACCAACTTGTTAGCCCTGAATGCTACGATTGAAGCAGCCAGAGCCGGCGAACAAGGTTTAGGTTTTGCGGTTGTCGCCGAAGAGGTGCGGAAGTTGGCAGAGCGATCGGCCGGCGCGACTGAGGAAATCTCGGAAATTGTCGGTACAATTCAAGAAGAAATCAGCCGCGTGATGAAGGCAATGGAATCGGGGACGCTGGAGGTAGTGGAAGGTACTAAACTAGCCAGCGAAGCTAAAACTCACCTGAATGCCATCATCGAAGTCAGTCGAGAAATGAATGCTTTGGTGCAGAATATTACTCGCGCTTCGGCTAAACAAACTGTTTCGGCTGAGGAAATTTCTAACAGTATGCAGCAAGTCAATGAGATTGCTAATACAACTGCCCAAAAAGGTTCGGATGTCAAAGCATCGCTTGATGATTTATCTGGTTCTGTCAGCAAATTGCAAAAGTCTGTGGCGAATTTTAGGAGTTAGTTATTAGTCAAAGGTTTGTAGTGAGGACTTTAGTCTTTTCTTAGATGCGGACTAAAGTCCTCACTACAAACCAATCTTATTATGGTTGACGAGCAAGTTAAAATTGTCCTTTCTTAGATGCGGACTAAAGTCCTCACTACAAACCAATCTTATTATGGTTGACGAGCAAGTTAAAATTGTCCTTTCTTAGATGCGGACTAAAGTCCTCACTACAAGCCAATCTTATTATGGTTGACGAGCAAGTTAAAATTGTCCTTTCTTAGATGCGGACTAAAGTCCTCACTACAAACCAATCTTATTATGGTTGACGAGCAAGTTAAAATTGTCCTTTCTTAGATGCGGACTAAAGTCCTCACTACAAACCAATCTTATTATGGTTGACGAGCAAGTTAAAATTGTCGGTATAGATCACATTACTGCCAAGCCTGGGAATAAATATATATTTCAAGGGGAAGAGGAAGAAGTATGATTAACTGGGATTATCGAGTATTTTTGGAGGATGCTGGCTACACAATTCGCACGGTGTATTATGACGATATGGGTACGATCGCAGCCTGCGCCGAAAAAGAAACCGCACCTTTTGGAGAATTAGTCGAAGAACTTCAAGAAGAATTAAACTTATTTCTCGCTGCTCTAAAAAAGCCAATAATTTCCGCTTCCGATGTGCCGCTTCCAAGCGATCGCCCGAAAGCAAAAAGAGGAAAATCATTGCAAGCAGTCCGGCAACAGCTTGGATTGCGATCGCCAATAACGAAAGAAAGTTCGTTCAGTTCAAAGGATTAATAAAAAACCGAGGTTATCGGTAATAGTTCAAAACTACTGGGTGCCGATATTCATATTTATACCAACTGCCATATCGGGCGCGGACATAAATAACCTGATGAATAGAGCCGATATCCGTTAAGCATAAATGGTTGGATTCCCGTACTGTCAACTGTCAACTGTCAACTGTCAACTGTCAACTGTCCACTGTCAACTGTCCACTGCTATATATGAATGATGATGATTTAAACGAATTAATAGATGCTTTTACCGCAGAAACCCAAGAGTTTCTCCAGTCAATGGAGACTCACCTGCTGGCGATGGAAGGCGCAGATTTGAAACAGCGACAAGCGGCTGTTAAAGAAATGTTTCGGGCCGCTCACTCGATTAAAGGTGCGGGTTCAATGTTGGGCTTTCAAGACGTGTCGGCGGCGGCTCACACGCTGGAGGACTGTTTTGTCATTTTGCGCGATCGCACGGACTTGTCGGCCCTGGAACCGGTCACTATAACTGTTTTGCTGCAAGGGGTGGATACTCTCAAAAAGATTGCGATCGAAGCGATCGGGCACTCGGATGTCAGCACTCCCGATCAAACCGAAAACCTGGAGGCGATCGCCCAAATTCACGCCCAGTTCGAGGCAAAGTACGGCAAGCCGGGGCCGCCACCAGTCCCCGCAGCCAGTCGATCGGCAGCCCCGGAAACCCTGAAACTGATTTTTGAACACGAATTGCCGCCAATCTTCAATCGCCTAGAAACCGAACTTTCCCAAGCTTCCGAGGCAGATTTAGCACAAAGCGTCACCGCCCTCAACCAGGTTTATTACCAACTTTCCGGCTTGGCTGGAATGCTGCAATTGCCGGATTTTGGGAAAGTCGCTGAACCCCTCAGAGATTTGATCGACTCTCCAGATTTGACTTTACAGCGGTTGCAGTCCGAGGGTTGGGCGATCGCCCAAAATTTGCAAACCGCACGAGGGCAACTATTGGAAGGAAGGGCGATCCTCTTCGAGGGCTGCGCTAACGAACTCCCCCAAATCTCCCCCCCACCCCCAAACCACCAGCAAGAACCGACAGCATCGGAGGAATTGGAGGAATTGGAGGAATTGGAGAAACCAGCACTCAAAACTCAAGGCGGGCACGGGGACACCGCCCCTAAAATACTCAAAACTCAGGGCGGGCACGCACCATCCACCGCCCCTACTCAATCTTCAGTCCCCAACCCGCAGCGACCAACAATCCGCGTAGACTTAGAACGCCTGACAGAATTGGTGAATCTAGTCGGGGAATTAGTCATCAACCGTACAAATTTGGAACTTCAAGAATCCGAATTGCGCGGCGAAGTCAAGCGAATTCGCCGCAGTATCGTAGATTTAAATCAATTCGGCGGCCAGTTGCGAGAAGAATACGACAGACTGAGTTTTGCAGACTGGAAAGGGGGAAACGGCAATTCGGGATTAGGAAAACTTGCAGGATCTGAAACAGAATTTCCACTGATTGCTAACGGCAAATCCTCGATCGACCACAATCACTTCGATATCTTAGAGATGGATCGTTATACAGAGTTCCACTCGACAGCCGCAGAAGTCATCGAAACCACCGAAGCAATTTCTCAATCCGCCACCAAATTAGACACCTTAGCAATGAAATTCGAGCGCAGTACCGACCAACTGCGCCGCATCACCGAACAACTTCGCAGCCGCGTCATGCAGTTGCGAGTCGTGAGTTTCAGTCGCGCCGTAGACCACTTACCGAGGGCGCTTCGGGATATGTGCCTCACCTACGATAAAGATGTCAACCTCTTGTTAGTAGGAAGAGATACCAAAATTGACGAAAGTTTGCTCGACGCTTTGCGCGACCCCTTGGTACATTTAGTCAGAAACGCTTTTGACCACGGCATCGAAATGCCCGAAGTTCGGCAAGCAATTGGCAAACCCGCCAGCGGTCAAATTGAAATAGAAGCCCGCCACCAAGGCGGCCAAACTATTATTACAATCGCCGACGACGGCAAAGGCATTGACCCGGAAATCATTCGCCGCAAAATAGTTAAAAAGGGTTTAGCGACGGAAGAACAAGCCCAAGACTTTTCCATTGCCGAACTCTATGATTTTCTATTTTGGCCTGGTTTTAGCACTGCTGAGGAAGTGAGCGACCTTTCCGGGCGGGGAGTCGGACTCGACGTGGTGCGAACAAATTTGCGGACTGTGCGAGGGACTGTGAAGGTGGATTCTCGCCTGGGAAAAGGTACGAGTTTTATCATCAAACTGCCATTGTTGCTGTCAATTACTGAGGCTTTGATGGTAAAGACCGATCGCAATAAAATAGCAGTACCGCTAGATGCAGTCGAGGAAATTCTGCATATTAAAGCTTCGGAAGTTCACACCGCCGGCAATCAGCCGATGCTGTGGTGGCGGGATGAATTTATTCGTTTGGTACGGCTGCAAGATTTGCTCGAATACAGCGTCGTCGGGCCCGATGGCCCCTCTCCAGACCCTTTGACTCAAGATCACATTCCCGTCTTGGTTTTGGCTTCTTGCGAAGGAATGCTGGCCGTGGCCGTGGAACGCCTGATCGGCCAGCAGGAAATTGTAGTTAAACCTTTGCCACCACCTCTATCCAAGCCTCGCGGGGTTTTGGGGAGTACGATTTTGGGGGACGGTAAAGTTGTAACTATTTTGGATGTGGATGATTTGGTGGGTCAACCTTTATCCAATAGTTCGATCGCCCCTGTGTCTGGTAAAGTGCCACAAGTGGCGCCAACTTCGAGTCAGTCGCCCCAGATTTTAGTAGTAGACGATTCCTATACAATTCGGCAGTTGTTGTCTCTGATGCTGACTCGCGCCCGCTACCGCGTAGTTCAGGCTAAAGACGGCTTAGATGCGCTGGAAAAGCTGCAAAATGGTCTTGATTGCAGTTTGGCGATTGTCGATATTGAAATGCCCCGGATGGATGGATTTGAATTATTGCGCTCTATGCGATCGACCCAGCGGTTTGCTAAGATTCCCGTAGCCATGCTGACATCCCGCAGCGGCGAAAAACACCGACAAATGGCAATGGAATTAGGCGCCAATCAATATTTCACGAAACCTTATAGCGAATCTCAACTTTTAGAAGCAATACCAAAATTAATCAAACATTAAACAATCCAAACTGCATTTTCTTCTTACTCTTCCTTCGCGTTCTTAGCGCCTTCGCGGTTCATTAATCTTCAATCCAAAATCGAATGACTCACGCCAATTACAATCGCCGCTTTCGCAGTAAGAAACAAGGCACTTCCAGAACTGCTCCTCGAAAACTTGTTTCCTTTGAACTTGGAAATGTTAATTATGCGGTTCCTATAGAAAAAGTGCAGCGCGTTGTCAAAGACTTTAATCCTTACGGTTTTTTAGATAGCGGTCAAAGTTTAGTGCGGCACCAAGAAGAACTAATTACCCTGATTAATTTATCTAAAATATTTCCCAGCAGTCGGAGTATTGCTGACTGCAACTACCTGATTGTTTGCAGCTTAAATAAAAGCGATCGCTTGGGAATTCCCATTCCTGAGATGCCGAAAATCTTGGAAATTGGTGAAGAAAGTTTCTCCGAAATTCCAGAATTGTACCGCCAACAGCAACTGCCTCCGGTAATAGAAAAGTTGATTCGCGCGCCTGACGGTTCCGAAGTTTTTTATCTAAATTTGGATCTATTTAGCCAACCTAATATCTAGCAATTTTCAGTCATCATCCAAACGAGGAAGCCCAAAATTTGCTCAACCGGAAGCAGAGAATAATCAGTAAGATCGATAGATACGCATTGCTCTTCTAGTTTAAGAAACCGCCAAACTGTACCGCTAGTTACGGTTCCGTAAATAGTCGATATCGGCTGTTGCTTTTGTTGGTTAAAACGTTGAGCGGCAACCATTTCTGCAAGGCATTGCCCCAAACCTGGTTTAAGGTCTTCTTTCTTGGCTTCCACCAAGACAACCGCAGGGGCTTTAATAAATAGTTGTTCCGGGGAACGACTTAGGAGAAAGTCCACATAGCCTGTGAGTTCAGCCTCCGGTTCTACATTGAATTCTTCGCCGGAAAAAACGCTAATCTGCCCTTGAAGCTGCCGTTTGACTTCCAGCAACACAGGATTGATAATCCCCTCAGAACGAGCTTTTTCACTGCTGACTGCGATCGCCCAGGGAATCGTTTCTTTAAGAGTATCCCGAAGTAAAGGACTAGGAGTGACTGGGGCAATTTCTGGTAAGAAACGCGCGCCTTCAATAATAGTAAGATTGAAATCCTCTACAGCTTTACTGAGTGTGAATTTACTGTAAGGCATAGGTTGATTATTTGCGATCGCATATCGTAAAACTTTTGGCTGAAATCAGGAATGTTTTATTTTTGGCTTAATATGCTTGATTGAGTGTACCATCTTTACATAGAATTTGCTGTAAATGTTATTCTGGCAAGCAACAAGTTATTTATTTATGAAAAAAATCACAATATTGTCGATCGCCCTGCTAATTTTTGCCGCCACTCTAGAATATCCGAAGGTGGGGCTGCAATATCGGGCGATCGGGCAAACACCAACGCCCCAACCACAAACACCTCAACCATCAATAATCCAACCACAAATACCCCAACCACCGACAACTCAACCACCGACAACTCAACCACCAACACCCCAAGCACCAACACCCCAACCAAAAGCAGAAGATCCCAAAAAGCTCGGTTACGTCTCCCCAGAATTTGCCGAAAGGTTCTCCCAGCAACAAATTGACCAAATCAACGCCAACGTCGAAACACTGTTGCTAACCCAAAGCTGCGTCCGTTGCGACCTCCGAGCTATAAAATTAGTTAACATACGCTTAAAAAATGCGATCGTCACAGGAGCAGATTTCTCAGACGCCAGCCTCAGCGGTAGCACCTTCGAGATCTCAGATTTTGTCAACACCAATATGGCCCGCACAGACTTAAGCGGAGCCCAGTTAATCGGAGCGAGAATCAGCAACACCAACCTCCGAAAAGCCAACTTGACAGGAACCAATCTAGACGGTGCAGACTTGCGATTTTCCGACCTCAGAGACGCAAATCTGTCCAATGCGAACCTCCGAAATGCTAATATAGATGGCGCTAGTATCGATCGAGCCAGCATGGCCGGCACCACAATGCCCGACGGTCGGAAAAATTAATAACATCAAATCCAGCTTGAATATCCCCTTCATTCTTGAGTCCGCGTAGGCGGACTTCGTTTGTGTAGTTGCGGTTTCAACCGCCGAGTCTTATTGATTCGACATCAAACAGCCAAAAACCGCTGAATCACCTCATCACTCAACTCGCTAGTGCTTCCAGAAGCCACAATTCCCCCTTTCTGCATAGCATAATACCAATCAGCTTGCCGCACAAAATGCAAATGCTGCTCCACCAACAAAACCGAAATTCCCCTAGTAGCAACCACGCGGCGCACCGCAGCCTCAATGTCTAAAATAATAGACGGTTGAATCCCCTCCGTCGGTTCATCCAAAACCAGCAACTTCGGCTCACCCATCAAAGCCCTAGCAATCGCCAACTGCTGCTGCTGTCCCCCGCTCAAATCGCCCCCCATGCGATCGAGCATAGTCTTCAAAACCGGAAACAAATCAAAAATCTCATCAGGAACTTCAGGATTTTTGGTCAGAGTTGGTTTCGCTTCCAAACCTAGTAATAGATTTTCTTTCACAGTCAAACGCGGAATAATTTCGCGCCCTTGAGGCACGTAACCAATCCCCAATTTAGCCCGCTGGTGAGTCAACTTAGAGACAATAGATTGTCCGCCAAAATTAATTGTGCCGCTGCGAGGTTGCAGCAAGCCCATTAAGGTTTTTAGCATAGTAGTTTTGCCAACACCATTGCGGCCGATCAAGCAAACCATTTGCCCCGCATTGACACTTAAATCGACACCGCGCAAAATGTGACTTTCGCCATAGTAAACATTCAAATCAGAAACTTGCAGCATATGATTAATAATTGGTAATTGGTAATTGGTAATTGATAATTTGTATCGTGTCCGTTGAATTACCGCGCTCAAATTTTGTCGCCAGGGCGGGTTTATGTAGATTGTCCGTGAGAATGAAAGATTGTTGGTAAACCCGCCCTTACAAATCTTGTGGTTAATTTACAGAACATGATATGACAACTGTCAACTGTCAACTGTCAACTGTCAACTATCTTCCGGTTTTCCCAAATATACCTCAATTACGCGATCGTCATTTTGCACCTCATCCATCGTTCCCTCGCACAAAACAGCACCCTGATGCAACACCGTCACCTGCCGCGCAATTTGCCGCACAAACTCCATATCATGTTCAATTACCAACACCGAATGACTTTCTGCCAGCGAAATCAGCAACTCTCCAGTTAACACAGTTTCCTCATCAGTCAAACCCGCCACAGGCTCATCCACCAACAACAAATCAGGAGATTGCGCCACCAACATCCCAATTTCCAACCACTGCTTTTCCCCGTGAGAAAGCAAACCAGCCAAAACATCAGCCTTAGCAACCAAACCAATAGTTTCTAACAAACCCGCCACCGTGCGCTTTTCAGCAGCAGGAGCAGGCTTAAACAGAGTTGGAAATACATTTTTATTGCCGTTGCAAGATAGCTCCAAATTTTCGCGCGGCGTTAAATTCAAGTAAACTCGCGGCGTTTGAAACTTGCGGCCAATACCCAGACGCGCAATCTGATACTCCGACAATTGGCGCAAATTTTTCCCCTTAAATATCACTCGCCCTTCCGTCGGCTGCACCTTCCCAGTAATCGAATCGAGAAAAGTTGTTTTCCCCGCACCGTTAGGGCCAATGATAACTCGGAGTTCCCCCGCATCCATGCTGAAATTTAAACCGTTGATGGCTTTGAAACCATCAAAACTAACAGTCAAATTTTCTATCTCTAATACTTTTCCCTTCATAACTTTAATTCCGCAATATACAACTGATTTTTCTTGATTTTCCTTAATTGTAGTTGTAGGGTGCGTCAGTCAACAGTCTTTGGAAAAGGCGAAATATCTGCGGGCTGACGCACCTTGCTTAATATCATGTCCGGTCGATTGACCGCAATAAGTAATGTTCGTAGTGCGGACTTCAGTCCGCATTATGCGGACTGAAGTCCGCACTACAAACTTTGATTGTTATGATAACTGACCGGACATGATATAACTGGTTATCCTGATTTTAACGTCCTAGGTGCGTCAGCCAACAGTATTTAGAACAACCCAAAAATCTGCGGGCTGACGCACCCTACATCAGCACTAGCCGCGATTGCTCATAAAGTCAAGCGAAATACTGTTAGAAGTGCTCGTTACAGGAGCTGGATTTGCAGCCATAATCCGCTCAGCCAACTTCGAGAGCGGCAAACTTTGCAAATACACTTTACCCGGCCCCGTTAGCTTCACCAAAAACAAGCCTTCGCCACCAAATAAAGCATTTTTAAAGCCGCCCACAAACTGAATATCGTAATCTACAGTCGGCGCAAAAGCGACCAAACAACCAGTGTCCGCCCGCAACACTTCGCCAACTCCCAAATTTTTCTCAACTATTGTTCCTCCCGCATGAACAAAAGCTAACCCGTTACCCTGTAATTTTTGCAGAATAAAGCCTTCTCCGCCAAAGAAACCGGCACCCAGCCGCTTGGTGAAAGCTACCTCAATTTCAATCCCGTTGGCGGCACAGAGAAATGAGTCTTTTTGACACAAAAATTTACCGCCAAGTTTGCCTAAATCGAGGGGAATAACTTTACCCGGATAGGGGGCGGCAAAAGCGACGCGGGCCTTGCGATTTCCGGCGTTGACAAAGGTGGTAATGAAAAAACCCGCTCCTGTCAGCATCCGCTTGAAACCTTGAAATAGGCCACCACCTGTGGATGTTTGCATTTGGATGTCGCCTTCCATGTATGTCATGGTTCCTGCTTCGGCCCTGACGCCTTCTTTGGGGTCGAGCTCAATCTCGATGAGTTGCAAATCGTCGCCGTAGATTTTGTAGTCAATAATATCTGCCATACGTTTCCCCTCAAATTTAAAAAAACGAAGCTGGTTGCTACTGATATCTAAGCAGGTGGACATATATATTGCATCTGGGGAGCGAGTCATGTTAACGAAGCGAGCCGCTCCGAAAGCTGGTCTCAAGTCTATGGCGATTGCTTCGTTTCTCTCTTCCGGGTGACATTTATTTATATCCGCCTACTTATATATACACGATATTTTTGCAATCAATGTTCAAGTTCTTCTTTTTCGTGCTGTACTTCGGGGTCTTGTTCCAGGCTGGGGTAAGTAGATACGTACTTCGGTTTTCTGAACAAGCGGCGAATTGGCTCAAAATCATGATATTGCACCCATCCGACTAACCCGTCTGGCAAGACTGTGACTACTATTAAAAATAGCGCGCCTTGGAAAAATAGCCATACTTCGGGGAATTGTTCGCTCAAGAAACTTTTGCCAAAGTTGACTAGCAGCGCTCCCAATATTGCTCCTGATAATGTGGCGCGACCTCCTACTGCTACCCAAATTACCATTTCGATGGAAAATGCTATATCCATTGCCTTTGGCGAAATAATTCCCGTTTGTACGGTGAATAATGCGCCTGCAATCCCCGCCAAGCCTGCGGAAATTGCAAATACTAAAACTTTGTATCCTGTGGGATTGTAGCCGGAGAAACGCAGGCGCACTTCGTCGTCGCGAATTGCTAATAGCAAGCGCCCGAAACGCCCGCTTGTCAGCCAGCGGCAGAGGGCGTAAGTTGCTGCTAGAAATAGTACGGTGAGAATGTAGAAAATATATTGAGTATCTCTGCCGTTTACTGTGGCTCCAAACAGGGTTTTAAAGTCGGTGAGTCCGTTGGTGCCGTTAATCAGTTTTTGCTGGCCGTTAAAAAAGTTGAAAAATACAATTGTGGCTGCTTGGGTGAGAATTGAAAAGTAAACGCCTCGAATGCGATTGCGGAATACTAAGTAACCTAAAAGTCCGCCCAAGATGGCGGGGATGATGAATATTGCGAGGACTGAGAAGGGAAATGAATAGAATGGTTGCCAAAACCAGGGGAGTTCAGTGACACCGTAGAGGTTCATGAATTCGGGTAGTTGACTGCTGGCGTTTGGGGGGAATTGCAGTTTTAGGTGCATGGCGAAGGCGTAGCCACCGATCGCAAAAAATACGCCGTGTCCCAGACTGAGCAAACCTGTATATCCCCAAATTAAGTCTATACCGAGAGCTACAATCGCTAGTGCTAAAAATCGTCCCAATTGGTTGAGACGAGCGTCAGCAAGTATTCCTGGGACGATCGCGATCGCAATTAGGGCGATCGCCCCTACAATTGCTGCTTCTTTGAACAGAGCCGTTTTTTCTGTATTCTTCATTTTTTTGCCGCTCAAAGCTGTAGTTTTTAATTCTCAACAGTGCGCCCTTTTTGCGGAAAAATTCCTCCCGGCCGCACTTGCAGAAAAGCCATAATTAAGGCGAATACCATCACTTTTGCCATGCTGGTGGTGGCGAAAAATGTGAAGAAATCAGCTAAGGGCTTGACAGGAGCAAACATTAATGCAAGTGTTCCCGATCCGATGAGATAATTTGCAGTGCCGATCGCCATTGCAGCAACTATACTGCCCATAATCTTGCCCACACCGCCCACAACCACCACCATAAAGGTATCGACTATATAATTTTGTCCGGTATTTGACCCTACAGAACCAATCAAACTAATCGCGCACCCAGCGACACCAGCCAATCCCGAACCCAAAGCAAAAGTCAGCGCATCTACTTGTTCGGTAGGTATTCCCAAACAAGCACTCATGCTGCGATTTTGCGTCACAGCACGAATCCGCAATCCCCACACAGACTTTTGCAAAAATAGGTAAATTCCCACCAAACAAATGCCTGTCAGCGCAATAATAAAAAGTCGGGCGTAGGGTAACTGAAAAGTTCCCAGCGGGATGCCGCCGCGCAGCCATCCGGGCGCAGTCACATCAACGTTTTGAGCGCCAAACCAAGGTTTAGTTACTGCGAGTTGGTAAGTTTGTGCTAAAAATGCGCTCGCCGCCCACGAAATCCCGAGAGACAGAGGCAAAATTATGGCGATAAATGTGCTGCGAGTGCGATCGAAATCGGGGCGCCGCTTGAGCACCTGCAAACCGCCAAAAAATAGCAAACAGAATACTGCAATTCCCGTTACCAGCACCCAACTGACGCTGCGGACAAACTGCTGTAAAATCAAACTTACACCCCAAGTTGCCAGCAGAGTTTCTAGCGGCCGCCCGTAGAGATAGCGAATCACTCCTCGTTCGAGAATTAATCCTACTAATGCCGCCACTAAAAAAGCGAGGGGAATTGCAAATAAAATATAAGTTTCAAAGGCAAATTCTCCCATACCTTTGAAGACATTCTGCACTACAAAAGTTGTATAAGCGCCCAACATCATCAACTCGCCGTGAGCCATATTAATCACGCCCATCAGCCCAAAAATAATCGCTAATCCCAGCGCTGCAATTAGCAAAACAGCGCCGATGCTTATGCCATTAAATAAACCATCCAATATCGCCACTTGTTTTCCTCTTACTTTTTAGGTACAATAAATATTTTTTGTAGAGGTGGGTTTTATTTCATTCGTCTCAACTTAGAAGTGACATACTCCTACACTGACGCTCGTACAGTTAGCGTGTAGGCTTCTCACCAAATCCAGCTATTGCTTCGGATACTCGATGAGCTTTAAGAACGGAATGCCCTACCGCTCTGTTTTTGATATTTATTGCCGCATTAAGATCGCGGTCAAGACTACATCCACAATGCGGACAGTCGTGCCATCTGTCATGCAGTTTTTTAGGTACTTTCTCGCCACAATTGGAACAATCTTGACTGGTGCCAGATGCTTTAACTGGGACAACCAATAAACCAGCATTTTCGGCTTGGTTTTTTAGTATCGACAGAAAGCTTGACCATCCGGCATCAAGGACAGATTTTGCCAACCATGTACGTGCAAGTCCTTTGAAATTCAAATCTTCAACCGCGACAACATCATATTTTTTCAACAAGTTGTTAGCTGTTTTGAAATGAAAATCTTTGCGTTTATCGGCAACCTTTTTATGTCGCTTGCCTAACTGTTTCACCGCTTTTAATCTTCGATTGCTTCCTTTTTTCCGACGGGAAACACGTTTTTGAATAACTTTTAAACGTTTTTGAGACTTACGGTAATGCTGAGGTATGGCAACAGTTTCACCCTCAGAAGTTGTCAAAAACTCCTTTAAGCCAACATCAATACCAGTTATTAACTCTGGATTGAAATCGGGTTTAATTGTTGGAACTGTCGCATCTTCCAGGCTGAGAGTTAAATAGTAACCGTCAGCCTTTTTTGTAATAGACGCTGTTTTGATTTTAAAACCATTCGGAACGGGACGATGCAAAATAACTTTAACTTTTCCCAACATCGGAAGATTGATTAAGTTGCCTTGCAAGCATCCATCCTTCATCTGAGGATAAGTAAAAGTTCTGTAACGATCGCGAGACTTAAACCTCGGTTTACCGCTACGCTTCCCGTTACTGTCACCTTTCAAAAATCTGTCAAAAGTTACCTTGACTCTCTTGACAGTATCCTGTAGAACTTGTGAGTAAATTTCGCTATACCAAGGATGAGTTTTCTTCAGCTCGGGCAGTGTTTTCTTTTGACTGTAGTAATCGGGATTGTCCCGTAATTCTGGAAGGTTACAAAGCAGAGGACAGGCGTTGACAGGGCAACGATTTTGTTCGTACCAGTTAAATCTATCTGCCAACAAATAGTTATATTGAGCGCAAAGCATAGACAACCATCTATCTAATTCTATTGCTTGTTGCTTATTTGGGCGTAATTTATACTGGTATGCTGTCCTCATTTATTTCTACCTCCTATTGCTACTATGTTACCATAATTGTGTAACTCTTGATTCGCTACAAATACCCAAGATTGGCAATTCGTCATCGACCGACATCGCTGATTGAACTGCGTTCAATATTGCTCGTCGGTCAATTCCTCATTGCCTCGCATTCATCCCACACTAACCTGAGTACAAGTATAATGGGGATGAATGCTGTGCCAGCTAAAACCCGTATAATAGCGCTGCTGGCGAAGTCTCGATCGCCCTAGATTGCCTGCGGGAGGGAGACTTTGAAACAAAGATCTTGTCCCCCCCCCTCCCTGATGGGAGGTTAGGGGCGATCGAAGATCTGTTGCCAACATTAATTAATAAAATTGGTCTTGGCTACTTATGGTGTCTTGAATTTGCCACCTTTTGCGGGGTCAGACCAATCGCAGGAAAAACCTTTGGTTTCAGCGACAAACTGATTCCAAGGAATCGGCTTCACGGCTTCTGGCGTAGCAAAAGTGATGTTAAACAAACCATCTTCTCTCACTTCGCCCAACCGCACAAATTTAGAAAGGTGATGGTTAACTTCCAGGGTTACTTTGCCACCCGGGGCGTCAAAAGTTTGACCCAAAGCTGCTGCCCGCACTTTTTCCAAATCGTCTGGTGTTCCTGCTTTTTCGACGGCTTGCTTCCACAGGTAAACCATGATGTAAGCTGCTTCCATCGGGTCGTTAGTCACTCTGTCTTTGCCGTATTTTGCCTTGAAAGCTTCCACAAATTTTTTATTTGCCGGAGATTCCACAGTCATGAAGTAATTCCAGGCGGCGTAATGGCCTTTGAGATATTCTACGCCGATCGCCTTTACTTCTTCTTCTGCTATACTGACTGACATTGACGGATATTTGTCCGGGCCCAAACCTGCGCCCTGCAACTGTTTGAAGAATGCGACGTTGCTGTCGCCGTTGAGGGAATTGAAAATGACTCCACCCTCGGGCAAAGCTGCCTTGATTTTAGTAATAATTGGCGTGACTTCTGTACCGCCCAAAGGTATGTAATCTTCGCCAACTAATTCGCCACCTTTGGCTGCTAGCTGTGCTTTGATAATAGTGTTTGCTGTGCGGGGAAAAACGTAGTCCGACCCGACTAAGAAGAATTTTTTGCCTTTATTTTCTAGCAGCCAGTCAACTGCTGGTTCGATTTGCTGGTTCGGCGCAGCCCCGGTATAAAAAATATTCTTGGAACACTCTTGACCCTCGTATTGTACGGGATACCAGAGCATATGATTTTTTTCTTCAAATACTGGTAACACTGCTTTGCGGCTGGCGGATGTCCAGCAGCCAAAGACGGTGACAACTTTGTCTTGATCGATCAATTTTTTAGCTTTTTCGGCAAAAGTCGGCCAGTCTGAGTTGCCGTCTTCTACTATTGCTTGGATTTGTTTTCCGAGGACGCCGCCAGCTTTATTGATTTCTTCTATTGCTAATTGTTCGGCCTCCACAACGCTTTTTTCGCTGATTGACATTGTGCCGCTCAAGGAATGCAAAATTCCTACTTTGATCGTGTTCCCACTGCTGGCTGCTGGTGTTGCTGGTGTAGTTCCTGCTGCTGTGGGAGAAGCGGCTGGGGTTGCGGTTGGAGTGGGAGTTCTACAAGCTTTTAGAAATAAACTTGATGTGAGGGTAGCAGAACTGTATAAGAGAAATTTCCGCCGATCGAATCGCTTTGTCATTTTTTCTAGTTACTCCTGAATAGCTCTGTCAGATGATTGAGAATAATAACACATAGCGACTTGATATTAAGACTCGCTTTAGAAGACTGTTGTACTTTTAGATACAAAACTTATTATTGATTGACAAAATCTTGATTTTGTGTGGATTGATAGTAATACCAATTTTTTATGAGGCTGCATAGAATCTGATCCCCCCTAACCCCCCTTAATAAGGGGGGGACAAGATTCTTCTCAAAGTCCCCCTTCTTAAGGGGGATGCGAGGGGGATCGAGATATATGCAACGACCCATTAAATTGGTATAACTGCGCTAAAAATGAGGTTTACTAACGTATATACGTCTTTTCAGCAATCTGTCTAAAGTTGGAAACCCGGTGGTTTTTGTAGACAAAGACGTTATTGATGTTATGAGACGTGGCAGCAATCGGGTAATGGCAAACTCATAGCCAAATATCAAAGCAGATGCACATCGCGCTTTCTACAAATATAGCAACAGCCAGAGCGGTTGACAGCCAACAGCGACATCTACCTAGACACAAGAAAGAGGATTCGAGTAATGAATCGTCTTCTTTGGTCAACATTCCACTGATATATGGAGAATAGCGGACTCGAACCGCTGGCCTCTGCGGTGCGATCGCAGCGCTCTACCAACTGAGCTAATTCCCCTGATTGACTTTTAATTTAGCATTTTAAATGCCCGATTGCCGAATCTCAAAGCCTTACAGGTCGCATTTGTATTGACTTTGGCAGACAGTCAACTACGTTAGCACGTAACTGCTAAAAACGTCAAGTGTTTTATGCTGTTGGTGGAGTGGGGGCGATCGAGCAAAGTTGGGCTATTCTGTCCAATTCTAAATCCGCAAAATAGTCCACCGTCCAATTAGCTTGGCGTTGGATCATGTGAAACGGGTAAGTGTGAGTCACTCCCGCTACCTGAATCCCCGCTTTTTTTGCCGCTTCTATCCCTGCAAAAGTATCTTCTAATGCCAAACACTCGATCGCTTGCAAGTTAAATCCGGGATATTTCTGGTTGAGAAGTTCCACCGCCAACAGATAACCGTCGGGTGCTGGTTTGCTCGCGATCGAGTCGTCGCCTGCGACAATTAATTCAAAGTTTGCAGCCAAACCCGATCGATCTAACACTAATTCTATATCCGATCGCATTGCCGCGCTAACTACCGCCATTTTTAGTCCGGAAACCCGAATTTTGTCAATAAATTCTGCCACATCTGAATAAATGGGCAATTTTTCCAAACTATTGATTGCTTCCTGATAAGCTTGGGCCTTGCGAAGTAGCAAGCGATCGAGGTATGTTTCTGTCAGATATCGTCCCCGGCGCTTCAGCAGTTCGGTAATACAAGTGCGATCGCTCTTTCCCAAGCACACTTCCCGAAACTCCCCACGTTTGAGTTGGAGATTTTCGTCGAGCATTAGTCGATCGATTATTTTCTCGTGAATCGACTCGTCATTAATAATAACGCCATTAAAATCAAATAAAACTGCTTTTAGAGTCATTAGTCATTAGTTATTAGTTATTGGTTATTGGTTATTGGTTATTGGTTATTGATTCTTGGTTATTGATTCTTGGTTATTGGTTATTGGTTATTGGTTATTGGTTATTGGTTATTGGTTATTGGTAATCGGAACACCAACTATCAACTGTCAACTGTCAACCGTCAACTGTCAACTGTCAACTGTCAACTGTCAACTGATTAACGCTGTCAACTGCCAACTGTCAACTGTCAACTGTCAACTGTTAATACATCAAGCTGGTGCTGGAATTCCCGGTAAATCACCATCCAAATCAGGAACCAAATCGATCGGATTCCAAACCTTCGCCGCCCGCACCGGTTCCAAATCTTCCCCAGGAAGAGGTTTCACACCCTGCGTTACCTGATGCACCCACCAGTAATCCTGAGTTTGCACCGCCGCGAATCCAGCAGCCCCCGCCCAAGCATCAATACTACCAGTTGCATAAGACTTAATATAAGGCTCTTCAAAGATATCAGTCAGCCACTCTGTCTGCCGCAAAGTTTTTTGGTTTCCGTCCAAAATTGCCACTTGTCCCCCAACCTTCAGCAATCGGAAACTTTCTCGTAAAATTGCCCGCGATACCGCAGGTGGCGTCTCGTGAAACAGCAAGGAAGCTGCAACTAAATCAAAGCTGGCGTCAGCAAAAGCCACGCTTTCGGCATTTCCGTGCAACCACTCAATATTTAAGCCGGCTTTTTGCGATTTCATTTCGGCGACTACCAGCATATATGGTGACAAATCCAGGCCGACAACTTCCGCTTCGGGAAAGGCTTGTTTGAGCATCAGCGTGGTTGAGCCAGTGCCGCATCCCAAATCGATGATTCGGCGCGGCTTCACCCGCACACCGTCTATTAAGCCTTGTCTGACGACTGTTTCGTGGGGAAGCAAAACGTATTGCGTAATTGGATCGTAGGAAACCGCTGCACTGGGGTTGAGGTAGCCGCCTTCGATGCCGTGAAAGTTTTGGCTGTAATATTCGGGATAAACTAGGTTAGGTTGTCGGTGGCGATCGCCCGCTGCTTCCCAGTCGATACCTTCGTAGAGTCGTTTCAGTGCTTGTTCGTCGATCGCCAGTCGTATCAGAGGCGACAAAAAGCGTTCAAAAATTGTATCCTTGCCAACAGCCATAAAACTCCTTGCACAACAACTATTTTAATTTTAGCCAAAGCCAGCCAACTTAGCATTCACTAAATTTACTTTGCCAGAAAGAATTGGTTGAAAGCCTCTCCCTTGGGCGTAGAAATTAAAATCAGACTATTCATTATTCCAATCCTCTTCCTTGTAGGTAGAGGTCGCTCTTAAACTGTCAACTGTCAACTGTCAACTGTCAACTGTTGAACTGCGTTGCAGTCATCCGTGGCGTTCCTTCCCTCTTCCTGCTTGCCTCTTGATACCCCTCCGCGATCGGAATTTTTATCAAAAACTCCGTCCCCCCGCCCTTAGGCTGAGCAATCTTGATACTGCCGCCATGTCCGTCCACTACAATTTTGTAGCTAATTGCCAATCCCAAACCAGTGCCTTGCCCGACTGGTTTTGTAGTAAAAAATGGGTTAAAAATTTGGTCTTGAATGCTTTCGGGAATGCCAGGGCCGTTGTCGGCAATCGTCACCTTCAGAAATTTACCGCCATTTTGTCGAACTACTCCCGTGGAAATAGTAATGATTTTATCCAGGCGCTCGATCTCGTTCAAAGCATCCATCGCATTGCTCAGCAAGTTCATAAACACCTGATTTAGCTGAGACGGATAGCACTCGACTGAAGGCACTTTTCCGTATCTCTTGACTATATAAATCCCATTCTTGATCCGGTTGGAGAGCAGCAGCAAGGTATTTTCGATACCTTCGTGAATGTCCGCCAGTTTTTTGTCAGATTCATCGAGGCGAGAAAAGTTTCGCAAAGAAAGAACTATGGTGCGAATGCGTTCGGTTCCTATTTTCATAGAATTCAACATATGCGGCAAATCTTCCTCAATAAAATCTAACTCGATTGCTTCGGCAAACTCTTCGATTTCCGGAGTCACTTCTGGGAATGTTTGTTTGTACAAACTCACCAAATCTAACAAATCTTTAGTATATTTGGTGGTGTGAGGCAAATTAGCCGAAATGAAGTTAACCGGGTTGTTGATTTCGTGAGCTATCCCGGCCACCATTTGACCCAGGGATGACATTTTCTCGCTCTGCACTAAATGAGTTTGTGTTTTTTTGAGTTCATCTAAGGCACTATTGAGCAGTTTTACTTGGTCTTGGGTTTGACTGTAAAGGTGAGATTGATTGATGGCGATTGCCAGTTGGTCTGCCACAGCTTTTAACAATTGGATTTCCTCCCCGCTCCAAAACCAATGGGTAGCATGACTGCAAATTAAATAACCCTGCCGCTCGTTGTGAGTCTGGACATGGACGGCTAAATAGCTATTAGCTTTAAGTTCGATCGGTTGACTTGCACTCTGGAACCCAGTGTCGCTAGACAGAAGAATTGGCTCGCATTTATCGCTGCGGACTGACGAATTTTCCGAAAAGTAAGGATCGAACTCGATCGCTTCTTTGGGACACTCAAATTCGCATGATTCCCACAGAATTTGTAAGGTTTTATTTTGCGGTTCGTGCCAACCAAAAGCCGCCCGTTCTAGGTGCAATAAATTAACTATTTCTTCCACTGTACTTTGCACAATTATGTCTAGTTCTAGGGAATCTTGAATGCGTCCGGCAATGCGGTTTAGCATGGCTTCTCGCTCCGCTTGAACGCGATTGTTTTCGGAGGAGTAAATTAGCCAAATTGCTGCTAGCATTGCCGGGACGAGCAGTCCGCCGACGACGGATGTCAGCAAATTTAATGCTTGGAGTTGGGATTCAATATTTTCGCGGGGAATTACTAGAGCCATTGACCAGTTAACTTCGCTGAGGGAAGCATAGGCTACATACACCCATTTGTCATCTATTTTTACGAGTTCGATATTCGTCTGATGGCTGGTCATATTGCGCGCAATTGCCGCTAATCCTGGGTCTTGTGATTTTAAAAAAGTTGGGGCTGGCAGGTCGATAGTTCCGATTAATTTATTGTTGGGATGAATAATTGGCACTCCTGCTGAATTAAGCACAAAAGCATAGCTGTCAGAACCGTACTGCAAGCTGTTAGCTACAGAGGCTACTCGGTCTACTTTAATGCTGCCTGCAAGAACTCCAATTACTTTGTTTGGAGTGGGAGGCAATTCCCAAAGTGGAGCTGCAATGATGATTGTTGAAAGCTTGCTGCTGCGTCCGATTAGCGGGTCGGAAACGTTGACCTTTCCGTTCATTGCCTTTTGAAAGTGTTGGCGGTCTTTGGTGTTGGTGTTAGTGCCTAAAGTGTTCTGCACCGATCCATCGGCTTGAACTAATGACAATAAGAAATACTCTTTTAACCTGTAGGTTTCTCCTTGCAAAATTGGTTCAACTAATTTCCAATCGAGAGTGCGAACAGTAGGAGAGTAAGCAATGGTTTCTATTTCTGCTTTGCGACTGCTGAGCCACTTATCGATTTCTTCACTGCCTTTTTCTAATTTTAATAGTGCTATTGCCTTTAAATTGTCGAGGATTAGTCCGCGCACTACGAAATAGCTAATGCAAGCAGTGGTGCTAATAGTTAAAGCCGTGCTGCCCAGTATTAGTAGTGTCAGCAAATGGCGGCGCTGCCGTCTGTGCTGCCAAAGACTGTGCGCTTGCTGCCACCGCAATTGAGCAGAATTACTTATTTTTTGCCACAAGCGGCGCAGCTTTTTTGTTTGATGGGGCGGCTGCACAGACACAGTTCGGGCTTGATTTGCTGGGTTTTGCATCATCAAATGTTCTCGTCGAGAGTCTAATAGATCAAACGGCATTTGTTATTCGTAATCCGGCAGAATTAATATTAGATAAATAGTGAGGGTTTGAGTCCTGATTGGTTATACCAATCAGGGGTTATACCACTTTTATTGTAGATTTTTGATTAAACAATTGAAAATGACTGATTAATCTTGGGATGAAGAACAGAGTTTACAGTGACGTTGTTTGAGAGAAATGGCATTACATTTCTGACTTCACAAATAAATTCCGATCGCGCGATAGCATTCGGTTTTAGCATCAACTTGATATTCAGACTTTCCCTTTGCTTACTTGATATTAGTGATTTAAGATATAGTGGTTGTCAATTTTCGTGAGGTACTTGTCAGTGATCTTACGAATTGCCAATCTGTGACCTGAATCACTTGAGAATTGCTATATCATTAATATCTATCTCGTTTTTATAACAAAATTCTTGTAAATAACACAGAGAAAATACGGAGTTTTTTAAATTAGCAATGTATTATAATGTAGGGTGAAATCCCTGTTGACAATTTGACAAATTTGCGGTATTGATTCAAGGAGAAATTTTTGCGTCCAAAGCTTTTTTGGCCAAGCGGGTTGCATAAACGGTGAGGGCGATCGTTGCTATTAAACCAATGCCGTACAAAGCCCACTCAGCAGTAGTGCGCGATCGCCCTGGCGATCCGATTGCAGCCAAACTACCAGCCAGGGAACCGATATAAACATACATCACGGTTCCGGGAATCATGCCGATCCAAGATGCGAAAAAATAGTCTCTGAGAGATACCTGCGTGACTCCAAAAGCATAGTTGAGCAAATTAAACGGAAAAATTGGCGACAGCCGCGTCAGCAGTACAATTTTCCATCCTTCAGAGGCAACTGCGGAGTCGATCGCCTGAAACTTGAGATTACCTGCTATCTGTTTGGAAACCCAATCGCGAGTTAAATACCTACCTGTTAAAAAAGCGCAAGTAGCACCCAAAACCGATCCGATGGAAACGCAAACCGTGCCGCCAACAACTCCGAACAAAACGCCAGAACCGAGAGTCAGCAAGGAACCGGGGATAAATAAAACTGTTGCTATAACGTAAATTAGAATAAAAGCTGCGGGGCCCCAAGGGCCGAGATTGGCGATCGACTCCAGGGCATTTTTCAGAATTCCTTGAAAATTGAAAAACTTGGCCGCCACAATCAAAGCCACAGCTAAACCAATCCCTAAAAACAGTTTCCACTTATTTGATGGTGGTGGATTTTGTTCATCGGGCGATCGCAAATCATTCATTTACCTAAACTCCTAAGTCTAAATTGCTTGTAGGGTAGGGACACAGTAGTGTCAACTTAAGTGTGAAATCTTTTGTATCTTTCGTTTTTCCCCGAGTCTAGATCCCCCTAAATCCCCCTTAAGAAGGGGGACTTTGAACGGTACTGCTTTTCGTAGTCTCAAATTAAGTGTGAAAACCTTGATAAATCTAGTTTTTACCATAGTCTAGATCCCCCTAAATCCCCCTTAAGAAGGGAGACTTTGAGAGGAATCTTGTCCCCCCCTTGGGAAGGGGGGTTAGGGGGGATCTGGCTTTAATCGCCAGACAGAAGACTGATACTAAGTTTGAACTTAAGTTAACACGATTAAAGGTACCGCGCCGTGTCCCGTATTTCACACAATAGAAAACTGCTATCAACGCAAATTTCTCCTGAAATCAAATCAACGTACCGCCGCAGCTAGAACCGCTACCCGCCGTACAGCCGTAGCAATAAGCAGCAGTTTGCACCTCTTCAATTACATCTAAACTACCAGATTCCAGCAATTTAGCAACAGTTATAGTTTCCCCGCTGCCAGTTTTCGCGGGCAGATTTTCCATTTGGTTAAAATCGCAGTCGTAAACATTGCCCAAATAGTCGATCGACAATTCGTTCCGACACATTAAATGGCCCAGAGTACCAGGATTAAAATTATTCTCCAAAAACCCCAGATAAGGCTTGTGCAGTTTTTTGTGTTCCAAATGAAACTTAGTCCGTCCCACAGGCAAATTAGTAATTGCGAACAAGTGATTAAAACAAATCCCAAAATGTTCGGCTAAATACACCTGATAATCTTGCTGTAACTTGCCCTGTTTCGCCGTCAGCGAAAACTTATCTGTGGTCGGCACCTGTGGATTGTACACCAAATCTAGAATTAAATTTGGGTTTTTTCCGTATCCCAACTGATTCAGCTTTTGCAGCGCCCGAATCGAACTGTCAAAAACACCGCTGCCGCGCATTTTGTCAACATTATCAGCTTGATAACAGGGAAGCGACGCCACAATTCTGAGTTGGTGTTGCGCGCAGTATTCGGGAATATCTTCAAAGCCTTTCTCAAAATAAATCGTCAAATTAGAACGAACAATAACCTCTTTACCTGCGGCCCTTGCAGCTTCCGCCAGCGGTTTAAAACCGTAAAGCATTTCGGGAGCACCGCCCGTGAGGTCAACAGTTTGAATTTGAGGAAAACGGCGAATGATTTCAATTAATTGTTCGCATATTTCCGGGGAAAGTTCTTCAGTTCGTGTTGGGCTAGCTTCTACGTGACAGTGAGTGCAAGCGAGGTTGCAGCGTTTCCCTAGATTAATTTGTAAAACTGCGATCGGCTTTTTAGTTAAAGCTGAGTTGAGTTTGTTTTTGAAAGGTGTGATTGCGGTCTGAATCATGTGCTAAATTTTTAGTCGGTGCTCGCAACGAATGTAGAGGCATTCTGGAGAACGCCTCTGATAATTTAGCACGAATTCTGGGTAAGCGACAAATCCTCGGCGGTTAGAAACCGCGGCTACAAAAGCAAAGTCTGCCTCCGCAGACTGAAGAGAAATTCTTGATTCTTCAACCCGCGCAGGCGCGTGAGTGTTTCTGTAGTCGCGATGTCAATTGCCGGGTAATTCTACAACTCACATCATTTTCGGTTACACTCAGATAGGTCGTAGAGGTCTTATTTGAGGGTTTCAACTAATTTCTCAACTCGTGCTTTAATTTCACCTCGCACGCGATGAAAAGTTTCGATTGGTTGTCCGTCTGGATCGTCGAGTTGCCAATCTTCAAATACTTCTCGCAATACCCAGGCTTCGGGTAAATTCACGCCGCAGCCGCACAGAGAAATTACTGCGTCGTAATCTTCGGCTTTGAATTCGCTTAAGGCGTTAGATGTTTGATCGGTGATATCAATGCCGATTTCGGACATGACTTGAATGGCTGTCGGGTGAACTCTGCTTGATTCTAAACCGGAACTGGTGACTTCAATCTTGCCGGCGCCGATCGTTTTAGCGAATCCTTCTGCCATTTGCGATCGACAGGAGTTTCTTTTGCAGACGAACATTACTTTTTTCATGGTTTTTGTTGTTGGTTGTTGTTTGTTGGTTGTTGTTTGTTGGTTGTTAGTTGTTAGGGCCCCGGCGGTTAGAAACCGCGGCTACACAACCGAAGTCCACCTCCGTGGACTGAAGAGAAATCCTTGATTCTTCAACCCGCGGAGGCGGGTTTTGTCTGTGTAGCCGCGATTTCAATCGCCGGGTGATTTCAACGCCGGGTAATTTAAATCATGGTTTTTGTTAGTTATTAATTGTTGGTTGTTAGTTGTTGGTTGTTGTTTGTGAAGGCCCCGGCGGTTAGAAACCGCGGCTACACAACCGAAGTCCACCTCCGTGGACTGAAGAGAAATCCTTGATTCTTCAACCCGCGAAGGCGGGTTTTGTTTGTGTAGCCGCGATTTCAATCGCCGGGTGATTTCAACGCCGGGTAATTTAAATCATGGTTTTTGTTAGTTATTAATTGTTGGTTGTTGGTTGTTAGTTGTTGGTTGTTGTTTGTGAAGGCCCCGGCGGTTGGAAACCGCGGCTACACAAGCGAAGTCCACCTCCGTGGACTGAAGAGAAATCCTTGATTCTTCAACCCGCGGAGGCGGGTTTTGTCTGTGTAGCCGCGATTTCAATCGCCGGGTGATTCTCCACGATTTGAATTGCCTTAATTAACTTCCAGGGCACGATTTGCGATCGCGATCGCCTCCTTGGCCGCTTGTTCCTTGCGTTCGCTGTGGCGATCGGTCAAATAGTCAGTGTGCTCCCGCAACAGCAGGGTAAACTTGTACAATTCCTCCATAACGTCGATCGCGCGATCGCGAAAAGGAGAATCTTTCATCGTCCCATCATCATGAAACTCCTGATAAGCCTTAGCAACCGAAGATTGATTAGGAATCGTAAACATCCGCATCCAGCGGCCCAAAATCCTCAAAGTATTCACAGCATTAAAAGACTGAGAACCGCCGCTAACCTGCATCACCGCCAAAGTGCGACCTTGAGTCGGTCTGACAGCGCCAATACTTAAAGGAATCCAGTCAATTTGGTTTTTGATAATACCCGTAATATTGCCGTGCATTTCTGGACTCGACCAAACTTGACCCTCCGACCAAAGGCTCAATTCCCGCAATTCTTGAACCTTGGGATGAGTATCAGGAACGCTGCCATAAATCGGCAATTCCCGAGGATTGAAAAACTTAATTTCTGCACCGAAATTCTCAATAATTCGAGCCGATTCTTCCGCCAATAAACGGCTGTAAGAACGCTCTCTTAAAGAGCCGTATAAAAACAGGATGCGAGGAGGATGGTCAAAACGAGTCATGAGTAGCGTTAATTAGTTATAAGAATGGGGCTATTGAGAATAAGTTTGTTTTCCTGCTAACTCTTGCAGGAAAGCGGTTTGCGCCTCTCTCAATTCAACGTTGGGATTGGCATCCAGAATAGTGAGTATCGCATCGTCATAGGACGAACCTGCCTGAATCAAGTAGGAAGCCAGCATCGTTCCGGTGCGTCGTCTGCCACTTGTGCAGTGAATTGCAACCCCGTGCCCCAAATGATTCTGGCTATCCACAAAGGTTTGCAATTGCTGAATCTGTTCGTGACTGGGTGCAGTACCGCCTTTCGTTGGCAACCAAAGGTGAGGAATGTTTGCCTGCTCATACAAATCCAGATTGGAAGCATCGTCCATTACAGAGACGATCGCCCCAATACCTACTGATTGAAGCGTAGAGAGTTCCTCGGCTGTTGGCTTCCGCATCCCTGCCAGTTGACCTGGAATCACCCACCACAAATCCTCTGAAATTGGTTGCGCTTGTTGTTCGTCCATTGCAGTCGCCTCATCCGACAGCGGTAGAATTTTTCTGGCAAATAAACATCACACTTTTCATTTATTTTCCTCGCTTACTTGATATCGCCAAATCCGTTGGATATTATCCGATAAACCAAAACAGCTAGTTGCGCTCCTAAAATTGGTGCAACCCAATAAACCCACTGGTGCTGCCAAATTCCTCCTACAATTGCTGGGCCAAATGACCGCGCCGGATTCATACTCGCTCCGGTAATTGGCCCCATAAATGCTGCTTCTAATCCTACAGTTAAGCCAATTGCTATTCCTGCAAAACCGATAGGAGCGCGTCTATCAAGTCCCGAACCTAAGATAACAAACATTAAGATAAAAGTCAACACTGTTTCTAGGATTAGAGACTGCATCCAGTTACCATTGAGAGGAACAGTTGCACCGAGATTGGCTACTTCACCTAAAGTAATTAGCAGCAGTTTAGAAGCAGCGATCGCACCAGCACACTGCGCTAAAATGTAAGGCAAAACACGTTTTTTGGGGAAAAAACCGCTCGCCCAGAAAGCTAATGTTACAGCCGGATTCAGGTGGGCGCTGCTAATGTGACCTGTAGCATAAATCATCGCGGCGACAACCGCTCCAAAGACAAAACTAATGCCTAAATGAGTGATAGCACCCTGGCTAATTTTGTTGACCATCACTGCGCCAGTGCCTGCAAAAACCAGAATAAATGTACCCAAAAATTCTGCGATAGCTTCTCTTCTGCACTCCGGTGATAACAAACTGCTTATTGTTTTAGAAACTGACTTGAACATTGAGTCGATCCGTGATAAATTTACCTCTCTTGTTAGATTTTAGTTACCAATCAAGATTAACAGCTAACAAGCTAAAACATTTGACAGATGACCACTGATACCTAAAAAGTTGCCTGCTGTCGCAATAACTCCCCAATTGTCGAGTCAATCTGAGCTTTACCACCAAAAACAGTCCCTACTTTGCCATTGTAGAAGTGCTGATAAATTAGTTGATATCCTTCTTTTGGTAAAGGAATATAACCCACAGAACTAACTAAGCTCGGAGCTTTCTTCATGTAGAATTCTACAAAGTTGCGTAGTTCTACTTTCTTTTGAGCAGAGTTGTAGTTGACATAGATAAATAGAGGTCGCGCCAGGGGCTGATACTGAGCTTTTTCTACAGATTCGCGGGAGGGCAATACTGCTCCTTTGCCTCTGTCAATACCTACTGCTTTCAGTTTACTTTGGTTGTCTTCATAATAGGCCAATCCAAAGTAGCCCAAAGCATTTTCGTCTTTAATAACTCCTTGCACTAAAACTGTATCGTCTTCACTAGCTGTATAGTCGGTTCGACTTGTTTTCGCAGTACCTACTATTGCCTCTGTGAAGTAGTCAAATGTACCGGAATCTTTGCCTGCACCGTAGAGGGTGATGGGTTGATTTGGCCAATTGGGTCGAATCTGATTCCAGCGAGTAATTTTACCTTGGGCGGCTGGTTCCCAAATCTTTTTCAATTCCTCTACTGTAATGTCTTTTGCCCAGTCATTTTTGGGATTGACTACTACTGTGAGAGCGTCAAAAGCGATGGGTAATTCGTAGTAGCGGATGCCAGCTTTATTGCAGGCTTCCATTTCCTCTGGGCGGATGGGGCGCGAGGCGTTGCTAATGTCTGTTTCGCCAGCACAAAACTTTTTAAATCCGCCGCCGGTGCCGGAAAATTCAACAGTAATTGATGCTTTTTTGGGATTCGTATTTTGATATTCTTTGGCCATCGCATTCGTAATTGGATAGACAGTGCTGGAACCGTCTATTTTAATGCTCTGCGATTCTGGCGACTGGACTTGAGAGCAGGAGTTGAGGAGCGCGATCGCACCGATTGTCAAAGCAATTATACCTAGTGCGAAAACCTTGGGCTTTTCTGCTGGGTTCATTGACTTCACCCAATGCCATAACTAAGGGGTACAGTTGAATCATATCAATAAAATTTGATATGTCAAGTATGATGTAAGACAAACAGGCAATAAACATATTAAGAAATATTGATGGGTCAACCCGCGTCGGAACAACGGCGCGCCGGCAGCATCTGACTCAAGCGGCGGTACTCGGCGAGGTACTCTTCCAGCGCGAGAAACTGAGCTAAATTGAGGGTGTAATAGATCCAGCGACTTTCTTGGCGGCTGCGAACTAAAGCGGCTTCTTTTAGGGTTTTGAGGTGAAAAGAGAGTTTAGACTGAGGGACTCCCAGCCGATCGCACAAATCGCAAACGCACAACTCCTGTTCCCGCAGTAACTCCAGAATCTGAATCCGCAGGGGGTCAGAAAGAGCATGAAAGCCAGCGGAGACAAGTTTTTCGGAAATCTGCGGCGGTGGGAGGCGATCGGGCGTAGCCCTAGAATTTTTAAGCATCAATTATTTTGAAAAAATCCATACAAAACATCATACTTTCTCAAGCTTCATCCCAGAAAATAGTTGCATTTATGATTGAAATATCCTTCCGAGTAGATATTACTTCGGATTCTGTACCCGCGCCGGCACATCAGTCAATCCGGCTTTTTGCATCAGCGAAATCACGCCTACAGATAGAACCCCACCAATCACTACTCCGACAACTATCAGAATCAAAAATAATTTTTGGAGAGTTTTTTTAGTAGCTGGGTGGTACTGCCTCGGCAACTCTTCACCTCGATCGTCAAGTTGTTGCTCTAAGGGGTCTAGCGGATCGGATGGATTTGAGTTAAAAGGATTCGGTGCTTGATTCATGGCTAGTTATGGTTAAAGGATGTAAACAACTATTTTAACTTGCGATTTGCCATCACAGCTTACATCATACATTCAGAATTTTACTCAACACTCGATAAAATTTATTAAGATACCGAGGATTTTAGAAACATTATTGATAAAATATTCGTCGGTATCAATCTCGATCGCAATTCCTTCTAGCTTAAAGAATTTCCAGATACTCCCAGTTGTCACAACTCCATAAATTGTCTGAATGTTATTTTCTTGACGCTGGTTAAATATTTGTGCTGCGATCGTTTCTGCCATGCACTCCCCCAAGCCGGATAGAATGTTGTCGTTTTTTGCTTCAACCAAAGCGATGACTGGGGATTCAATGACTAGCTGTTCGGGCGATCGGCTAATTAGAAAATCGCAATAACCGCTCAAACCCCTAGCAGGGTCTACAGTAAATTACCCAGCACTGACCTGAGTACAGGTACAGTGTGGGCTTTCAATAGCCCTGAAATGATCTTGCACATTGCAAAATAATCTCGAACCTTCAGGCTTATTTACGAAAGCCCCAATAGCAGCAATATTTTTACTGCCGTTTAAGTCTGCATCACCTTTCCATCCACAATGACCACAAGCAAACTTTTTGCCGTTTCTATAAGATTCACCCTGTACGGGCTGAATATGATTGCATTTGTGGCACATTTGGCTAGTGTATCTAGGCTCAACAAACAAAATCTTTACGCTATGCTTTATGGCTTTGTAGATTAGGAATTGGCGCAACTGGAAAAACGCCCAGCTATTGCTAAGTCTTCGCTCTTTTTTCGAGCGTGGCTGCTGATTAGTCCGCTCCCTAATTCCAGTCAAATCTTCCAAAGCTATAACTTGTTTTTTGTGTTTCGCGCTGGTTACGATACGGTGACTGATGGTGTGATTTACCCAAGTCTGAAAGTGTTTTTCCTTGCCCGACAACCGTTTCAACAATTCTCGACATCTGCGCCGAGAACTGCGAGTGCCTTTCGCGGCTTTTCGCTGGATATTTGCTCTCAACTTGGCATAATGATTTCTAACTTTGGTAGTTTCTTTACCGCTAAATGTATCTCCATCGGAAGTAACTGCAATGTCAGTCCTACCCAAATCACAGCCCAAAACTCGATCGCTTGGTGGAGGCTCGACTGGCTGAGACTCAAGCTGAATGTTCAGATAGTAACTACCATCTTTCCGTTTGCACAAAGTAGCAGTCTTGGGTTTTTGACCTTTCAACAATCCAAGTTGGTAGTTTCCGATGGCCAGTGCAAACCGCTCCCTACCAACAATAGTAGTCAAACTTACCGTCCAATCTTTTTCCCTGAAAGAAAAGATACGAGCATCGTAAGTGACGCTAGTAGGAGCAAACTTGTTGACTGGCGAACCATCTTTTTTGGCTGTTTTTCTGTTACCAGAAACCCGTCTGATAGCATGGATTGCCAACTGCGCCGAAAGTCCAAACATATCTCTGACATCGTGATATATCAAGGATTGCATCGCCAATTCGTTTGTCAGAGTTGGCGATACAGTTTGATTCACATATTCGCAAGCATTCGCGAACGCCTGAAGTGTTGCATCAATTTTGATGGACTGCTCAGGCGTTACTTGGAGTTTGCAAGATACTGTCAGGACTTGTTTCATGGCATAATTCTATCACGCATTGAAGAAATTTTGTCTGCGTTTATAAATAATTTGTTCAGCTCTTAAGCCTCACGCGCATTCCTCCCGTCACTCAAGGTCGTACCGTGTTTGGTGCGGGACTCCTGCTGTTTTAGTTGAACTCTCTACCTGAAAATAAACTCATCCGTTCCGGCAGCCGTTTTTTGATTTCAACTAATATCGGCGCGACAATTAGCTCGGAGCGAGCTTTATCGGAATTAATTTCTAGTGCTAAAGGTAGATTGAATTGCAAAGTTTCTTGCAAAAAAATGCTGGGTTCTATTTCGGGGATGTCGGCAAACAAGCCAACCCTCCTAGTAAAAGTTATGCCAAAGTTTCTCTTAATTTGTTCGAGGCTAAATTGACTGTACGGCATTTAACTCCCTCTTCCAACACAATCAAAAAACCTCTCGCCCTCATTCACTCTTTGGCCTTGAAAAACCTCTGCGTTTATCTGTGTTTATCTGCCCTGCATCTGCGGTTGTTCTATCAATCAAAGATTTAGGCAATTCAAGTCTAATAACTTGTTTAAAACATCGCAAAGAGGGCTGGGCGGGTTTATCTGATTCTACTGCTTTTACAGATTTTTGGTGAACCCGCCTCTAAAAAATTTTAGGCTTCTGTTTTCTCTAAGCGATTGAGAGAAAATGTTGCGGCCTCAGCTACTTGAGAATTTTTATCTTTTTCTAAGTATTTCAAAGCCGAAACACTCTTCACACTCGGCAAATTGCCCAAAGCTTCAGCCAGCCTCTGACGGATCAGCCAATCTTCTGACTGAGCAAAGTTGAGGATGCGATCGATCGCGTCAATTGCCTTAATTTCCCCCAAAGCCGAAATCGCCGCCTGCTGGATCACCACTTGTTCGCAGTCGAGAGCTTTCAGCAGCACATCGCGAGCCCGCGGATCTTTGAGATTTCCCAGAGAAACCGCCGCACTAAAGCGCACCAGCCATTCAGTATCCTCGTAAAAAGCCCGCACCAAAGCCTCAAAAGCTCTGATATCTTCCAGATAGCCCAAAGCACCAGCAGCGTCAGCGCGAATCCCGTAATCCGGGTCAGTTTCTAGCAATTTGACTAGAATGGGATAGCACTCTGCTGTCGGTTTGACTCCGAGAGCAAACACAGCCATCGATCGCACTTGCAAACTTTCGTCGTTCAACACCTTTTTAATCAAAGGTACAGCCGTTTCAGCCGACACGTTTCGTAAGTTAGCCAAAGCCACCATGCGATCGGCTGAGTTTTCGCTTTCTAACTTGGCTGCAATTTGCTCTAAGCTTAAAGTTGTCATTATCGGTAAATTTTGTAGTAAAACTTTACATTCGGCTTATTTTGATTATAGGGGAGTCTCAGGAAAAAAGCAGGCAGTAAAAACCGCCCCAGGATTTGAACTCAGTGAAATTACTGATTAGTGAGACTATTAATCTAAAGCTCAAATTGCACGAAAATAATAAATGAGCAAGTCTATTATTTAAAATTCCAGGACAGGCGAGGTGTTTGGGCCGTTCCCTAAGGCTTTGCCCGATTTTTATACCATTTTCACAAAATAATGGAACTCTAGGGAAGCTCCAAACCGTTATGTAATAAGCTATTCCGAATCGAAAATCAAAAATCGAAAATGGTCTTAGCCGTCCTCCGATCACCTGCAATTAACTATGCCCTTTTATCACCCGCCCTTTTACTCCTCAGCCTTAGAACAAGCGATCGACCGCTACCCCCTAACTGCCGGGCCAGAAACTTCCTTAGCAGTGGCGATCGCCCTGATGAGTCAGTTGCAAAACAGTTGTCCCCTAGTCAAAGGGCCTTTACCCTCAGACAAGGGGGCGATGAGCGAATCATCACCGCCGGACAAGGTGCGGGCCCGCTGCGTCCTCGTCGTGCAGAACCAGCAGACTATCACCACAGGCAACTTATCCGAAAACCCCAGTCGCGGGCTGTTAATCGGCATATTAACCCCCGCCGACTTGGTGAGGCTGATTGCTTCTGGGAAAATAAACAGCCTGCAAAAAGTAGCCCTGCACAAAATACCAATTGCCGAAGTCATGTCTCCGGTGTCGGTTTCCCTCACAGAATCCGACGATCAAGACGTGTTTACCGCTTTATCGTTATTTCGCCAGCACCGAATTCGCTATTTGCCTATTGTCAATCAATTCCGGCACTTGGTAGGAGTGCTGACGCGGGAAAGAATTCGCCAAGTATTGCAACCTTCCAACATTCTCAAATTGCGGCGGGTAGCAGAATTGATGACTACGCCAATTACAGCGCCCCACACCGCCTCGCTGCTGAGCATCAGCGAACTGATGTCCGAGCATCAAGTCAGTTGCGTAGTCATTACCAAAAACAAAGAATTAACAATGGAGAAGCCCAAAGAGGACTCTACCTCCGTTTTTCACTATTCCTTTCACCAACCTTTGGGAATTGTTACCGAATACGACATCGTGCAAGCACAGTATCTCGAACTAAATTTCGAGCAAACTCCAGCTCAAAAAGTCATGAGAACTCCCCTGCAATTTCTGGAACCTTCCGATTCCCTGTGGACGGCGCACAAACAAATGCAGCAGCAACAAGTGCAGCGGTTGGTGGTGTGCGGCGGGCGCGGAGAACTGCTGGGAATTATTACTCAAACCAGCTTGCTCAGAGTTCTCGATCCGACCGAAATGTACCGAGTTGTCAAACAGTTGCAGCAGTCGGTTTATCAACTGCAATCGGAAAAATTGGAACTGCTGCAAAGCCGCAATGCTAAATTGGAACAGCAGGTGCGCGAACGGACTGCCAAACTCCACGAACAGGCGCAGCGCGATCGGCTGTTAACTCAAATTTCCTTCCGGATTCACCAATCCTTAAACCTCGAAGAAATTCTCAACGCCAGCGTCGATGAAGTCCGGCAAGTTTTGCAAGCCGACAGAGTAGCGATCGTGCGTTGGGAGTCGAGCAATTTTGGCATTTTTGTGGCAGAATCCGTTGCCCCCAAGTGGTCTTCTATCTTGGGAGAAATCATGCCAGACAATATTTGGCAGGAAGCTGCGTTTGCGATCGAACAGGAGATCTATGCCGTCCCAGACATCGACAAAGCTAGTTTGAGTGCCGAAAATTATGCGCGGTTGCAGCAAGCGCAAATCAAAGCTTATTTAATTGTACCAATTTTGCAAGACGGCAATTTGTGGGGGATGATGTGCGTCCATCAGTGTTCCAAATCCCGGAAGTGGCAGGCTTCGGAATTGGATTTGCTGCTGCAACTGGCAACTCAAATCGCGATCGCCATTCAGCAAGCCCAACTCTACCAGCAAGTACAAAATCTCAATGCCGACCTCGAACGCCAAGTCCAAGAACGCACCACCCAATTGCAACAAAAAGTGCAGGAACTCCAGCATTTAAACGTTCTAAAAGATGAATTTCTCAGCACGGTTTCTCACGAATTGCGGACGCCTTTATCTAATATGAAAATGGCTATTCATATGCTGAGAATTTCTCCCACACCAGACCGACGCCAGATTTATTTAGAAATTTTAGAAACAGAATGTACTAGGGAAACCGATTTAATTAATGCTTTGCTCGATTTGCAGCGGCTCGAAGCAGCAACTTGTCCGATCGACCTCGAACCAGTAAACTTAGATGTGTGGCTGCCTACGATTATCGACCCGTTTTACACCCGAGCCCAGAACCGCCACCAGCATTTGCGAGTAGAGTTCGATCGCCACCTCCCCACGATCAGTTCCAACCGCGCTAGTTTGGGACGAATTTTAGCAGAACTCCTCAACAATGCCTGCAAGTATACTGCCAATGAGGGCGAAATCTCTTTGAAAGTTGAGTACAAAAAGGGAGACGGGGAAAAAGCAGAAAGCGGGAAAAATTCCGCACAAGCAAGTGTTAGGGCTTCGGAAATTCAATTTACATTCAGCAATCAATCTTCCATTGCGATCGAAGAATTGCCTCGAATTTTCGATAAATTTTATCGAGTTCCCAATGCCGATCCCTGGAAACAAGGAGGTACAGGTTTGGGTTTAGCTTTGGTTCAAAAACTTGTGGAACAGTTACAGGGAAAAATTGAGGTTGAAAGCAGCAAGGGCTGGACTAATTTTACCGTCACATTTCCCACCAAGCCAGATGCTAATTAGTCCGCTACCAGCCGATTTTAGATCTGAGATTGACTTGCAGCATTGAATCTGGGAACTTGAACAGGAGTCTAAAATTTTGGGGTGGGTCATCTTTTTTACTCTTATACCAACGGTCAACGGTCAACTGTCAACTGTCAACTGTCAACTGTTAACTGTCAACTGTCAACGGTCAACTGTCAACTAAGAGGGCAGGCACGCACCATCCACTGCCCCTACAACGGTCAACTGTCAACTGTCAACGGTCAACTGTCAACTGTCAACAGAATCTCATTCTTTTTTGGGAGCTAGTTTGTGGATGCCAGACGGTACTGGTGCCAAATTCAAATATTCATGTTTATCTTCCACGAGTGATGATGCTTTAGATATTTGATACTTCTTGCCTTTGGTAGGATTATTAGCCACGGTGCCCAAGCAGGGTATGCCAAAATTTTCTAATTGACTGAAAACTGTTTTGACTACAGAAGACTTCACCTGGCGAACTGATACAACCATCAGTATTCCATCTGTGCGCGCCGCTAAAAAATTCGTATCTTTACTATCAACCAGCGGTGGGGTATCGTAGATAACAAAGTCAAATGTGGCGTGCAGTTCTTCCATTAAATACTGCATTTGAGATGAGGCAAGCCGTCTGGCAGTACCGGGGACAGGAATACCGGCTGTTAATACAAACAGATTATCTGCTAGGTGCGATCGCTGGATAATTTCATCCGGTTCATTTTTATTTTCTAGCAAGTTGCTCAATCCATTGACATTAGGCAGTTCCAACAGCCTGTGCAGGCTGGGCGAATGCAAGTTCGCGTCTACCAACAGCACTCGCTGACCCGCCAGCGCTGCCACGTGGGCTAGGTTTAAAGCAACGGTAGATTTGCCTTCGCCAACTGTAGCCGAACCAACTACCAAAGAGCTAATCGTTCGATTTGAAGAAAGAAAGCGGATATTAGTATAAAGAGAGTCAAAAGCTTCTATAAATTCCGAAGCATTTTTATGATTCCCCTGTTTGCCTTCAAGATAAGCATAGGCATTAGCAATAGAAGGCGGAAATTTTTTAGCATTTTTGTCACGAGGAATTACTCCCAATAAAGGCGCATCAAACGCATCTTTAATGTCATCAGCACAGTAGAAAATGTTGCGGATTTTTTCAATAAGAATAGCCGCTCCCAGGCCTAACACGAGTCCTCCAAAAATTCCCATCACAAAGTTGTTTGTACTTTTCGAGGCAACTGGAATGAATTTGTTTGATTTGAGATCTTTTGGTATCTGGGGTTGAGAAATAATTTCCCAAGGTATTTGGCTTTGGGCTGCTTGGACGCGCAGAGTTTCCCGCTGAGTTAAAAGTTGCTGGCGGCTGGTGGAGGCTATGTCTAATTGCTGTTGCAGTTCGTTGTAGCGACGAGCTACAATCGGAAAATCTCTTAATTTTCGGGTCAACTCTTCTTTACTTTGGGCGATCGCCTGACTGCGAGCTTCTAAGACTTGAACTTGGTTCGCAGTATCCACCAATTGTTTGATCAAGCCTATGCGAATCGAGTTTTGAAAATTCTGAACTTTAGAATTGGCTTGAGAGCCTACCAAATTTTGCCCCAAAATGCGATCGGTTTGCTTGTTGAGCAAAGCTACTAAATTTGCCCGCTTGCGCTCTAAAGCTTCCACTATCGGGTTAGCAGATTTAAACCGAGCTGTTTCTACAGCAATCTGACCTTCTACTTCCTTAACCTTGGTCAGCAACTCTTTATATTGAGGTTCTTCACTTAAAGCTGAAGCCGCAATAGCTTCATTTGGTGTAAAATCTAATTGTTTTTGCAAGTTAGCGTACAGCATTTTCTGTTCCTGGAGCAGCCTTTGAGTTTCTAACTCTAAAGTTTCCATAGCGCGAACTTGCACGATCAATTGCGCGCCTTGTTCTTTAGGATCGGTAATTTTTTGCTGCTGCTGTATCATCTGTAACTCAGACTTCAGGTCATTTACGCGCTTGTTGAGTCCCGGAAGCTGGTTTTCAATAAAATTAACACCTTGACCAATGCGAGTCTTGCGTTCGTCAAGGCTGTACTTTAAATATTTCTTTTTAGTTTCTTCTAAAACGAACTGAACTAAGTCAGGCTCTTGCCCGAGGAAACGAACTTCCAAAATTTTAGTTTGCGTCAACTCATTTTCTCCGAGGCGCAACACGAGTAATCCTTTTTTAAGAAGTTCCTCGGTCATTTTTGGATATTTTTGTTGGACTTGTTTGGTAATAGCCGACAGCATCTGAGGACTCTGGAGAATTTGAAGCTGAGTTGGATAGTCCAAACTAAAAAATTCTCGATTAGGCACTCCACCCCCCTCACCGCGATTGGCGAGGGCAGATGCGTCGGTAAGTCTTGCCTCCGTTGTCACGGGTTCCACCAGTATCCGAAAATCGCCTTGATATGTTTTCTTGCCTCCCTTGACCTTATAATAAACTGCACCGCCTGCTAGGGCTACAATCGCAATGATGACTAGGGCTTGTCGTTGAAAAGTCCTGAACAAGGGCTTTAGATTCAATCCTTTCTGGGGTGCCCCGCTTAACTCTTCTCCCTCGTCAACGGGAAATTGCTGCACCTGTCTGCTCTGGTTGCTAATTGGTACGATATGAGCGTCCTGTTCTTTTTCCATGTTGACCTCTTTCATATTGTTTTGGTAAAATCAGCTTGGTTATGCGAGCCTTCTGGTTGATGCTTTCACCCTTGACTTCAGGATATCACACGAAATTCTGGGTTGGTTGGTTCTATTTCCTGCCAATAGTTCTCACTACTTTCACATAATATACAAAAATAACTAAATTCATATCTTGTACCGACTGCAAAAGTTATTTTACTAACTGAATAGAGAGTTGTCTCCAACTGTATTTCTGGTGGCTGTGTTCTGCTTGTATTCAGGGTTTATGGGTGACTCTACCTACTTTTTCGGATGTCGCTGAGCTTCTTCGCAGCTTCCGCACAACTTTACCAAAATTTTACAATTTTACAATTTTACGTCACACCTCGGTGGCCGATCGCCCTGGTATTGCCTTGTCATCTCTGCCATTTTTGCGATCGCCACCAATAGCTGCACTACCTGTTAACTTACCCACGAACCGATCGGCTAAAAAGTTTTGCATTTTATACGTAGATATAATTAACACCATTGGGCCGATTTGTGGAACGACAACTAATCCAATCAATTTCCGACAAAAATCTGTCTTTATCTTTTAATTGTCAATTTTTTTAAGATCTGGATCGCTTTTTAAGTTTATATAATTAAACTGCCCTAACATCATATCACCCACCGATCTATATAATGGGCAAACGACATAAAAATTAATATTTTGTTAATACAAAGTCGATCGACATTTGGAAAAACTCAAGGCTTCTGGGTTTTGCTACCGGGCGGATGGCGCTGGGCGATGTGATGTTTTGTCGCTGAAACATGGGGTTTCTGGGCTTTTCCACTCTTGCTAAAACCATCGCTATGATTCGCCATCCTATGAGAGCTATATCAATATTAGCCGGAAACCCGCAACGGGGTGTTTTTTGGGATTAACCGATGAAAGAGGTTTATAACACAATACGGTTAACTTAAGAACAATCTGACTTGCAAAAAATGCCTGTATTGCCTATAAAATAGCGATCGGAAATTCGTCAAAAAGCGTTAAGTTAACCGTATTGGTTTATAACACGTTCTTCATTCAGTTGACAGTTGACTTGGGGCAGCACTTGACAAAGGAAGGAAGAGGATTGGATTAATGAATAGTCGGATTTTAATTTCTCCATACAAGGGTTCCGGCTTTCAACCAATTCTTTCGGGTAAGAGGATACAAGTAGTTGGCAAGCAATCTGGTAATTGTTCTGGAATCTGAGCCGGATGAGCTTTTGACAAGTGTTATTTTGTGATACTCATTAGACTTGCATTGCATAAATATTCCCTTGATACAACAACCGCTCATTAACGCTGATTAGAGAGAGCACAAATGCAATTAAAGTCTATTGAATATTACAGATTATGTGCTTTCTTTTCTCGAAGTTTCAACAAAATCTCTGCGTGAACTTCGCGGGTAATCGGATAGAAATATGTAAGAATCATGCCGCAGATTAAAGCAATTGTGGGCAGCGGCCCGATCGCAACTCGAATCGCGAACAGGGCAGAATCCGGCTGTATAGGTGCAGCCTGTCCCTGAACAGTAGCGAGAAATCCAGCTTGTTCTAATGCTTGGCCTACCAACCACAAGCCGATCGCCAAACCAATTTTTTGCAGCAACACCATAAACGAATAGAACACGCCTTCGCGTCTTTCTCCGGTTTGGAGTTCGTCGAGTTCAATCACATCCGGTATCATCGACCAAGGTACAAGATAAGCAGTAGAAACTCCCACACCAGCCATAACTGCTAACAGGTACATTTGGACAACTTGTCCGGGTTGCAGGAAAAACAGTCCGGCTTGGGCGATAATCCACAAACTCATGCCCATAAAATAAACAGCTTTTTTGCCGTAGCGTTCGCTAACTCTACTCCAAACAGATAGCATGGCGAGTGCGGTGCCTTGAACGGCGATCGCAGTTTGGGTAAAAGTTGCTGGCGGCAGATTCATCCAGTTGATGACAAAGTAAGGCAAAATCGAAGCAGTTAATTGCACTCCCAGCCAAGAACAGAGATAAATTCCAATTACGTACAAAAAAGGGCGATTGTTAAATGCAATCCGCAACTGTTCTCCTATCGGCAAAGAGGTTGAATTGTCTTCTGCGGGATTGTCTTGCAATTGAGAGAGGACGTGTTTTCGGGTTCCGAAAAAGCACCAATACAAAGGCAATACTGAAATTACTGTACAGATGGCGCCTAATATTAAGTATTTTTGGGTGTCATCTTTAACTAAGGCAAAGATAATTTGCGCGATAATTAATGACAAAATGCTGCCGCCGATCGAGAAAGTAAACCGGAAACTGTTAAGGCTAGTGCGTTCGTTGTAGTCTTGGGTTAATTCTGGGGTGAGGGCGGTGTAAGGCAGGTTGACGGCGGTGTAGGCGGTGTTAAACAATATGCCGATCGCCACATAGTACCAAAACAATATCGTAGGATCTTTGCTGGGAACAATCCACTGCAAAAAGAAGAAGATGCCGAAAGGAATTGCGCCGTAAACCATCCAAGGATAGCGGCGGCCCCATGGGTGAGAGGTGCGATCGCTCAAAACCCCCACAATCGGGTCATTTATCGCATCCCAAACCTTGCCGATCAGCAAAATGTTACTAGCAGTCCCCGCAGCCAAACCAGCCACGTTGGTAAAGAAAAACATTAGGAAAAACACCAGAACATTCGCAGTAATTGCGGGGCCAAGGTCTCCCGCACCGTATGCTAATTTTGTGGAGAAACTGAGTTTTTTGGTTTCTGGGTTGTCGGCGGCCCTTTCAAGGGGCGGAGTGTTGCTCATAAACTTTGATTTCGGGATTTTTGGGCGATCGCAGTCTTTCCAGTATGGAGTATAACTCGCGCTACGCTGTAATACTAAGTTTTTTTTTGGCGATCGGGACTTTTCTGAAGATTTCGTAATTGGTAATTGGTAATTGGTAATTCAATAGTAGAGGCAGGTTTTACCAACAATCTTTAATTCCCACCAACAATCGAACTAAACCAGCCCGCACCAAGCGACAGCAATTCGATCGCACATTTGAATGATTTGTGATTTGTAATTGGTAATTGGTAATTGATAATTGGACTTATGCACCTATAGCAATCCTTGAGTCCTGGACGCAACTGGAACTTTTATGGAACTATTTTTTGGGTCACTTGTTGCGTTTGAGCGCTTAAATATAAGAGCGCCCAAGCGCAACAACGTACCTTAATGTGAGAGTTGCGTCTAGGACTGACCTGGTTGAAAGTAATAAGTTGAAATGTTTGAATGTTGTGAATTATTCAATTGAAAATTCCAAATCTAAAATTACTAGGTTAGCAATCTAGATTTGACGGTAATGGCTCCCACACACCATAAAATAGCGTTGACCATCTCCGAACGCTGGATGTCCTCTTCAGCTAAAAAACTCGCAAACTCTTCATCAATATTCAGGTGGTCTGCAAAAGCATAAAGCACGCGTTTGTAGTTTGTGGGCATGGGTGTTAATGTGACTTTTACTAAATTTAACAGCGCGTTCAAACAGTTAAGCATAATCCCTGATTCGTCAATATCTTCTGCATCGAGCAAGTACAGGGTTTCTGCAATGTCGCAGATAGCGTCTATTTGTGTGGGTGGTGTTCCCAGTTCGCTGACATCTATATCGCACAGTTTGAGAGCATTAATCGCTAGTTGTGGACGGGTAAAAAATACAAGTTGACCGCCAGCTACTAAAGGCGGTTCTTCTTCTCCACAGACAATGAGAGTATACAGATTCGGTACTTCGGTGTCGGGGTCGATGCGGAAACCTAAGAGCCGCAGCAATTTTTCTTGGTTGGGGTTGGCTGTTTGCAGTTTTGTTGCGAAAAGTTTTGATTGTGACATGATTTTTTAATTGCGATAAAATTAATGCTGTTCAACCAGATTTCTAGGCAAAATCCGGATTTGAGCGAGATACCTACAAATAAACTGGCTTGGAGAAGCCAGAGTGCGGAATTTGTGTGCTACAAATTTTGTTGGATGATGTCGCAGCATTCAGCGACGGTTGCTCTTTTTTCCATGGCTGCGACTAGGGCTTCGTAAGCAGATTGATGGCTTTCGATTAGGGTTTTTGCTCGCAGCGAACCCCAGTTTTGTTTGAGTTGAATTTCGGAAACGGGACGGCGTAGTTGTGTTAAAATTGCGCTAATTTTTGTACGGTCTTCTGCTCCTCCTATGGCGTTACCGTAAACAACTTTTTCGGCGACTATTCCGGCCATCCACACGGTGCAGTATTGGTCTAAAAGTTGGACGGAAAGAGTGCCGTTTTCGAGTTGAGATGCTAGTTGTTGGTCTGCAAATCGAACGCCGCCTTGGGCTGTTTGACCTTGTTTGAATGCTTCAAGAGCGTTGAGGGCGTAGCTGGTTACGGGAATTCCTAACAGGTGGGCGACGAGGAAGTGTCCGGCTTCGTGGTGGAGGATACGATCGCGCTTTTCTTTAGAACTTCCCCCCAGCAAATCTACTAATATTGTACCGCCTTGACCTTGCCACTGGAAACTGTCGAGGGTGGCTAGCCCCAACAGGCAAAAGGTGGCGATCGCAGGTACGGCCTCTGGTAGGTTGAATAGGGGGCCCAATAATATGGAAACGGTGATGGCGAAGATAGAAATAGCGATAATATTCAAAGAAGTGTCTTTCATTATTGGGAATTGGTTATTTGTTATTGGTTATTTGTTATTGGTTATTTGTTATTGGTTATTTGTGATTAGACCAACAACTAGCAACTAACAACTGACTACGGACTAATGTTGAGTTTCGTAGTGTATATCGCACATTTGACCAAAATCTACACAAGCCAGATCGCGCGGGCCGGTGCGCGAGGGCCCGGACTTTAGCTTAAAATGCCATCTTCCAGTTTGACTGAAAATTGTCGATCCCAAGCCACCAATCTTAAAAAGATATTAAAATAAATCAAAGTCAAGTAAAAGTGTTAGTGGAATCCTTCATGTCAGTTTTGGCAGCGATCGCAGTTTTAGGTATCTTGATAGTCGTTCACGAACTCGGCCACTTCCTGGCGGCGAGACTTCAACACATTCACGTCAACCGCTTCTCCATCGGTTTCGGGCCCATCCTGTGGAAGTACCAAGGCCCGGAAACTGAGTACGCCCTCCGCGCCTTTCCCCTGGGAGGTTTCGTGGGTTTCCCGGATGACGATCCAGACAGCACTATTCCCCCCAATGACCCGAATTTGCTACGCAACCGCCCTGTGATCGATCGGGCGATCGTGATTAGTGCAGGAGTAATTGCCAACTTAATTTTTGCTTACTTCCTGCTGGTGGTGCAATTAACCACCGTTGGCGCTGCATCTATGAACTACCTACCGGGAGTTAAAGTCCCGGAAGTCGCTGCGGAAGTTAGTTCGGCGGCAAAACAAGCGGGAATTCGATCGGGCGACATTGTTCTGTCCGTTGATGGCAAGGAATTGGGCGCTAACCGCGAAGCAATCAAATCTTTAGTCTCAGCCATCCAAGATCATCCCAACCAAGCCTTGGCGTTAGAAATTCAGCGCGAAGAACAAAAATTTGTGGTGACAGTTACTCCCGAATTGTCCCCCGACGGTAAAGGTAAGATTGGCGTGCAGCTAACTTCTAACGGTACCGTCGTGCGGGAACGGGCAGGAATTGTAGAGGCGTTTAGCAAGGCTGCAACTGAGTTTGAGCGAATTGTATTGCTGACGTTTCAAGGTTTCGGGCAGTTACTTAGCAATTTCAGTCAGACTGCTGAAAAGTTGTCCGGGCCTGTGGCAATTGTAGCCATTGGTGCAGGAATTGCGCGATCGGATGCTGCGAATTTGTTTCAGTTTGCGGTATTAATTAGTATAAATTTGGCTGTGATTAATATCTTGCCTTTGCCTGCTTTAGATGGCGGTCAGCTAGCTTTTCTGTTAATAGAAGGACTGCGCGGCAAGCCTCTGCCGAACCGCCTTCAAGAAAATGTAATGCAGACTGGTTTGGTGCTGTTGTTGGGTTTGGGAATTTTCTTGATAGTTCGCGATACTGCTAATTTGGCGGGCTTTGATTTGATCCGCACTCTTCGCCAGCAGTAGTCAGTTGACAGTTGACAGTTGATCTGTGGTAGGGGCAGTGCCCCCGTGCCTGCCCTCTCCGTTGGCAGTTTACAGTCGATCTGCGGTAGTCATTAGTGATTGGTCAGCAGCCATTAGTCATGACATAGCCGAGGGCTGCTGACTCATATAAATTAACCCGTAAAATTGGAGAAATAGCAATGGTCACACAACTGCAATCTCCCGAAAAAGCAAAGATTATCTATCCAGATGATAACGGCGAACCAATGTCAGATAATACCGAACAGTTTAGATTGATCGTGTGGATCAAAGAAAATTTAGAACTGTTATTTGCCAGCAGGGCTGATGTTTTTGTAGCGGGAAACTTACTGTGGTATCCAGTAGAAGAAAATAACAAGATTTCTCAAGCGCCAGATGCGATGGTAGTCTTCGGAAGACCGAAAGGTTATCGAGGTTCATACCAACAATGGAATGAAGAGAACATTGTGCCGCAAGTGGCGTTTGAAATTTGGTCGCCGGGAAATCGGCTGACTCCGATGCTCCAAAAACTGAGATTTTACGAACAGTACGGCGTAGAAGAATATTATCTGTACAATCCAGCAAATGTGGATTTAACTATATGGGAGCGCCGAGAGCAAGGATTAGAAGCAATCGAAGAAGTTAACGGTTGGGTAAGTCCAAGAATGGGAGTGCGGTTTCAACTATCAGAAACTGAACTGCAAATATTCAGGCCTGATGGAACACCGTTTGTGAGTTTTGTGGAACTCGCTCAACTTCGAGAACAAGCAGAATTAAGAGCCGAACAAGAACAGCAAAGAGCCGAACAAGAACGGCAAAGGGCAGAACAAGAACGGCAAAGGGCAGAACAAGAACGGCAAAGGGCAGAACAAGCAGAAGCTTTGCTGGAGCAAGAACGATCGCGGTCGCAAGCTTTAGAAGCTCGCCTCCGAGACATGGGGATTGACCTCAATCAGTTGTAAATGAGTAATATCATGTCCGGTCGATTGACCGCAATAAGTAAGGTTTGTAGTGCGGACTTTAGTCCGCTCTTATGCGGACTAAAGTCCGCACTACAAACCGTTTTTGTTATACTAATTTACCGGACATGATATAAGATTAAATTGGGAGTATCTCAGTTTTAATTTTATAGTGCTGTCCCCGCTCGCGATCGCGACTCGCGATCGAGGACAGCACTGTATAATTCCGATGTCACCGGCAAGAATATAACTAATGACCAATGACTTCTGACTAATGACTAATGACCAATGACCAATGACCAAAAAGTTAAGTTTAAAACAAAGATCGCTCGAAATTCTAATTCGCCTCAAACGCCTGTATCCAGAAGCCCCTTGCACTCTCAACTACGAAACTCCCGTGCAGTTGATGGTGGCGACGATTCTGGCAGCTCAGTGTACGGATGAGCGCGTAAATCTGGTAACGCCGGCTTTGTTTGAGCGTTTCCCGGATGCGGAGGCTTTGGCAAATGCTGATTTGGATGAATTGGAGCGTCTGGTGCGATCGACTGGTTTCTATCGGAATAAGTCTAAAAATATTAAAGCTGCTTGTTGGGCGATCGTCAACAAATTCAACAATCAAGTGCCGCAGCAAATGGAACTGCTGCTAGAATTGCCAGGAGTTGCCCGCAAAACCGCTAATGTCGTCCTCGCCCACGCTTTTGATATTCATCAAGGCGTGACGGTAGACACTCACGTCAAGCGTTTGAGTCAGCGGTTGGGATTGACTGAACACGCCGATCCAATTCGGATCGAGCGGGATTTGATGCTATTGTTGCCGCAGCCGGATTGGGAAAATTGGTCAATTCGGTTGGTGTATCACGGCCGAGCAGTTTGTAATGCGAGAAAGCCGATTTGCCATATTTGTGAACTTGCAGATTTGTGCCCTTCTGCTAATAGTTAGATGTTTTATTGATTTCAGGGACAGGCAAGATGCCTGTCCCACAAAATAACAGAAATAATTGTGGAACAGGCATCTTGCCAGTTGCAAAAAAAGCTTAAATAATTGTGGAACAGGCATCTTGCCTGTTGCAAAAAAAGCTTAAATAATTGTGGAACAGGCATCTTGCCTGTTGCAAAAATCTTGTCAACAAAAAAAGTAAATAAAATAAAAATGATCTAAAACCACCAAAATATAGTACAATAGTAGATTGTGATTTATCTAAGGATATCAACAGATTATGGCTAAAAAGAGCATGGTCGAGCGCGAGAAAAAGCGCCAAAGACTCGTAGACAAGTACGCTGACAAGCGCGAAGACCTGAAAGAGCAGTTCGACCAAGCTGCAAATCAGATGGACAAAATGGCGATTCACCGCCAACTGCAACAGCTACCCCGCGGCAGTTCGCGGACTCGCTTGCGGAACCGCTGCTGGGCTACTGGTCGCCCCAGAGGTTACTACCGCGATTTCGGACTGTCTCGGAACATGATGCGAGAAATGGCTCACGAAGGTCTTTTGCCCGGTGTTGTGAAGTCTAGCTGGTAACAGAAAGGAAGAAGTTCGGCAACGGATTTTTTAACTAATTTAACGGATAGAAGAAAGAAGGGTTTAGTTATCGTCGCGAGAGAGGGAAGAAAGAAGAAGGAATGAAGAAAAACTTATGAATAATCGGCAAGATTATATTTCGGGTTAGTTTTTGTTTCAGACTTTCTTCCTTCTTCCTTCTTCCTTCTTCCTTCTTCTTGCTTCATTGGCCGCAGCATTTATCGATACCGAGACTTTCGAGTAATAAGTCGCTGACGGCATTGGCGATCGCAAATTCGCCGTAAAAGCTTTTAGAAAAATCATAGGCCTGCATTTCGGTGACGATCGCAATTACGAGGCTGCCCAAATCGTTTTCGCCTTCCATGCGCTGGCGGAGGTAGATTTGGGCTGCTCTTTTAGCTATTTGCTGGTTGGCTGCTTCTGGGATAAACTCGGAGTCTAGCCATGCCAGCAGCGTTTCTTGGAGCCATTGCCCTTCTTGCTCGGGGTTTTGGGCGGGCGGCAAGGTAATAGGTTGGATAGTTTCAGACATGATTATTCGTAATTGCTAATGTTGACTTTGAAAAGTTAGCGGACAAATGACAACTGATAAATTTATGCAATATGATATACCGTCAATTATACAGGGATACGCGCAAGGCTTCTTCTTGATGGCGAATGACGGCGAGGAGAGTCTGGGGTGGTATTCGAGCCGCCAGCGGGCGCTGATACCCCTGGATGAGAGATTTACCTATCCGCGATCGCTCCGCCGGGCCTTGAATCAAAATCGGTTTTCGGTGGCTGTGAACCGCGATTTTGGGGCGGTGGTTGAGGGTTGTGCCGATCGAGAAACGACGTGGATTTCTAAGGAACTCAAGCAGATTTACTGGGGTTTGTATGAAGCTGGTTGGGCGTACAGCTTCGAGACTTGGTGCGGCGACGAATTGGCGGGCGGTATTTTGGGATTGTCTATAGGTGGCGCGTTTATTGGGGAATCGATGTTTTACCAGATTCCCGAGGGTTCTAAGGTGGCGATGGTGAAGTTGGTGGAGAGATTGCGCGATCGATCTTATCTACTTTTCGACGCTCAAATGAACAATCCGCACTTGGAAAGATTCGGCGCTTATACTGTCAAGGAGAAACAATATAATGCTCTTTTGCAAGCAGCTTTAAAGCGCAAATGTTCGTTGTTTTAATATAAACCCGGCGATTTCAACCGCCGGAAATTCTGAAATTTTTAGCTATAGCGGTTGTCACAAAGATAAGGTACGTTGTTGGGCTTCAGCCCTCTTTGTCTGGATGGTTATGTAAGCTGTCATGCATACCTCATCTTTTTGAGAAAGGCTATATAATATTTTAAACTAAAGTCGATCGAGCAAAAAGCCATGATAGAAAGCGCCGGTTTGGTTTGGGTGTTAGTGTCACCTATTTTGACAGAATTGGGAAAAGCCGCTTTAGACGACTACGTTAAAGATTTTTTTAAAGGTTGTATTAAAGATGTTGAAGGACTCGCTAAAAAACCCTTGGCTCAAAATGCTGTCCGCGATGCCCTGAAATCCTTTATTATATTGTTCGAGCAAGAATTAGAACGATCTGGTTTAGATAAAAAACAGATCGAGCAATATCTGCCACCTTTAAAACAATTTATCAAACAACCTCCGGTGCGCCAAGCTTTGGGAAGCGCATTTCAAGCAAATTGTCGGGTTTTAAATACTGCTATCTTAGCTGAGTCTTGGCAAAATTTGACCGTGCAGCATCCGGTACGACGGCATTTACCCACACTTACTAAGATTGTACCTGCTAATCTGTTTAAAGAGCGATCGAATTCTTTGCTTCCCGATGCGTTTAGTTGGGAACAAGTGGCAGATAAATATTTGAAAAGTGTTAAATTAATTATCGAACAAAATGCGGAACTGCGAGAAATCCTCAACAGCCAGAAACTCGATCGCATCGATCGAACTCTCGAAGCAATGGCTCCAATTCCAACTGATTTTAACTTGGAAATTTATCAAGAAGCACTGCGAGAACAATATGAATGTTTGGATTTAGGTAATTTAGATACTCGATCGGGAGAGTACGAACGGCAACTGACTGTTAAAGAGATATTCATACCGCAAAATGCGCGATATTGTCAAGAATATTTGCCGAAAGATTATGAATTGCCCAAAGAGATTCAAAACCGATTGCGGGAACGGGGAGAAATCGCCGCCGAAGTTAGTGCCGAAGATTTGGAACGCTATCAAAAAGCTTACACTCAACAGCAAACGCGATCGATCTTGGAAATCATTGACGATTCCAACTACCGTTATTTAGTAATTCTCGGCGATCCGGGTTCAGGCAAATCAACGCTGTTAAAATATCTGGCGCTTCAGTGGTCAAAATTACCTGCTAATCAGTTGTCATCTCAACCAATTCACTTACTGATTGAATTGCGTAAGTACAACCGCAGCAAAGATGAAAAAGAGTGCAGTAATTTCTTAGAATTTATTGAAAGAGGTTCTAGTTGGATCGGGCATTTAAACAAATCTATCCTGCACGAATGGCTGCAAGCCGGCCGGGCTGTCGTGATGTTTGACGGGTTAGATGAAGTGTTCGAGGTGCAAAAACGCAACCGAATTGTTGACCAAATTCATGCTTTTACTCAAACCTACTCCACAGTCAAAGTTCTTGTGACTTCTCGCGTTATTGGCTACCAGCAGCAGCGGCTGAAAAATGCCGAATTTCATCACTTCATGCTGCAAGATTTTGAACCGGAACAGATTCAAGAATTTATTCAGAAGTGGCACGATTTGACACTGACAGACAGATTGAAAAAAGCAGCACTTTTTGAAAGGTTGCAGCAAGCAATTGCGGAATCGAGGGCGATTCGAGAATTAGCAGGAAATCCGCTGTTGCTGACAATGATGTCAATTCTGAATCGCAATCAAGAGTTACCGCGCTTTCGAGCTAAACTCTACGAAGAAGCTGCAAAAGTGCTGCTACATAAATGGGATTTTGAGGTTAAGGAAAAGTTAGGTCACGATAGAATTGACCCTTACATCATCGATGAAGAAGTGAAACAAAGCATCTGCGGGCGCATTGCCTACAAAATGCAGTCCAGCGGCAAAGGATTGGCAGGAAATATTATTAATCGCGAGGATTTGCGGCAGACGATAACTGATTCATTGATCGGATTGATGGGAAATGAGGCAACTGCTTGTGCTAAGTTGATGGTCGAGCAATTGCGGGAGCGCAATTTTATTTTATGTTTTTTGGGCGGCTACAATGAGGATTATTATGCTTTTGTCCACCGCACGTTTTTGGAATATTTTTGTGCTTGGGAGTTCGTGCGGCAATTTGAAAAACAAAAAACTCTCGATTTAGCTGGATTGATTCAAGTTTATCGGGAACACTGGCGGGATGAGTCTTGGCATGAAGTGTTGCGTTTAATTGCGGGAATGCTGGATGCTAGATTTACAAGTGACATCCTGGAATATTTGATTGGTGAAGATGGGAAAGCGGAAAAGTTTAGCAATCTGTTTTTGGCGGCGGAGTGTGTTTCGGAAGTTAAGAAAAGAAATGAGATTGCTGATGTTGCTGGTAAGGTGCGCGATCGGATAGAAAGATTAACTCGATATAGCAACTATAGGGTTAACAGCACAAGACATCTAAAACACAATCGGTTAGTTGCAGAAATTCGCACAAAAGCAGTAGCAGCATTTGCAGCGACTTGGAAAGATGGCTCGGAAACCTTACCTATCCTCAAAGAACGCGCTCGAACCAACGATAATTCGGCTGTGCGAGCAGTTGAAGAATTAGCACGGGGGTGGAAAGATGACCCCAAAACCTTACCTTTTCTAAAAGAATTGTTTCGATCAAACGATGATTCTTCTGTGCGATATGCAGCAGTACAAGAAATAGAACGGGGGTGGAAAGATGACCCAGAAACCTTACCTTGGCTCAAAGAACGCGCTCGTTCCGATGATAATTCGGCTGTGCGAAGTGCAGCAGTTAAAGAATTAGCATGGGGGTGGAAAGATGACCCAAAAATATTTGAATTATTGTGCGATGTTGCTATCAATGACTCATTTAAACGCAGAGAACATTTGCAAAATAACCCACGAGAAATTGCTCTTGCAGCTATTATTAATCTATATCCCGATCGCCCTGAAACCTTAGCAATCCTACGCGATCGCGCCCAAAACGATCGTGACCCAAAACTCCGCGAACGTGCCCAACAGACATTAGCAGAATTAGAGCGCCCAATGAGCGATCGCATTGCTGCAAAACTGCGAGAATTAAATATTGACTCTGATACAATTTAGCAGTGTTTCTTGATAAACTAGCGAGGTTGATATGACCGAAATAAATCCCGATCGCACTAATGGAACAATTGCGATCGATGTTTCTCCTCAATCGAACGGGCAGTATCTTTGTCAGATATTATCATCTCTGAGCGATCGCCCTGATGATACCATGAATTTTTACGGACAAACGAAAGAACACGCGATCGCGATCGGCTTAGAATATTTAGCCAAAGAGTATCGCCAGAAAGCCGAAGATTCTCAAAATGATATAGATTGGGATGCCCTGGAACTTTCGGATTCTGGACAGCCAATTAATCAATATTACCATGTAATTTTGCACTACGAAGAAATTGCTGAAGCAGAATCTAAGTTTGAGGCAGTACACAATGCAATGATGGGAAATACAGTAATTGAGAATGCCATAATTTCAGCAATTAAGATTTCTCCAGATATCGAAATTGAGCCGTTAGAACGAGCATGGGAATGAGATTTGTTAACTTCAAAAGCTCATTATTTTATTTAAATCGATCCAGATATAGCCTTTCTCAAAAAGATGAGGTATAATAGACAGTTTGCAAAACCAGTAAACTCAGAGGGCTAAAGCCCAACAACGTACCTCATCTTTCTGATAACCGCTATAGCATTTAAGTCGAAATAGATGCTAAGAAACCGGGTTTTTTTGGGTTTTGCCGATCGCAACGCGTATTCTCGTAAAAACCCGGTTTCTGACCGCCCGCACATAAGTCTGATGCTTTTAACCTAGAAATCGCCCCCAAGTCAAAATTCCTATACTACAATATATAATACAGATATTAGAGCCAAAATCCTTGGGGGTGCAAAAGAATCCTAATCGCGGCCCCATGAATGTGCAAAAATACTGAAGCCAACTTTATTAAACTCTGCACGGAGCAATTGCTGTGGACTCCAGATACAACCCCCAATCCATAGAAGAAAAATGGCAACAGACATGGGCTGAGCAAAACTTAGACCAAATGCCGGAAGATACCGAAAAGCCTAAATTTTATGCTTTATCCATGTTCCCCTACCCGTCGGGAAGCTTGCACATGGGCCATGTCCGCAACTACACAATCATCGATGTAATTGCCAGACTCAAGCGGATGCAAGGCTATCGCGTACTCAATCCCATGGGATGGGACGCTTTTGGTTTGCCGGCAGAAAATGCGGCCATCGAGCGCGGAATTCCCCCCGCACAATGGACTTATCAAAATATTTCCCAGATGAAAGGCTTATTTCGCCGCCTGGGTATTTCTTTCGACTGGACAAAAGAAGTTACAACCTGTTCTCCCGATTATTATCGGTGGACTCAGTGGCTGTTTTTGCAATTTTTAGAAGCAGGATTAGCATATCAGAAAGAAGCCGCAGTTAACTGGGATCCGATCGACCAAACTGTCTTAGCCAACGAACAAGTAGACAACGAGGGTCGTTCCTGGCGTTCCGGTGCCAAAGTCGAGCGCAAATTATTGCGGCAGTGGTTCCTCAAAATTACCGATTACGCCGAACAGTTATTAAACGACTTAGATAAATTGCCAGATTGGCCCGAAAGAGTCAAATTAATGCAAGCCAACTGGATTGGTAAATCAGTCGGCGCTTACTTAGAATTTCCCATTGTCGGCATGGATGAAAAAGTCGCCGTTTTTACCACTCGCCCCGATACAATTTATGGCGTTAGTTACGTTGTTTTAGCACCGGAACATCCGTTAACTCAGCGCGTGACTACGGCAGACCAAAAAGCTGCTGTTGACACCTTCATCAAAGAAGTTGCATTGCAAAGCGAAATGGATCGCACGGCTGATGACAAACCGAAGCGCGGTATCCCCACAGGTGGCAAAGTAATCAACCCTTTCAACGATGAAGAAATCCCGATTTGGATTGCGGATTACGTGCTGTACGAATACGGCACCGGCGCAGTCATGGGAGTACCTGCCCACGACACGCGAGATTTCAAGTTTGCCAAGCAATATGAACTACCTATTAAAGTAGTAATTGTGGATGATGATGAACTTCCGCTGACAGAAGCTTACACGGAACCAGGAATTATGATTAATTCCCAAAGCTTCAACGGGATGGATTCAGTTAAAGGCAAAGCCGCAATTATTCAAGCTGCCGTAAATTCGGGTTGTGGCAAAGCGCGAGTGCAATATCGCTTGAGAGATTGGCTAATTTCTCGTCAGCGTTATTGGGGCGCTCCGATTCCGGTAATTCACTGTCCTAAATGCGGAACAGTCCCCGTCCCTCAATCGGATTTACCAGTATTGTTGCCGGAAAATGTACAATTTACTGGCAAAGGTTCGCCGTTAGCAAAGATGCCGGAATGGGTAAACGTTCCTTGTCCGAGTTGCGGCACTCCGGCGCAGCGCGAAACGGATACGATGGATACTTTTATGGATTCATCGTGGTATTTTTTGCGCTATCCCGATGCTCAAAATCAAGAGCAAGTCTTTGATTCGGCGAAAACGAATGATTGGATGCCTGTTGACCAATATGTCGGTGGCATCGAGCACGCCATCCTGCATTTACTGTATTCTCGCTTCTTTACTAAGGTTTTGCGCGATCGGGGTTTGATCGATTGCGATGAACCATTTAAGCGCTTGTTAACTCAAGGCATGGTGCAAGCAAAAGCCTACAAAAATCCTGTGACTGGCAAATATGTTGCCGCATCAGATGTAGACTCGGAAAATCCTAAAGATCCGCAAACTGGGGAAGCTTTGGAAGTCTTCTATGAGAAGATGTCCAAATCTAAATACAACGGTGTTGACCCCTTGGAAGTTATGGGGAAATATGGGGTTGATACGGCGCGGATGTTTATTTTGTTCAAGGCGCCGCCGGAGAAGGATTTGGAGTGGGATGACGCTGATGTGGAAGGGCAATTCCGCTTTTTAAATCGCGTTTGGCGCGTGGTGACAGAGTTTGCTGCACCCCCCCCAGCCCCCCCTTGCCAAGGGGGGGAGAAAGATAATTTCTCGCCAGCCAGGGCGGGCATCGGGGCACCACCCCTACAAGGGGGGGAGAAAGATAATTTGAGCAAAATAGAGAAGGATTTGCGGCGGGCTATTCACACTGCAATTAAGGAAGTTCGAGAAGATTTGGAGGGCGAGTATCAGTTTAATACTGCTGTTTCCGAAATGATGAAGTTGAACAATGCGCTGGCTGATGCTAAATGTAAGGATTCGCCCGTTTATGCAGAGGGAATTAATACTTTGATTTTGCTGTTAGCGCCTTTTTCGCCGCACATTGCTGATGAATTGTGGCATTTGATTGGCAACAGCGAATCTGTACACTTGCAAACTTGGCCTGTTGCAGATCCATCTGCTTTAGTTACTGATGAAATTACGCTGGTAATTCAAGTTATGGGTAAGACGCGCGGCACTATTCAAGTGCCTTCTGGTGCTGATAAAGCTGCTTTGGAAAATTACGCCCGCGAGTCTGATTTGGCGAAGCGCCACCTGGAGGGTAAGGAGATTAAAAAGGTGATTGTGGTTCCTGGAAAGTTGGTTAATTTCGTTGTAGCTGGATAAGGATGAGAAACCCGGTTTCTTGCGATAAACCGGGTGCATTAAATAGTTCGTAGTGAGGACTTTAGTCCTTCTTGCGCCGTTCGTAGTGAGGACTTTAGTCCTTCTTGCGCCGTTCGTAGTGAGGACTTTAGTCCTTCTTGCGCGCGGACTGAAGTCCTCACTACGAACCGATATTGGGGTGCTTTAAGGGAGATAATAGTTGTTTTTAATACTGTTAAATCACCGATCGCTAATTGTACCGCCATGGGCAAATTACCAAAGAAATACAGATATTTTCATAAATGGGTATTATTTTTGGTTAAATTTTGGTCGATCGCCTACATCGTCTGTTGCATAATCTTGTTTATCCTGCAAACTCGTCTCATTTTTAGTCCCACACGCGCGATCGCCAAAACACCCGATGCTTTCAACATCCCCTACGAAGACGTTTGGTTGCCAGTTAACGGGCGATCGCCCAAAACGGACAAAACAGACAAGATTCACGGTTGGTGGCTGCCAACCGCCAATCCACAGCCGCTAGGAACCCTATTGTACCTGCACGGCAAGGGTTTTAACATCGGTACGAATATCAATCAATCTTACCAGTTTCGGCAATTGGGTTTTTCCGTATTGCTGATCGATTATCGCGGATACGGGCGCAGTCAAGGCAGTTTTCCCAGCGAAGCTCGGGTGTATGAAGATGCGGAAACAGCTTATAATTATTTAGTCAAACAGCGGCAATTGTCGCCTAGCGAAATCTTTTTGTACGGTCATTCACTCGGAGGTGCTGTTGCTATAGAATTAGCAGTTGCACACCCTAAAGTGGCGGGCTTAATTGTTCAAAGTTCGTTCACTTCCATGCTGGATATGGTACAACGCCAAAGTTTGATGCGGCTGTTTCCGGTGCGGCTGCTGCTGACACAAAAGTTTGATTCTTTGAATAAAGTTAAGTTGCTCAAAATTCCGGTTTTGTTCGCCCACGGAAGTGCCGATCCTTTGATTCCGGCGGCGATGAGTGAAAAGTTGTATGCTGCTGCTGGTGAACCCAAGCAAATTTTGCTGGTTCCTAATGCTAAGCATAATAATGGAGATGCTTTTTTTAACAGCAGCGAATACCGCCAAACTCTTGTTGATTTTGCCGAAAAATCTAAAATTAAGATGAATAAATAGGTTCGTAGTAAGGACTTTAGTCCTCTCTGCTTTGATGCGGACAGCGAATACCATAAAACTATTGTTGACTTTGCCGAAAAATCTAAAATTAAGATGAATAAATAGGTTCGTAGTAAGGACTTTAGTCCTCTCTGCTTTGATGCGGACAGCGAATACCATAAAACTATTGTTGACTTTGCCGAAAAATCTAAAATTAAGATGAATAAATAGGTTCGTAGTAAGGACTTTAGTCCTCTCTGCTTTGATGCGGACAGCGAATACCATAAAACTATTGTTGACTTTGCCGAAAAATCTAAAATTAAGATGAATAAATAGGTTCGTAGTAAGGACTTTAGTCCTCTCTGCTTTGATGCGGACAGCGAATACCATAAAACTATTGTTGACTTTGCCGAAAAATCTAAAATTAAGATGAATAAATAGGTTCGTAGTAAGGACTTTAGTCCTCTCTGCTTTGATGCGGACAGCGAATACCATAAAACTATTGTTGACTTTGCCGAAAAATCTAAAATTAAGATGAATAAATAGGTTCGTAGTAAGGACTTTAGTCCTCTCTGCTTTGATGCGGACTAAAGTCCTCACTACGAACCTGCGAGTCCTCTCTCATTTGATGCGGACTAAAGTCCTCACTACGAACCTGCGAGTCCTCTCTCATTTGATGCGGACTAAAGTCCTCACTACGAACCTGCGAGTCCTCTCTCATTTGATGCGGACTAAAGTCCTCACTACGAACCTGAATTTGATGCGGACTAAAGTCCTCACTACGAACCTGATAATATTATTTCTATTTTATCTCCAACTTGTAGTTGCAAAACGGATTGAGCGCTGCCGCCGTTAACGGCAATTTCTAGCCAACCGTCAGAACCAATTATGGCTATTAAATCACCTGGCTTGCTATCGCTGTAGGTCTTACCGCTGGCTATGTGAATTGTATCAGAACTATTGCTAATTATGGCTGACCAATTGTTACCTATAATGGAATTATTGGGGATATTGGTAATTAGATTGCCGAAGCGATCGACATATTGAACGCAACCTACCGCACCTGTGGCTGTAACGGCGAAATTTGGTATCTCTAGCTGCACTAAACTTGCAGGGTGTACCGCCCTTCCCAACTCTTCCAGCGGCACTCCATTCGCCAAATGAGCGCCCGCTGCTGCAAAAATATCGCGACCGTGAAACGTGCTGCTGGGCTCCGGTGTACGCCAATATTGCGGATTGGTGAGCTCCACAGATGCGATCCTCTTCGAGGGCTTCGCTAACGCACTTTCGCGACTCAACACCCCGCTAAATAGCCCGTTATCCGGCCCGACAAGGAAGCAATTAGCGCATTGAATCGCGATCGCGCGTCTCTTGCTACCCACACCCGGATCGACGACAGCAACGTGTACCGTTTCCGCTGGAAAATAAGCAAAAGCAGTCATCAAACAAAACCTGGCCGCCGCAATATTTTGGGAGGGTATTTGGTGCGTAATGTCAATTACTTTTAACTGCGGGTTGATTTGGGCGATCGTACCTTTCATCACTCCCACATAAACATCGCTCAATCCAAAATCCGTCAGCAGAGTTATAATTCTATTTTTAGACATATAAGTAGTTGACAGTTAACAGTTGACAGTTCACAGTTAGATAGTACAAGAATAAAACCGTTTATAAAGTTGGTATATATCCAGAGGTAAAAGTATGGGTTCGCAATGGGAAAACTTTCTGCAAAACTTAGGAGAATGGCAAGGTTCCTTCACTCAGCTATCAACGCGGGGAGAGGTACTTAAAGATACTCCCAGCATTATCTCTCTAGAAGGACTCAACGATAACAAAACTGTGCGGTTAAAACTGCGGCGTTTCTCCCCAAATCCCAGCGGTGGCGAACCAGAAGTCAGCGAACTTGTTCGAGAATATCAGAGTTTGGGACGAGATATCCTGTTTTTTGAGAATGGAAATTTTTGTCAGGGAACTATTCAACTATCCCCTTATTCTGAATCTGGTGCCGAGTTTGGTTTTATCTACAATTATCGCCGGTTGCGCTTTGTTCAACTCTACAATACCGACGGCAATTTATCCCAACTTACCTTAATTCGGGAAAAGCAGCTAGATAAAAATATCCCCGAACGTCCGCCTTTAACTGTTGGCGATTTGCTGGGACAATGGGAGGGCGAGGCCGTGACGATTTATCCAGACTGGCGTTCACCCGATCGCTATTCTACCAAACTGCAATTGGATTTGCAAAATGGCGATCGCATAGTACAGAAAATCATTTTTGGCAGCAATCCTAATGTTATCAGTTCTAGCGGCAGCATAGATGGTTCTGCGATTAATTTTAACGAAGGTGCAACGCCCGTGCAAGTTTTGCTGCTTCCCGATGGAGGTTCTTGCACTTGTCCGGTGAAAATTGAATCCAGAAAACCTATATTTTTTGAGGCCGGTTGGTTGGTAGAACCTGACTTGCGATTTCGGATGATTCGCAGTTACAATGACAAGGGTGAATGGGTAAGTTTGACTTTAGTTACTGAACGCAAAATTAGTCATTAGTCAACTCGTACCACTAAACTACGTTTGTAGTGAGGACTTTAGTCCGCATCTTTAATCAGAGGACTAAAGTCCTCACTACAAACCTTTTTGATTATTTTATTGTGAACAAAAGCGAAGGTTATTCGCCGACCTTTGTTTCTTGAGTTTGCGATTGAATCACCGCACTCCAATCATCATCATTATTAACCACAGCTTCCAGATGCTTGTGTCCTTCCCCATCACTTTTAGCTGCTGTTTCCAACTCTTTGCTAAGAGTAGAATCTGCCATTGCTTTCCGCAATTTTAGCTTCTTTTCCTCATAAGCTTGTTGCTCCGCAGCCGACATTGCCGATCGCGCTGCTTGACCTACCGTACTCGCCCACATCTCGCTCTGGGCGCCGTTTCCAGGCGGAATACTGCCGATTTCTGCAATCCAAGCATCCCGCAAACTTTCCATTTCTTCCCGTTTTGGGAATTTAAAAGTTTGCACCCGCACAAAAGCACAATTTTCCGCGCCGTTTTGGGCAATGTGACCGTTGATTGAAAGCAGAATGTTTCGCGAATAACCTACATATTGAGTGTTGCCAGAACAGTCCGTAACAGCGTAAACACCGGCAACTTTCGCATTACTTGCTAGAGCGCGCCAAGTATCCATCGACATTACTTGCGTACCGTCATTTTCTAATTCAGAAATAGCAGTAGATGCGCTGTGTTCTGAGTCTGAACTGTATAAAAAGTTGTGCAGTCCTTCATGGGCGACAGGTACATTTTGATGTTCAATTGCTACGTCTCGATCGGCATTCACTTGATTGGCTTCCATAAAACTCAATTTCTCACAAAGGGGTAATTTTACTAATTAAATCTGTCGTATTATAAGCTACTCTGCATTCAAATTGTATATCAAGAAATCATCAAAGTATTGTGGGGCGATGCTCAGAGCATCACCCCAAATATGCAACTTAAATGCGTAACAGCTTATCAGTGGAGTTTCTAACTTGCTGCAATTTGTAGCAATTCATCGTCAGTCAATTTAACTTCGATCGCCTTTACAGAGTCCTCAATGCTCGATAATTTTGTGGCGCCGGGAATCGGAACGACACAGGGCGATTTTGCCATCAACCAAGCTAATACTATACAGTAAACTGAAACGTTTTTTTCGGCAGCTAATTTGGCGATCGCAGGCATATCTTGCAAGCTAGTGGCCCGACGGCTTCCCCCCAAAGGACTCCAGGGGAAAAATGTCAGTTTTTCGGCTTCGCAATATTCCAGTACGCCGTCGGATTCCGGCTGTCTGTGCCACGGATTGTACTGATTCTGCACCGAGACAATTTCTACTGTATCGCGGGCGCGTTTGATCTGCTCTACAGAAAAGTTGGAAACTCCGATAAATCGAACCATTCCTGCTTCTACTGCTTCTTTTGCGGGTGCTAGGGCTGCTTCGATTGTATAGGCTGGATCGGGCGAGTGGTACTGCCAAAGGTCGATCGGCTTTTGAGCTCCCAAAGCCTCAAAACTTTCGCGAATTGCCTGCCGTAAATGGTGGGGATTACCGTTGCGCGTCCAGGCACCTTGAGGGCGCATCAAGCCACCTTTCGTTGCCACAGTAACGGCCCGAATATCTCCCGTATACTCTTGCAAAGCTTTGGCAATCAAATGCTCGTTGTGGTGTTTGTCAGATTCATCTTGGCAATAAGAATCTGCGGTGTCAATCAGACTAACGCCCAAATCGAGGGCACGGTGAATTACTTCAATTGCTTGCGCTTCTGGCGGCCGGCCGCTTAACGACATCGGCATACCACCCAGACCGATCGCACTGATATTAAAATTACTGTTGCCCAGTTTTTTTCTTTTCATTCGTTGGCCCTCGTTTGTGTGGTTGATTGAGAGTTTAGATTTTAAGGATATGTAGAAATTTTACTGTTTTTTTTAGAATATAACTAGATAGGGAAAAAAAATATTTATCCGTCGGCTGTACTGCATTCAAAATGTAGATTTTCATGTATAATTCCCGACTGGTCAAACCTTCTCTCGTTTTTTACCAAAAATAATTGGTTTGAAGCCGAAACCGCGATCGGAAGAAATCAAAAAAAGACGATTCATTACTCAAATCCTTTTCCTTCTTTCTCAAATGCTGTCAACCGTCAACTGTCAACTGTCAACTGTCAACTGTCAACCGTCAACTGTCAACTGTCAACTGTCAACTGTCAACTGTCAACTGAATGAATTAACTCGAAGCGCTGGTGTAAAAGCGGAGTGCAAATTGCCAGAAGTACCGGGAGAAAAATAAAAGCCCGATCGCCAAAATTCCCGCCCCTGCGATCCAAACCATGTCACCTCTGCCCAGCATGGCTTCTGCCGGCACAGTAGTCAAGAAGGCAACGGGAACTACAAAGGTAAAGAAAAATCGATAAGCTGCGGGATAAGCTGCCATCGGAAATCTACCCGCTTCTAACAATCCTCTCAGGACTTCGGTAACATTGTAAATCTTGACAAACCAAATGCTGGTTGCACCTAACATAAACCAGATACTGTAAAGAGTAATTGTTCCGAATAACAGCGGTATTGCTGTTAAAAAATAGTTGCCTATTCCTACTCCCAATTTATTAGCAGCATACAGCAGCAATACAGTGCCGAAGATTAAATCCGGGATTCCCCAAGGAGAAACAGTGTTTGCAGATAGCCAGAATTGCGAACTGATGGGTTTGAGGAGGACAAAATCGAGAGTACCTTGCTGGACTCGATCGACAATACGGCTGAGGTTGGGCGCCAGAAAAGTTGACGAAAACCCCTGCAAAACCGTAAAAATGCCGAGTACAACTAAAGCTTCTTCCCACGAATAGCCAGAAAAGCTGTAGCCAGTACGGTAAAACAGCGACAGGCCAAACCAACTACCAGCAAGGTTTCCGAGGCTGCTGAGGGTTGCGAGGACAAAGTTGATCCGGTATTCGAGCTCCGCTGCGATCGCTGCACCCCAGAACAATTTCAGTACGTGCAAATATCGTCCCATGTTTATCGCCATTTTTTGCCGTTGAAATACTTAAATTCCTTCATATTTTAAAGGTTGTGTGAAGTTAAATGCTTTATGGCCCACACACTTCATTATAACTTTAAGTTATTGGTACTGCATACTTAAGTAATTTCACTGAGAATAATTATTAAGTTATTTAACAAATCTTCAGTAAAATTTACAATTTATTAATTTAAGTCAATTTCAGGCTGATACTTTCTGCCACTTATTAAGCAGAATTCATCTTTAAACACAAATAATCACTTGATACATTTGAAATACTAATATGTTACAATGCTTCATATTATAAATTTTTTAAAATCATCTACCTATATCCAAAAGAGACGATTAGGATGGTGCATACGTATTCAAAAGTACGTACTCAAAAGAAATAGGTAACGAGGAATACGTAACCATACTTACCAAGCTCGATTTCATAACATTGACTTAAGTAACAACACCTAAGGAAACAAAAACATGGATGCTTTAACTTTATCCAGACTGGGCGTCAAACACACCAAGAGTGCAGTAGCCGAATCGCTGCGGATCAATACAGGGGTAGACATGACAACCCCAGTTACTTTTTACGGGATTGTCAACGAGCACTGCAACGTGAAATGCCGTCAATGCGAGTATTGGCGCCTCAAAGAATATAAAGACGAAATGACCATCGAAGATTGGCAAAATGCCCTGTTGAGTGTCAAAGAATTTATCGGCGAATTTTCCATCAACTTTAGCGGTGGCGAACCTTATATTAAGAAAGGTTTTCTAGACTTGCTAACATTTGCCAACAAAAATGGCATCCACGCCGGTGTCACCACAAACGGCTACTGCATGACTCGGGAAAATGCAGCGAAAACTGTAGCGGCGCGTCCTTTTAATGTGAATATGTCCGTTGACGGGCCGAACGCAGAATTGCACGATTATTTGCGCGGTCAACCCGGATTGTTTGACAGACTTTCCAAAGGAATCGGTTATCTGCGGGAAGAACAAGAAAAACAAAACGTCCTGTTTCCAATCAACGTCAAACCAACTATCAATCGGCTCAACTTCCGCCACCTAGAGGAAATTGTAACGTGGGCGAAAGGAATTGGAGCCACGACGGTGAACTTCCAACCAGTCAACCGCTGGACACCAGAAACCTATTCGGAATTGTGGGTAGAAGAAGAAGACAGGGAAGAATTTTCACAGGTAATTGAGCGCTTAATAGATATGAAGAAAAACGGCGCACCAATTATGAACAGCGATGAAGTATTGCGTTTGATGGTTCCTCACTTCCAGGAACAAAAAGCTCCTGATTCGACTCGGCCTTGTCGTGTTGGACTCCGCAATTACTGGATTGATACGCGCGGCGATGTAAAATTGTGCGATGAATATCCGGTGATTGGCAATGTGAAAGAAGCCAGTGCTCGCGAGATTTGGTACGGCGAAAAAGCTCAGGAAGTCCGCCGCGATACTTTGAATTGTGGCAAGTTGTGTCTGATTACTTGTGTGTCGCAAAAGACGATTTTTGACAAGGTGAAAATGGGCATGAAGTTATTGAAGAATTGAGGTTTGAGAGTGTTAAAATTGCTGGTGTTCATGGTAGCCGGGTTTTGGTAAAAAACCCGGTTTTTTGTTTGATGAATTGTATTGAGGTTTGTAGTAAGGACTTTAGTCCTCAATTTTTTAAAGAGTTATAGTTGTAGTGTGTGTGACCGCGAAAAATCCTGATACATACCAGGGACTATGAATTGTCACGCACCCTTTTCTACCATTTTTACATAGTTTTCTGAGATTGGGTAAGTTTAATTCTCTCGCTGCGTGGCGAGAAACCGGGTTTCTGGGACAATTTTCGGTGGAGTACGAGAAATAAGGGAAGAAACATGGTTTCTGGGATTTGGATGCGTTGAATTCTCTCGCTGGGTGGCGAGAAACCGGGTTTCTGCGACAATTTTCGGTGAAGTACGAGAGCTCGGGGAATCAACCCGGTTTCTGGGATTTGGATGCGTTGAATTCTCTCGTTGGGTGGCGAGAAACCGGGTTTCTGCGACAATTTTCGGTGAAATACGAGAGCTCGGGGAAGAAACCCGGTTTCTGGGATTTAGGTAGTTTAATTCTCTGGCTGGGTGGCGAGAAACCGGGTTTCTGCGACAATTTTCGGTGAAATACGAGAGCTCGGGGAAGAAACCCGGTTTCTGGGATTTAGGTAGTTTAATTCTCTGGCTGGGTGGCGAGAAACCGGGTTTCTGCGACAATTTTCGGTGAAATACGAGAGCTCGGGGAAGAAACCCGGTTTCTGGGATTTAGGTAGTTTAATTCTCTGGCTGGGTGGCGAGAAACCGGGTTTCTGCGACAATTTTCGGTGAAGTACGAGAGCTCGGGGAAGAAACCCGGTTTCTGGGATTTAGGTAGTTTAATTCTCTGGCTGGGTGGCGAGAAACCGGGTTTCTGCGACAATTTTTGATGGAGTACGAGAGATAAGGGAAGAAACCCGGTTTCTGGGATTTGGGTGGTCAAAAAAAATTATATAAATGCGACTTGATTATTATTAAAAATAAGAATATAGCCTTTCTCAAAAAAGTGAGGTATGCCCGCTAGTCTTATGCCCTATGCCCCATGCCCTATGCCCCATTCCCATGAGTACCTCATCTTTCTGAGAAAGGCTATATCTCCCGATTAACAATCGGGAGAACATCAAAACTACTCCACAGTCCAAGGACTCAAACAAGGAGTCCAAGCACTTAATTCTTCAGGTTTAAACCAGAGACTAATTTCCTGATTTGCAGTCTCGACAGCATCAGAACCGTGAATAATATTGCGGCCAACATTCACAGCCAAATCGCCGCGAATTGTTCCCGGTTCAGAATTCAGAGGATTTGTCGCGCCAATCATTTTTCTCGCCGACGCCACAACGCCGTCCCCTTCCCACACCATCGCCACCATCGGCCCGGAAGTGATGAAGTCTACCAGTCCCGCAAAAAACGGTCTTTCTTTGTGTACGGCGTAATGCTGTTCGGCTAGTTCGCGACTCGCCGTGATTAGCTTCATCCCAACTAGGGTAAAGCCTTTGGCTTCAAAACGACCGATAATTTCGCCGACGAGTCCGCGCTGTACGCCGTCGGGCTTAATCGCTAAAAAAGTCCGTTCCAAGATTAACTCCTATTGTTTTCTTAACCGATCCAAAAGACAGAGTAGCTCACAATGCACCTAAAGGCAATTCTGGGAAGAGCAAATTGTTATTTGTAGACTTACAGGACTCACGCATTAATTAGATATTTCTGTCACGGCCAGCTACCCCTTGCGATCGCAAAATCTGTGTCTTTAATCGCAGGATCTATTTTTCATCGGTTCTGCTTAAGTTTTGACTTAGATCGTGTCCGTCTAAATACTTATCTGGGCTACGGTTGCAACAGCAGAGAAAAGTAGTCTCCGATCCCTGCGATTGCTTCACTTCAATGCCTTACGTTCGCAATGACATTTTGTAATTTCACATAACATGATGCAAATCACATTTTTTTTGTGACGGCAAACACGCTAAATATATGATCTTAAATACAAATATGTATGACAAGAAACACAATTACTTAGACTCACAAACATAGATAATTAATGAAGGGATCGAGATTATCTTGATAACAGCCACTTCGAGGAAAAAGCTATGAAAGAAATTATGGCATTCATTGCACAAAAAAAAGATGAGTTTGCAAAATTGCCGTTATTTGAATTTCTAGCTAATAAACACATTCACCCGAATCAACGACTAATTTTTGCACCTGTACTCGATCCTTTGGCTATGGGCTTGAGCGATTTAAACAAGTACGTCCTCCGAGAATCTTCCAGCAATAACAAGGTTCAGGAACTGATTAACAAATATACTTACAAAGAAAACTACTACTGGTACGGGTATCTGCAACATCTAGAGACATTGGGCTTCAACAAATTAATGAGTTACGGCGACTTCAGGCTGCTTTGGGGTGAAGAAACGAAAAAAACTCGATCGCTCTGTTCGGCGCTCGAACGCTATGCTTGGAAAGCCTCTCCCATTCAGAAACTGGTGTTAGCCGAAGCCTTGGAAGGAACCGCGACAGTTTTTTGTGAGGCGGCGCTAGCAGTGATTATGGAATTAGAGAAAATCAATAAAAAAGAATATGTTTATTTGGGAGGAAGTTATGTGGGTTTGGAAAATCATCACATTTTAAATACACCGGAGATGTTGCAAGTTTTAGCAGAGATAGAACTTTCTGATGCGGAACGCCAAGAAGCTTTAGAATTAGCAAAAAATGTATTTGAACTATTTACAGAAGCGATGCAGGAGCTATTTGGACACAGCACAACAAATTCTTGCAAAACTGTGCTGCAAGTATCCTCGATTTCTGCGTTCGATCGCACTGTTGACTGTTTAGACGTTTGTTAATATTATTTCTACAATTTATTGCTACTAACACCATATATAGCCTTTCGAGTTCCCATATGAGGTACTCATGGGAATAGGGAATAGGGAATAGGGCATAGGGCATAGGGCATAGGGCATAGGGCATAGGACATAGGGCAGAGTCATCCGTGGGCATACCTCACTTTTTTGATAACCGCTATATCAAGAATCATGCAACAATATTTGTAGGTGCGTCGCTATGAGATTGTCGCTATTTTTTTAGGGATTGTGAATGGCGATGCACCCTACGGGTTATGTAATTAATAATTAAACAATCACTAAGTTATCTCGGTGTACTGCGGTTTCTACGCCTGCATAGCCTAAAATTTCAGCAATTTTATCTGATTTGCACCCTTTGATTTGTCTCAACTCTAAGCTGCTATAATTCACAAGTCCCCTCGCAATTTGTTTGCCTTCTCCGTCGCACAATTGCACGGAATCATCAGCTTGAAATTCTCCTTCTACTTGAGCAATTCCCGCAGCTAACAGCGATTTTCCGCCGTGGGAAATTGCCTTGACAGCACCCGCATCTAAATACAGTTTTCCGGCTGGAATTAAGACGTTGGCTATCCAGTGTTTTCTAGCGTTGACTGGGCGCGGTTGCGGCTCGAATTGAGTGCCGATCGCCTCGCCGTTCAATATTTTCTCAATATTACCAGGAAAGCAGCCGTTGGTGATGACTGTGCGTACTCCTGATGCTGTGGCGATTCTGGCGGCTTCAATTTTTGTCACCATTCCGCCGGTTCCCCAACCGCTGCGGGAATCTCCTGTTTGTACGTCCAATGCTGTGAGTTGTGCCATACTTTCGACTAGGGCGATCGGCTGTGCGTCGGGATTGCTGCGCGGATCTGCTGAATACAGTCGATCGACATCCGTGAGTACAAACAACCAATCTGCTTCTACCAAACTCGCTACTAGCGCCGAAAGCGTGTCGTTATCCCCAAATTTGAGCTCGTCTACCGCTACTGTATCGTTCTCATTGACGATCGGAATTACGCCCAATTTGAGCAGTTGCTGAAACGTATTGCAGGCATTAACATACCCGTTGCGCTGTACTAAATCGCCTCTGGTGAGCAATACTTGGGCGATCGGCTGTTGTAGAGTAGTGAACAAGTCATCGTACACGCGCATCAGCCGCCCTTGTCCGACGGCGGCCACAGCCTGTTTCAGAGCGATATTTCGCGGGCGTTCCGTCAAGCCCAAGCGCGCGCAGCCCACTCCCACCGCACCGGAAGAAACCAATACTACTCGATGGCCTTGTTGCTGCAAACCGGCCAAAATCTCGACTAATGTAGCAATAGTTGAGAGAGCTAAGTTCCCGGTAGTCGATCGAGTAAGTGTCGAAGTTCCTATTTTAACAACAATAGTTTGAGTCATCGGTTATTAGTTATTAGTTATTAGTTATTAGTTATATTATCTGCGATCGGATGACCGCAATCAAATTAATTGATTTGTAGTGAAGAATGCAAGTTTTGATATAGAGCCTCTCTGTTTTGCATAGCTCGCGAGCGTCCCCGACTTTACAAAGTTTGTATGCTTGATGATGGAGTCATATCATGTCCCCTCGATTGACCCCAAATAAGTAAGGCTCGTAGTGCGGACTTCAGTCCGCTCACTTGTTGCGGACTGAAGTCCGCACTACGAACAAACCGTTTTTGTTATGGTAATTGATCGGACGTGATATGACTCTGACCAATGACTAATGACCAATGACCAATGACTAATTTCTGCTATCAAGAGAAGCACCCAAAGCTTGAGACACCCAAACTTCAAAAGAACGCACCGGATACTTGCGAAGCGCATAGCCAGCATCAACCATTGGCTCAACTAAAATAGTAAACATACCCAAACGATTTCCCGCCAAAACATCAGTAAAAAGTCGATCGCCCACCATCGCCACCTGTTCCACCGGCAAATTCATCGCCGTCACCGCTTTTCGCAACTTGCGGCGCGACGGCTTAGCCGCACCAGTGATGTAAGGTAGATTCAAAGACTCAGCAATTCGACCGATCCGAGTCTGACTTAAATTATTGCTCGCCAACCACAGGGATACTATGGGTTTAATTTCTGCCACCCACAGGCTGAGTTCCTCAGAAGCATTCATTGCTGTAATGGGAACGAGGGTTTCATCCACATCCAACACTAATCCTTTAATCTGATATTTCTCAAGAATATCAGCCGTTAAATTTACGATCGAATTGCCTAGAACTAAGTCTGGCTGTAGTAGTTTTCCCCAAGTCATAATGATTTTAGATTTTAGATTTTAGATTTTAGATTGAGAAATAAGAAGCGGGAAGTTAAACATTCAAAAAGTCAAAAGTAAAAAGTCAATAATTATGGCTTTTGCTTTGTAATATCGTTTTCGTTTGCATCCGAATCAGCATTTTCGGAGTGTAGTGCTGTCCCGCTTGCTCCTGAGAACCTTCAAACGCTCGGTATAATTCCGATGTAGCCGAATCCAATATAACTTTTGACTTTTTACTTTTAGCGGTTCTCAAGCGTGGTGAGGTATGCCCACGGAGGCTGCCCTATGCCCTATGCCCTATGCCCTATGCCCTATGCCCATGAGTACCTCATAGGGCAGCTCGAAAGGCTATATGTATTAGTCCTTGCCCATCTATTGACCCGATCGCACTTTCTGGTCAACTTGAGCCACAGCAGCATCGTGTTCCGCCTGAGTGCGGCTGAAAATGTGAGTGCCGTCGTATCGAGCCATAAAATACAGGTATTCTGTATTTTCAGGAGCCAGAGTCGCTTCCAGACTTGCGATTCCCGGAGCTGCGATAGGAGTTGGCGGCAACCCTACATTCATATAGGTATTGTAGGGAGAAGGCGTTTCCACCTGCTTAAAAGTCAGAGGTTTCTCCTTCGTTTGTCTGATGCCGAGAGCGTATTCCACCGTCGGATCGGAACCCAATTTCATGCCCTTATTCAAGCGGCTGGTAAACACCCCAGCAATGCGATGGCGCTCGGAAGCAACCACAGCTTCTTTTTCCACAATACTCGCCAGCGTCACCCACTCTTTCAAAGACAGCTTAGTATTGTTCTGATTTTTTTGAAAGACCGGTAAAGCTATCCGCTCGAAACGGCCGAGCATTTGTTTGATCACAGCTTGCGGGCTGACTGCATCGCCGTCTAGCTGATAAGTATCCGGGTACAAAAACCCTTCCAAATGAGGCAAGCCGCTGGGCAGCCAAGGGTAATCAGCGTAGGGAACTTGACTCGCCGCCGCCATAAAATCCTTAGCTGGAAAAAAACCTTGGGCTTCAAAATAAGTGCTCATTTGTTGCAATGACCACCCTTCGGGAATCGTGAAACTCTGCTGTACGACTTCACCCTTCCAAATTTTTTCAGCAACCGCACTCAGAGGCTGAGTCGGTGACAGTTGGTAAGTTCCGGCTTTAAAACCTCCGTCGCGGTTTTGCATAGTCAGCCAGCGAGCCCACATATTCCATGCTCCTGCCGATCGAATTAAGCCCGCCGCTTCCAAATCCTGCCCGATTTTTTGACTGGAAGTACCGGGGGGGATTTGAATCGAAACAGCAGCATCCTTGGACGGGGAAGTTGACTCGGCGGCTGTTTTAGGAGGGGCAGAAGCCCAGCTCCACCAAGCCCAGCCCTGCCAAGCGCAAACTCCCCAAATTGCAGGCAGTAACGCCAGATAAAACAACCATTTAGAGACTTTCGGGGATTTTTTTTGGCCCTCGCGCGCGCTGCCTTTGGTCAGTTGTTCTTTACTCATAATCCGTTGTCCTCGATAAGCGGCGATTAAGTAGCGACTAATGACTGATGACTTGCGATTGATGACCGAAAAGTTACGGATACCAGCCCTTGAAAATATGCCCTTCACGCTGCCCAATTCTATAGCCCGAGCTGACAGGAAGGCGGAATCAGGAAAAAAGTTCGATCGACCGAGCAGTTGACTTTTGTCTAAAATAGTCAAATATTCTGCTTTTTGCCATCATGCCTTCTGCAATTAGAGATTGCAGGTCGATCGAGCATACGTCATCAACCCGAAGCGGGCGGGCACTCTTGACACCGCCCCTACTCTAAACCAGTTTCTTTGCACTTAACAAGTCCTGCACCACTGCACTTAATATCTAATCAAGCTCGTCAAAGAACTGATCTTCTAGCATCGGCAACATCGGTTCCAGCCTTTGGAACTCTTCTTCCGAGAGCAATTCAGGCTTGCCGTCATCATTCATTCGAGCCAAGATAAAAAACGGGTCTAGAGGTGTATAAATGGCATATTCCTGTTCTTCGTGATAGAAGCTGGTCAACCACATTAGTTCCTCGAACTCTGACTCCTCATCGGGATCGGCATTAGGCTCCAAATCCTCGTCAGGAAATTCCGGCAATTCACCAACTACAGTCAGTGTCACCGCCGTGCGCCGGAGTGTCAAGTTCTGCTCTTGCAGGACAACTTTAGCAGTCTCAAAAATTGTGTCTATTTCGGTCTCGTCTTCTACAGGAATTGCTGCTTCGTCGGTATCGTCTCCGTGCCAAGTAAAAATTTCTACAGGAGAGTCGATCGGCAACAGCAAGGCGTATTCTTGACCTTCTAGGTTCATCGAATATTCTATGTTGCAAGTTAGCGATCGCCCAAATTCATCCGTCAGGGTGACGGACGTTTCGTGGGAATTACCATTCTCTTTGCGGTATGGGGATGAGGACATCGCGTGTATCTTAATTTTCCGTCAATAATTCAGTAATCTTTGCTTGACAATTGGGGATTTTCGTGGCGATATTGGGCCTCTTCGGGCGATCGCCAGTCCACAAACTTAAACCGCGAGACTCGCGGCATTTTCCACAGGCGAGGATTGCAGCGTTTAAATCTCAGCCGAGTCCAGAGCGACACTGAGGGCAAATCACAATTATGTGCTGCTTCAGTACCGAGGTTCTGGGGATTTTTCTCCCATGTGTCAACGCTTACAGGTGTGCGTAGCAAACTTGCACAACTAGGATATCACGCCTCTGTTACCACCTAATCGGGATTGGGAATTGCGCCGATCTTTTGCCTCCGCTCGTCCAGCCACTGCTGCAAAATCAGGGCCGCTGCTTTGCGATCGATCAAACCCTTATTTCGCGAAGGGGACATCCCTTGGGCTTGGATCAGTTCCTCTGCACCCACAGAAGTCAGGCGCTCGTCGGCGTATTCTAGGGGGAGTTCTAAGGCGGTGGCGATGCGAGTGGCGTATTTCTGGACTTTTCGGGCTTGAGTGCCCACTTCTCCGTTGAGGGAGTAGGGCAGGCCAGCCACCAAAATTTGCACTCTTCGCTCGGACACGAGTTCTCTGAGATAAGCTACATCTCGATCGAAGGACGATCGTACCAGAGTAGTAATCCCCGTAGCGATTAAACCAGTGCCGTCACATCCGGCGATGCCGACTCGTTTGCTGCCGATATCTAATCCGAGGGCTGAAATCCATAATTTTTGGTTGGACATTAATCGATTTGAGATTTGAGATTTGAGATTTGAGATTTGAGATTTGAGATTTACTGCTTTCTTAGCGGAATATTTTTTTTGACGAACCGCGAAGACGCGAAGAACACGAAGGAAGAAGGGAAGAATAAGTTAAGTTTTTAGAGTTTGTAGTGAGGACTTTAGTCCGCATAAATAAGAGGAATAAAGTCTCACTACAAAATGTTAATTTAAGGTTTGTAGTGAGGACTTTAGTCCGCATAAAATAAGAGGACTAAAGTCCTCACTACAAACCTTTTATTGAGCGGACATCGTATCAGGAATTAAGTCCTATTCTTGGGCGTCTCCGTCTAGAGGCAATTCCGGCAAATTCAGAGGCAAAATGCTGCTAGCATCTGTTGCTCCAGATTCGGAGATTTGGCTGTTCAAAGGGTTAACTCGATCGGCTTGATTTTTTCCGGAGTCCAACAAAAAGGGCTTAATCTCAGACGACGCGGGCCCTGTTGTGGCTTCTCCAGCCATCGGGCCGAGCCAGGACATCCGACCCGGTACGGGTTTGCGAGTTGGCTGGAAGCTTTGCAGCATTTCTGATAGCTGGAGTCCTTCGAGGGAGACTAACTTGGACTCGCGCAATTTGTGCCACACCGATCGCGACATCAGCAAGCTGTGTTCCAAACGCACGGCTCCAAATTGCTCTAAATAAGCTTCCCTTTCCGGCTGATAGTCGGCGGAAGCCAGTTGCAGGCTTTGGACTGGGAAGTCTTGAACGAGGCGCGCCATTTGGGATAGCAGTTCGGGGTACAGCCAAGTGTAGGCCGGGTGCACTGTCAACTGGGCGACGTGCGGCTGTTGGCCGTTGCGGGATAGCTGTATCTGAAAATAGCCGATCGCGGCTTTGCGCTGCGGTTCAAATACGTAGGCGCTGACTACTTCTGTTTTGCTCAGCCATTGTTTGACACCTTCAAATAAGGCGCCGAAAAAACTGGTTTTGAAGTCTTGAATGTGCCGATCGAATACTTGACGTACTAACGGCGGCATAGATGCGGTATCGAGTTGATAGAGAAATTGAGCGTCGGCGTTGCTTACGGGCAGCAGGTTGGGCAAATCTGGCGTCGCGGAGGCCATTTGTTGGAGGCGTTCCGGGGCGATCGACCAATAAGTCATCTGGGCCAACGGCTGAAACCCGTTCTGGCGGTACAATGCCAGGGAAGTTTTATCGCCGACATTCACCTCTAGCAGCCAGGTGCGTGCCTCCCACACAGCCTCGAAGCAGTACCGCATCAGCATCGAACCAATGCCTTTGCTGCGGGCTTCTGGGTCTACCCCGACGCGATCGATCCGCCAAGTGCTGCGGGTGCGGTTGAAAGGAGAAATCTGAATTACGCCCTTAACTGTCCCCTCTTCTTCGGCAACATGGGCTCGAAACATGGACTGACAAGGGTTGGGAAACAAGCTAAACAGCTTTAGCAGTCCGTACCAGCGACGAATCTGCTGAAACTTTTTACCTAGTACCAAGTCGCAGCTTGCGCCCTTGCGTTTTTCTGGTTGTTCGGCTGTTTCCGCGCACAATTGTTCCATCGCTTCGATGTCGCGGTACTGAAACGGGCGAATCACAACCTGGTTTTGGTTTTGGGAGGGAAATGAAGTCATATAGAAATTCTCAAGTAAGGTATAAATTGGTTATTCGTTATTGGTTATTGGTTGTTGGTTATTCGTTATTGGTTATTGGTTATTGGTTATTGATGTCAGCTTAATGTCAAACGTAGTGCTGGTCTTCTGTCCAGTGATTAAGGCCAGATCCCCCCTTAGCTTGCCCCCTACTCCCCCTTAAGAAGTAGGGTGGTTTTATTGTCAGGATAGGAAATCTCAAACTACCAAAATTATCGCTCAAAGGTCGGCTCGCGTTTGAGTCAAGGTACGTAGTTGCGCTTCAGCGCGCTCTTTATAATATTAGGAAAGAGGGCCCAAGCCCAACTACGTACCTAATTTGTCTGACGACAATAAAACCGCCCTGCCTAGCCCCCCTTAGGTCGGGGGGGACAGGAGCATTCTCAAAGTCCCCCGACCTAAGGGGGATTTAGGGGGATCTGGCCTCAGCGGTAAACAACATATACAAAGGCTTTTAGCTTTAAGTTGACACGCTTTTGTGGGCGAGTCCCTCACGAAAGTTGAGAACCGTAATAGCACGAAACTGCACCAGAAAAATTAAAAAATCCAATATCTTTAAGAAAGGGGAAGAGTCAGGGAAGTTTTGGGTTTTAAACTTATAACTTTTAATTCTTCACCTTTCTCGATCGATCTAAAATTAAAAATTTCAAATCATTAGTTTGATTTTTTAATTTTCAGTCTTCAACTCAAGATTTCTGTGGCAGAGGTCGAATTAACACAACCGGTGTTCGTTCGTCAGCATTCCCGGCGGGGTTGCTGCGTAAGGCTTGCTCTAAAAATGCGATCGATAAATCGGAGGTCGCTGCTAATATCTTAACTGCTTTCAAGTCATTAGCGTCTACGATCGCCGCCGCAAGTCCGGTTTCTCGTTGAATTTCTTCTACAACTTGCTGCGGATTGTCCGGGCCGAGGACAATAAATTGGTCGAAGGGAGGCAAAGTCCCGGTAACGTCGTCAATTAGTCTGGCTTGTTCCCCTGCTAGTTGGTAAAAGACTCCCGGTTTACCGAATATTTTAGCTATAGAGCCGATCGCAAATGCGGCCACTACACGCCAAGGCCCAACTACATCAACTAATGTCTGCATTCCGCAAGCCGTGGCCAAACTCGACATCGGCAAGAAAAACAAGCAGACTCGCTTAGCTACCCATCCGGGTTTGACTTCGCTGGGATGGCGGTAGCGTCCCTGCATTAAGGCTAGGGGAGTTTCTGCGAGGGCGACAATATCGCCTTTGTTGGCGCGCGGTAACACGTAACGCTTGACAATTTCGACGGGATTGTCGAGTTCGGCGAGGATGTGGGTGCGAATTGGGAAGACTTCTGCAACGCCGACATTGCGGGCTGTGGGTACGGTGTCGGAGTTGGGAAATTGCAGCGGGACTACTACATTGCGGACTCTGGGGATGCGCCCGCTTGGGCCGTAGGTGATGAAATGTATTTGCACCCAAGCTGACTGCAATTTGTTTAAATCTTGCCCTTGAATGTCTACGGAAACTTTAATTTTCGTGGTTTTTTTGGCTTTAACAATATAGCCGAACCAGTAATCGTCTGCTCTTGCTTCTGCGTCTTCGTGGCAAGGAATGACTTTTGTCTGGGAAGTCACGCCGTCTAAACTTCCGTCTGACAGCAGTTTCACCTGAGCCCGCACATCTGGCAACATAATCTCGAACCGCTGTGTCAGATTGCGGAATTCCATTTCGCCAACCAACAGATAGCGGTTGGGTTCGTTTATAGCTAAGTGCCATTCTCCGGCTGTAAGTTCTAGTTTATTTGCACTCCCAGTCCGGCGATAGTTCAACTCTAGGCCCAATCCGCCCAATGCCAGCAGCGAACCGGCTGCTGCGATTCCTGTTGCTAAAGTCTCAATCACTTAAATCACCGCCAATAATATTTTGTGTTTACTGTAGTCGATCTCGGGCACTTCGAGATCCGATCCGGCAGTAATTGGATTGGCAGGCTTAGTTGGGGGCGATTCCTGCGTCTGTGGCGGGCTGTGGGGATGGGATGCGCGATTCCCTACGTGATAGCTTTGCTCGCGCGTACTTTGGGATGCAGCGAAGGGCGATCGCCAATCTAACTATCTCATCTAATTCGTTTAAAATCTAGATAAAAAGCAGCGATGATCCCTATGACACTAGCCATCAGTCCAACAAAGCAGTATATCGAACAACGCAACGGAGGGTATTGGATTCAAGGAACTCGCATTTCCTTCGATTCAGTCGTTTATTCCTTCTTGAATGGAGAAGCACCCGAAAGCATTGCCCAAAATTTTCCACTTCTTTCGCTAGAACAGGTTTATGGTGCGATCGCCTTTTATCTTGCCAACCGAGAAATCGTTGATGCGTACTTAGAAGAAGGTGAAGCAGAATTTAAGGAATTGCAACAGTCTTTGAGACAAAAAAGTCCACTTCTGTACCAACAATTGATAACTGCTCAAAATCGGAAAAAAGGCGCATTATGATGAAAGTTCGATTTCAGGCAGATGCCGATCTAAAGCAAGCAATTGTAGCTGGCACCATCCGCAGAGAAGCAGATATAGATTTTAAGTCAGCCAACGCAGCAGGATTTGAAGGCAAGAAAGACGAGGAAGTTTTGGCAATTACAGCGCGAGATGGCAGAGTTCTTGTAACGCACGATCGCAAGACTATGCCGATCGAGTTTGGTGAGTTCATACTGTCGCAAAACAGTTCAGGAGTTCTGATTATTTCTCAAAATCTCCCAATTAGCGAGGCTATTGATGCACTCATCTTAGTCTGGGAAGCTTCTAACGCCGAGGAGTGGGTCAATCAGATAATGTCTATTCCATTATGAGGAACGCTCGTTTGTGGCAGTGAGGTACCGGATTGGATATGCGTGCGATCGCGCTTGGGATGCAGCTCCCGGGCGATCGCACTTGAGCTAAAATGTAGAATATCAAATTACCTCGCCTCGCGATGCCAGTTCAAGATATCTACCACGATGCACTCAAGCAAGCTCTGATTGTCGCTCATCTTCAACTCATGAAACCTGTAAAAATTTGCGTTTTCGTATTTGTAGAAATCGCCACTCTCACTATATTTGCTCCACAATTTACTCAAAGTGTCAGCGCTCAATCTATCACAGACAAAAGCTGCGTTGCCGATATTGTAGGTGAAGATATTGGCTCACAAGTTAATATCAGATCGGGTGCGGGAAGCATTTTTAGCGTTGTAGGCACTGTATCGGTAGGAAATCTAGTCATTGTCGCTAATGATGACCAAAATAAAAGTGCTGTCGTATCTCCACTCAGTCGCAAAGATAGTGAAGGAAATGTCTGGTATTTGACGACAAGATTGAGAGCAAGTGAGTACAAAGGTTGGATCAAAGCAGACTTTTTGAAACTCAGATGTCCTAATCCCTAGGTGTGGCGCTCAAAAAGAGGAGGCACTCTGCACGGACTTTCTCTTTTATTTTACTTTAAATATACGATCGCCCAAACAACTCTCGATCGCACTTATCCGATTCTATGTACTTAAGTATTTGCCACCAAACTTCAAGTATCAATTCGGCACAAATCCTACGAGAATTCCCTGATATTTATTTACCAGGACAGCGCGAACAACACCTCAAAAACGCGCTTACCTCATCAACCCGGTTTCTCCGAGGAACTTAGAGAAACTTCTAGAAGTGCTGCTGTGCGGGCGAGGTATTAAATTCATTGGGAAAAATATTAGCTTAAACCATTTTTGGGTTAATATCGATACATAACCACAAATTAGGTGATACTCAAATAAAGGCGATCGCCCGATCGATGTCTATAAAAAAACAGCTCGCCTAAGTGTAGTCGAGCAAAAAGAATATCCGCCTCGCTGCAATAGCGAATTGTCATATGCCATCATCCCAGGCTTCAATCTTTAACAAACTCATAGGTAGCGCGCCGCTGCGAGCTGTTTTGATTGTCCCCTTCGTGTTACAAATGATGGGGGCGGTCGGTATTGTTGGCTACTTATCTTTTCGCAACGGACAGAAAGCAGTCAACGATTTGGCGTCTCAACTGCGGACAGAAGTCAGCAGTCGCATTGACCAGCACTTAGACGGTCAACTCGACACAGCACGCCACCTTGCTCAGGTGAATGGTGATGCTTTCGACGTGGGATTGCTCGATCCCAAAGATTTAGATAATATGGCTCGTTTCTTCTGGAAACAAATGCAATTGTTTCATGTCGGCTACATCAGCTTTGGTGCTCCCGGAGGCGAGTATGCGGGTGCTGGATATCAAACAGATCAAAATATTATTTCTGGCATCAGCAATCCAAAGCAACGTGGCAATCGAGATCATTACTTTTACAATACAGATAGTCAGGGCAATCCCACTAAGCTTGCTGAGATATTTAAAAATTTTGAGTTCGAGAAAGAACCGTGGTACTCAAACACGGTTAAAGCTGGAAAACAGACATGGGTTTTATATCAGTGGACAACCACGCCTTATCCTCTGTCTGTTTCTGCAAACAGACCGATTTATGACAAGAAAAATCAACTAATTGGTGTCATCGTCATCGACCAGCGTCTTTCGGAAATTAGCGATTTTTTGCGTAAATTGAAAGTCAGTAAATCGGGCAAAACGTTTATTTTGGAACGCAGCGGGCTAATTGTTGCGAGTTCCAGCACCGAGCAACCTTTTAAATTGATTGATGGCAAGCCTAAACGGTTAAACGCATCAGAAAGTAGCGATGTGCTGATCCGATCGACATCTCAATATTTAGTTAAGCATTTTGGCGATCTCAACAATATTAAAGATAATCAACAGCTTGATTTCTTGCTGAATAAAGAACAGCAGTTTGTCCAAGTTTTACCCTGGAAAGATGAGTGGGGATTGGATTGGTTGGTAGTTGTGGCGGTTCCTGAATCGGATTTCATGGGGCAAATTAATGCTAATACTCGCACCACGATTCTATTCTGTATCGGCGCTTTAATTGTGGCGACGATTGTTGGTTTTTATACTTCCCGCCTGATTGCTGAGCCGATCGCACTATTGAGCAAAGCATCACAGGATTTCGCCTCCGGGAAATTCGATCGCACTGTGGAAGTCTCCGGTAAGAATGAACTCGGCGTGCTTTCGGAATCCTTCAACGATATGGCGCAGCAACTGCGCGACTCTTTTACAACCCTGGAAAATACCAACGCGGAACTCGAAAAGCGGGTCGAAGAACGCACTGTAGAACTCAAACAAGCAAAAGAAATGGCAGACGGTGCTAACCGCGCTAAAAGCGAATTTTTGGCTAACATGAGCCACGAATTGCGAACTCCCCTCAACGGCATTTTAGGCTACGCACAAATTCTCCAGCGCAGCGAACCCATGACGCAAAAAGGACGCGGCGGCGTTGATATCATTTATCAGTGCGGTTCGCACCTGCTAACGCTGATTAATGATGTCTTGGATTTGTCGAAAATTGAAGCCAGGAAACTCGAATTGCATCCCACAGCTTTTCACCTACCTTCATTCATCCAAGGTGTTGCCGAAATCTGCATGATTCGCGCTCAGGAAAAGGCAATTACCTTTGATTTGCAGATTGATTCGCAACTCCCGACGGGGGTTTGCGGTGATGAGAAACGTTTGCGCCAAGTGCTGCTAAATTTGCTGGGAAATGCGATTAAGTTTACGGAAAAAGGTGGAGTTGTTTTTCAGGTTGATGTGATTAAAGATGCTGAGTTTTCCGATTCAATTTCTCCGTTAGATGGAATTGAAAAAATATACAAAATTAGCTTTCGAGTTGAAGATACAGGCCCGGGAATGACCGCAGTACAAGTTCAGAAAATATTCTTGCCTTTTGAGCAAGTAGGTGATGTGAAAAAACAATCGGAAGGTACTGGATTGGGACTTGCGATCAGTCAAAAGATTGTGGGTTTGATGCAGAGTGAAATTGCGATCGACAGTCGTGCAGGAGTTGGCAGTATTTTTTCCTTTGAAGTGTCACTCCCCGAGGCGCAAAATTGGGCCCAGAGTTCGAGAATTGTCGAACTGGGGGCTGTTTTGGGCTACTTGGGCGACAAACGCAAAATTTTGGTGGTGGATGACAGGTGGGAAAATCGTGCGGTGCTGGTGAACTTGCTGGAACCGATCGGCTTTAAGATGATTGAAGCGGCTGATGGTAAGGAAGGACTCGATATCGCTTTAGCCACCGCACCGGATTTAATCCTCACCGATTTAGCGATGCCGGTGATGGACGGATTCGGGTTTTTGCGCGAAATCCGCACTCATCCTCAACTGCGAGATGCGATCGTGCTAGTGTCGTCTGCAAGCGTGTTTGAGATCGATCGCCAAAAGAGCCTGGATGCAGGCGGAAATGATTTTTTGCCAAAACCAGTACAAGCAGATGTATTGCTAGGCTTACTTCAAAAATATTTGCAATTGGACTGGGTATATGACGACACAGTAACTGCGCGTAAAAAAGCGCAAAATGCGATGCCAAATGAAATGCAGATTCCGGCGATCGAGATTTTACAGTTATTAGATGAACAAGCTCAATCTGGCGATTTAGATGCGGTAATCGAGATTGCCGAGGAAATCCAAACAGCGAATCCAGAACACGCGATTTTTGCCCAAAAAATACTCGTTTTGGCAGAAGGTTTTCAAGTCAAAGAGCTGCGGGCATTGATTCAAGAACATTTATCAAAAGTTTAAGGGGGAAAAATCATGATTGAGTCTGATAAAAAATTTATTTTCATAGTAGATGACAGTTCCACCAATTTGTCTGTGCTGTCGCAAGCCTTAAAAACAGCAGGCTACAAAGTGCGGGTAGCCGTGGATGGAGAATCGGCGCTCGCTATGCTAGAAAAATGTGCGGTCAATTCGGCAAAAAACCCTTTTCCCGAACTAATTTTGCTAGATGTGCAAATGCCGGGAATCGACGGCTTTGAAACCTGTCGCCGAATTAAAGAGAACCAGCTAACAAAGGCAATTCCAGTCATTTTTATGACTGCTTTAGCAGATGCCGAAAGTAAGATGAAAGGATTGTCATTAGGTGCGGTGGATTACATCACAAAACCTTTTGAACAAGACGAAGTAATTGCGAGAGTTAACATTCACTGGCGGCTCAAAGAGTTGACCGACAATCTGGAACAGCAAGTTACAGAACGCACCTGCGCTTTACAAAAAGCCCAAGTCAAGGTAGTGCAGCAAGAAAAACTGTCCGCCCTGGGACAACTCGTGGCGGGAGTCGCCCATGAAATTAACAACCCGCTGAGTTTTATGGTCAGCAACATTGCGCCTGCAAAGGAATATCTTACTGAGATTACAGAACTTCTTAGCCTTTATCAAAAATATTATCCTGAACCTCCATCAGATATCGCTAGCAAGATTGAAGACATAGATTTGGAGTTTGTGATCGAGGATTTTTCTCACTTGTTGAATTCCATGGAAGTAGGCACTGAGCGCATTAAAGATATTTCGCTGTCGCTGCGAAACTTTGCTCGTTCGGATGGAGATAGTGTGAGCGCGATTGATCTGCACCAAACTCTAGATAGTACGCTGTTGCTGTTAAAACACCGACTCAAGGATCAAGGATGTCGCCCCGCCATTGAAGTTATCCAAAACTACGGTAATTTGCCCCTAATTAAATGCTATCCAGGCCCGATGAACCAAGTGTTTATGAATTTGCTAGCAAATGCGATCGATGCTGTGGAAGAGGGTTGGGAAAAAGACCAGCGTCCTCTAAATATTACCATTACCACGGAAGTTTTGCGCGAAAGTGCGATCGTCCGAATTGCCGATAACGGGTTGGGAATGACGGAGGAGATTCAACAACATTTGTTTGAACCTTTGTTTACCACAAAAGCGGTGGGTAAGGGCACTGGGCTGGGATTGTCGATTGCTAAGCAGATTGTGAGCGACAAGCACGGCGGTCAATTGTTCTGCAAGTCTATCCCCGGGAAAGGTACTGAATTTGCGATCGAACTTCCTATTTAAAATTAATCTTATATTCGCTCAAATTAATATCCTAAAACTGGTTCGTAGTGAGGACTTTAGTCCGCATCAAATTCTGCGGACTAAAGTCCTCACTACGAACCCTGAATTAATAGCTAATCTGCAAAGTAACAGAAGCTTCTATTTGCTGTTCCCCTCCCACTACTGGGGTTGGAAATAATCCAAAATTAGCACTACCGCGAGCTTCAACAATGTCTCTGCGATTGATGGGAGGCGGCGCGGAAGCACCGTTGACTTGAATGCTGAGAATTTCTCCCCGCTTGAAGTTGAGCGAGTTTAAGACTGCATCTGCTTGCGATTGAGCGTCTTGAGTTGCTTTTTTGAGTGCTTGTTTTTGAGCTTGGACGATCGCACTTTCGGCGGCCACAAAACTCACACCTTGAATTCGGGTTGCTCCGACTTTCACCGCATCGTCGAGCAAAGTGCCGGCAGATTGAGTATTGATGCGAAAACTAACGGTATTCGTAGCAGTATACCCTATTAAGCGCTGTTGGTTGTTTTCGTAGCTGTAATTCGGGTTGAGGGTGATACCGGCGGTTTCGAGTTTTTCCACTTGGCGCGATCGCAGCAATTCTACCACAGCGGACGATCGCTTTGCCGCTTCCTGCTGCACCTCGGCCGCCGTTTTTCCCTGCACCTCAACTCCCAAACTAACTTGAGTTTGAGTAGTGGGAATTGTTTCTATCCCGCGCCCAGTAACTGTTAGCGTTCTGATCCGCTGTTCTTGAGCCTGTACCGGATCTAATCTCACAAAACTCACGAGAGTTAAGGTTAAACATAACGCTGTTAGCAGACTGCGAAAATTGATTCTAGTATTGCGTTGCAAATTTGAATTCATAAACTCGATGCTCCTCACATACAACAGATGATATACTTGACCTTCGCACTGGAATTGCTAAAGATTCAGCCTGTTACGTTTTTAGCAACTAAAAATTTTAGTCATTGGTCATTAGTCGTTAGTCATTAGTCATTAGTCATTAGTCATTAGTCATTAGTCATTAGTCATTAGTCATTAGTCATTAGTTTTTATAGCGGTTCTCAAGCGTGCCGAGGTATGCCCGGTTTTGCCTATGCCCGGTTTTGCCTATGCCCGGTTTTGCCTATGCCCTATGCCCAATTAGTCATTAGTTTTTATATGCAATCCTTAAAACAAGCTGCCCGCCAACTAAAAAAAGAAACTTACGCTGTTTATTTAGCCAGTAGAGACCAGAGAGTGCCTTGGTATGCGAGAGTTTTAGCAGGTGTTACAGTTGCCTATGCTTTTAGCCCGATCGACTTAATTCCCGACTTCATCCCAATTCTCGGTTACTTAGACGATTTAATAATTGTACCATTAGGAATTTGGCTGGTAATCAAGATGATTCCGCCACAGGTTTTAGCCGAGTGTCGGGAAAAAGCAGTCGCTGAAATAGAGCGAGGAAAACCGATAAATCGGACAGTTGCTGCTGTAATTATTGCCATCTGGATCGGTTTGGGAATATTAGCTGCAATTTGGATAAAACAAATATTTAAACGTTAAAAACTAAAACTGGATAAGGTTCGTAGTGAGGACTTCAGTCCTTCTTAAGGTTCGTAGTGAGGACTTCAGTCCTTCTTAAGGTTCGTAGTGAGGACTTCAGTCCTTCTTAAGGTTCGTAGTGAAGACTTCAGTCCGCTCTCCGGTTTCTAATCAAATCAGGACTAAAGTCCCGACTACAAACAAAAAAAATGCAGATAATTAACTTAAACTGATATTATATTGTAGGGCGATCGCGCTCTACGTTAAAAAAACTCCCCGTATCAAACACTAAGTATTATTTATCCCTTAAAAAAATCCAACAACTAACTATCCAACTATGACTCAAACTACCGATCACCTCAGCCACCTCAACCCATCCCAGCGCCAAGCAGTCGTCCATTACAACGGGCCGCTGTTAGTAGTAGCAGGCGCCGGTTCTGGGAAAACCCGAGCTCTAACTTACCGCGTAGCTAACTTAGTACGCACCCACAGAGTCGATCCTGAAAATATTCTGGCGGTGACATTTACGAATAAAGCTGCTAGGGAGATGAAAGAAAGAATTGAGAAATTGCTGGCGACTCAGCAAGCTGAAGTGGAATATGGCAAACCTTTGGCAGATTTAGCGCCGGAAATACAGACGAAATTGCGATCGCAAATTTACCACAGAATTACCAAACAGATTTGGATGGGAACCTTTCACTCTCTGTGCGGCCGCATTCTCCGCTACGACATTGAGAAATATCAAGATGAAAAAGGCCGCCAGTGGAAGAAGAATTTTTCGATTTTTGACGAGTCAGATGCTCAAACTCTCGTCAAACAAATCGTTACCAAAGTCCTCAACCTCGATGATAAGAAATTTGACCCGCGAAAAGTCCGCTACGCCATCAGCAACGCTAAAAATAAAGGTTGGTCGCCTCAAGAATACTTAGCAGCAGAACCAGATTACAGAGGCCGTATCATTGCCGATGTTTACAGCCGCTACCAAGATGCTTTAGCAGCTAACAATGGCTTAGATTTTGACGATCTAATTCTGGTTCCGGTGAAACTTTTGCGCCAAAACGAGCAAGTTTTAAGTTATTGGCATCACAAGTTTCGACATATTTTAGTAGACGAATATCAAGATACCAACCGCACTCAATACGATTTGATTCGGATGTTAGTCACGAATAATGTTGACCCGAAACTGTTTGATAAATGGCAAAACCGCTCGATTTTTGTCGTGGGCGATGTGGATCAATCAATTTACAGTTTTCGGATGGCAGATTATACCATCTTGCTGGAATTTCAAGAGGATTTCGGCGACGGCTTGTCGGACGAGAAGACTCAGACAATGGTAAAATTAGAAGAGAATTATCGATCGCGCGAAAACATCCTGCAAGTCGCCAACCACTTGATCGAACACAATACCGAACGCATCGAGAAGGTTCTGCGCCCGACTCGCGAACCCGGATCTCCGATTGTGGTGTGGCGCGCTGACAACGAGTTAGATGAAGGACAATTTGTGGCTGGTCAAATTCAAACGCTGAAGCGCCAAAACTCGGAATACGAACACGGCAGTAACTTTGCGATTCTCTACCGCACAAATGCTCAATCTCGCTCCTTTGAAGAAGCGTTAATGTACTTGGATATTCCCTACAATATTGTCGGCGGTCTGAAGTTTTACGATCGCAAAGAAATCAAAGATATCCTAGCATACCTGCGGACGATCGCCAATCCCGACGATAGCGTCAGCCTCAAACGCATCATCAACACTCCCCGCCGCGGCATTGGCGACACCACATTTGGTAAAATCGAAGATGCTGGAACCCAGTTGGGGATTCCGTTGTGGGAAATTCTCAGCGATGAGTCTTCTGTAAATACCCTCGCAGGGCGATCGGCAAAAGCTATTATTAAATTTGCCCAAATGATTCACCATTGGCAACAAAAACTTGAAACCACGCCCGCGTCGCAAATTGTCCAAGGAATTATCGAAGATTCTGGTTACATTGACGATTTGAAAAACCAAGGAACCGAAGAAGCCGAAAACCGGATCGAAAACGTTCGAGAATTGTACAACGCGGTGCTACAATTTGAAGAACAAAACGAAGAACCCACCCTCACATCATTCTTAGCCAAAGCATCTTTAGCATCCGATTTAGATGACTTGAAAGAAGACGATTCCCGCGTATCGCTGATGACGCTGCACTCAGCAAAAGGGTTAGAATTTCCCGTAGTATTTCTAGTCGGAATGGAACAGGGTTTATTTCCCAATTTCCGCAGTTTGGATGACCCGAAAGCGATTGAAGAAGAACGCCGTTTGTGCTACGTCGGCATCACTCGCGCCCAGGAATTGCTATTTCTCACTCACACTCGCGAACGCCGCCTCTGGGGAGGATACCGCGAACACTGTACGCCTTCGCTATTCTTGGGCGAGTTACCAACACATTTGCTGGCTGGAAGTACGAAGAAAACTAAGACTGGTAAAACGGCTGCATCCCAGGGAAAGACTAATAATTCAGCAGCTAATTCTGGAAGTTCTCCGTCAGAGTGGAAAACGGGCGAACGAGTTTTTCATCATGCTTTTGGAGTCGGAGAAATTACCCACGTTTTGGGAGTGGGTGATAAAACTAATCTGGCAATTAAGTTTACAGGTTTGGGCCGCAAAATCATCGATCCGAGAACAGCGAAGTTGCAGCGAGTGTGATAGAATACCCTGCGGTTGAAACCGCGTCTATACAGGCAAAACCCGGATGGTGCGCGGGTTGAAGAATGGGCGGTAAAAATGGCGGTAAAAATTACATTGTTTTCTTCAGTCGGCGTCCGGCGGACATCGTTTGTGTAGACGCGGTTTCAACCGCCGGATTTTCCAAGTAGAAAGCAGAAATCATAACATAAACTCTTATGCCTTACAGTCAATTTACAACGCTTGGTAAAGTTAAAGAAGCCTTCAATCTTACAGTAGTTGAAGGAATCAGATTTTTGCCGGAAATTGAGCCGATCGCACCTACAACAGCCTTGCAGACCATGCTGGAGACAAATTTGCCTTGGGCGATCGCCACCAGCACCGAAAAAGCCCGTTCTGAAGCCATTATCAACCCTGTCTTGCTGGAAGTTCGCAGGATTCTCAACCAACAAATCAGCGTGTTTTCGGGTGAAGAATTTAATGTCGATGCGGCTGTTGGACTTACAGGAATTTGCGATTTTCTGATCAGCCGTTCCCCCGAACAATTAGACATTGAAGCCCCAGCAATTGTGATGGTAGAAGCTAAAAAAGGAGATTTGAAAGTAGGTTTGGGTCAATGTATTGCTGAAATGGTGGCGGCCCAGAAGTTTAATGAAGCGAAAGGGCGATCGATCTCAGCCATCTACGGTAGCGTTTCCAGCGGCACAGCTTGGCGATTTCTGAAGCTAGAAGGGCAAATAGTGACGATCGATCTTACCGACTATCCCCTACCTCCCGTCGATCGAATATTGGGATTTTTAGTGTGGATAGTACGCCAAAATTAGCATCATATCAAATCTGTGCGCCCTTCTTTATTAACAGGCAAGATGCCTGTTCCACAAAAAAATTCACTCTTTGTGGAACAGGCATCTTGCCTGTTCCTAAAAGACTTATTAAGAATGATCCAACATCTTATATTTTATTCGATTACTTGAGATTCCACAGGCCTGTATTTACCCGCCAAACGTTCTCGACGCTGGCGGCGGTTGTCAGCTTCAAATATAGCGATTAATTCATCCAGGTTTAGAGTCAAAGCGTCCAACTGTTGGCAGACTTCACGCATCTTTTCAACGTGTCGCTTTCTGGTTTCAGCGTCGGGGATTCTAGGTTGTTGATTCATGACAAATTCCAATCCATTTTGATTTCTCGGATAGTTGCTTCTGAGGCATCGACAGCCGCCTCTGTTTGTTCTATCGTTCTATACAGAAAGTTTAACGTATCCGCAGTCGCAGCGGGTTGAGATTCTGCCACCTGCTGCAAAAGCCTGTACAAACGATTGTAAGGGTTTCTCAACCTTTCCTTAACATTATCCAGGGATTCAAGTTCGGGGAGTGTCGCTTCTGTCTCGCCAAACTGCTGCATTAAAATGTATTCTGTGGCGGTTGTCTCGTTGAGGATTTCCACTAGCCGCCGCTGTAAACTGAAAATTGTATTGAGGATGTCATCAGGTAGCTTTGCCATTGTCCTTAATTTTTAGGGATAACAACTTACCACAATATATCAGAATGTTTGCTTCTTCTCATTTTAGTTTTGATCGAGTGCGATCGCACTCCTAATTTACCACCTTTAAATTTGCGTTCCCTGCTTCGCCAATAACGCACTTCCATAGGCAGCCGCAGTATGAATCGGCGTTTCAACAGGCACTTTTAAATAACGCTTTCTAATCGCACTCCAAACCAGATTTTTTGCACCGCCGCCAGCCGTATAAACCTTAGTCAAACCAGTTGCACCGAATTCTTGCAATAATTGATATCCCCGCGCTTCAATCCGCGCGATACTTTCTAACAAACCGTGCAGAAATTCCACTGGATCGGTTGGACGCGGTTCGAGTCTGGGCAGCAAATTCGGATCATTAATCGGGAATCGATCGCCCTTTTGCAATAATGGGTAATAATCCAGCAAACTCTCTTTTTCAGCATCAATCTTTTTGCTCAAACCGTCCAATTCAGCATCAGTAAAAAAGTGTCGCAGCACCGCACCTCCGGTATTAGAAGCGCCTCCAACCAACCACAAATCGCCTAATTTGTGACTGTAAATTCCGTATCTAGAATCATCTACGCGGGTATGACTTAACAGTTTCACAGCTAAAGTTGAACCGAGAGAAGTTACTGCTTCCCCCGGTGAATTGACACCGCTTGCTAAAAATGCTGCAATGCTATCAGTTGTGCCAGCACAAACTGTACAATGGCGTGGGAATCCGAAGCGATCGCCCACTTGAGCTCTAACTTCCCCCACAGGCGTACCCGGCGCGACAACTTGCGGCAAAACAGGCATTGCAGCGCCCGAAATTCCCTCGATCAGCCAATCGGGATAGCACAAAGTATCAACATCGAAACCGAGTTTTAACGCATTGTGATAGTCGCTAATTCCTAATTTTCCGTGCAGCAAAAACGCCAGCCAATCGGCTTGATGCAGGAAAACCGTAGGGGCGGTGGATGGTGCGTGCCCGCCCAAATGCTGCCACCACAGCAGTTTTGCCAGACTCGATGTAGCGCTTAAGACTGTGTGGTTGGCTGGTGCGATCGCCCGTAACGTCTCTGTCACCGCTGCACCGCGCCCATCATTGTATAAAATCGGCTCACATACGGGTATACCATCGGTATCGCACAGCATGACAGTGGAAGATGTGCCGTCAAGGGCGATCGCCCTTACCTGACTGCGGATGGTTGGGGGGATTTGCTCGATCGTCTCCCACAGCGCGTTTTGCCACACCGAGGGCAATTCCGGCGGTTGTGCGTCGGCAAAAGTATATGCTGTCTCACAATGTATCATACCCTGGGAGTCGATGATTGTCGATCGAGCGCCCGTGGTACCGAAATCTATTCCCAAATAAAGATTCATTTATCACTCCCGCGAATTTTCCCATATCTCAGAAACCGGGTTTTTTTACGAAAATTTTTCGTTGTCACCCACAGATTATATAAAAAACCCGGTTTCTTTGGCCTTAGTGCGTAAGTTCACGGGTTAAGCATGGGGGCGAGAAACCCGGTTTCTACGAGTTTTGCGTTGAGTGACGAGAAATATAGCAAGAAACCGGGTTTCACCAGATTATCGTGTTTCTACATATTCGCATAGCGTAGTTGGTTCGGGAATTGGTAAACCTTCCTCCCGCAATCCTTCTAAGTGAAATTCTATCGCTTCTTTAATTTGCTGCTGTATTTCGGCAAGGGTTGCGCCTGTGGCTGCACATCCGGGTAAATCTGGCGCGTAAGCTGAATAGTTATTGGGTGTTTTTTCAATGACAATGGCATAACGCATTAGTTTATATTCTTAACCTTCAGATTTGCATTTATTACTTATCCAACTAGCAGGTAATCAAATGACCAAAAGCCGATAAATAAGTGAAGAAAGTTGATAAAAAAGACTTGACAAAAAGCTGAAATCACTCTATATTACAACTTACAAGTCTCGATGCCAAACAAGAAGAACCAGACCAACACGAACACATCCAAATTAGTTCGCGAACAAACGGGAGGTGTCCTGATGGTGTTTGCTTATTAAAGGTTAGGTTCTTGTAGTCCAACCACTCGCCTCCTGTTCGCCAACCCAGGCGATCGCCCAGCTTGCATTCAGTCTCCCAATCAACTTTACCACCAACTTCTAACCAGATTTTTTTCTGGAGGCTCAAGCCAAAATGACCCTGACTGTATGTTACCCACAACTGGTCGATCGTGCGTAAATCATCGCAAGGCAAATTATCAATTGATTCCTGATTTAACCAACCTTCCTTCTCCCGTCTAGCAGCTTTAAACATCACCTTTATTGTTTCCCGATCCGCCTCTTCCCACTTCTCCACTGCCAATAAATCGCGCAGATGAGTATAGTCAACATCCCGCGCCGATTTAAGCTGTACCGATACATTGGGAAATGTTGGTGGAATCGGTTCTCGCAAATAACTCAACCAATCTTTCATGGACTGCGGCCGCTTTTGAGGATCTGATATCATCCCCTTGTCTATTGCTAGACTCACCCAATCTTTTACGCCAAAATCTTTTGCAGGTTTCAACCCGATATTTTGAAACTGTCGCTTGAGAGAAGGCGTTGGAGTTTCTCCTGTCACCGCATAATATAAAGAAGCAGCCAAAGCATAAATATCAACCGTTGATTTACCACTTCCTTCAAGATGTTGTTCCCAAGGAGCAAAAGCCGGATTGTAAGGATGTGTATTGCTAAATACTTCTGGCATTAATTCGCTGGCAATCCCAAAATCAATTAACACAGCTTGTCCGTTGGGACGCAACATAATATTACCAGGATGGGCATCGCGATGAACAATTCCGGCTTGGTGAACATCAATTAAAGCTTCTCCAATTTGGCTGATAATTGCCACGGCTTCTGTATCCCGGAGTCGCCCTTGCTGCTTTACTGTATGCCATAAACTTTCCCCAACTACTAAATCCATTACTAAACAATAAATCCCCTTTTCCTCAAACAAATCGCTGACGCGGACAATGGCAGGGTGGGAATTTTGGCAGAGTTGCGCTAAAGTTTGCCCTTCGTGGATAAACCGCTGCACAAACTTGGGGTATTCGGAGTGATTTTGCAAGCCAGGATTGGGCGTTTTAATCACAACTTGATGGTGGAGTTGCAAGTGTGTTGCTTTGTAAGTTACGCCAAATCCTCCTTGTCCGAGGATAGTGTCGATGCGATATGGGCGAGTTTTTAGGGTTTGTCCTGGTGTCCACAGCATAGTAGGTTTTTGCTATTATTTCTTATTGGTTGATATTCTCGTAAATAGTCAGGAAAAATCTATAAAGAAGCCTATTTTTTGATGTGATAGTCGGTAAATATGAGCCGAGAAACCGGGTTTATATGAGTTTTTTGAACAGGGGCAAAAAATCTAGGAAAAAACCCGGTTTCTGATATCAGCATGGGTAAACACGAAAAACCAATTAATCAGAAACAACGGCATTGCCCAAAGCCATGTCAATTTAAGTCTGAAAATCTTTGTATCTCTCGCTTTTATCCGAGGCCAGATCCCCCCTAACTCCTCTTAAGAAGGGGGACTTTGAGCGGATTCTTGTACCCCCCCCTTGAAGAAACCCGGTTTATGATGTCAGCGTGGGTAAACACGAAAAACCGCTTAACCAGAAAGAACGGCATTGCCCAAAGCCGTGTCAACTTAAGTCTGAAACCTTTGTATCTCTCGCTTTTATCCCAGGCCAGATCCCCCTAAATCCCCCTTAAAAAGGGGGACTTTGATCGGACTCTTGTCCCCCCCTTCTTAAGGGGGGTTAGGGGGGATCGGATCTCGGCGATCGATCGCAATCTGTGACTGAGTTTGACCTTAAGTTGAGACTAATAAGCAATGCCTAAGTCCCCACTCAAAACTCACTTAAACTTTCGTCCCGCACTCAGGACAAAACTTATTAGTCGAAACATTCTTCGCGCCGCAACTCGGACAATAAATCAACTCCGCAGATTCCAACTTGCTGCGTTCCGGTAAACCAACCATTTGAGCGTTGCTCTTACCTGGAACTACCATCGGATAGCAGTTTTCGTCCCTCGTTACCTTCACGTTCATCAACACGGGGCCGTCGTGAGCGAGCATTTGACCGATCGCACTTTGCAACTCATCCGGCCGCGAAACCAGCATCCCCTTCACGCCGTAAGCTTCGGCTAGCATCACAAAATCCGGCATTCCTACAGTCATGTTCGACGACGAATAACGCTCGCCGTAGAACGCCTGCTGCCACTGCCGCACCATGCCCTGCCAGCCATTATTTACGATCGCAATCTTGACATTAATGCCATATTGTGCTAGAGTTCCCAACTCTTGAATATTCATTTGGATGCTAGCATCGCCAGCAATACAAATCACTTGCTCGTTGGGTAGCGCCATTTTCGCGCCCATCGCCGCCGGCAACCCAAAACCCATTGTTCCCAAACCAGCGCTCGAAATCCAGCGGCGCGGCCCGTTGTTTAAGAATTGAGCCGACCACATTTGATGTTGACCGACATCCGTTGTGTAGTAAGCATTCGGCGCTTGAGTCGCCAACTCCCAAATCACCTCTTGCGGAGACAAAATCTCTGGGTAATGAGGCACAACTAACGGATAATCCTGTTTCCAGCGATCGATCCTGTGCAGCCATTCCCCAGTTTGTCCGGCAGTTCCCGAAACACCAGTTTCCCGACAGCGACGCAGCATATCCATCAAAACTTGCCGGACATCTCCGACAATCGGCACGTCTGGGCCGCGATTTTTGCCGACTTCCGCCGGATCGATATCGATGTGAATCACCTTAGCGCGCGCGGCAAACTCGTCTAGTTTTCCCGTTACCCGATCGTCAAACCGAGCTCCGACAGCAATCAACAAATCGCACTCCGTAACGGCAAAATTAGCGTAAGCAGTGCCGTGCATCCCCAGCATTTTCACAGACAGAGGATGGTTTTCATCAAAGGCACCTTTGCCCATCAGCGTTGTTGTCACCGGCAGTTGGAACATCTCGGCGAGTTCCTTAATTTCCTCGTGGGCCCCGGCTGCGATCGCCCCGCCGCCCACATACAGCAAAGGACGCTTCGCTTCCGTCAGCAAATGAATCGCTTGACTGATTTGCCGGGGATTTCCCTTGACTGTCGGGCGGTAGCCAGGAATTCTCACAGATCCGGGTGTCACGGGCAGATAGTCAAACTCTTCTAAACCGACATCCTTGGGCACATCAATCAACACCGGGCCCGGGCGTCCCGTACTCGCGATGTGGAAAGCTTCAGCGACAATTCGCGCCATATCTCTCGGATCGCGCACTACATAGGAATGCTTGACAATTGGCAAAGTAATGCCGTAAATATCAGTTTCCTGAAACGCATCAGTGCCGATCGCCGGACGCGGAACTTGACCGGTAACAACCACCATCGGGATAGAATCCATGTGGGCCGTCGCAATCCCCGTCACCAAATTAGTTGCACCCGGCCCGGAAGTCGCGAAACAAACCCCAACTTGTCCGGTAGCGCGGGCGTAGCCGTCAGCCGCGTGGGCTGCGCCTTGTTCGTGCCGCACCAGAATGTGTTTGATCCCGCCGCTTTCTTCAGCGCGGTAGAGCTCGTCGTAAAGCGGCAAAATTGCGCCACCGGGATAACCAAAAATATGCTTGACGCCGTGGCGGATCAAGCTGTCGATCAAAGCAAATCCACCAGTTGCACGTTTGACGGCTACTTTAGTTTTTAGTTGCACAGAATTTTCGTCCTTAAAGTAATTATGATTTTTAATGAAAGCTTGGATACTACTTTAATCTCAATAATCAAACTCTGATAATTTAACTGCTAATATTTTACAAAAAGTTTCGCGAGCGATGTGCGATCGTCCGATCGCGAAATTGTGAAACAGCAGAGGAAGGAAAGAAACAGGAAAATTGCCGAAGCAGAACAGCGGGCGGTTGGAAACCGCTGCGACACAGACAAAACCCGCCTCCGCTGGTTAAAAAACTGACGGTTAAAGTTACCTTATTTTCGACCGTTGGCGTCCGGCGGACATTGTTTGTGTAGACGCAGTTTCAACCCTACGTCGGATCTAGAGATACTCTTAAGTCTTTAATACTTTGCGGGTATGGTACCAAGCTGCCAGGCCCATCACTGGAACTAAAAAGCCCAAACTCAGCAGCACGATCCGCAAGCCGAGGTCATCCGACCCGACGGCTTTGCTGACAGCATCCGTCAGCGGGCCAGTCAGTGCTAAAGGCAAACTGAGGGCAATGTTAATCGCATTGTTCTCCAAGCCAAAGACTTTTCCCCGCATAGATTCGGGAGTTTTTTCTTGAATCAAAGCTTGCATCGGGCCGTTAATTAAGGAAGCGCCAAAACCGAACAGAGCACTCAATCCGAATCCCAGCCAAAGCTGTCTGACAAAGGCAAACATTCCCAACACAAAACCCATCATTACGAAACCAATTAATGGCAAAGGTTTGTTGTGCATTCGATCGCCCCAGTGGCCCAAAAACGCCGCACCGAAGACCATTCCGATGCCCGCTGCAGCCAGCAAAAATCCAAATTGAGTTTCTTTGAGACCTATTTTGCCCGAAAGTGCGATCGCCAGAACTTGCAGCGCCGCAAACACCGAATACAAAATCGTCAACTGCACCATCGCGTTGCTAATCAGGCGATTGTGCTTCAAATACCGCAAACCTTCTTTAAAGTCTTGCCAAGGATGAACATTTTTGCCACTGCTACCGCCGCGATTTTCTTTAATGTGCATCAAGTAGAGCAAACCTGCTGAGATCAGGTACAACCCGCCCAGGAAAAACTCTTGAGAAGCTGGCCCGTAACTGTGTTTGAGCCAACTAAATATCGGTTCGCCGATCGTCATTCCGACAATTATCCCGCCCATTGTGGACGAGGCGAACAGAGCATTTGCCGACATCAGTCCCTCTCGCCCCACAGCCAACGGGATTGCCGCCGCCTCTGCGGGAGCAAAAAATTGCGTTACGGTAGACACTAAAAACGTGAGTACCAACAACACCACAAAAGTTTTGGGCAAAAACGGCAAAGATCCAATCAACACCGCTCGGATCGCGTTGCAGCCGATCAGCATTTGCTTTTTGGAAAAGCGGTCTACCACGATACCGGCCGCCGAACCAAAGACGATCGCCGGCAGCGTGTAGGCGATCATCACCGCTGACAGCATCGAATTTTCCGAATGTTGCCAAGAAACGGGCCAGGGTCGGTAGTCGCCTGTTTTAAGCAGAATAATCAGCAATACGTAAAAGATTTTATCCGCCACTTGGGCCAACAACTGGCCAGTCCACAAGGTGAGGAAGGGGCGATTTCTCAGTAGGGCATCAAGCCCGCTGCGGTCAGGGGGAGGGCTAGCTGGGTGCATAGGAATAGTTTAACTGACCGCTTCTGGCAATTATAGTTTTCAGCAATACGTGCAAATCTGACTTGTGCAAAGCGGAAACCGGGGAAAAATCCTGTCTCCTGCGTTCTTTTTCTGTTTTAGCAGATCGGCGACGGAGGGCTTGGGTCTTTTTCACTCTAGCGCGATCGGTCTATCCCCGAGCTCCCGCACCCCGGAAAATCCGAGAACATTGTTAAAGGTTGGCGTGCGTTCGATCGCGAGTACAACATAAGGTAGTATATTTGACAAAATACTTGCTATTGGCAGCGATCTTAAAAGATGTCACGCCGATTAAGTAATATAACGAAAGTAGTAATGTTAGGAGTGAGAAACTTGAAAAAGGTTGAAGCTATTATTCGCCCGTTTAAACTTGACGAAGTGAAAATCGCACTCGTCAATGCTGGGATTGTGGGGATGACTGTTTCTGAAGTTAGAGGTTTTGGCCGTCAAAAGGGCATGACAGAACGCTATCGTGGCTCTGAGTACACCGTTGAGTTCTTGCAAAAGCTCAAGGTCGAGATTGTTGTCGAAAACGATCAGGTTGACATGGTGGTTGATAAAATTATCGCTGCTTCCCGCACGGGCGAGATTGGCGACGGCAAGATTTTCATCTCTCCTGTAGAACAAATTATCCGCATTCGGACAGGAGAAAAGAACCTGGAAGCAATCTAATATACTGGGGCATTGGCCAAACAGGGCATTGATCGTCTGTCAATTGACCACAATAAATAAGTAAGGTTCGTAGTGCGTCCTGGCGTCCGTAGTTTCAGAGCGTCCTGGCGTCCGCACTACGAACTGTTTTTGTTATGACTTGAGTCCGCAGTCTTAGAGCGGACTGAAGTCCGCACTACGAACTAATGACTAATGACTCCATTTGTGGTAATAGAGCCTGGAATGCTCGGCCACGGTGTGAGTGCGATCGCTTAATTTCCGGTGTCATTTCCGCAAAAGTCTGTTGCTGTTGAGGCACGTAGAAAATCGGGTCATATCCGAAACCTCCCGTACCGCGAGGAGAGTGCAGGATTTCGCCGCGACAAATTCCTTCTACTTGCAGGGCAATTGTACCGTCGGGACGGGCGATCGCGATCGCACACACAAACTGCGCTCCCCGGTTTGGTTCGGTTCCCAATTCTTTGAGAAGCCGAGATATCCTGTCAGCATCGGTTTTTCCGTAGCGCGCCGAGTAAATCCCAGGTTGACCGTCGAGTGCATCTACCATTAAACCAGAATCATCGGCGATCGACCATTCACCGATCGCTTTAGCGATTTCAGAAGCTTTCAAACAAGCATTAGCAATAAAAGTCTCGCCAGTTTCCTCTATTTCCAACTCTGCCGGCTTCAGTTGCAACTCCCATCCCAAATCCTGAAGATAAACCTGCATTTCCTTAACTTTGCCGGGATTGCTGGTAGCCACAATTAGCAATTTGCGATTATTCATAATTTCGCTTAAAACTTACGCATTGATACTAACCAAGATATTGGAAAAGCTGATTTTAGCATATTAGCGCGGTCAAACTAACTTTTTCTGCTTCTGCGATCGCACGATCTTCCAAAAACTTGTAGAATTGTACAAATTGTCCGACAAAATTAATGACCAAAAAACCCTGCTCATGCCCGGGCTTTAACGTACCCGCGTTTATAATAGTTAAGTTGCCAAAATGTCGAACCATCTTATGATTTGTATGACCATTGATGACATATCTGTATTTTCCATCTCGAATTAAGTTTTGGAGATCTGTGTTTGCTTCAATCGCATACCCATAATCATCAGGCTTTAGGCGAACCATATCATTTTCCCCAAGCCCGTGACATAAAAGTGCTAAACCATGAGGTGTTGGAAATTCCCTAGTTGCAGGGAGAGAACTTAAAAATGAATGCGAAGTAACCGAAAGAGAATCTGGCTGTGTAGCATTTTTTAGATCTCGCATTTCATTTTTTAATAACCAGCGATCGTGATTCCCTGAAACTGTTAAAATTGCTTCGCGACTCAAGATATCACAGCATTGATTAGCGTCACCTAAACCATCAACAATATCTCCGACAGAAAGGATATTGTCAACATTTTGGGATCTGAGAAAATCTACGGTTTTCTCTAGCAATTGTTCCTCAGTGTGAATATCGCCGATCGCACCGATAACATTGAAGTTTTTGTTTATAATCATAGTAAAGATATCACTCATCGACGATTAAATTTTAACAGCGGACAATTAACAGCAAAAACCTAGATTGGATTTTCGTTGTCAATTGTCAACTGTCAACCATCAACTGTTTAACCTTTCTGCGCCCAATCCTTTGCCCAATTCAAGTTTTGCATCACCTCTTTCAAAGTCGCAGCTTCCGAATACAACCGCAACACCGGTTCAGTACCGCTAAACCGAATTAACAGCCAACTTCCGTCAGCTAAACGGAATTTATATCCGTCAACTTTGTTGCAATCTACTACTGCTTTGCCGGCGATTTCTGTTAATGGTTGATTTTGCAGCAGCGACAGCAAACGCGCTCTTTCTGCCATGCTTGCTAGATGCAAGTCAATGCGATCGTAAGCTGAAGTAAAATTAGTCTCTGTTTGCAGTCGGCGATAGATGTCGCTCAAATCTTCCCCGGATTTGACAACGGCTTCTAACAAATACAGCGCCGATAGCAAAGCGTCTCTTTCGGGAATGTGCGTACCGTAGCCGATTCCGCCGGATTCTTCGCCGCCGACTAGGACTTGGGTGGTTAACATTCGATCGGCTATATACTTGTAACCGATCGGCGTTTCAAACAATGGTAAGCCGTAAAGTTCGGCAATTTTGGGCATGATGTCGGAACCGCTGACTGTTTTGATGACTTCCCCGGTGAAGCCGCGCCGTTTGGCTAAGTGTTCGATTAATATAGGAACTAGGATTTGCGAACTGAGGAAGTTTCCGCTAGAGTCAACGGCTGCAATCCGATCGCTATCTCCGTCAAATACAAATCCGATCGACAAACCAGATGCTTTTCGCTGGTGAGTCCGCATGACGCGGAACAATTGCGACAGGTACCGCGGCAAAGGTTCCGGTGCACCGCCTCCAAACAGCGGATCGCGATCGCTGTTGACTTCTTGCACAGTTTCTTCTAAAATTTGTGCTAATCCGCCCGCCGCCGCGCCGTGCATTACATCTACAAATACTGTAATTTTCCCGGATGCGATCGCCCCCTTAATCGCTTCAATATCCACCATTTCCCGCAAGGTTTTGCAGTAAGCCGGCCAAGGATTGAAATTTTCCAATTTTCCGGGAGTTGCTGAAAGTGCCGCCGGATTTTCGAGTTTTGCTTCTATCTGTTGCGTAACTTCGGGCGAAACTGAACCGCCAAATCCGCCCTTGACTTTTAATCCTAAATATGCACCGGGATTGTGGCTGGCTGTCAGGACGATCGCACCTAAAGCATTTAATTGTTTGGCAGCTAAACTAAAAGCCGGAGTTGGGGCGTAGGATTCGCTGAGGAACACGTCAAATCCGGCGTTTTGGACTGCCACAGCCGCGTTTTTGGCAAAATCTTCAGCCAGAAATCGGCGGTCGTAACCGACAATTACGGTGCCGCTACTGGCATTATTACCACCGGTTTGTGCGAGAACTTGTGCTGCTAGGGGAGCTACCAACGCTACGCGATCGAATGTAAAATCGTCAGCAATGATGCCGCGCCAGCCATCTGTACCGAATTTAATAGGATTCATTTAGTCACAAGCCATAAGTCACTCGTCTATTTTATGAGCTTATTTGGCGATCGTCAGTCGATTTTAGATTTTAGATTTTAGATTTTAGATTTACTTGCAGCCTTGAATCTGGCAGCTTGAACAACACTCTAAAATTTTGGGAGCTCCATTTATGGACTGTACGTGGTACGGTACCCGTTTTGGGGCTGGTGAAAAGTCATCATTAGTCAGCAGTCATCAGCCCAATCACAACTGTCAACTGTTAACCGACAACCGACAACTGATATCAATTCCGGCTGTACCGGAATGATTTAACCGCAGAGAACGCAGAGAACGCAGAGGAAGAGAAGAGAGAGATGAATACAGGACGACACTAACGGATTTGATATGACAACTGTCAACCGACAACTGACAACTGACAACTGTCAACCGACAACTGTCAACTGTCAACTGTCAACTGTCAACTGTCAACTGTCAACTGACTAAAAGAATGCCGGTTGGTGGCGGATCAAATTCAGGAATTCTTCGCGAGTTTTTTGTTCCTCCTGAAACACGCCCAACATCGCACTCGTCACTGTCCAAGCACCGGGTTTTTGCACGCCCCGCATCGTCATGCACATATGGCTAGCTTCCATTACTACAGCCACTCCCTGTGGTTCCAATATTGTCTGAACTGCTTCGGCAATTTGGCGCGTCAAACGTTCTTGTACCTGCAATCGCCGGCTGTACATTTCGACAATTCTCGCTAGTTTGCTCAGTCCCACTACTTTTTGGTTGGGAATGTAAGCTACGTGAACTCGACCCATAAATGGCAGCATATGGTGTTCGCACATACTGAAGGCGCTGATATCTCGCACCAGTACCATTTCGTTGTGACCTTCGTCAAAGATAGCGCCGTTGAGGAGTTCTTCGAGGGATTGACTGTAACCGCTGGTGAGAAACCGCATTGCTTCTGCTACCCGCTTCGGGGTTTTGAGCAATCCTTCGCGTTCGGGATCTTCTCCTATTCCCAGCAGCATTGTCCGAACGGCTTCCATCATTTCTTCCTGACCTATTTCTGAGGCTACGGGAACGTTGGATTCTTGACCGTGGGAGGAATTGCGATCGGGTCGAGTGGCGATGCGGGGCAAGTTGTTATCGGCGGTTGCGGGCTGTTTCATGGTGTCAGTTGAGATTGAGTTTGAGCCGTTCGTACCGTTATTCGATGCAATTGTCATAAAAAGTTGGTGTGAGGATGAATCTATTTTCGATTTTCGATTTTCGATTCGGCATATACCTATCGATTTTCGATTTTCGATTTTCGATTGAGGGATAGAACGAGAGATTCAAAGATTGTTGAATTCGATAAAAATCCAGCTTTCTACAATCTCAAGTTCACAAAATTCCGGCGTTGGACATGAGCGTCATTTCTTCAATGACTGCACTTGCCGGTAACTGAACTGCGTGCAGGATTGATTGGGCGACGATTTCTGGAGTTAACATCGCGCTGCGATCGAAGTCGGCTTGCACGCTCTCTGTGTCCCACATGGGAGTGTTGACAGAACCCGGACAGATTGCTGTGACGCGAATTCCGCCAGCCCGTTCTTCGGCGGCTAATGTCTTGGACAAAGCCATGAGACCGAATTTGCTGACGCAGTAGGCTCCCCAGTTGGGGAAGGTTTGGGTGCCTGCGATCGAGGAAACGTTGATGATGATTCCCGATCGCCGATCGCGCATTCCCGGCAAAATTCCTAAAATACACTGCCAAACGCTAGTAAGATTGAGGTCTAGAACGTTCTGCCAGTCGGCTAGGGGCGTTTCGGTCAACGAGCCGGTGTAGCCCATGCCAGCGCTGTTGACCAGGATATCTACGGGGCCGAATTGAGCTGCGATCGCGCTGATGCTGCTTTGCACTTGCTCAATTTTTGCCAAGTCTAAGGGATAAGCTTCTGCTTTCACTCCGAATTCTCGGGCTGCGGCGGCAACGGCTTCTAGGTTTTCTGACTCTCGGCTAACTAAGGCCAGATTTATGCCAACGGCAGCGAACGCTAGAGCCGTCGCTTTGCCAATACCGCTGCTGGCTCCGGTAATCAGAGCCTGCTTTGTTGTTCGATCGTTCATGAGCGTGTCCTGATCGTTCCTAATTTTACGGAAAAACACGGAAATTAGTTGGCAAGTGCTACCTTGACGCCCGCGAACTACTAAACCTTTTATCCCATTGCCAAGGCATCTGGGACTACTTTTCGCATATTTTCGATCGGCAACTACCTGTCAAGTGTTGCAGTCTGTTTCGGCAAATCAGACAACTGTCTGCTGCGGGTGATAACAATTAATTATGAGAGAAACATTAAGAACTGTTAAGCCGATCTCACCTGAGAAATTATAACACTGCTGACAGATTCGCAGAACAGTCAGGTCTGAGTTATTAGTTATGAGTGTTAAGTTAAGAAATTTGTAATTCATAACGAATAACTCAAAGGAGCGATCGGCTCAAGCAACCTTTTCAGTGAACACACCGATGTCGCGGAATTTTTGATACCGGAGATCGCGCCGCTGCTGGCCGGTGAGCTGTGTCAGTTCTGCTAAGTTTTCCAACAAAGCTCCTTTGAGCATAGCCGCAGCTTTCAGGGGATTGGAGTGAGCGCCACCAACGGGTTCGGGTACTATCTGATCGAGAACGCCGAGGTTTTTCAAATCCCAGGAAGTAATTTTGAGGGCTTCGGCGGCTAAGTTGGCTTTACCGGAGTCTTTCCAGAGGATGGCCGCACAAGCTTCGGGGGTGGCTACGGTATACACGGAATGTTCTAACATTAACAGCCGCTCGCCGACGCCGATACCTAATGCGCCGCCGGAACCGCCTTCGCCGATGACAGTGCAAATAATCGGAACGTCGAGGCGAAACATTTCTCGGAGGTTGCAGGCGATCGCCTCTCCCTGTCCGAGCTGTTCGGCTTCTAAGCCCGCCCAAGCCCCCGGAGTGTCGATAAAGGTGAAAATTGGCATACTGAAGCGATCGGCGTGTTCCATCAACCGCAGGGCTTTGCGGTAGCCGCCGGGAGCTGCCATCCCGAAGTTGCGGGCGATATTGTCTTTGGTGTCGCGTCCTTTTTGATGGCCGATGATGACTGTAGGACGCCCGTCTATGCGGGCAATTCCGCCGACGAGGGCGGGGTCGTCTCCCCCGCGCCGATCGCCGTGGAGCTCGATCCACTCGTCGCTAATTGCCTGAATGTAGTCGAGGGTGCTGGGGCGGCGCGGGTGACGGGCGAGTTGCAGGCGCTGCATGGGGGACAAGCTGCTGAAAATTTCTTGTCGCAGTTGGGCGGAACGAGCTTCGAGTTTGCGAATTTCGTCGGTGACATCGACGCTGTTTTCTGCGGCAAGTTCGCGAATCTGGTGAATTCGGGTTTCGAGTTCGGCCAGTGGCTTTTCAAAATCTAGGAGTAGTGGTTTGCGGTCTGGGTTTGCCACGCTGATAATTTCTATAGGGTTTTTAACGTGAAAGTCGATCGACTGTTTCCCGATCCTACCCTGTCAGGTGTTGCTGAAAAAGAGGGTTTATCGGAAGTTTTGAATTTTGAATTGTGCTTTGCTTCGCAACCAGAGTTGAAAACCTGAGGCTTGAGCCTCGTTTTTTGCTACACTATTTTTGCTTGATCCGAGAGTTTTACCAGAAAGAATTGGTTTAAAGCCAGAACTCTTGTAGGTAGAAATTAAAATCAGACTATTCATTAATCCAATCCTCTTGCTTCCAGGTAGCTGTCAACTGCTTTCCTGTCAACTGTCAAACGATTTTGGATTGGGGAGTGAAGATTTTTGATTGTCAACTGTCCCGGCTCAACAGTCAACTCTTCCTTCTTCCCTCTTCCTTCTTCCTTCTTCCTTCGTGACAACTGTCAACTGTCAACTGTCAACTGTCAACTGTTTAAGCTACCCCTATGCCCGCCCACAGCCACAAAAGACCTAACCCTGCTGAATTGTTCCAAAGCGCAAAAAGCGATACAAGTGCGATCGAACTCAGTCCGTCGGAAGCTTTGACAGCTATTTCAGTCTTAGCTGTTGCCGCCGACGGTGAAATATCCGAAGCCGAAAGACAAACCCTTGCCGCCAATCACATTCGCTTGTTCGGCTCTTATTCTGGCGAACACTTCCAAGAACTATTTAAGAAAGTTCTGAAATTGAGCAGTCAGTACACTCCGGCCGAAGTATTTGCCGCAGCTAAAAACGCATTGAATGCTCAGCTTCGAGAAACAGCTTTTGCAATTGCCACAGATTTGGTTTTGGTAGATGGAGTTTTCACAACCGAGGAAAAAGATTTCTTAGTTGAACTTTCCCAAGCTCTCGACATCTCCGAAGCAATGGGCAAAAAAATCATCGAAGTCATGACCATCAAAAACTGCGGGGACAATTTGATGCCAGCTCAATCTATTGAATAAGTTGAGCGATAGACTACTAGATCGTGTCTGTTAAATAAACGTTAGCTGTATATTTTTGACCGAGGGGCACTCTTTGTGCTGGCTGCCAAAAACTTTTCTTCGAGTTGTGCGATCGAACACAATCTTAACTCTCAACTCTCAAAAAAAAGTTACTGGTTATTGTCAGAAAAACTTTCCTCAATAACCAATAACCTCAACAAATTACATCAAAATGACATCAAAGGTCGGAAACCGTGCTTAACGGAAATTGCGCCGATTTGCTCCATCTTTTCTACAGTAATTTGATTCCGTCCCCAAGAAAAATTGGTGTACAACTTTTCAAATTCCAGCAGCATGGATTCCGCAAAACAGGCAAATAACTGCCGGCCCGGCACATCCATATTCACAATCTTCATAATCTTCCACTCAATATCGAGGGAATGCTCGACAATCCCGCCATTGAGTACGTAAATTTCGGGATGCTGAACCTGAGTTGCCAGATTTTTCGGATAACCACCGTCAATCAACAAACAGGGTTGCTTCAATGTCTTCGGGTCAATTTCTACTCCCTTTGGCATACTGGCTACCCAGACTACAATATCCGCTTGGGGGAGAGCTTCTTCCAAATCCATGATTTTGCCTCGTCCCAATTCCGATTGCAAATCTTGCAATCGTTCTTTGTCGCGGGCAATGAGCAACAATTCTGCTACATTAGTTTTAACATTCAGCCAGCGGCAGACAGCACTGCCAATATCCCCAGTAGCACCACAAACCGCCACAGTAGCTTTTGAAAGTTCAATCCCCAATTTGGGGGCTGCTTCTTCTACTTGGCGGCAGAGGATGTAAGCCGTGTGGGTGTTACCAGTGGTGAAGCGTTCAAACTCCAACTTTAGATTGCGGATTTGCTTAATTTGCTGCAAGTTGAAGGTTTCAAAAATGATCGAAGAAAAGCCGCCTAAAGCAGTGATATTAATCCCGTTTTTTTGAGCGTGTGCCATCGCGTTAATGATTTTGCGAGTGGCTGCTTTGATCCGGCGAGTGGCTAGCATTTCTGGTAGAAAACACGACTCCACATAGCGGCCTTCTATTTTTTGCCCGGTAATGCTAGTGACAGTGATATGATCGACTATCTGGGGCGGTGCGCTGCACCAAAAATCGAGCCCTTGATCGGCATATTCTGGATAGCCCAGCTCGTTAGCTACTGATTGGGCGTGTTCTAAGCTGGTTAAGTGACCGATTAGACCAAACATTAAGTTGTCAAATGAAGGAAGAAGAAAGATGTCAGTTGACAGTTGACAGTTGACAGTTGACAGTTGACAGTTGTTAGTTGTCAGTTGTTAGTTGTTAGTTGTCTGTTGTCAGTTGTTAGTTGTCAGAAGGGAAATTAATTTTTTTTAATTTAGTTCCCGTTCTTTATTTCCAACTTTATTGGGGTACAAGACCTTGTAATGCAGAAGGAAGAAGGGAAAATTAAAAGGTTTTAATTTTTAATTTTTATCCCATTCCTTATTTCCAAATTGATTAGGCTGCGAGGCCTTGTGCTGACATCCGCATGATGTCGCGGTTGTTAAACCCTATGTTACCCAGGGCTTCGCCGTAGGCAATCATGAAGTCTTCGATTAAGGCGTCTTTTTCCATTCCCAAAACGCTAGCATCGTCTGCGACAGAGTTTAGCAGCCTCCAGATGATGGGCAGGTTTTGGCGGTTGGCGGCTTCGAGTTCAGCTTTGGATTCTTCAAAGTGAGCTTGCAGCCAGACTTCCCCAAAGTTGAGGTGGCTGTATTCTTCTTTGACGACGCCTTCGGTGATTTTGCGGGCAAAGTCATCGGCGACGGGAATGTAGATGTTGTAGGCTGCGATCGCAAAACACTCGATAATTAGTGATTGAATCAGCAAGCAAGTTACAACCTTACCTTGGGCGGATGCCGTTTGGAAGTTGCTGTGCAATTCCGAAAAGAACTCCTTGGCAAATACCATATCCGGCGTGACTTTGAGATTCCGGCCGCAAGCTTGGAAGCCTTTCATGTGGCGGTTCTCCATCTTGGACAAGCCAATTAACTCACTTTTTTTGTCAGCCAACATTTCTGCCAGTTGCAGGTAATTGTCGTGAGCTTCTTGTTCGCCTTCAATCACTATGGCGTTGATGCGGCTGTAAGCGTCTTTGTAAGTTTCGGTTTGAAAGTCAATTGTTGGGCTGGCCTCAAGCTGGGGCATAGATATGTCGTCTCCTCGTATAACCTTGTAGGATGTTTGGAAACCCCTTTAAATTTTGGGGTCGCGTGCACTACACTTTACCTATTTTCGACTAAAAATTTACGGTTGTGTGGGAATCTGGAAGGCGATCGGGTTTGAGAGCCTCACAAGCTTATTATTTTAGGTTAATTCACAAGTTTATGCGTAAATCGTGGGACAGGTCTCAAGCACTGGAACTGCTGAGTTTTATTTTGTTGCTAGTGGGGGCTGGGCTGGTGCTGCTGCCGCTGGCTGCTGTTTTTTGGGTTTCTTTATCACCATCGGGTGTGGATGTCAAGGCCACAGGTCTGACTTTTGGGAACTATCAGGAGGCTTGGCGCCGGGGTAATTTTTTGTTGGCATTTCTTAATTCTACTCTAGTGGCGATCGCAGTTACTGGTTTTCAGGTAGTGACTTCTGCTTTAGCGGGTTATGCTTTGGCGAGGCTGAAGTTTTGGGGGCGAAAAGCCTTTGTTTTGGTGGTTTTAGCGACGTTAGTGATTCCGTTTCAGCTTTTGGTGATTCCAATTTTCATGGTTTTGAAGTGGGGCCATTTGCTGAATACTTACGGGGCGCTGATTTTGCCAACGGCGGTTAACGGTTTCGGAATTTTTCTGCTGCGCCAGTATTTTCTGACAATTCCGGTGGAGTTGGAGGAGGCGGCAATGCTGGATGGGGCTAACCGCTGGCAGGTGTTGTGGCAGGTGATGCTGCCTTTGGCGCGCCCTGCTTTGGTGACGCTGTTTTTGTTTACCTTTATCGGCGAGTGGAATGATTTGTTTAAGCCGCTAGTTTTTACGACACGGCCAGAGTTGCGGACTGTGCAGTTAGTGTTGGCCGAGTTTCAGGAACAGTTTACTAGCAGTTGGCAGTTGTTGATGGCGGCGGTGGTAATTGGGACTATCCCAGTGGTGTTGCTGTTTTTGGCGGGCCAGCGGCAGTTTATTCGGGGAATTGCAGCGACGGGAATTAAGAATTGAGTTGGAAATAAAAGGCAAGCCGCAGATGCTATAGCCTTTCGAGATCCCATATTAGGTACGACTGGGCATAGGGCATAGGGAATTGGGCATACCTCACTTTTTTTGAGAACTGCTTTCGTATAGTAAACGATTTCTTGTAAATTCCTTGAAGATAGCGGTAGACATTGATACTATGTAATCAACAAAAAACCACCGTGTATGATGAATTCCAATACATTGGATACGGACTCAACTTCACGCGCCAAGAAATTCTTGCCTTTTTGGGACAAGTCATGTCAGGAGATATCGAGACAGTTGTGGTCGTCGATCGCTTTGACCTACTCGCGCCCAGGAGTTGACAGATCCATATTATCAAGTGGATCTGTCAACAGCAAAATTGCTAACTCCTGGTTCTGTGCCGAACAGACTTATCTCCCCAACCAGAAATGGTTGAAGATATCCTATGAATCATCCAGGCTGACGATTGCGGACTCTACTCCCAGCGTCAAGACAAATCTACTATCCAAAAAGATCCGAGTCTACCCGGAAACAAAACTAGCTCAGAAATGGCGGACATGGATAGCCGCAAGCAGATGGTGTTACAATCAAGCAATTGCCATTCTCAAAAATGAAAAAATCGGTAAATATGAATTGCGTAAACGCATCATGGATTCAGCGCCTGAATGGGTGTCTCAACAGCCATACAACCCGCGTCAACTAGCAGTATTTCAAGCCTGTGAAGCACACAAAGCAGCTTGTAAATCCCAAGGTACAGCCAAATTTAGAAGTTGTAAAGCTCCTACTCAAACTATTAGGTTTCAAACAGCAAACTGGAAATCAAACACATTCTATCCGCGCGAAACCAAAGGCTTGTCTTTTAAAGCGTCTGAAGCAATAGTGGAGGTAATGCAACACGAACCAACCCTTAGTATTATCAACGATCAATGGTTTATCTGCTATGCGGTTGACACTGTTGCACCGCCTCCGACTCAATCCGAATTAGCGATTGCCTTAGACCCGGGAATCAGAACATTTATGACAGGATTTGACGGTCATAATATACTGAAATTAGGCAAAAGTGATATCGGTCGCATTTATCGGTTAGCCAGACATTTAGACAAGTTAATGTCTCGGCTCGGAAAAAGCAAAGGTAGTCAGTTTAAGCGGCTGCGGTATCGATCGAGAAAAGTAGCAGCCAGGATTCGTGTTAAGATTAAGAACTTAGTTTCGGAATTGCACAATAAGGCGGCTAATTACCTAGTTAGCAAGTATAAGTTAATTTTCTTGCCAACATTTGAAACGCAGCAAATGGTAAAAAAGGGTAAGCGAAAACTTGCCACGAAGACAGCTAGAGCGATGGTAACTTTGAGTCATTATCGTTTTAAACAAACGTTGAAGCATCAAGCATCCAAGTACGGTTGTGTTGTAGTAGACGTGACAGAAGAGTACACCAGTAAGACTTGCTCAAAATGCGGTCATATCCATAGTAAGTTGGGCGGCTTAAAAACGTTTAAATGTCCCGAATGCGGACACACTCTGGACAGGGATTTAAACGGCGCTTTCAATATTCTGTTGAAAGCTTTGAGGGATACCTCCATGTCTGGTAAGCTGCAAGCTTTCCAGATTATGCCATACACAGTAGATTTGGGTGGATTCCTAGATTTACCGGGTTAAATGTATCTGCTATAGATTAATGCAGATAATTTCTAGATACTTGGAGACTTTGGCGAGACTTTCTCTATAATTTCAGTTAGGGCTACCGCCGTGCAATATAAAATTATCCAGTAAATGAAATCTATGCAGAATCTGCAAAAGCTGGGTTGGTTTTTATTTATTGCATCTTTTTTGCCCTGGCTGGCAATCTTGTTTGTTGTACCATTCCTACCGCTGAGCATCGCCGAAAAAACACAAATAGATGTTGTTTTAGCTGTGCTAGCCGAAGTTTGTTTTTGGCTGAGCGTGGTAATTTTGGGGAAAGAAGTAGTTACCAAATATCGGCGTTATTTGAATCCGCGCTATCTTTGGAACAAAATCAGAAATTTTAACCGCAGATAAACAGGGATTGACGCAGATTTGGTTCGTAGTGAGGACTTTAGTCCGCATTTGGAGAGGACTAAAGTCCTCACTAGGAACCCAGGTCAAGGTTGAGCTATTCGCTAATAATTTGCAAGCGAATCAGATTTGGTTCGTAGTGAGGACTTTAGTCCGCATTTGGAGAGGACTAAAGTCCTCACTAGGAACCCAGGTCAAGGTTGAGCTATTCGCTAATAATTTGCAAGCGAATCAGATTTGGTTCGTAGTGAGGACTTTAGTCCGCATTTGGAGAGGACTAAAGTCCTCACTAGGAACCCAGGTCAAGGTTGAGCTATTCGCTGATAATTTGCAAGCGAATCAGATTTGGTTCGTAGTGAGGACTTTAGTCCGCATTTGGAGAGGACTAAAGTCCTCACTACGAACCCAGGTCAAGGTTGAGCTATTCGCTGATAATTTGCAAGCGAATCGAGCGTTCTCCATCGCCGAAATCCACTTCAATCTTTTCTCCCGAAAGACTGTCCAAGCATCCCAAAAGTAAGCGTAAATTTGGTGTGCTTGCTCCTGTATCCACGTACAATCTATCTGCCAAACTTCCTAAACGCTTCCAAACAGTGTAGAGTTTGACTACAGTTTGTTCTAGCAAGGCAGCTTGTTTGACAACATCGGCGGTGGTTCCCAAACAGCCGACTCGCAAAGATTCTTCCAAAGCCATTTCCATGTCTAGGTGAGACTGGTTGAGAGCTTGGACTTGGGCGGCCGCATCGAGATATTTCGATAAATTCTTGGCGTCGGAAGTTAGCTGTTTGACAGTATCTACGTCGGGATTTTCTGCTACTTCTTTTTGAATTTCGCTTTGGTGAGATGGGGAGAGTTTCTCCATTTCCTTGACTAAAGGAGCCAGATAGCGGGAAGGAAGAGAACCGCTAGATGCTTTTTCTTTGACTTCTTCTGGCAATAAATCGGAGTTCATTGCCATCCATTCATCGGATAGTTGTTTGACTTCGCGGCGGGTAATGCGATCGCCCTTTCCTGCCGCATCTGTTACCATTTGCTGTACTTCTGGAGATGCTTTAGCCGTTTCTACAAAGGCTCTTTTGCTGAAGTTCCTAATGGATTCTGGGTCTAAATCTCCTTGTTCGATTAGAGTATCGGCACTTTTAGCTAATTCTATCAATGAATAGGCTTGACTTTTGCTGATTTCTCTTTCTTTTAGCCAATTCAAGAAGCCGGTACCGCGTCCGTCGCCGCCTTTTTTTTCTCTATCTCTGACTGTGCGGAGAATTTGTCCGCGCCAGATGTCGGTTTGTAAGTCGAAACGATCGCACACTTTCCAGGCATTGTCAACCTGATTGTCAAAATCGAAGTCTGGTATTTGTTCGTCTTCGGGATCTGGTAATTGGAAATTGATATCTGTCAAGCCTCTGAGGGCTTCGGCAAGTTCTGTGGGAGATTGGGGGACTTCAGCCATTAGGGGAAAATTGTGTAGAGCGACAGCCGGTTTAATTGGGAATTTGCACAAATTAAGATTTGAGACGCTACCCGTAGTAGTAATGCGGGCAAGGGTGACACTACTGATAGAGTGTTTGTGCAAGTCATATCATTATTGCATGGCGGGGGGCGATCGGCGAAAAGATATAGCAGAAGCAAGTTCGGCCTTACTCGCAATGTACGGGATTTAACGCATGGGATCTCGGTAACGACGCAGGCGGCATTTAACGGATGGGAGTATGCTCGTCAAGATGACTATAATTTAGGTAGCTGAAAACTCAGATTAATGTATGCCTGCTAAAGATATCTACCACAACCAAGTTAAAAATGCCTTACTGAAAGACGGTTGGACAATTACGGCCGATCCATACTTTATTAAATATGAGGATGCCGAGTTATATGCGGATTTAGCAGCAGAAAAGCCGATCGCAGCACAACGTCAGGGACAAAAGATAGTTGTTGAAATTAAGAGCTTTGTTGGGCGATCGCTAATGTATGATTTCCACGGCGCACTCGGTCAATATATGGTCTACAGAAATCTGATTCAACTCACAGAGCCAGAATACAAGCTGTATTTAGCAATTGACGATGTTGTCTATAAAAACTTTTTTCAACGCAAATCGATACAATTAATTACTAAGGAAAATAAGCTTTTGTTAATGGTAGTTGAAATGGAAAAGGAGGAAATCCTGCAATGGATCAACTAAAATACTATCGGAGTACGATCGAAAAAATATTGACTGAATATTATGAACTCGGCGTCAAGGGACTGATGGCGCTAGATGAATTAGAGACAGACAGCCGCCTTGCATTTGACGAAGAACGAGATCAATATCTGTGGTTTCGCTCTGGTTGGGAGGGAAAAAAACGGATCTGCCACATTACGATGTATCTTCGTATTAAAGATGGCAAAATTTGGGTTGAAGAAGATTGGACGGATTTGTGTATAGTTGATGATTTAGTGGCAGCAGGAATTCCTAAAAGCGATATTGTTTTAGGGTTTCACGCTCCTTATAAACGGAAATTTACGGAGTTTGCGGTTGGTTGATGCCATAAGTGCGATCGTCCGAGAGGAGAATCTGCGGGGCGATCGCTATCTTCTGATGCTAGAATTGAACACAGTAGCTAAAGGGAAAATGTCATGTCAGAACAAGACATCGCTAAGATCGTGACGATCGAACCGGGGAAGCGTGGTGGCAAACCCTGTATTCGTGGCATGAGAATTACGGTTTATGACGTGTTGGAATATCTGGCATCTGGGATGACTTATCAAGAAATTCTGGATGATTTTCCCTATCTCACGCAACAGGATATTTTAGCTTGTTTGAGTTTTGCTTAAGAGGTAAGTATGTCAACAACTGCGATCCACATTGGCACGCTGGTTGTCAGTACGCCTGAAACCTGTGGAGGGCGGCCCCGAATTGCGGGAACCAGAATTTCTATCGCTCAAATTGCCGTTTGGAATCAACAAGGACTGAGTGTAGAAGAAATACTCGAAGAGATTCCGTATTTAAACTTGGCGCAAGTCTATGCAGCCTTATCTTACTATCATGCTAATCGCAATGAAATAGAGGCAGATTTAGCAGCGGAATTAGCTGAATATCAGCGATTGCAAGCCGAACATAGGGCAGGCTAGCTTTAATAAAATTTACATTGGGGCTCAGAAACCGGGTTTTTTACGAAAAGACACGTTGCAGCCCGCAGATTCAGAAAAACCCGGTTTCTTTGTCGGAGTGCGTAAGTCCTGTTTGATCTGCCAGATTCGTTGTTAAAATAAAATTTTGTCAGGGTCATCGCCACAGCATCGCAATGAAAAAATAGCCACTATCTCCCTGCGTAAAGTCATGCCCCAAGACTTCTCCGGTAAAAATCTCCGAGGCCGCAACTTCAAAGGTCAAAACCTCACAGGTGCAAAATTCATCGGTGCAGACATCCGAGGCGCAAACTTCACCAATGCCATCCTCAAAGAAGCTGACTTCACCCGTGCCAAAGCAGGGCTCCAACGTCGCTGGACAATTTTTCTAGTAACTATCTCGCTATTTCTATCGGCAATATCAGGATTGATATTAATCCTTGCTAGTTTTTGGGTAGCATTTTTTTTCACCTCAGATAACATCAAACAATACACCATTTTTCCCAGTGTAGTTGTGTTGATAGTTTTGGCAATCTTATTTATAGCTACTATCCGCCAAGGTCTAGGGGCAGCGGCAGCAGCAGTGCCAGCGACAGCCGCAGGGGCAGCGGCAGTGGCAGTGGCAGCCACAGGGACAGGGACAGGGGCAGCAGTAGTGACAGGGGCAGTGGCCGGGGCCGGGGCAGCGGCAGTGACAGCGGCAATGGCAGTGGTGGCAGTAGCAGTGGCCGGGGCAGTGGCTGGGGCAGTAGCCGGAGCAGTGGCAGTGGCAGTGGCAGTCGCAATGGCAGTCGCAGTGGCAGTCGTAGGGGCAGCGGCGGTGACAGTGCCAGTCGCAGGGGCAGTCGCAGTCGCAGTCGCAGTGGCAGTGGTAGCACTAGGTATTTACGTTGCTTGGCGTGCGCTGGCGGGGGATGAGAAACAGGCCTTGATTCGCACCGTTGCCATTGTCTTTGCCGCTACGGGTGGCACTAGCTTTCGCAATGCCGATTTAACTGATGCCAATTTCACTGAAGCAACCCTCAAAAGTACAGATTTTAGAACAGCCAATCTCACTCGCACTTGCTTCCGCAATACAGAAAAACTCGATCGCGCGCGAGTCGGTAATTCGATATTAGCTGATACCCGCATCCGAGAATTACTCATCACTAGCAATGGCTACAAAAAATCCTATGTTGGTGCGAATCTCCAAGGAGCAAACTTGACAGGCGTTAATCTCAATGAGGCTAATCTCAAGCAGGCTAACATCAGCGAAGCAACTTTGCATCAAGCTAATTTGGAATGGGCAAACCTCACTGAAACTCAAGCTTTGGCAACAGATTTTACAGCAGCTTATTTTACAGGTGCTTGTTTGGAAGCTTGGAACATTGACGCTAATACAAAGCTCGATCGCGTTGATTGTCGGTTTGTTTATCGCTTGGAAAATCCCAAACCGGGGACTGACGATCGCGAACGCTGCCCCAGCAGTGGCGAATTTGCACCAGGACAATTTACCAAACTGTTTGAGAAGGTTTTGAATACCATCGATCTAATTTTTCGCAACGGCATTGACTGGAAAGCGTTTGGTACTGTATTCAACCAATTGCAAGTGGAAAATGAAGGCATGAAACTTAATATTAAGGGTATGGAAGATAAAGGCGATGGAGTCATTGTTGTCAAAGTTAGCGTACCACCAGATGCTAATAAGGAGCATATTCATAGAAATTTTACACAACGTTATGAACTCATGGCGGTAAGATTAGAAGAGACAGACAAGCGTATAACTTTTCTTGAAGGACTCGCTATACAACAGGCTGCTAAACCTGTTACCATAGAAGTTAAAGCTACAGCAGAGAGTAACTCCACGGGAAATAAAAGCAGTAACCTCAATGTGGCTAGAGATGCGATCGGGTCAACGTTGAATATAGGTAATATAGAAGGTACAGTTACCAACACGAATAACGAATAGCTAGAGTCTACTCAACAATTAGATAATTTAGGCAAAGACATAAATTAGAAATCGCTGTTAAAAATAATAAATTCCAAGACAGTCGCGAACAAATCGCATATTTAAGAAAACTTAATATGGCTTTCGTAGAAAGAGTAATCTATAATAATATAAAAGTGAAATCTACATAAGAGAGTAAAGCTATGAGTGACAGCAGCAAAAATATTCAGGTTGGGGGAGACTTTATTGCTGGGTTCGCTGGGCATACTATTTGGTCAACATTGAACATAGACGAGATCAGCGGTATACTTACCAACACGATTAACCAGCTACCAGCCTCTCTTCAAAGTGACAAGCCGGGAATCAAAGAATTGTTGACTGAGTTACAAAGCGCGATCGAGGCTGAAACTGATTTATCTGATGATGATAAAGCTGAAGCATTGGAACAGGTAAAAACTTTGGCTGAAGTAGGGAAAAATCCCCAAAAAAGCACAATGCAAAAGGCGGGGAAAACCGCAATGAAAATTCTGAAAGGCATTATTGCTAGTTTACCTAGTGCGGCGACTTTGGTAGAAGCTTGCAGTAAATTGTTGCCTGCGATTGAAACTTTTGATGAGTCCGCATCCTTGCAGTTAGATGAAATCAGCAGCAAACTTACCACTAATCTTAATCAGTTACCTAACTCACCTGGGCTGTTTCAATTAGTGATAGATCAATTGTTGAAATACTACCAACTTTCAATAAAAGCAGTCGAAGAAAGATATCAAGCCGAACTCAAAGCAAAAGATGCTCAAATAGAGACGTATCGTGAGGAAATAGCTTTTTTGAGAGAACTGACTGTCAAGTTGGCTAAAAATCCGATCGTGATTAATTCCAGCCAAGACAACAAGCCAGAATAAATTTCTTTTTAGTTTATGTCAAATGAGGAAGCACTGGCTCGGCTGAAACAAAAGTGTGAAGCAAAAATTAGAGAATTAAGGCAAAAACACAAATTAGAAATCGCTGCTAAAGACAAGGAAATTCAAGACTATCTCCAAGAAATCGCTGCTAAAGACAAGGAAATTCAAGACTATCTCCAAGCAGTCGCTGCTAAAGACAAGGAAATTCAAGACTGTCGCCAAGCAATCGATGCTAAAAACAGTAAAATTCAAGACTGTCGCCAAGCAATCGCTGTTAAAGACAGTAAAATTCAAGACTATCGCGAACAAATCGCATATTTAAGAAAACTTAGTATGGCTTCCGCAGAAAGAGTAATCTATAATAATATAGAAGTGAACACCACATCAGAAAGTAAATCTATGACTGACAGTAGCAGCAAAAATATCAATGTTGGGGGAAATGTTACTGGATCAACATTGAACATAGGCGAGATCAGCGGTACAGTTACCAACGCGATCGGCCAGCTACCAGCCTCTCTTCAAAGCGACCAACCGGAAATCAAAGAATTGTTGACTGAGTTACAAAGCGCGATCGAAGCTGACACTAATTTATCTGATGATGATAAAGCTGAAGCCTTGGAACAGGTAAAAACTTTGGCAGAAGTAGGGCAAAATCCCCAAGAAAGCACAATGCAAAAGGCGGGGAAAACGGCAATGAAGATTCTCAAAGGGACTATTGCTAGTTTACCGAGTGCGGCGACGTTGGTGGAAGCTTGCAGTAAATTGTTGCCCGCGATCGCCAGTCTCTTACTTTTACCCTAAAATTATTCATAAATTCAGACATAAGTTACACACTTCGACCAAAGAAACCGGGTTTTTTCCCAAATCTGCGTGCTTTAACGCGTATTCTCGAAAAAACCCGGTTTCTGAAGACTCGGGCGCGCTGGGACTAAAGAAACCGGGTTTTTTGCCAAATCTGCGAATCACAACGCGTCTTCTCGAAAAAACCCGGTTTCTAGGCCCGATGCGTAAGCCCTAAAAAGGACTTAACCTTGCAACTTACCGCCCAGATTTTCTCGGCTGTGTACCGTCAGCCCGCTTCCGACGAATCAGTACACTCATCACCTGGCCAGGATTTGCCGCGCGCTGTACGGGACTCCAATCGCCAACTTCGGCAAATCCCAATCGGTACAAAGTGAGAATCGTTTCCCTGACACCCTGGGGCGAACCCACAACCGTTACCACCACAATATCCTGTTCGGATATGGCTGTTGGATCCGAATTTTGACAATCCTCTTCGAGGGCTTCGCTAACAGATTCGTTTTCGTCGGGCACGAATTCCTGTGACATATTATGTTCTCCTGACTTTGGGTTTTCTAGAAAAACCCAAAAATCCAGCCGCCCCGCATTTCAACACACAGCAGGGCGGCCACAGAGAATGTTAAGATACTCCGAGCCTCCAGACTGCTTGTACCAGTTTGGCGGTTATGCTGTCCATTGCTGCTTGCTACAGCTTTGGGCAGTGCAACTAGATTTTTGGGCGACGCGGGTTGCCTCTTCTACAAGCTTTCGCAACCTCTTACTTCACAGGGTAGCCGCAGATGGGGGCCGCCGTCAACCAAATTTTAAATTTTAGATTTTGGATTTTTGATTGAGACGCAGGATCTTATTGAACCGCGAAGACGCGAAGGGCGCGTTCGGCGAAGCCGTTCCCGAAGGGTAGGAAGAATTAGGAAGGAAGGGAGTCAGTAAGTTGTTGCTGGCGATCGCAAATCTCTAATTTTTACCCTAAAATCCAACATCAACCCCCCGTAAATACTCGGAATAACCACCCGAAAAGCATAACGCTTAAGAAAATAATGCCTCCGACAATTAACGTCAAACCTAACAGCAAAGCAGCGACAAATAACCAGTCAGCTTTTTTGCCAGCAGGTTCGGGGCTACCTAAATGAGCATCCAGTAATTCTATATTCTTGACATTAGCCTTCCAAGCAACATCCAACAAGTCTCCGGCAACTGGTACAGTGCCTGCAACTGTATCAAATACGATGTTAGCGGCCATCTTGACTAAGGTCTCTTGTGGCACTCCCATTTGAGCAGATTTAAACACAACATAACCTGCAAAAATTGAGCCGACTAAATCGCCGCCGCCCGGGATTAGTCCCAAGATTGGATCGAGTCCGATGCGGTATTTTGTGCCGGGAATTGGAATTGCGTTGTCGAGTAAATGGCTGATGCGGCGGAGTCGGCGCAAGGATGCAGCCTGAGATTTGCTCGAAGTATTTGCGGGGGAATTTTGTATAGGAGGACGAGACATTTAGATTACTCCTGACTTTATTTCTTAGTCCGCGGAGGCGGACTTCGTTTTTGTAGAAGCGATTTCAATCGCCGAATCATGAAGGTGTTAACTTTTATCATACAGAGAAACCCGGTCTCTATTCAAAACCGGGTTTCTTGCTTCTAGCTGCTGGCTGTTAGTTTAGCCTGCTATTTGTTGCCTTCTGTGAAGTCGGCGTCAATCACGTCGTCGCCGCCGCCAGTCGGGCCGCCGTCTCCAGGGCCGCCGGGGCCGTCAGTGGGGCCGCCTGCTTGTTGGTACAGGTTGCTGCTGACTGCGTAGAATGCTTGCTGCAACTCTGTTGTTAGGGTTTTGATGCGATCGTCATCTTCACTCTCGATCGCAGCCCGCAAGTCTTTTAGCAAGCCTTCAATCTTGGTTTTGTCATCAGCAGGAACTTTATCGCCCAATTCTGCCAACTGCTTCTCGATTTGGTAGGCTTGAGAATCGGCTTGGTTTTTGCGATCGATCCTTTCGCGACGTTCTTTGTCAGCAGAAGCATTCGATTCGGCTTCCCGAACCATCCGATCGACTTCATTGCTGGGCAAAGTAGAAGCACCGGTAATGCTGATAGATTGTTCCTTGCCAGTACCTTTATCCTTAGCAGCTACATTCAAAATACCGTTAGCATCGATATCGAAAGTAACTTCAATTTGAGGTACGCCGCGGGGGGCTGGAGGAACTCCATCTAAGCGGAAGGTTCCCAAATCTTTGTTGTCGTTTGCCATTTCCCGTTCGCCTTGCAAAACGTGAATTTCCACGTTTGTTTGGCCGTCTACAGCAGTCGAGAAAGTTTCCGACTTCTTAGTAGGAATTGTGGTGTTGCGGGGAATGATTTTGGTCATCACGCCGCCCAAGGTTTCGACGCCGAGAGACAGCGGGGTAACGTCGAGCAACAGGATGTCTTTGACTTCGCCTGCGAGCACGCCTGCTTGAATTGCTGCACCGACTGCGACCACTTCATCCGGGTTTACCGTTTGGTTGGGGTCTTTGCCGAGGATTTTTTTGACGAGTTCTTGCACGGCTGGAATGCGCGTAGAACCACCAACTAAGACAACTTCATTAATTGCAGATTTGTCGAGTTTGGCGTCGCGGATTGCGTTTTCTACGGGAATGCGAGAGCGATCGATCAAATCAGAACAAAGCTCTTCAAACTTGCCCCGAGTCAAGGTGGTGTCCAAGTGTTTTGGCCCGTCTTGAGTCGCGGTAATAAACGGCAAGTTGATTTCTGCTTGAGTAACGCTCGACAGTTCAATCTTGGCTTTTTCGGCTGCTTCCGTCAGGCGTTGCAGTGCTTGTTTATCTTTGCGGAGGTCAATTCCTTCGGCTCTTTGGAATTCTCCGGCGATGAAATCAACAATCTTTTTGTCGAAGTCGTCACCGCCGAGGTGAGTGTCTCCAGAAGTTGCTAGCACTTCAAATACACCGTCGCCGACTTCGAGAATCGATACGTCGAAAGTACCGCCACCCAAGTCAAATACGAGGATGGTTTCGTTGCTCTTTTTATCTAATCCGTAGGCTAAAGCTGCTGCTGTAGGTTCGTTAATAATCCGCAGAACTTCAATACCGGCAATTTTTCCCGCGTCTTTAGTAGCTTGGCGCTGGGAATCGTTGAAGTAAGCGGGCACTGTAATTACCGCTTGGGTAACAGTTTCGCCGAGGTATTTGCTGGCATCTTCTACGAGTTTACGCAACACTTGCGCGGAAATTTCTTCGGGAGCAAATTGCTTGCCGCGAGCGGGACAGTCTAGTTTCAGGCTGTTGCCAACTTTCAGGACTTTGTAGGAAACTTCGGTAGTTTCGTGAGTTACTTCGTCAACCCGACGCCCGATAAACCGTTTTACTGAGTAAAAGGTGTTTTCGGCGTTCATCACGGCTTGACGCTTGGCGATTTGTCCGACGAGTTGATCGCCATTTTTAGCATATGCTACTACGGAAGGTGTGGTGCGACCCCCTTCGGCGTTGGCTATGACGGTGGGTTTGCCGCCTTCCATAACTGCGACGCAGGAGTTTGTCGTACCTAAGTCAATTCCAACTACTTTTCCCATAGGGGTGTTCCGGCTCCAATCTCTACAAAATTTTGGTTTTCTATCTGTGTGATAGTCTGGTTATTCAGAACTGCGATTCTACTTCGCGGTTTACGGGTAGTCAGATACATTTAACCCGGTAAATCCAGGACTAAGCCAGAATTAGCCGTGTATGGCAAGACGGGTGAAAGCAGCAAGCTCTCCCGTCAAGGAGGTATCTCTCAAAGCTTTCAACGAAATATTGAAAGCGCCATTTAATTCTCTGTCCACACTTTGAACAGGTTTTTGATGTGTATTCTTTCGTTATGTCTACTACAAAACTGCTATATTTAGCAGCTTGATGCTTCAACACTCGATCGACACTACCAGCTTTTACCTGATTATTCAAGAAGTTTCTAGAAAATCATTTACTTTGCATCAACAGTCTTCGATAGGGTGCTTATCTCTATACTGCGGGCGGTTAGACCTTGCGATGAAGGTGTATTTACCGAACCTGTTGGGGGACGGTTGCATCGGTGAGGCTTTTACTGCTACAGCTTTGGACTGCTTTTCTTTACTCTTCCTAATGTAGGGCGTGCGATCGATTCGGGCATTGTGGCAAACCGTATACGTTGTGTTGTATTTGCCGTCTTGGGTGTATAAATTTAGTTGGGCCGGTTTGGGCGATTGGTTGTGCGATCGCATCTTTTGGATGCCAAATAGAAAATTTTATAGATGCAGACGGCGGTTGAAACCGCATCTACACAGAAGATTTTATAGATGCAGACGGCGGTTGAAACCGCATCTACACAAACGATGTCCGCCTCCGCGGACTGAAGATTGTGTAATTTTAACTGTCTACTAATTTTAACTGTCTACTCTTCAACCCGCGAAGGCGGGTTTTGTTTGTGTAGACGCGGTTTCCAACCGCCGGGTATTCAACCGCCCGGTTTCAACCGAATTTCAACCACCGCTGAATTGCAACTACCGCGGATCGCCAATTAAAATAAACGGCGACCAAAAAAACGGATGGAAATTATCCTTTATTAGACTCAACTTAGCTTGTTGCAAAGCTTCATTTTTACTCATCCCTTTATTGATATTCTGATAAAATTGAACCATCAAAACTTTAGTAGATGAATCCGCAACATTCCACAGACTCGCAATCACAGCTCGTGCACCCGCACGCTCAAATACATAGGCAACTCCCGATATTTCTTCATCGTTATAGTTAGTTTTTATTGCCGTTTGACACGCGCTTAATGTCAGGAGTCTCGTGTTTTCCAATCTCAATAAGGCGGCATCGCCAATATTAAATTCTTCATTATTCGCAAACAGGATAGTATTCGGCTTTAAATCAACTCTGTCGGGTTGCTTACAATTGGGAGATTTAAGCAAGCAGCAGCCTTTCGGTTGAAAACAGCCGTGAGTTGCTAGGTGCAAAAAGGGAAAGTGGCGTGCTTGATCTTTGAATTCTTTGAGGGTTGCTGCATTGCCGGTACGGGGTAGACTATTGGGAATAATTTGGGTGATTCTCTCAACTTCCCGTTTTGAATTTGGTAAATTGTAGGGGGCACGAGTGACGGGATTTCCTAATGCTAAGACTGGGCCTCGTAAAGTTGAATCTGGTATTGTCATTTTGGAAATACGGGTGAGATAGTTGATGGGATATTTCTGGATCAGGAATTGATTTTTTTTTGTGTCATACAGCGTTTCAAATGGGATATAACGCAATTTTCCTGTGGCGATAATGCTCAATTGTTTGGGAGACAATGCCTGTATTTTTTCTTCTACAGGGCGAATTAGGAAGTCGTATAGTTTGCCGCCAGTTTCTTGGTACTTATTTGCGGCGGATAAAAAGTTTGATATTTCTTCGCGGTGTTCGGTGAGTAGTTTGTCGAATTGTTTGGGTTGAATCGGAACTTTTTGAACCGTTAAATAGTCTTTTGTTAAGACAAATAAGGCGATCGTATTGGGGACACCTCTGACATTTTCCAGCAAGACGGGTTGAATGACAACGGTATCTCGTGCGATACTTGCTTTCAGTTGGTCGATGTCTTTGGGTGTGGTTTCAAATAGTTCGGCGACTTCTGGGAATAGGGCACGACTGTGTTCAGCTTCCTTGTTAAATTCTGCTTCTACTTTCCGTATTTTTTCGGGGATATCTTTTGAGAGATTTTCTGACAAATTGCCTTGAAGTTGGCTGCGAAGGTATTGGAGTTCTTTATTTTTTTCATCCAACTCGTCAATGGCTTTTTGTGCTTCGTGATCTTTAACTTTGGCGCCAATTAAACGGGTGTAGTCGGCGAGATCGGCTGTGGTGGCGATGTTGATCCATTGGAAAGCGCGATAGTCTTGGTTTTGGTCGTTTTGGTCGATGAGAAGGGAGGTAAGGGCGATCGCTGGCCCGCTTTCAGCTTCTAGAAACTTTCGTCTATTTTCTCGCCGTAAGTCTCTCCGAATTTCTAAAGTAATTTTGACAGATTTCTCCCAATTGTCGATCGCTTTATCCGGTTGTTTCATATCTCGGCGTACTTCAGCAATATTACTAAAAGTATCTGCTGCCCCGGCACGATAGCCAATTTCATTCGTAATTGCTAAAGATCGTTCCAAATATTCTAATGCTTTTTGTGGCTGGGACATGATTTTGTGCGCTATACCCATCTGATTCAAAGTAACAGCTTTCCCGGCGCGATAGGGAAATGCCTCCGTAATTGTTAAAGCTTTTTCCAAAAATTCTAATGCTTTTAGTGGTTGGTTTTTGTTATTATAAACTTCACCAATATTAGATAAGATAGTCGCTTTCTCTGGGCTATTATCTCCTTCTCCTCTGATTTCTAAAGCTTTTTCAAAACTTTTTAATGCTTTGTCTAGTGATGTTATTTTTGCAAACTTTTTTTCTTCTTTTCCTTTGGACATGATTTTGTATGCTACACCCATATCATTCAACGTAACAGCTTTCCCAGCAAGATTTTTTGTTTCTTCCATAATTAGTGAAGCATCATGAAAATTTTTTAATGCTTTTTCCTGTTGGTAAATGCTATTGTGTACTTGACCGATAACAATCAAAATACGAGCTTGCTCCTCGCGATTGTTCACTCTTTCTGTTATTAGTAAATCTTTATTCTCTATATTTTTTGTCATTTGTAAAGCCCGATCTAAGTATTTTAATGCTTCTGTCTGCTGAGAAATGCTGTTGTACAGCATACCAATATTCTTCAAAGTACCAGCTTTCGCCGCACTATCCCCTTCTGGTGGCAGAATTGATAAAGCTTTTTTAAAAGATTCCAATGCTTCTGTCATCTTGGAGAGCCTGTTGTAGGCTTCACCAATGCCATTGAGTGCTACGGCTTGATTGTCTATATCTGGAATTTGTCGCGCAATGGCTTGAACTTCCTCCCATGTTGCTAGCGCTTGTTCGGGTTGTTTTTGTGTCTCTTCTGTTGCTTTGTGTCTAAGTGACTTTAATTTTGCATATTGTGAATCTTGACTTTGCACCGAACTAGGTTGAACCATCATTGACACAGTCAGAGGAGTTAGACAGACACCCAAAACCAAAACACTAGGGCTAAGTCGTTTCATCATTTTCATAATTCACCAAATTTGATTAATAGGATAGGCATCAAATGCAGAATCTTTACTTAATATGGATATCCCTTCCACCATTGCTTCTGCGATGAGCAAGAGATATTGAGACATACCAGTTTTCTATTTGTAAGTCGAGATGATCGGCAAAGTCTGACACATTATTCGTTACGAAGACCAGATTGTTTGCATTCAGAATTGGTCTAAGCTGTTCGACATTCAAACTGCACTATTTGTGGGCTAGACCCTATATTGCAAGGGATTGAGGCAATAAATTTAAATGACTAACATCTTAGTTGGTTCCGAAAGTACGTTAAAGAGAGTTGGGATTTTAATTCTACAGAATTTACAGACTCTGACCAAAGCACTGAGCGAAGCCAAAGTCTATCAAATCTGCGGGTAACAACGAAACATTCTTGTAAAAAGCCCGGTTTCTGACGACGCGACGGACTTAATAGGGAGTCGCTGTAATTGTCATCGTCTTTTTTGGCACGTTAAATTGCATTTCATTTACGACAAATTTTCGTTTAGTTTCCCCATCTCCCTTCAGAACTGAGTGAATACTTTTTAGCTGATCGGGAGGAACAACAGACCCTAAGTTTACCTCTGCTTGACCATTATTCGGATTTACCAAGCGAAAAGCGTTCATGGGAATATCGGGCCAAGTCTCTGGACGACCTTTCATTGAAGTAACGTCGCCCTTCAGAGGCATATTTTGACTACTTTTACGATCTTTGGGATCGTCAGAAAACACCACTTTATTAATTTGACTGAAGGGACGCGATATCTTTTCCTTTCCTCGCTGGATGGATAATTCCTGGGACTTATCATCAATCTTCACAACTTGACCGCTTAGTTCTTCTTTGCTCTTATTCATTAAAATTTTTGCATCTGTCGGCAACTCTATGGATATGGGCTTGCTAGTATTAGCCTGTGCTTGTACCAATTGCAAATTGTGTTTCTGGATACCTTGACTAGCCGCATTAACTTGTGCTGCCATACCCGCCGTTACTATAATAAGTGCTACAACTAGAAATGAAAGTATTTTCCGCTTCATATTTCCTCTAAACCCCTTGAAGGATAAACCCCAAACCCGTTAGTATTATATAATGGTAGTTCACATTTTTCAAGGTGATTCCGTGGCTAATTCTCCTCAACCTACTCCCGAATCCAACATTTTAAGCAAATTTGCTAGTGTTGTTGGGTTATTTAGTATCGCTTTGTTTTTTACGGGCTGGATTTATCGCTGGTCTTATTTTTCCTACTTCCAGATCAATCTAATGACCCTCGATTTACCAGTACAATCATTTTTTATCGTGCCACTTCAGGTATTTTTTGCTGATGGATCGACCATTGTTAAAAGTGCGATCGCTCTTCTGTTAACAATCCTAGCAATTTATATGATTTTGTGGCTAGTTAACAGTATCCAGAAGACAGTTGCCACTAAAATTAATCGAACAATTACATGGTGGCTGTCCTATCTTTACGGCAGAAGATTCAAGTCGATTTACCGGATTTTAAAGTCTTGGGAACAATTTAATCTGAATCGATTAAACTCAATAAAATTATTGCGATCGCTCGTTGACGAAATTATTATTGTCAGTTTGGTATTGGTGGTTTTGTTTGGGTTTGCTCGCGACAAAGGTATTGCCGATGCCGGACGCGATGCGGGCGAAGCTTCGACTTTACCTGTAGTTACTTTAGTCGCCAAGCAAGAGAATATTGCTTTAGGCAGGAAACTCAATAATATCTTTGATGACAAACTCACTCTAGAAAAGTATAGATTTATTGGCGATAAAAGTTCATTTGATGATTTGTTAAGGAAGGAAGATACTGATAGAAATAATCCCGAAAAACCTAGAGTTTGGCGGTTGCTTTTGGAGAGAGGAAACTGGATTTATCTGTTTCCTGCTTTAACAACAGCAAAGCAAAAAGACCCTCAAGTTCGTCCGCTAGTGATGGCGATTCAACAAAGTCAATCCGGCGATCAATTGTTAATTTTAAGTCCTGGATATTCTAAACCTTCTAAATAAAGTCGGGGGGGTGATGGGATGCCAAAATTGTCTCGATGCTAATCGTTAGACAGTTAAATCAACTTTTAGGTTGCGTCACACATTGATTGTTTCGATTTCAACAGGTTTTTCTGGGGAACCTTACACATTTACTAAGCAACTCCATAGCCAGTATATGGACGCTTGTAAGGTGGATGCAACCCTAAAATAATATCCTCTTTGGGTACTCCCATCTCAACTAATTCTTGTCCTAAATCGGCTTCTGTCATATTGCGTTGAATCCAGATTTTACCATCCTTGATATCTAAGTGAATGAAACAGTTATAAATCCGCTTGTATCCCTCCCAGCCAACGTCTAAAATTTGGTAATGATCTTGTTCTGTATCGAACACCAACTGACATTCAACATCCAAATCTGAATTGGGATCGACTGTGGCATGAGTGGTTAGCAACTGGCGGATAAATTGGCGGTACTGCTCTATTCTTTCCATTCAATGATTACCTCCTGCACTGGTTCGTAGACGATTAACTTCACTTGATACTGTCTGACGGCTTCCTGAGTGAATCTTTCTTGAAAAAAGGATTCAAATATATCGAGAGGAATTGCCAGATACAGAGTTCTATCTGGTTCATTCATTTGCAATCCTAAGCGGTAGTTCAAAAACTGTCCCAACGCCGAATGAAAGTCTGTCACCGCTGAGGTATTCAAAAAACTTTTGATTTCAACAGCAATCTTTTGTCCAGCCTTTTCAGCGGCAAAGACTTTTTCTGCTGCTAAGTCGATTTCAAACTTCACCTTATCTATCTTGAGAATCAGCGGATCTGCTGTAATTACCCACTGCTCCTTCAAAAGAGCTTGTTTAACAGCATCATGAAATCGGTCTTTGGCAGGCATCGTTTTTTTACAGTATCTAGGTATTATGATAGCCGATCGCTCTTTATTGGTATTTATTGATTAAGCCCGATCGCACATCACAACTTCAAACACACCCCCCGGAATAAACCGACACAACGCCCTCCGCCGATCGTCCGCATCTTGGCGGTTGACAAAACGGGCGATCGTATAATGCTGAGCATTCGGTAAAATTCGGACGATCGCCCAAGAAATGCGATCTGACTCTTCCGATGTTTTCGATCGCGCATTTGAGTTGAGTTGGTAGGCGCGATCGGCAATTACCGGAGAATTGGCTTTTCTGAGAGTGTTGAGATAGCGGGCGATCGCACTTCCCTTCAGATTCGCGCCGACACGCAGAATCAGAAACACCGCAAAGCTTTCGAGCTCTGGCCCAGTCATGCGCGCGCCAGTGGCATCAAAATCGTCATCCGAGTAGTTGCGGATGCGTGACAGCAGTTGCGTCACGCCAAAATCATTCAAAGCTTGTTGATAGCCGCGACTATATTCGCTCTCGTCGCTTCCAGGCCTTACCATAGAGATTGTCTCCTTGCTTATTTGGGGGCCATCAGCCAGCGAAGAACTTTCCTAGGGATCGCGCTGGCTTTTGACTTGTTCAGAATATAGCATGGATATAGCATATATAAATGCTTTAAATGAGCCATATTCGACAAAATGGTCTAGATACAGCACAATTGCGATCAGCTTAAACTAAAAAATAGTGAATATCTTATGACCAAACGCTTAGCGACCTATTTAGCCGATGGAATCTATGACATCCTGGAAGAGTGGGCAGATCGGGAACGCCGTTCAATCAGCAGCTTAGCAGCCTTCGTTTTAGAACAAGCTGCTAGAGAATATCAAAAGGAAATGAAACAACAGCCCCCGCCATCGGATGAGAAACAGGAGAAGAGTTGAGTGCGGTTCGTGCGATCGCCCGAATTCAGCAGACTGATGGCTGAAGTCCTTGCTGCCAAACGATTGTGCAACAAGTCTATTCTGCTGCGACTTCAAAATTTATGCGATCGTAAATATCCGTCAAGCTAATTTGGAACTCAACCGAGTCCATTGCTAATACAGAATCTTCTGACTCATACTCAGTAAAGAGCCATTTATCATTAGCCGTCTTAGTCAATTGTTCAACATGATATTTGTATTGGTCAATTAAAATATATTCCCGAAGTTCAGGAATCGATCGATAATAAAGAAACTTCTCCCCTCTGTCATAATCTTTAGTAGATTTCGACAAAACCTCAACAATTAGCAACGGATTTGTCACAGTCGTGGTGTTGTTTCCATGGTAAACCGGTTCACCCTGAATCACCATCACATCTGGATAAGTGTACAGACGATAACGCGGTATCCACAACCGCATATCATTGATAAAAATCTCGTAATTTTGCCCGCTTACAGTCAAGGGAAATCTTTTGTATAAATTCCCAGCAATTTTATTGTGATTAGCTGTTCCACCAGTCATCGGTAATATCTCTCCATCTAGATATTCGCTTTTGTATTCCGCAGCTTCGTCTAAAGCTAAATATTCTTCGGGAGTATAGTAGCGTTTTTCTGTTTCTGCCAACATACTATATTTCTCCTATCCAATTTTATATCTATCATTGTATCATATTTTTGATAGTGCAATTATCTCTCGCACACAAGCATCTGTAGGGAAACGGCACCGCTGTATCCTAATCCGCAGCTAGATTTTTATGTATAATTATCACGGCTGACAGATGGGGGTCAGAAACCCGGTTTCTATGAGATTTTGCGGACAGGAACGAAAAATATACGAGGAAACCGGGTTTCTAATCTCAGCGCGCGTCCAGGACTAATTTAAAAATATTATGAAATTTATCGGCATCGATTTAGGTTGGAGTTCAGGCGCCAGCGGTTTGTGCTGCTTAAATTGGGAAAATAACCAATTACAATTCATCGAGTGCGATCGCCAACAATCACTTAACGACATCCTCACCTGGATCGATCGCCAAATCGGGTCAACCGAACCAGCCATCATCGCCGTAGACGCCCCCACAATCATCACCAATCCAACGGGAATGCGCGAGGCTGACAAACTCACCCACAAACATTTCGGGCGCTACCACGCAGGCTGCTATCCCGCCAACCTTTCGAGGCCCTTCGCCCAAAAAACCGTCGAATTCGGCCTTTGTTTGGAAGCCAGAGGATTTGTCCACTCACCAACTATTGAAGCTAAGAAACTAGGCAGATATCAAATAGAAGTCTTTCCCCATCCAGCCACAATCAACTTATTTAAATTAGATAGAATCATCAAATACAAAAAAGGAAAACTGGCAGAGCGTCAATTAGAATTGATGAAACTCTGCCAGTATATTATCGATATTTTACCGAGCCTTGAACCTTCTCTAAATCTGTCTTGTAGCACAGGAATCTTGCCTGTGAGCGGTGGTTCCAAGCTCCCCGAAATCCCCACCAGTGTTGCAACTCTCAAAGCCTTAGAAGACCAGCTAGATGCCTTGCTGTGCGCTTATATCGGCGCTCACTGGTGGTACTGGGGAATCGATCGCAATTTGGTTTTGGGCGATCGCACCACAGGCTACATAGTCATTCCGCAACTTTGATAAAAATGGAGAAAGGGAGAGGGGGAGAGGGAGCATCTGTGTTTTGCATTTACAGTGCTGTCCCCGCTCGCGTGATTTACACACACGCGAGCGGGGACGCTCGCACTACAATAGACCTCTTGCAAAAATCGGAAGACACCCTAAAATCATCTGCGTTTATCTGTGTTTATCTGTCTGACATCTGCGGTTTATGTATCAATCGAAGACTTATGCAAGAGGTCTAATAAAAAATGATTTTTGCAAAACACAGATGCTCCCGGGGGAGAGGGGAAGAATTAGAAAAATCTTCCTTTATTCTCCTGCCAACAGTCAACAGTCAACACTCAACTAAGAGGGCGGGCACGGGGGCGCCGCCCGAACTGTCAACTGTCAACTGTCAACTGTCAACTGTTTAATGTGCCCAGAGAATCACACCAACTTCATAGGGACTGCTGAGATTGTCGTGCTTCGGCAAAACCCGCAGCGACAAACCTTGCAAACCGCTAGAAGTATAAGTAATGTCAGCCGTATAAAGACTGGCATTATTAGGATCTTCACCCAAATACTCCATTACCATCGGCACGCCGCCGACAATATCTCCGTTAGCATCAACCGAACCTTGATACAGTTCAACTTGCACATCCGCAGGTGTCAATCCCATCAGATTGATGCGAGATTTAACAGCGATCGACTGATTGACCTTAACTTCCTTATCCTGGGAAATATCAACAGCCTCAATCTTAATGTTCTGCCACTTCCCGAGGACGTGTTTCTTCCATTGAGACAACTCCTTCGCCGGAGCGCATCCGTCGGAAGTCATGGTGTGATAGCGATCGCTCACGGGGAAATAAGCCCGCCGCGCGTAATCCTTCACCATCCGAGCAGTATTGAAGAAAGGACAGTTCAAAGCAATAGAATCCTTCATTTTCGCCGTCCAACCGCGGGGAATACCATCAGCATCCCGGTTGTAAAACAGCGGTACAACTTCCTTTTCCATCAAGTCGTACAAAGCATTCGCCTCGACTTCATCCTGATACTTAGTATCTTCGTAAAACTCGCCATGTCCGATCGGCCAACCGGTACGAACATAATCCGCCTCATCCCACCAACCGTCAAGAATGCTGAGGTTTGGCAAACCATTCATCGAAGCTTTCATCCCCGATGTACCAGAAGCCTCACGGGGACGGCGCGGCGTATTCAGCCACACATCGCAACCGGACACCATCATCCGAGCCACGTTAATGTCGTAATTCGGCAGAAACACCATCGAATTGATGGTTTCGTGCTCGCGGATAAAGTGAACGATATCCCGAATCAATTCCTTACCCGGAATATCCATCGGGTGAGCTTTCCCAGCAATCACAAACTGCACGGGGCGGTTTTTGTCCCGCATGATCCGCATAATTCGATCGACATCGCGCAAAAACAGCGTCGCCCGCTTGTAAGTAGCAAAACGGCGTGCAAACCCGATCGTCAGCACCTTCGGATCGAGAGCCTCGCGCGCGTGTTCAATTTCGGTTTGAGCCGCCCCGCGCTCGCGCAGAGTCTTTTGCAGCCACTCCCGCGCAAATACTACCAACTCCGATCGACAGCGTTCGTGATTCCGCCACAATTCCTCATCAGGAATCGATGACATCCGATCCCACAGTCGATCGTCCTTGCGAGTCATTTCCCAATCCGGGCCAAGATAGCGATCGTACAACTCCTGAGTAGACTTCGCCACACAACTGCGAGCGTGAACCCCGTTCGTAATCGAAGTAATCGGCACCTCTTCCTCAGGCAAACCCGGCCATAACCCTTGGAACATCGGGCGCGACACGACACCGTGCAAAGCCGCCACCCCGTTGACAAAACTCGACATTTTAATTGCCAAAATTGCCATATTCAGAGGCCCAGACAAATCTTTAGTATCCTCCCGGCCCAACCCCAGGAACTCATCTTGCGACAAGCCAAACATCTTGGGATACTGACCCAGATAGTGCATCACCATATCCGGCTCGAACAAGTCAAACCCAGCAGGCACAGGCGTGTGAGTCGTAAACATACTGCTGGAAATCACCACCTGTTCCGCTTCTATGAAACTCAGGTGATGTTCCTCCATCAGCATCCGTATGCGTTCCAAAGCCATGAAAGCCGCGTGGCCTTCATTCATGTGATAAGCCGTAACTGTCAAGCCCAAAGCCTTGAGCATTTTCACCCCGCCGATGCCCAACATGATTTCTTGGTGCATCCGCAGAGTTTTGTCACCGCCGTACAGTTGGTCGGTAATATCTTGGTCGTAGCGGCTGTTAGGTTCAATATTTGTATCCATTAGGTACAGGGGCACCGTGCCCACCTGTACCCGCCAAATCCGGGCGTATACCTTGCGCCCCGGATAGTCCACCTCAATCCGCAATTCCGAACCGTCGGGATTGCGTTCTAGGTGCAGCGGCATATTGTAGAAATCGTTCAGCGGATAGCGTTCTTGCTGCCAGCCGTCGGCGTTGAGATACTGCGAGAAATAGCCTTCTTGGTAGAGGAGTCCGACACCAGCTAAGGGCAAGCCCAAGTCGCTAGCAGATTTGAGGTGGTCGCCCGCGAGCACGCCCAAACCGCCGGAATAGATGGGTAGGGCTTTAACTAAGCCGAATTCCATCGAAAAGTAAGCGTAGCATTCCTGGCGATCGGTGCCGCGCTGTTTGCGGTACCAGGCCCGATTTTTGAGATAATCGTCTAGCTGCTGGGCTGCTCGGTTCATTTGAGCAATGAAGCCTTCATCTTCTGCCATTTCTTGCAGTCGCTCTTGAGAAATGGTTCCGAGCATCAGCACCGGGTTTTGATTGCTGGAATCCCAGAGATCTCGATCGAGCCGGCGGAAAAGGTCTTTGGTATCAACGTTCCAGTCCCAGTGCAAGTTGTAGGCAAGTTTGCGTAGGGGTTCGAGAATTGCCGGCAGAGACGGGGAAACGTTAAATGTGCGAATTGGCTGCATAGACAAAGCATTTATGTTGGGGTAGCGATATTTTCGTCTGTCTTTTGGCACAAATCCGTTATTCTGCACACTATTTTAAGTTTTAAGTCGATCGGGCGATCGATCGCCAAGATCGATCGAGCGTAAAGTCGATTGTCCTGCGTCGCCTACATCAATTTCAGGAACCTTTAACTTCAATCACTTGCCCCGGAGCAATGGTCTTCAGTACGTTAAGAGCATCTGGCATCAGGGGAAGTGAACTACCTACACTTCCCTGACGGGTAAGTGTAAGCTTCCCAATTCACTGGAGATTGCCTCAGGCTTCATGGATTTTTTACGTCAGTCATGACTTTGGTCTTACATCTCCTCCTTGGGCAGAAGCGCTAGTTCCTAACGCCAAAAGTCGCAAACCTTCATTTTTTATATTGATTGCAGCATTGATGTCTCTATCGTGCTGATGCAGACAGTGCGGACAGTCTACAAACCTAACACCCAATGAATCATAACCATTTTGCAGCATTGGAATCGGTAGTAGAGTTTCACTGCAAAGCTGAGAAGATGGGAAGAAACGATTTATTTCCTGGTACGTATGCCCAAATCTCTCAGCTTTGTATTTTAACATAGTGAGAAACATTCCCCATCCTTGGTCACTAATAGCTTTTGCCAAGTTAGGATTTCTCACCATATTTTTAACTGCCAAGTCTTCTACACAAATTACTTGGTTTTCGTAGGCTATTTTGCGAGATAGCTTGTGTATAAAATCTTCTCTAACTCTAGCTATTTTGCTAGAGACTCTTGCCAGTAAACCTTTGGCTTTACGACGTTTGTTAGATTTTTTGTCTGTCTTCCTAGAGAGTTTCTTTTGTTTACGCTTTCTATTTTTCTCTAGTTTTGCTAGTCGCTTCTTGGGTAGGTCATATTTTGACTCATCAGAAGTTGTAGCAAAATTTTTCAATCCAAGATCGACACCAATAGCCTCGTTGATTGCAGATACAGGTTCATCGTCTTGATTAAACAGAATAGAAGCGTAGTATTTACCATCCGCTTTTTTAGATATAGTTACAGTCGTGAACTTAGCGTTTGGTAATTCTTTGTGAAACACAGTTTTTACCATCCCAAAATTACCAGGAAATTTGATTGCACAATCCTCTGGCATTAACTTTACGTTTTGGGGATATTGGATTGATTGCTTACCATGCTTAGACTTGAAGTTGGGATATTTGGCGCGTCCTTCAAAAAAATTGACAAACGAGCTAGACAGATTGAATGTTACTCGTTGCAATACTTGGCTGTATGCAAGTTTTAGCCATTCGTATTCTTTCTTTAACCCTGGCAGCAACTTATCCATTGCAATCTTAGAAAGACCTTTCCCTGTTTCTTTGTACGCTGTAGTTGTGGCGTTAAGCATATAGTTCCACAACCATCTAGTATTACCAAAACATTGAGCCAGATAGGATTCTTGCTCATCATTGGGATAGATTCTCAACTTAACTGCTCTGTACATGGCATCGACCTATTACCGTGTTTCAATGTTCATGATAATATAAAAAATCGTAGTGAGTCAAGACATTCAATTGTTCGTTTGTTCGTTTCCGAGCTGCCCTTCTCCCTGTTCTCCCTGCGGGAGAAATTGGTCAAAGGACTGTCGTCAACTCACGCGCAATTCATCTCACGCTTCCGCTTCGCGGTAAGACGTTAGCCTTCTTGCTGTTTAAAGGTAAATCAGGCAGCCTGTTGCTGGATGCGACAAGCACGACGACTGCCACTCCAGCTTGCTGTAAATTTTGCTGATAGCGCAAATTTTGATCTGTAGTGAGCAAAATCGTGAAGCCCTCTTGACTCATGAGCCTCAGCAGTTCACCGTTCTTTTTTCCTGACCATCCCATCTCGACGACTGTGCGTATGTCGCAGTCAACAAGTTCGCGCTTTAGAGGTCTTGGGGCACATTCATCAAGCAGGATTCGCATAAGCACTCAGCATTTCCTTTGCTAATTCAAGGGCTGCGATCGCCTGTGCATGACTGACACTAGGGAAATGATCTAAAAACACATCCAATGAATCACCAGCTTCAAGATAATCAAGCATAGTTTTCACTGGAACGCGCGTTCCCACAAAAACAGGAGTTCCTCCTAAAATATCGGAGTCGCTATGAACAACACGAGATGTTAATGCCATAACAAATTCACCAGGCTGGCTACCAATCTTTACAAAGATTATATCTAAATTCCTTCCAGTCGCTCTTTACACTCACATTCAAGGTCAGGGCGAACGCATCTAAACTTTAGATTAGCAGAATATGGTATATTGGAGAATAATTGTTGAGTAACTACAAATTATTTAATTAGGGTTTACCTGTATGAAACTCAAACCTAAAATTACCATTGCC